>JAZGFI010000039.1:0-23460 GCA_036479435.1 Planctomycetota bacterium | reverse complement strand
TTCACTTGAATGCCCTCCCCAGTGCGTTTTGTGTTGGCTTTGAACATCAACATCTACGCGCACGGAGAGGGCTTTCTTCGTGTTTTTACGATTACACTTTCGCAATCCACGCTTGTTCGAGGACTAGATGATCTCAAAGGGGTCGCGATCCAACTTTGAGATCTCGATCGCAACACCCTTGAGTTCCTTCGCCATCGCCTTTTTGAGATGTGGCAAGTAGCCGCGTTCGGTGTTGCTGTGCTCTCCAAGCAAGACCGATCGCCCCGCGGCAAGGGCAGCCAAAGCATCGTGGTGTCGCATCTCGCCGCTGAGGTAAAGATCCGCAGCACAATTTGCAAGAACGCTTCCTCCAGCTCCGGCACAAAGGGCGACGCTTCGGATGAGTTCGCCGTCGCGGTGAGCTGGCGAGGCAGCAAGCCGTAGGCGCTTAAGGCCGAGGTGCTTTTTGACTCTTTTCACCAAGACGTCGAGAGTAGCGGGTTGTGACAACTCAACGAAGCGTCCCATTCCGGTATCGGCAAGGGGACGCGCCGCCAAGGGGTATACCTCCCAGGCCGGTTCTTCGTAGGGATGCGCGCCCTTGATGGCCTCTTGAATCTTGGGCAGATCGGCAAGCGAGCAAACCATTTCAAGACGAAGCTCATCGACCTCTTCCAAACGTCCCTTCTTGCCAATGGTGGGCCGACTGTCCTTAAGCCCCCGAAAACTCCCCCGACCCGGCGTGGAGAAGCTGCAGGACTCATAAGCTCCAATCCGCCCCGCCCCACAATCGCTTAGAGCCTTTCGAATCGCCGGCGCCGCGGAATCAGGAACGAAGACGACGACCTTCGCGTCTTGCCCCGAGGCGAGTTCGCTTTTGGTTTGAAGCGGGCGGACTTCGCGAGCCTCAAAAGCTGCGGCCAGCCAGTCGTTAACTCCGCCGGGCGCCGCATCGAGAGCCGTGTGGGGCGAATAGACCGCGATGCCGGCCGCCAAAGCATCGGCGGCGATGCGTTCATTCGGTGTCGATCGAGTGAGCCGCCCGAGAGCTTCGAAGATCGGGGGATGATAGGCGACGATGAGTTGCGCCTTTGCCGACTTCGCCTCCTCGAGGACGGGCTCCGTCAAATCAATACACAGAAAAACACAGCGCAGCGGCCCGCGCTTGCCCTTGTCGATGAGCAATCCGACTTTGTCCCAGCTCTCCGCAAAGCGAAGAGGCGCAATCTGCTCTAAGGCAGTCAAGGCGTCGTTGAGGCGTTTCACCATGCACAGAAATTATCCCAGACCGCCGACAGGGCACCGAAGGCACGGCTTGATACACTTTGGCCATGCGAAACAAAGCCGAAGCGCTTTTTCGAGCGCGCCAAGACGAGATTTGTGCTGAGCTTGAAGCTCTCGATGGCAACACCTTTCGTGAGGACTTGTGGACGCGCGACGAAGGCGGCGGTGGCCGGACCCGCGTGATTCAAGAAGGCGGATTCTTTGAAAAAGCCGGGGTCAACGTTTCAGCGGTTTTTGGCCCCATGCCCAAAGAGGTCTTGGAGTCGGCACAGGGTCGAGGGGTCGACTTGGGAGGTGACGGGGCCGAGTTCTTCGCCACCGGCATCTCCTTGGTTTTGCATCCGCACAATCCACACGCTCCGACGATCCATGCCAACTATCGCTACTTCGAAGTGGAGCGGGCCGAGGGTGACAAAGTCTGGTGGTTCGGGGGCGGAACCGACCTCACGCCAAACTTCTTGGTCGAAAAGGACGTTCGCGAATTCCACGGCAAACTAAAGTCCGTTTGCGATGCGCACGATCTTGAGTTCTATCCCAAGTACAAGGCTTGGTGCGATCGCTATTTTCACATCCCTCATCGCGAAGAAGCCCGCGGTGTCGGTGGCATCTTCTTCGACAACCTCGCCGACCGTTCAGCGGACGACCTTTACTCCTTCGTCGCGGACTGTTCAGCTACGATCATGCCTAGCGTCATGCCGATATACGAGCGCCAAAAAGATAAGCCATTCAACGAGGAAGAACGCGAATGGCAGTTGCTTCGCCGGGGCCGTTACGTCGAGTTCAATTTAGTTTACGACCGCGGCACGAGTTTCGGCCTCCGCACGAAGGGCCGCACTGAGAGCATCTTGATGAGCTTACCCTTGACGGCTCGTTGGGAATACGATCACCAAGTAGCAGCAGATAGCCCCGCAGGGCGGCTCGTCGAGGTACTTCGCGAACCGCGTGATTGGGTCGGGTCGATGTGAATTGAGCTTTACATCGCATGGCCGCGCGGCCATGCTGCACGCGTATTCGCCTCGTACGAAGTTCGGGGTCGCCGCCGCCATGTCCTTTGACCCTCGGGAGTTCACAGCATGCGTTTGACGTCGGTGTCCTTTTTCTTGTTTTTGCTGATCTTGCTTTCTTCAGTCCGCGCGCAAAATTGGGATTTCACGCCCGCGCACGTTCCCCACAACGCACCCATCAACTACTCGCAATACTGGTCCATCACGAGCTACTTGCTCTTGCTCCGCGACTACCCCGATTGGGAGGAAGGTCGCACTTTTGTGACCGAAGGGCTCTTTTATCCCTACCCCAGCACTCCGGGCTATCAGCTTGAGTGTGACGCATTAGCGACCGGGCAAAGCTTCTACACCGTGCACGCCACCGAAGATAGCCTGCAAGAAGTGCTGGCGAATCTCGCCGATACAGTCAACGGAACCGGCGGCTACGACGTCGGTACTCTGGGGCGCATTCGCATCTACAACAACTTCGACATCTTTTTCCACGTCGGCCCTATGTGGACGCCGCGGCCGGGCCTTTCTCCCCGCCCCTTCATCAGCGTGGTGTTCGTCGATCCGATTGACATCTACATGCTCGTCGAGGTAGCGCTTGGGTTTTATCCGTCCAACATCGCACGGCAACACATCGATTCTTTCGTTGCGCTCAACAACTTCGGCATCGACCACGGCACCAGCGTGATCGCCGTGAGCCACGTCCACCCGGATCATTTCACCCATCCCATGTTCTACGAAGGCGTCCCCTTGGCGAATTTTGAGCTCGGAACATCGACCTCGAAAGTCAGGGCTTGGTTAATGCCGACGACAACGCGACGGAGTAGCCCGGTGCGGCTTTTCCCGTTGATCTTGAAGATGTCCCGCGGGCCATTGGGACCGACGTCGATGTTTCCGCTCGAGCAGTCATCGAGGATAAGGGCACGTTCGAAGATCGCGCCGGCGTTGATACGACCGTGGCCAAAGTTGCTGTCGTAGCCCGGTGGGTCCAACAAGGCCGACCCGACCTGATCCTCAGCGCCGAGCTGCAAGAGAGCATAGACTTCGTCTTGAGTCGGAAGAGCCTGCCCTTGAGCTTCAAACTTGGCGAAGATCAGCCCGACAATGCCCGAGACCATCGCCGTTGCGAAGGAACTCCCGACGCCAACCGTGAACAGATCTGCCATTGAATTGTGCCGAGCGACCACGATATCAACGCCTGGCGCCACAAAGTCCACTCGGGTCCCTGTTCCCGACGTCGGGTGAAGCTGGTCCGAGGCATCCGTGAATCCAATCGAAATCGTCAGAGGTGAGGCGCCCGGGTAGCTCGTGTCGGCCGAACCGGAACCAAAGTTACTGGTGGAGGAAATGAGGATCTTTCCGGATTGAGAAGCGAAACTCAGGGCATTTAGCAGCGCGGCAGTCGGCGGAAAGCCCTGGAGGGCCATGCAGATGATGTGAATGTCCGGCTGGGATGCGGCAAAGATGAGGGCTTGGGAAAGATTGAACGAGTTGCCATTTCCGGCGGAGTCGAGGACCTGCAGCGGAAGAATACGGCATTGACGATCGACACCACTGATTCCGAAGGCGTTGTCACCGTTCGCCGCCATGCAACTCGCAATCCAGGTGCCGTGGGGATCGACGGCTTCTGGGTCCGAATCGTTGTTGACGTAGTCGAATCCGTTGGGGTCAATGCGCCCGGCAAACTCCGGGTGATCGCTGTCGATTCCCGAATCGATGACGGCAATACCGATGGTGCTCGAACCACAGGTCGCGGCCCAAGCCGGAGCGATGTTGATATCAGCGCCTGGGGTACCCGGCACCTGTCCGGTGTTGTCGAGATGCCACTGCAAAGGATAGTGAGTATCGTTCGGCGGAAAGCTGCTGGCCGCGCTTCCCAGGGCGTTGAGCTCGACCGCTCGGACCCCGCCAAGCTGACTAAGCTCAGAGATCCACGACGACTCTTCGCCACTCGGAACGGCGATTCGGTAGGACCCCGAGATGCGATCCCTGGCCATGACCTGCAAGCCGAGCTCCGCGAGTCTCGATTCCATGCGAATCGAGGGTTCCTTAACGAGAAGAACAACTTCGCCGTCCGCGTAGCGGGGTTGCTGTTGGCCAAAACTAATGGCCGAGATCAGCGTGAGGGTGATGATTGCCTGAAGAATAAACGCCCGTGTCAGCAACATGAGGGTCGCCTCCTGAATTCCATGGGATCGAGATTTATGGAGTTCAAGTGTTGGGTGAGGGCATGCCCCAAGCTTTCCGGTGGCCGGTAAGCTCCAGAGCATGTCCAGGCGACTCGCGACGAAGCGCGCGCTGCCGCGTTGGGCTGGGCGACATGGAAGCAATTCGTGTGCCCTTTGGAAACAAGGTCTCAAGACAACCGGGCAAGTAGGTTGGAATCGCTATTGAATGCGCCTATTGGTGTCGATCAGGCAAGCAGACGACCTCAGCCAAAAGAAGACGGTCGCCCCCCGGTCGTTTCCGATTCTCCACTTTCGTTACCCATCTACCACGGATGGAGCTAAGGCGTGTAGGTGTAGGGAGTGCTCGCCGCGCAGCCATAATCGGTCGCAAGCAACAAAGTCGTGGTGCCAACGGATCCCGGAGGGCTAAGGGCGACAACCAAGCTGTCACTTTGCGCCACGATGATCGCCGAGTTGCCTCCCACCATCACGACCGCGTTTCCGCCAAAATTCTGACCACTGATTGAAATAACTTTGCCGCCGCTGACGCTGGTCCCGTCCGGGGTCGCAATAGAGTCGATGCTAGGGCTCGGAGCAAAAACGACGGTCGCCATTTGCCCGTCGACATTGGTGAGCTCGATTAACTCGTCACACGCAAAGCCCGCGGGCTCCGAGAAAATCAGCACCGTCGAGGAGACGCTGGTAAGCCCCAGCGGCACACCGTTACGAGTGGCAACGACGCCAGTCTGAAAACCTGTGCCCTGAATCGTCAGTGCAGATCCGGCAATGCCAGTAGGCGTCTCAACCGAGCTGATCACGGGTGCTTCGAGGAGCCTGACCTCAAGCACAATGGCATTGGTACGACCGACATGAAACTGGGGACTGTCGATGATGATGCCCTGTAAGGTTGCCACGGCTGGGAACGGCAGACCCGCGGTCGACGCCACCCACGGGGCGGCCAATGCCGGAAGAACGGCGGGCTGGCCGCCGCCAAAGCTGTTTGCAAGGGTGAACAGATCGGGTAAAGCGGATAGGTCCGAGGGCGGAAAACAAAAGGTGCCGATCCCGAAGGGGAGTTCAAAAGTTGCGTGCGTACCGGGTTCGCCAAAAGCGCCCCACACAATGAAGTCGGCGTTCGCACCCTGCCCGAGCGGATTCGAAAGCGGCACATCCAGTTCAAAGGTGAAAGGCTGCTGGATACCGACGACAACATGCCGCTGGGTTCCCGTGCCGCTTGAGCCGTTAACTCGAAAAATATCCAGGGGCCCGCCAAAGGCGAGATCGATGTTGCCAGCGGCACAATCGCCAAGAAGGTCGATATTGTCGAAAGTCGCTGCGGCGTCGATTCGCCCGTGCCCGAAACTCGTGTCGTAGCCGGGCGTATCAACCGCCACGATTCCCACTTGATCCACCGCGCCAAGGCGGAGGTATTCGTAAACAGCATCTTGATTGGGCGCGGGCAATCCAAGTTGCTCGCAACGTGCCAAGATGAGACTAATCAGGCCAGATACGAGCGGAGTCGCAAAGGAACACCCGGTGACGACGTCGAAGGAATCGGTTTGAGAGCCGTGTTGCGCGGTGACGATGGAAGTTCCGGGGGCCACGAAGTCAACGGCATTGCCGGTACCGGACGTGGAGTTGAGCTGGTCAAAAGCTGTCGTGTTGCCGACGGTTATCGTCAACGGAGAAGCCGCGGGGTAGGTCAAGTCCGCAGCCCCCGCGCCGAGATTGCTTGCGCAGGTCACCAAGATCTTTCCCGCTTGGCTGGCATTCGCCAGCGCGTTCAGCAAGACGGTGTCCGCCAAGTAGTTTTGGAGACTCATGCAGATGATCTGAATGTCGGCCTGAGCAGCGGCGTAATTCAGTCCTTGGGCCAAATCGAAGGCGGTGCCGCTGCCAGTCGAGCCAATAACCTGCAATGGCAAGATCCGACATTGGTGATCCACACCGGTCACGCCAAAAGTATTGTCGCCATTGGCGGCAATGCATCCCGCCACCCAAGTACCGTGCGGGTGCGTCGCCTCGGGATCAAGATCGCCGTTGACAAAGTCCTGCCCGTCCGGATCGATTCGCCCCGCAAACTCAGGGTGGTCGAGATCAAGGCCGGTGTCCAAGATCGCGACGCCGATGGAAGAAGAGCCGCGCGTGACATCCCAAACCCTTCGAATGTTGATATCGGCGCCGACAGTTCCCGGCACTTGCCCCGTGTTCTCAAGATGCCATTGCTGGGCAAAGTAAGTGTCATCCGGCAAAAAGCTCGACGCCACGCCGCCGATGCTGTTTCGTTCGACATAGGCCACGCCATCCAGATTGCGGAGGCGCGCGATCCACGCTTGCTCTTGACCTTCAGTAACGGCTAGACGATAAACTCCGGTGATGGCATCCCTTTTGACAACGCGCAAGCCAAGTTGTTGCAATTGGGCGTCCATCGAATCGGCCCTCGACTCGGGGCTTGGACCCAAGATGAGTTCGCCGGGAGCAAGACGCGATTCGCCCTGCCCAATACTCAGGACGCTAAGCCACAGGGAGATCAGGGCGATCAACGCCATCTTGAACACCGACAACTGCATGTTCATGGGACTCCCGAAAATCGTGTTGCGAAAACACTGGTAAGCGGCAAACTCAATCAAGGTTGTAGAGGTTAGGGCACTTGGCAGGAAATCTCTACACAATTAGCTCGCATCACTAACCGAGTTAATATTCAGCATGAGCATGGGGGCCGCGGAATCGGATCGGATTCAGAAAAAGACCAGATGAGCCCCAACCGCCACCCCAATCCGAACGCAAGTGAGGCCGATTTTCACCCGCCCCCATCGAGCTGGGGCTTTGCTGTTTTTGGCAATCCTCTCGTTCAAGTACTTCGTTTCTTCTCCAAGATAGTCTTGGCCTGGTTTTTGTCCCCGGCAATTTTCGGCGACGTCTTTTTGGCCGGAATGCTGGCGACAGCCATTTCGCTGCTCGCAATCTGGGGTCTCGACGACGCTTGCGTGTTCGCCCCGCGCCTCGACCAAACCATTTGGCGACGGCTGCGACGCTTTCATTTATGGACTGGCTTGGGCGGCAGCGCCTTGGCCGCTGCTCTGGGTTGGAGCCTCCTTGGCGTTTGGCCGGAGACCGGTCGTTACTTACTGTTCTTAGCTCCGATGATCGCTCTCGCGATGCAGGCTGTCTTGCCTAGCGCACGTTTGATACGGGCGCGGCAATACCGACGCACCTTCACGGTCGAAGTTGGCTCCACCTGCGCGATGGTGGCGGCTATCTTGATATCAGCTGGACTCGGGCTCGAAGCTTGGTCACTCGTGGTGGGATGGTACGCCAATGCCGCCACTGCGCTCGCCCTTAGCCATGTTCAACTGTCCCACGCTCCGCTTGATAAGACTGAGACTGAGGTCCAAAAACTCGACGATCGCGTCCTCTCCAGGGGCTTCGACTTGGCGCTCAGCAACCTAACGGTCATGCTCGGGCAAAAGGTCGAATCCTTCGCGACACGGATCTTTTTGGGACGCGCCTTTTTGGGTCGTCTTGAGTTTTCCTGGCAGGTCTCGCAACCGACGCCTGAGTTCACCGAGCAAGTCGCAGAGCGCTTGCTCATGCCTGGATTCGGAACCGCTGCCGCTGAGACTAAGATTCAACGTAGCGAAGCAGCTTTTCGCTTAGTCATGGGGACCCTGCTCCCCTTCCATCTTCTTGCCGCCTTCGTCATCCACGATCTCGCTCCGCAAGTCCTTCCGGATGCCTGGAGAGCCACTGGCCCTCTTATCGCATTACTCGTGGGGGCCGCTGGGTTCCGATCCCTAGAAGTCGTGGCGATTACCCTTTTGAAAGCTCAAAGCCGCAGTCGATCGGTCTTGGTACTGAGTTGGCTGCGCTTAGCCCTTGTCTTGTTCGCCGTCACCTTGAGCCTAAACTTTGGCCTCTTGGCTTTGGTAATTGGCGCTGTGATCGCTCGATTCGCCAGCGCCGTGATCGCAGTGAGAGTCGCGAGGAACGCTCTTCGGGAGGCTACCGGCCTTGAACTCGCCAGTTCAGACTGGGGTCTTCGCAGGCTCTTGCTCGCCGCGATCGTCCCAATCGCGGCTTATCTTGGACTGAGCGGCCTTGACTCTTGGCGTCCGGGCATCATCATTGGGGTGGGCATCGCAAGCTGGTGGATCGCGGGACGTCTTTCGCATCATCCGTCTTTGCGAACTGAAATTGAGTCTTTGAGATGAGCGTCAAAACTCAATGCTGAAACCCATCGTCAGCGTCGGTATCGCGACTCACAATGGCGCCGCCTTTATTGGCGAAGCTATCGAGAGTCTCTTAGCTCAAACAGCGGGCCCGGTACAGATCACCGTTGTAGATGACGGATCAACAGACGGCACGCCGGACTTAGTGGGCCGTTACCCTCAAGTCGAGCTGATTCAGCAGTCGCGCCAGGGCGTATCGAAAGCACGCAACCGAGCCGCCCAGCGAGCACATTCTGATGTCATTGCGTTCTTGGACCAAGACGACATCTGGGAGCCCACGCTCGCGGCTACTCTGCCGCGACGCTTACTAGAAAACCCGGACTTGGGCCTGGTCTACGCCGACTCGACGATTATCGATGACCACGGCGTCGAGCACGGCACTCGGGCCAATTTTTTAGACTACAAATCGGGGAATGTCTTCGCTGCCTTGATTAGGGCGAACTTTATCCCCATCGAAACGACCGTTTTGAGGCGCGAACTCTTCGAACGGCTCGGCGGGTTCAATGAGAATTTGAGTTTTCTCGAGGACCTCGATCTTTGCCTTAGAATCGCGAAACACCATCCGGTTGAATTCGTCTCCGAGGTCTTGGCGCGGTATCGAATCCACGATCGGAACGTCTCTCATCAGATCGAAGGGCTACTTTCCGAGTATGTCGACTTGTTGCATGGCGTTGCGGACAGTTTGGCTGAGAATGACCCGTTAAAAAAACTGGCACGATCACAAGAAAAGCGCCGGCGTTATGAACTCGCGTGGCAGCGCATTAGGCGTGGTGATCGAGTGGCGGCGAGTCTAGCGCTCGCTGGTAGCGGGGGCCGAGTTTTTAGTCCGACTGCCCTAAAAGTCAGCTTCGGCCAACTTATGTTGCGTTGCCTTCCCAAGAAAACAGCGGCCAAGATTTGCACATTCTTGCCTCGCCGCCAGCTCTACGGCGTCGCCAATGGCAAAGAATCCAACAATTTTTGACTTGCGACAGTATCCCAACATTGGCAGCAATATTCGGCGGCCGTCGCTCTAAGTCTATGTTATCATGTTCGTTCTCAATACTGCGGTCTGTTCGCATCCCACGCCTACTCCGTGAAGACAATCAAGTCAATTGTCGCACTCAGCTATTTTGATTGAGCCCGGTGGCCGGGAGCGCGACCATGCCAGCGGCGAGGCTCGTAAGCCAACCCGCGGGACCTCACTCGCTCAGGCTCACTTCGCCAAAAAATTGCCGTTCAATTCCGAAAGCATCTAGAGGCGCCCTATCCATGAATCATCGATCTACAGTGCTCGCGCTAATCGTCGCGGCCTTCTTCTCCCTCTCTCTAATGGCCCAGTCGCGGCCCAACCTCCCCGTCGGCGGCACTAACAAACCAGTCGGTCAAACGGCTGGAGGCCCCATCGTCACCACCGACCTTTCGGGTGCTTTAACGGCGACCGCCCTCGCAGAGTCCCTCGCAGGTTTGGGCGTTGTCGTTAGCAACGTCAGTACCATCTCCGATGGCACCAACAACGCCGACCTCATCGCACTGGGGACTTTTAGTGGCGCTGGCAGCATCATCGGCATCGAAAGTGGCGTCATTCTTTCGAGTGGAGACATTGCCACCATCGTTGGACCCAACACATTGGACAACGTCACCACAAATCTCAGCACCGGATCAGACCCGGACCTTGCCGTCCTGGCGACTGCGGGCCTTCAGGACTCGACGGTCTTGCAGTTCGACTTCACCGATGCGAGCATCGCCCCAGGCGCCAGTGCTGGAGTTCAGTTCCAGTTTGTCTTCGCCTCCGACGAGTACAATGAATTCGTAGACTCAGCTTTCAATGACGTCTTCGCATTTTTCCTCAACGGCAGCAACATCGCAGTCTTGCCCGACCTTGTGACCCCCGTTGCAATCAACAACCTCAACTGTGGCAACCCCTTTGATCCCGCCCATCCCGACGATTTCTGCAACCTGTTTAACAACAACGACCTCTCAGACGGCGGCCCCTTCTTCGACATTGAAGCCGATGGTTTCTCCGACGTGCTCACCGCTGTCGGCACGGTGACAGGTCCCGGCCCCCACACCATCAAACTCGTGATCGCCGACGTTAGCGACAGCAATCTTGACAGCTTTGTGTTCATCCAAGCCTCGAGCATCGTTGTTTCGGCGGACCCGTCCTGTATCTCACCGACACCCGCCGTCGAACTTGGTGCTATACCGCTCCAGGTTCTCGTCGATGCTGGCACTGCGGCCCACGAAATACGTGCGATCTCCAACAACCCCGGCGAAACGGTCCAGCTCACCGGCGTCACCGTCACTTACCAAGCTCCGGCCGGAACTCCGGTAGGCATTCCGCTGCCCCTGAACGTCAGCTACGACAGCGCATTCCCGACGGCTGGAGGCCAGCCTGAGGTCCTCAACTTCGTCTGGATGCCGACCTCGGCGCAAAACCCGATCGGCACCTACGTCTTCACCTACAGCCTGTTGGACAGCGCGGGTGATACCAGCGAGTGCTCCGTCGAAATCGAAGTCTTCGAATGCATGATGCTGATCGGCTTGAACCCTGTGGTCGCACAAATCGGTGGCGACTCGAACGACATCCTCCGCGTAAACCCGCTTTGGCTGCGCCCGATGACCCTGTCGACACTTCCGAACTTCTACATTCCCAACCTTCAGTCACTCATCGGCGTCAAGTTCTACGCCCAGGCCTTCGTGTTCAACGCGTCGGCTTACCCAGGCAACGCCTTGAGCATGTCTTGGGGTCTTGAGTACACCATTGGATCGGGAGCCGTCTTCTACGGCACGACTACGACGAGCAACATCATGGCCTTCCCGGCCGGAACTGGCGTCGTCAACCCGGGTGACACCTTCACCATTCCGTTCAGTCTGGCTGGATTCGGAGGATTCTGATTCTCAACGAGAATCTGACCCACGACCGTCCGATTTCGGACTAAGCCGATAAAGGGGGGCTCACCTTTCGGGGAGCCCCCCACTTTTTTCGGCGTAGATCACCTGTCAACAAACCAAGCCAAATCAAATCGCGGTTTTGCTGACAACTTTGCTCGATGCATCGGATACCATCGCCACGATGCCTAAGGATCAAAAAAAGAGCCCTGCCATTTCCGCGAGCGATGAGAAGCCCCGCCTTGACAGTCCCGCGCCTTCTCGGCACGCGGAGATACCACTTCACCGCCCTTGTTACGACGAGGCTGAGGCAAATGCTGCGCGCAGCGTAGTTGAGTCCGGCATGGTGCAGGGTGGCGGCCTGTGGTTGCAGAAGACCGAAGAGCTCATTCAGGAGCGGCTCGAGACTCCCTACGCGAGACTGGTCACGTCCTGCACCCACGCCTTGGAAAGCGCGGCGATGGCCTTAGAACTCTCGGCTCGAAACGAGGTCGTGGTGCCCACCTTTGGTTTTCCGACCAGCGCCTCGGCGTTTATTCGGCAGGGCTGCAAGGTCAGGTTTGCGGACAGTGGCTTTGAGGACCCCGAGCCCGGCTTGCAGAGCGTCCTTAACTTGGTGACGGCAAAAACCAAAGCCATCGTAGTGGTCCACTACGCCGGTGACCCCTTCGACGTCGATCAGCTCCGCGTCGCGCTTGGAGACAAAACAATCGCCATCATCGAAGATGCCGCGCAGGCCTTCGACAGCAGACTGCGCGGTCGCGCCTGTGGAACCCTTGGCGATCTCGGTTGCATTTCATTCCACGGCACCAAGAACCTCACTTGCGGTGAGGGCGGCCTCATCATTTCATCGAATGCCGAGATTGATCGATCGCTCTCTCACATCCGAGAGATGGGAACAAACCGTCGCGAGTTCATGAACGGCGAAATTGATCGCTACTCTTGGTGCTCGATCGGGTCGTCCTTTTTGCCAAGCGAGATCTCGTCTGCGATTTTGTGCGCGCAGCTCGCGAAGGCCGATCACATTCTGGCTCGCCGCCGAATTCTGCACGCACGGTATTTAGGGCTGTTAGCCGAAGCCGCCGAGCGCTACGACTTGTTGCTGCCTCGCGAGCGTGTCGACGCTCAAAACAACGGCCACATCTTTTGGGTTGCATTCCCTACGGAATCCAATCGGCAGAAAGTCCAGACGAGACTTTCTGCGGCGGGAATTGAGGCCAGCACGCATTTTCACCCGCTTGACCAGTCGCCCTACGGACGCAAGCTTTGCGGCGGTCCTAGCCATCAAGCGCTGCCCAACGCGAAGCGTTTCCATCGCACCCTGCTTCGCTTGCCAATCTACCCCGACTTGACGGAATCCGATCAGGACCGCGTCGTCGACGAAGTCCTCAAGGCACTCGGCTAAGGCAGCCCGTCCAGAATGTTCGGTCAAGACGCTCGCTAGCCTCTTCGCGGTCGCGGCGCCGACTACGCGCGACGGGTCCTAGATCGAAGCGGGATCGGTCTTGTCCGGATCAATGCCCGAGTCCTTGATCGCTTTTTTGAGTTCGCGAATCCCGATCTTGCCATCGAGGCGTAGGCCGTCCAACGCGGCGATGGTCACGGAGGCAGCATCAACTTCGAAGTGGGAGCGCAGCGCCTCACGCGAATCGCTCATACCAAAACCGTCGGTACCCAAGGGGATGAACCGGTTCGGCACGAATCTCGACACCTGATCCGCGACACTCTTCATGAAATCGGTAACCGCGATGATAGGTCCATCATGGCCCGCTAAAGCCTCCGTGATGAAGGGCTGAGGTGCTTTTGTTTTCGGATGTAGCCGGTTGTTTCGTTCCACGGCAAGTGCGTCGTTGCGGAGGGCTTGATAGCTCGTCACGCTCCAGACATCGGCGGCAACGCCGTAGTCATCTGCCAGTATCTGCTGTGCCTTCAGCGCCGCGTTGATCATCACCGCGCTGCCGAAAATTTGCACCTGCTTGTCAGATTCGATCTCAGCTTCCTGCAACAGATAGATGCCGCGAACGATTTTGTCGTCGAGATCGTCGATGTCCGGCGCGGGTGGCATCTCGTAGTTGTCGTTTTGAAGCGTCAGGTAGTAAAAGACATCCTGATCGTCATCGATCATGCTCTTTAGGCCGTCTTTTAGGATCGCCGCAATTTCATAGCCGAAAGCGGGATCGTAAGCTCGAATGTTGGGGAGCGTCGAAGCCAGGACATGACTGTGGCCGTCTTCGTGCTGCAAGCCCTCGCCATTCAGGCTCGTCCGACCGGCGGTCGCCCCCAACAAGAATCCGCGACCACGAGCGTCAGCAAAGGACCAAATAAGATCGCCAACCCGCTGGAACCCGAACATCGAATAGTAGATGAAAAACGGGATCATCGGCTGACCGTGCACAGAGTACGCAGTGCCTGCTGCCGTAAACGACGCCATCGCTCCGGCCTCGTTGATTCCCTCTTGCAACAGCTGGCCGTCGACTTTTTCCTTGTAGTACATTAGTGACTTGCGATCGATCGGAGTGTAGGCCTGATCGAAGGGAGCATAGATCCCAACTTTGGTAAACAGCGCCTCCATACCGAAAGTGCGCGACTCGTCGGGCACGATGGGCACGATGCGAGCTCCGATACTCTTGTCTCCGAGAAGTTTTGTCATGATGCCGACGCAGGCGATCGTCGTTGAGGTTTCGCGACCTTTAGACCCCAAGTAGAAATCGGCGTAGAGACTGTCATCGGGAAGCTTTAGGTCTTGCGGAATGATCTGAACCTTGCGCGCAGGCAAAAATCCCTTGAGCGCGGCGCGGCGCTCGCGGATGTATTGGACTTCCGCGCTCATCTCGCCGGGGTGATAAAAGGGATTCGCCTCCAGATCACTGTCGCTCAAGGGGATATCCAAGCGATCCCTGAGGTCGGCCCGCTGCGGATCCGTGAGCTTCTTCATTTGGTGAGTCGGATTGCTCCCCTCGAAACTCGGCCCAAGGCCCCAGCCTTTTACCGTCTGAAACAAGATGACACTCGGAGCGCCGCGGTGGCTGCGCGCCGCTTGGTAGGCCGAGTAGATCTTCACCGGGTCGTGGCCACCACGAAGCAAGTCTTCGCCGCGGACGCCTAAAGTTTCGAACAAGCTCGCGGCCGCTTCGTTGCGGCCGAAGAACTCCGACTGTGTCTCATCGCGCTCAAAGTGCATGAAGCGCTGGAGATCACCGTCGACGATTTCGTTGACGAGCTGTGTGAGCTGGCCATCCGCATCGGCGGCGAACAGCGGGTCCCACCCGCGACCCCAAAGACACTTGACCACATTCCAGCCCGCACCTTTGAAGATGCGTTCGAGTTCCTGAACAATCTTGCCGTTGCCGCGCACCGGCCCGTCAAGTCGTTGCAGGTTGCAGTTGATGACGAACGTGAGGTTATCCAAACCTTCGCGAGCGGCGATCGAAAGCGCCCCTAAGGACTCCGGCTCGTCACATTCCCCATCGCCCATGAAACACATGACCTGGCAATCGCTCGTTTCGGCGAGGCCACGGGCGGCGAGATAGCGGTTGAAACGCGCCTGGTAAATCGCGTTGAGCGGTCCCAGTCCCATGGAGACGGTGGGAAACTCCCAAAACTCCGGCATGAGACGCGGGTGAGGATAAGACGACAGTCCGGTGCCACGATCGACTTCGCGTCGAAAGTTCTCAAGATGCGAGAGCTCAAGACGCCCCTCGAGGAAGGCCCGAGCGTAGAGCCCCGGGGAGCCGTGGCCCTGAAAATAGACCTGGTCACCGCGGTCTTTGGCACCCTCTTTGCCGCGAAAAATGTGGTTGAAGCCGACTTCCAAAAAAGTCGCAGAAGAGGCGTAGGTCGACATGTGACCGCCGAGGCCATCGGACTTTTTATTCGCCTGACTCACCATCATGGCCGCATTCCAGCGGTTGATCTGCCGCAAGCGGCGCTCGATCGCCTCATCTCCTGGGTACGGGAGGTCGGCGGCGGCAGCAACGGTGTTGACGTAGTCAGTATCGCGCGGAATCTTTGCCGTCACGCCACTGCGCTGGGCGTGCTCGACGACGAGTTTAAGTAAGTAGGCGGCGCGATCATCTCCGTCGTGGGCCAAGACGGAATCGAAGGACTCGACCCACTCTGCCGTCTCTTCCGGGTCGATGTCGTTAAATGCGATAGTGCCGTCGGTCATGCTGCGTTTTCCCCCGCTGAGTACAGAGCCATCATAGCGCCCCTATCGACGTCCACAACGTACGCTGGGGCTGCACTTTCCATCCAAAACGGCCCGCTAACTAAAATGCGGCTCCAAAAGCGAGGCGAGTTGCTCCGGTTCATCGACATGGAGCCAATGGCCTGCCCTCAACAGTTGCTTCCAGGCGATAGGCGATTCCGGAAGGCCCGCGAGCGCACGGAGTTCTTCGACCTCGACTTGAGACCAACGATCGCTCATTTCAGCCTGGACAAAGGTGATTTGAAAAGGAGTGGACCCTGACTCGACGTAGTCGCGAAGAAAAGGCAAATAGTCGCATGCCCAATAGTCCTCGATCATCTCCCTAATTTCTGAAAGGCCAAAGGCCCAAACGTAGCCCTTTCCTTCGGGATCTGGATTGCGCACCAAGTTAGTCGACATCCAGCTAGCCAAAGAGCGGGGCAGGCCGAGTTCTAGGAGTAACTCAATCGACCGGCTGCGACGCTCAATCGGGATAGGAATTTGGTCCAAAGCCGCGAGGACTTTGGCCAATTCGCCCTCGCCAGAATCACTAACCTCAACTCGATTGAGTCCGGGCGGACAATCCAAGACGAGGAGATCGCAGAGCCCCATTGGTATCCGAGTGGCATATTCAAGCGCGACCTTGCCCCCAAAGCTATGGCCAGAAATGAAACGCGGCGGACCTATGCGTTCGGCCAACGCCGCCAGGTCTTTGGCGCAAGCTTCTAGGGTGTTGGCCCCGGTGCGCGGACCCGATGCACCGTGATTGCGAAGATCGATCGTGACGCATTCCCATTGAGGGTGCGCCTCGGCCATGGCCTTGGCAAAACTGCGCCAATTGCGCTGAGACCCCATGATGCCGTGAAGGAACCAGGCTCGATGCTCGACGGTTTTCGCGGAGCCCTCAGACTTCCCGCGCCAGATTTGGTGCGCCAGTTCGTCCTTCAACGTCCCAGTACCATCGAGGCAATCTCAAAGGTGTTTTTGGACAAGCCATCGGTTCCGATCACTCGTTCCAGCTCGGCCTGCATCAAGGCACGACGAGCGGGATCATAGCGCCGCCAAGACTTCAGAATGCGGAGCAGGCCTGCGGCCAGCTGCGGGTTTTTGCAGTCCGTTTCCAAAACGCGATCGACCAAAAAACGATAGCCCGCGCCGCTGCGATCGTGAAAGTGGATCAGGTTGCGCGCGAAACTGCCGTACAGGGCGCGAACTTTGTTGGGGTTGTTCTCATCAAAGACTGAATCGGCAACCAAGTCCTTGGCGCGCGCCAATAAGTCCGAACGATCCGCACCGGCTTCGACCGCAAGCCATTTGTTCATGACCAGGGGGTCGTCTTTCCATTTGCTACGGAAATCGTCCAGAGCTTGGTCTCGAAGAGTCGCAACTTCTTGAGGCAATTCCGCGCCGGGGATCGCGGCGTTGGCCAGAATACTCAAGGCGCTGATCTCGTCCGTCATGTTCGATGCGGCCCGAAACTGGGCGTCGGCGAGGCGGAAGGCATCAGTTTTTCCACCCGCCGCGACGTAAGCCAAAGAGACGTTCTTGAGCATGCGGCGGCCCATCGCTGCCGCGTCTTTTTTGTAAGGGCCCTTCTGATCTAAGCGGTGATAAAGCGCAAGAAACGCCGCTTGATGTCGTTCGCCGAGGGCGCGGCGAAGATGGCCGCGAGCGGCGTGCACCGCCTCGACATCGACCTCGTCCATTTGTTCACCAACCCAAGATTCGCCGGGAAGGATCAGAGCTTCGGCGACCAAGGCGGGATCTAAAGATTCGTCGGCGGCCAAAGCGCCAAAGGCATCAAGGACGTCGGCGCTAACTTCGAGCTCTGAGCCGGCTTGATGATCGCCCACGAGTCGGAGCATGGTCTTCGTGGCGAGCCGCTGTCCCGCTTCCCAGCGGTTAAAGCCATCGGCATCCCTAGCAAATCGAAGGCAAAGATCTTGATTGCTCTCCTCGAACTCCAAACGCACGGGCGCGGAGAATCCACGTAACAAACTTAATCGCGGAGCTTCGCGGACTCCCGTCAGAAAATAGGTCTGTTGCGCTTTCTTCAGGTGCAAGATGGCCGTGATCTTGTCGCCCGATTTGGACGCCGCGTCATGGTTCTCCACACCGAACTCCATGTCTTTGCCCTTCGCATCCAGTAAGCCCAAAGCGACGGGGATGTGCATCGGCTCTTTAACGTCTTGCCCGGGCGTGGGCTTCAAACGCTGCTCAAGCGTCAAAGAGAAAGTCTTGGCGGCTGCGTCATAGTTGCCGAAGGCGCGCACCACGGGAGTACCGGCTTGCGAGTACCAAAGTTTGAATTGCTCCAAGTCGAACCCAGAGGCTTCTTCCATAGCCGCGACAAAATCATCCGTCGTGACGGCCTGTCCGTCGTGACGCTTGAAGTATAAATCGCTGCCCGCCCGAAAAGCCTTCGCCCCGATCATGGTGTGCATCATGCGAATGAGCTCGGCGCCCTTCTCATAGATCGTCGAGGTATAGAAGTTGTCGATCGTCAAGTACGAAGCGGGCCGAACTGCGTGAGCCGTGGGGCCAGCATCCTCGGTGAACTGACTGGCGCGGAGTGCGCGTACGTCGTTGATGCGTTGCACTTCGGCTGAGTTAAGATCCGCCGAAAAACTCTGGTCCCGGAAGACAGTGAAGCCCTCCTTGAGACTCAGCTGAAACCAGTCGCGACAGGTGACGCGGTTGCCGCTCCAGTTGTGGAAGTACTCGTGTCCAACCACGCCTTCAATGCGTTGGTAGTCGCCGTCGGTCGCGGTCTCGGGGCGGGCCAGGACCAAGGCCGAGTTGAAGATATTGAGCCCTTTGTTCTCCATAGCGCCGAAGTTGAAGTCGTGCACGGCAACGATCATGAACAGGTCAAGATCGTATTCCCGACCGTAGGTTTCTTCGTCCCAGGTCATCGACTTTTTGAGCGACTGTAGGGCATGGTCGCCGCGATCTTCGTCACCGTGATTGACGTAGAGCCTTAGCTCGACATCGCGCCCACTTTGGGTCCGAAAACGGTCATCCAAGCGAGCGAGATCGCCGGCAACCAGGGCAAACAAATATGAGGGCTTGGGGAATGGATCTTCCCACGCCGCGAAGTGACGTCCATCGGCCAAGGCGCCGGAATCCATGAGATTGCCGTTCGACAACAAGATGGGGCAAGTCTTTTGGTCCGCCTCAATGCGAGTGTGGTAGGTCGTCATGACATCCGGGCGATCCGGAAAAAAAGTGATCTTCCGAAAGCCCTCAGCCTCGCATTGCGTGCAGTAGGTTGTACCCGAGCGATAAAGCCCCATGAGGGTTTTGTTTTCGTGTGGCCGAATTTCAGTACGGCACTTGAGCTCAAATTCCTGCTGCCTAGGCGTCAAAGTCAGCGTGCCTTTGCCGCGCGCCCAATCCGACTCGTCGAGGGTGCGCCCGTCCATCTCCAAGGTCTGCAAGGACTCGAACTCGCCGAAGAGCAGCAATTCGCCACTCTTGGCGTCCGGACGCTTTCGATACTTCACCAGCGAGGTGATCTCTGCCTTGTCGTCGAAAAGCTCGAAGGTCAACTCGATCGAATCAACGCTGTAGTTCGGCGCCGAATAGTCCGACAGGCGAATGGCTTTGGGGGCACTCATGGCTCACTCCAGATCCGCGAAAAGATTGGCTTTCGGGATGATCCGCCAAAAAGCGCCCGGAGGAAAGGCCTTCGGCCGCAGCCAGGCCAAGATTGAGCGATCGGAGCGCGCAATGCCTGAATTCAGTGACCTGCGGGACCTGCGGGACCTGCAAGTGATACACATTCATGGCCGTGATTCGGATCGATTGCGGGGCGATCTATGGCTCCGACCTACGACACCGCATGGAACGCTCGAGCTTCAGATTGCTGACCGGTGAAATTCCTCGCTGTCGATCTGCCTACCTCGAACCCAGAACAGAGGAGTCGACTCGCGCCAAGGAATCAGCCTAAGGCAAGAGTTCGTCAAGTTCATCGAGGAACCGAGCGGCCCAAGGGCTTGCATTCCGCAGGCGCGTAGGATCCAACTCGGCAAGCAACTGGAATGAGTGCCTTCCTTTTCCATAAGGGCCACTCGTCGAGTCTTTGGTCGCTGCTTTTAGCTTGCTGTACAGATCCTTCTTGGCCAATTTCTCAATATTGGCGTCAAGAGGATAAAGGGCCTTTTTGCGAAATCCATTTCCAAAGAACTCCTCCATCGCCTCCGGGTCCGCCAAGAACCATGTCTCCATGCAAAGAACCATGAAGTGGAGCTGACTTGAGGTGGCACCTGACGGCATTTGCCATCCATCACCGTCACGCTGTAGTACGTGTTCCCATGGGCAAGAGTTCTCGGCAACCGCAGCCTCAGAATCTACAAGCAAAACAAAAACATCACCATCTTGCCGATTTTGGTGGGCAGTGCGGAACTGGTCGTAGGCATTTCTCCGATTTCCTCAGGAAATGACGGACGGCATTCTGCCCTCGAACCCAGCCTTCTCAAGCAACTTTCTGAAGCCCCTCCGACACTTAATCTTGAGCGCAGAGTTATGATCGCCGCCGCCCTCAACGAAGAGCTTCCTCTCAGGCCGGCGCGTCACCACCTGGTCCCTCCAATGTTTCCAGACATCCAGAGGCTTCCAAGACCACCATGTTCACGCCAATGAGCAATCTCATCCTGGGACAAGCGTGAGATCACCGTACTGCCTTGCGGTTTTTCGCAAACGAGCACTGAATCTGCATGATCCGTCATCGCATCTACAAGCTGCGTAGAATGAGTCGTCACGATGAGCTGGCAACGGCTTGCCGTTTCAACCATCAAGTCACAAAGGGTCGGCAAGATATCCGGATGCAACCCAAGCTCAGGCTCTTCAATCACGACGAGGCGCGCGGCCCCTGGATCGAGTAGAATCGCCAGAAGACAAAGGTACCGGAGCGATCCATCTGAGAGACGATGGGCCGGGAAAGATCGTCCGGATTCCGTTAAGTAGAGCTGCAGCCTGCCGCCCTCCGGAATCACCTCGAAGTCTTCGAATCCCGGGCCAAGTTCTTTGACAAGTTCAATGAGTCTTTTCTTCTGAGCCGGTTCTCGCCTTAGAACAGCGAGGCGTGCTGGAAGGTTGCTGAAGTCCTCAAGCAGGTAGTCCGTCCGTTAATCGGCCCGGCATGCCATCCGAAATGGTGCATCTGGACCGAACTGCCAGCTACGGTAAATGCGAATCTGGCCAAGAGCATCTGACAACTTGGCGAGTTCTGGGTACCTTTCTGGGTCCTTGCGCTGCGAGAGAATGGACTGTGTCGGATCAACGTCTTCGCGGCGAAGTTCACGGCCTGGATACTGGTCGGCGTCTTTGCTGACGTTGAGCGTGGGACGCCCATTCTCGTATCCAAAGTAGAAGTATGGCTTCTGGTTTGCGCCCGTACTGCGCGCATTCTCTATTCGCTCATCAACGACCTGAAAAGACCCGCCCGCGCTCCCGAAAACAAGGCGATACCTAACTGCTTCATGCGCTATATGGCCTTCGGAAAGCACGAGTTCAATGCGAGCATTGTCGACCTCGCCGTCTCCGTTCCAAAGCCATTCTTTCACTCCTCCGCCACGCCGGATCGGAAGCGGAAGATCTCGGGGCACCGCTCGCATAACTGACAGCGCCTCGATGAAGTTGGACTTCCCCGATCCGTTTGGCCCAATTATTACGTTTAATGAAGAAAGCTGGATCTCGGCTGGCTGATTTCCGAACGAAAGGAATCCCTCCAGTGTGACCGATTTGAGGAGCGGCTCCGACGGCGTATCCATTTCAGCTCCCTTTGTTTTTGCCGCGCTCAAGAGTCAACCCATCTTGTGCTGACAAACCGTGGCGCTCCTTTTCAGAATGACCAACGCCACAGGCTCCAAGCAACTTGGCACCAACGTCCGACGAAAGCACTGGTATCAACGGTCACTTGGGTCCCGAGCGTGCCGAGTCGGAGTCTCGCCGGGTGTGGATCCCGTTCTGAGCATATGTTTGATTTAGCAAGGGGATCCTTGCGATCGCCACAAGTGCTACGTTGCCAAGGATTTGGAACAAAAAAGGGCTCCTCTCCGTTATCGTTCGGATAGCAACAAACAAACGTGATCGGAGGGAGCACATGTCTGCACCAATCCTCGTCGAAATTCCTGCAAAGTACAAGACCTTAGCCGAGGCGATCGGCGAACTGGTTGTGGCGGTCGATGTCCGCTGCAAGACCGCTGGAAACGGTAATGCACTGGACTACTTGTGCATCGAAGACGAGCTCCGCGAGCATTCGAGCGCCATCGAGCGTGGTGCCCATGAAGCAGTTTTGTCGTCGGCTGTGATCGACACCAAGTCGCTCCGTATCGGAGCCAAGGTTTACGGTCAGGCTTGTCGATCCATGGGGTCCTACAAGACCCAGGCCGGGGTCGTGAGGATCGAGCGGCCGCTTTGTCGAGAGAAGGGGGTTCGGAACGGCCCGACCATCGACGCGATCTCGATCAGGATCGGTGCTGTGGGTGACGGCTGGTTGCCCGGCACGGCGAAGTCGATGACGCACCTGCTGCAGCTGGGGACATCGCGAGAGGCAGCGAACGTGGCCTGTCAGGTCGGTCGCCTCCCCTACTCGCGCACGAGCTTCGAGCGAGTGCCCCATGCCGTCGGCGAGATCTACGTCGGCCAGAGGGTCGAGATCGAGGAAAAGCTGATCTGCGAATTCGTCGTACCTGACGAGGCTCGCAGCGTGAGCGCCTCGATCGACCGCGTGAGTATTCCCATGGAGGAGCCCCGCCCGAGGCCCAGGGGCCGGCCGGCGAAGAACGCGCCGAAAAACCCGATCACGCGGCAATACCGGATGGCCTACTGCGCAACGGTGACCCTTCACGACGGTGATGGTAGGGCCATCCATACCATCCGCTACGGTCGGATGCCGCAGGGCGACGAGTGGGGCCTAGCTGATGCTTTGGGCAGTGATGTGCTGGCCATCCTACGCCAGCGTCCCGATCTCGCAGTCGTCCGGCTTGCCGACGGTGCTCACGACATGTGGAGCCTGCTGGAGACGGGGGTCGACGACGTCAGCATCGGCAAGAAGTGCACCTCCCTCATCGACTTTTGGCACCTCATCGAAAAGCTCTCTGCCGCAGCGAAGGAACTCTACGGCACTGACGGCCAAAAAGTCGTCGATCAATGGCGCAAAAAGCTGGCGACGAAACCCCGCGCCGCAGCAGAGATCCTAGCGACGCTTCGGGACGATGCCGGACTCCAGCCCGGCCACGAAGCTGACCCCGTCCGCGCCGCGATCACCTACTTGGAAAACCATGCGGACCGGATGAATTACTCCGATGCTCGAAAACGGGGCTTGCCCATCGGAAGTGGAAACGTCGAAGCTACCTGCAAGACTCTCGTTCAGATGCGAATGAAGCGAGCGGGCTCGCGATGGAAAGAGGACTCCGGAGACCACGTCATGCAGCTACGCGCGCTGGCCCTGAGCGACCGCTGGGACGGCGCGATGAACATTCTCTTTCGTAGCCGGTGTCAGGAGGCTCGGGCCGTTGCCGCATAATCCGAATCGTGCTCAGTGTGGGGACCACACCCGTCTCGCCCTATCTCAATGACCTGTCAAGCTGCTAACCGGGATTGCCGTAACTCGGTGTACTGTAAGCACCCACGCATCTTGAGGCTCCCAGCATCGCGCTATTTGAGGCCGCTGTTGGCCTTCAAGTAAGTGAGGCCCACGCCGAGTTCCCTCGTCGTGAGCCTCTTTGCCCGAAGGCTTCCGAGTC
>JAZGFI010000038.1:0-5447 GCA_036479435.1 Planctomycetota bacterium | reverse complement strand
CGTCGCGGACTCTCGGCGTGAAGGGCGCGAGCGGCGATTTGTTTCCCGGTGCCGCCTTCACCGGTCAACAGGACCGAAACGTCACTTTCAGCAGCGCGACGCAAAAGGGCAATCGTCTCGACGAGTTGCGGTGAGTGTCCAAGGAGTGCGGCGAAGCCTTGGTCACGGCGAAGCTCGTCGGTGACGCATTCTAGTTTGCGCCGCAAGTCGCAGTGCCCGTAGGCGTTTCGAACTGAGGTCAAGAGCCGAGTCGGCTCAAAGGGCTTTTGCACGTAGTCGAAAGCGCCGAGACGCATGCACTGGACAACTTCATCAACCCGTTCCTCGGCCGTGAGGACGATGACGGGAAGGTTGGGAAAATTCTTTTGGCAAGACTTGAGGAACTCCAGGCCGGATAGGCCTGGCAGGTGGAGATCTAAGACGACTAACTCTGGAGTCAACTCCGAAAGGAGATCGAGTCCCTCTTCGGCCGACTTCGCCGCCCTGACTTCGAATCCCTCTTTCTCAAGCTCGTACCGCACAAGATCCAATAGGCTTGGATCATCGTCGATGACGAGGGCCCGCTTCGGCCGGCTCATTGTTCGTCTCCAGCTAAGGTTTGGTCTGCCGGGACCATTCATGGTTCGCTCATCGGCTGTATCGGCTGTATCGGCTGTATCGGCTGTATCGGCTGTATCGGCTGTATCGGCTTTTTGGTTAATTAATATTTGTGAAGACATGCTCTCTGTGCGGGAAACCGCAGAGAATTGTGAAGATATCGCGAGGGTGGGCCGGATGAAGGCTCTATCTTGGCATCATTTTGGGACTTAGTTCGGACATCTGTGGGCGCGGTGGCATCTTCTGCGGTGAGAGAGAAAACTGAGGAATCTGAAATTTGTTGCAAAAAACCCCGGCGCTGCGGTGTTCAGCAGTTGCGGCGGGTTTTTATCCGATAGGGGTGGAGGAAGACGGAGTCCAGAGTTTTGACTCGTGGCTGAGCTGGCGGGAACTAGCTCAGCGTAGCGGAGGGATGTGGCATGCACTCGTTGGAATCGCGCAAGGCTCAGGCCGCTCTGGCCCGCATCGAAGGCAAGCGTGCGACGAAGGATTCGGATTGGTCGACATTGCTGAGCGAGGCCACTTCAAAGGCGGATACCGTTCGCTACGAGTTTCTCGCCAGGATCAGCCATGAGATCCGGACCCCTCTCGCGGCTGTCGTGGGCTACAGCACGATGCTTAAGCAATCGGAGTCTCTGCAAGGGGATGATCGAAAGCGACTCGATCGCATTGCCGACAATTCCCACTACGTCTTGAGCCTGGTTTCGGATCTCTTGGACCTATCCAAAATCGAAGCTGGCAAGATGTCGCTCATGCTTCAAGACTGTGACGTCAAAGCTCTTGTCCATTCGCTGAGATCCGTGGCTGAACCACAGGCTGAGGCCAAGGGCCTCCGGCTCTCCTTTAACAATGTGACGCCGCTGCCGGAGTCGGTCGTTGCCGACGGATTGCGGATCAAGCAAGTCTTGACGAATTTGGTGGGCAACGCCATCCAGTACACGGCCGCAGGATCGGTCGCCGTCGACATCGCATGGGTGGCTTCAGGCTCTAACCGCGGTCGTCTTGAGTTTCGCGTTAGAGACACGGGTTCCGGAATTGCTCCAGAACACCAAACTCAGATATTCGAGCCTTTCGAGCAGCTCGACCCCCTGTGCGATGACCGCGGCTCGGGTCTCGGTCTCAATATTTCTCGCCGACTTACGCATATGATGGGCGGTACCATCAAGCTGGATTCAGCGCTCGGTCATGGCAGCACTTTCACCTTCGCATTGGAACTTGAGGCTCTTGGAAAACAGGGTCTTTGTAGGCTCAACGACGAGCCGGACCCATTACCGCCTAAAGCCCCGGGGCTCGAGTCGTTTTCGCTGCGGGACGTTCGCATTCTGCTTGCTGATGACACGGCCGATTGTCGCGAGATCATCTCCTACTACCTGTCCAGAGTTGATGGGATTTGCGAGCTAGTTTCCAACGGGCGAGACGCTCTCGATGCTGCTCAGGCCGCTGACCCCCCGTTCGAGTTGATCGTGATGGACATGGACATGCCCTTGGTCGACGGATTTGAGGCGGCAGCGATACTGCGAAGCAAGGGCTACAACGTCCCCATCATCGCTTTGACGGCGCACGCGATGCCCGAAGATAAACAACGGTGCTTGGATGCCGGTTGCTCGGGTTACATCACCAAGCCAGCTGCCGCCGATGCATTTTGCCGAGAAATAGCCCGCTTGTTGCCACAGGCAAGGAGTTTTTCCGGGTCTGAACCTGAGCCTGTGGCCTTGGCGATAGATGGCGTGGACCCGAAATACCGGGAGCTCATCGAGCGCTATCGAAAGGGCCTTTCTGACTTGGCAACTAAAGTCGAGGACGTTTACGCGAACAGCGATGGAAAAACTCTCAAAAGGTATGCCCACCAACTGAAGGGATCGGGAGGCGCCTATGGTTTCCCCAAGATCAGTCACAAAGCCGCCAGGGTCGAAGACCTCGTTGGAGATGCCATTGTCGAACCTGATCCCGTCTTCGATCGAATCGAATTGCAAAGCGCCGTCGAGACTTTGGTCCAAACCCTGCGCGAAACCTCGCTATAGACATCGGCTCGGCCGCCGGCGAGGATAAATAGCCGGCATTTTCGATTTCTTGATGCGTCCTATCCACCTTTGTGGGCATCGCTTCGCACGATCGGTACTTTTGCAACTAGAGTTCTATCGCGTCAGTTTGAGTGAATCTGATTCTGATCGCTACGATGCACCCGGGACTTGGCAGTTCCCTGCCGTTTGCAAGATCGATCTTGATCGACTTGCCATACGAATCGCTTCGATATCGCCGCCGTCTTCATGTCGATTGGTCCCGAAAGTCTGAGAGCCCTGATGCGCCAGCTCATCTACCTTGTTGCAGCCATTCCCGTTCTGGTCTTGCTTTGCACCGCTTCCGTCTTTAGCCAACTGACGATTGCTATCCCTCAAGATCAACCGTCCATTCAGGCGGGCATCAACTTTGCCTTGCCCGGTGACACCGTGCTCGTTTCTCCGGGCACCTACTTCGAACACGATTTAGATTTCCAAGGCAAGGCGATCATCGTGAAGAGCTCCGGTGGTGCCACGGTCACGACGATCGATGCAATGGGGTTGGGGCGAGGATTTCAGTTCCTTGGGGCTGAAACCGCAAGCAGCGTTCTTGAGGGGTTTACGATCACAAATGGTCGAGCTCCCGATGCCTTAGTTCCCTTTGGGGCCGGCGGCAACGGCGGCGGCATCCTCTGTCAGGACGCCGCGCCGCGAATTCAAGATTGCGTCATCATCGGCAATTGTGCCGGAAATGGCTTCAGCGGTGCCGTTGATCCGGGGCGTGGCGGTGG
Organism: Planctomycetota bacterium; assembly: GCA_036479435.1. Classification (GTDB taxonomy): domain Bacteria; phylum Planctomycetota; family DRQF01; genus JAZGFI01. The sequence goes on along the minus strand of JAZGFI010000038.1, from coordinate 2,062 downwards.
TGGCGGCGGGATCGCCTGCACGGGGCTCGCCTATGACACCCAGATTTACTCTTGCACGATCTCCGACAACGCGGCCGGTGACGGAGGCAACGCTGTGTCCTTCGGTGGCCTCGCGGGGCGCGGTGGAGGCCTGTTCGTCAATACGACATTTGACTTCACTCTCAATACGGTTTTTGTCGTGGATTGTCTGTTCTTCAACAACGTCGCTGGACTTGGCGGCAACGACAGAACGGGAGGGCATGGCGGAGGTCTCGCGGTCATTGAGGGAATCGCAGACGTTCGAGATTCGATTTTTCGGGCCAATCGCGCGGGCAAGGGCGGCTTGCCGACGAGTTCTGCGTCTCCCGCGACATCCGGCGGAAATGGTGGTGCTATTTATAACGACGGTTTCGGCATCCTGATCGAGAACTGCCTCATTGAAAACAATCTGGCCGGAGAAGGTGGCGATCATCCTACGACTGTGGGCGGCGCCGGTGGCCATGGCGGGGGAGTGGCTTTTGCCAACATCGCGCTCGGATTTCCTTTAGTCGCGAACTGCGTAATCCGCGGCAATTCCGTGGGGAGCGGGGTCACGAATGCTTTTGGGGTCTCGACCGGAGGCGTTGGCTCAGCTCTCTATTTCGGCGGTTTGGGCTCAGTCGTGCACTGCGTCATCGTGGACAACGCTCCTTTGCTTGGCGCTCCCTTGGCGGGGGCGATTTTTGGTGACATCAGCGGTTCGATGGGTGTCCAAAATTCCATTTGCCGTGGCAACTTGCCGATCGAAATCTCGACCTTGGGCAGCTTTCACAGCGTGGACTATTGCAACGTCGAGGGCGGATTCACCGGTACCGGCAACCTAGACTTGCCGCCTCAGTTTGTTGATGCGAACAATGGCGACTATCACCTCGACCAGAACTCGCCCTGCATCGACGCTGGCTCCCCTACCGACTTTTCAGCCTTCATTCCCGAAGATCTCGATGGCGACCAAAGGGTCATCGGAGTGGCGGCGGACATGGGGGTGGATGAGGTGACGCCTCGTTTACCGGGGTCCGATGACGACTTTGATTTCAAATTCGAAGTCGACAGCATTCCCGCTTCGATTTACGGCGTCACGCCCGTGGTGGGCGGGGAGTTGCTTTGTTTTAACTTCGAGTCGCCTGGAGGCAGCTTGATCGGAGCGATTCCGGTGCTGATGGCCGTCGTCTACCCGACGCTGGGCTCGCCGATCATCACGCCCGTGAACTTCCCCGAAGTCCATGTCGAAGTTCCCAACACGATTCTGATCTTCGACGGCAATCGCCCCTCGATCTTCGGCCCCGTGCTCTTGCCGCCAGCCGGCTTTTCATTGAACTACGTGGCACCCCTGGGAATCACCGGTCTTACCGTCCGCCTGCAAAGCCTGCTCATTTCTGCGGTCGCAACTAACGGCTTCTTTGCCGCCTCGCACGGCTATGACCTCCAGTATCCGTAGCGACGTTTCGCAATAGCGTCGATATTGTCGGCAAACGAGCGGATTTGTTCTGAAGAGTGCGCCCAGCAGGGCTCGAACCTGCGACCCCCAGTTTAGGAAACTGGTGCTCTATCCAGCTGAGCTATGGGCGCTTAGGAGCGGGCGTCGCTCCGACGCAGGAATCTATTCATTGGCGGGCGTATTCTCCAGCCTTGATTTTGATTGGCTAAACCTGGCCGCCTAAATTCTCATTAACTTGACCTAAGATCGCTCACCGGTGTAGCCTGTCAGCGTTCCTTAGGCCCAATCTGACCTCAGTTGACTTTGAGGCGGCATGGGCGAGATTCGCGGCTTCATCATTGAAGTCTCATTTTGTCGAATTCGAACGGCGACGCGGTCGCATCTTGACTGTCTTTTGAAAGGTTTTGATGATGAAGTTTGGTCTAATAAATTTGGCGTTAGTCCTTGCCGTGACCTTAAGTGTCGCGGGCTTGGCGAGCGCCCAGTTTGACGTGAATGGCCCTAACGCCAATCTCACGCTTCAGGGCAACGTCCCTAGCGCTGTCGACCCCGTCAACCACGACGTCACTGTCTTGGTTCCGGGCAACATGGTTTTGTCGATCACCACGG
>JAZGFI010000037.1:0-4572 GCA_036479435.1 Planctomycetota bacterium | reverse complement strand
AACAAGACTCGCAATTCGAAGGCGCTATTCTCCGCATCAAACCTACGCCCCGCCTCTAAACCACCTTTGAGGCTCGTTGGCCTTGCCTGAAGGGATGGCGAGAACCAGCAGATGCGGAATCGCTGGCGCTAACCTCCATCTATACGCAGGTATCAACCTGCCGTCTACAGTGGACGTTGCGCTTAGGGCCACCTTAGACTATGAGTAGGTTAAAGAGATCCGAGTCCAGGGCTCCCAAGCCAATCCACAAGTTGAATGCGGCTTTGGAATTGAGTCGCAGGGGCCGACTGTACGACACTGCGGAGCACACAATGCCAGACCCGACACCGACAATGCACGAGGACAAGGATGAACGTGTTCGCGATCTGGTCCGCTTCCTCGGTGGCGCAGTCGTGCTTTTGCTGCTGGGCATCGCGCTCATTCTTACCTGGGACAGCCTTCCATGGTCGCGGCCGAAGCAGGGATACGATTCTACGAGGGAAGCCCAGGTCGCTGTGGCGCAAGCCGTGGACGCGCTGGCCAAAGCCGAACGCAACACCGAAGAAGAGCGTCAGCGTGCCCAAGCAGAGTACGGGTCATTCGTCGAGGTTCGACTTCGCGTTCATGACGCCCAACTGTGCATAGCCAAGAAGATCCTCGCCGAAGATGTCGGCAGCTATTTTGAGGAAAGGAAACGTGGCATTCCCGCGTACGGCGAAGCGGCGCTGACCTGGAGAAATCGTTGGACGGCAACCTGGGACGCCGACGAATATCAGAGAGTACTGGACCGCCTACTCGCCGAACACGTCGTGACCGCCGACACGATGAATCAGGCCCTCACTAAACACGTCGAACAATACCTCGCCACCGTTGCGATCGAGGAGGCGGCGCTTCTGCGGGACATCCGGCGGAAGATTAACGAATTGCCCACGCTCGGGTTGGCCGTCGATCTCGATGAAGAGGCCTTTGAGCATCTGATCGAGGAGCACTTGGCCCGGCTGACCAGCAACGTGAGTGGATCGTCCAAGACAGCCGCCGTCGTTGGGGGCCTCGGAATGGTAGCTGCACTCGCCGCAACGTTCGCCGGACCAGCAATCGTCGCCAATGGACTCGGCGGCTCCGCCCTTGCACGCCACCTCGGCCCCTTGGTCGTCAAGTGGCTCCTCGCCGAGGTTCAGACCCTGATCGACGAGATGGTCATCACCGAGGACGAAGTCGAATCGTCGGCTCTTCGTCTCCTCGACACTCTGAAGCGGGTCGTGATGAAAGGCGACGCCGAGCCCTGGAGGGTCTACCGGGCGCTTGAAAAGAGAGCGGACGAAGACCCTGATGAAGAGCTCCGCAAGAATGCAGAAGAAATCATGTTCCGGATGAAGAACAAGGGCTACCTGGGGCTTCTCGCAATCCTCGATCTCATTCAAGAACGCAATTTGGCGATGAAAGCCGAGATCCTTGGGAAGATTGGAGTGCAACTATGATGAACAGACGTAAGAGTTTTCGAACGTTCGGCGCGAAGTTGGGCGTGGTCGTCTTGGCGGCCTGCGTGTTGGCGTCGTGCGGCGACGATGACGAATCCTCATCTGATACCGAAACCACGACCGACAAGATCAACTCGGACGATGCCGAGAAGCGGAAGGAAGGAGTGAAGGAAGCAGGGGACAAATACAAGTAGCCAGGGCTACCCTCAACGGTTTGATTGCCATCGCCGTTTCTCTCATCGCCATCATCATGGCCAAGCCTCGGATCTGATGACTCGTGTGGGTCATCGGGGTCTGCATGATACTCCCGTCGAGGTTGGGCGGCCGGTTTACAAAACGCCGTGTTTGCGCACTCTTTGGACACCCTCAAAACATGCCAAATTGCCACTGGCCCAAACCTTGACAGGGAAGCAGTTTCGATAGAAAATCCGCGGCCTGCGACAGGCGTGAAAGGCGGAGGGGTCACGAGACCCGTGGGCTCGAGCGATTATCGCTGAGTGTGCTGACGGCGAGTAGGGGTGCCCTCCTGGTCCGTCACTCTATGCATGCCCAATCTGCAAGCTTTCGGAGGTTGGTTCTTGTCAGCTGAATCTACTATTCCAGTTCTGCCTGATCGCGTTCCCAAGGTAGGCGAGCTCGTCTACGTGCGTACTCGGCAATGGCTCGTGGAGGAGGTCATCAGTTCCCAAGTCCCGGGGCAATCGGCGCTCGTACGACTTGCCTGTGCTGATGACGACGCCCAGGGCCAGCTGCTCGGCGTCTATTGGGACTTCGAGCTGGACCGCCGGATCCTGGAGGAAGAGGGCTGGAGCAATTTGGCCGCCCAGGGTTTCGACTCCCGCCGACAGTTTAGCGCTTTTCTGCACACCCTCCGCTGGAACTGCGTCACCGCGACCGACCCCAGCCTGTTCCAGGCACCGTTTCGTGCCGGGATCAAGATCGATGCCTATCAGATGGAACCGCTTCGCAAAGCGCTGCGGATGCCTCGCGTCAATCTCTTCATCGCTGATGACACGGGGCTCGGCAAGACGATCGAGGCCGGGCTCGTGGCTCGAGAGCTGCTCCTTCGAAAAAAAGTCAAGACCATCGTGGTGAGCGCCCCGCCTTCGGTCCTTGAGCAATGGAAGGGGGAACTCGAGGATCGATTCGGCCTGATCTTCGAGATTCTCGACCGCCAATACTTCATGCGCATGCGACGCGACCGTGGTTTCGGTGTGAATCCCTGGCGCACTCACAGCCGATTCCTAGTCTCCCACCGACTGCTCGCCGACGAGACCTATGCCGGGCCCATGCGCGAGTGGCTCGGACCCATGCTCCCGGGCAGCTTGCTCATTCTCGACGAAGCGCATCACGCCGCGCCGGCCAGCTCAGGGAACTATGGCATCGAGAGCAAGTTCACACGGGCCGTACGCGATCTTGCTGGTCGTTTCGAGCACCGCTCTTCTTGTCGGCGACTCCCCACAATGGACATTCGAGTTCGTTCTCAACTCTTTTGGAGATCCTCGACCACTACCGCTTCACCCGTGGCGTGAAGGTGCGCGGCAAGAAGGCGCTCGAGGACATCATGGTTCGGCGCCTCAAGGACGACATCCGTCAGGTCCAGGGTGGTTTCCCTAAGCGTCAGGTGAAACGCGTGGTCATCGACGGCCTGCCGGATGACGCTCCCGAACTCGTCTTGTCGCGTCTTCTCGATGAATACCGTTCACTCCGAGAGGAACGCCACGAGGTGACGTCGAAGCGTGCGCAGGCGGCTGCCGGTCTCTTGATCGTCGGCCTTCAACAGCGGCTCCTCTCATCAATCGAGGCTTTTGCTCGAACCCTCACCATTCACCGGAAAACGGTCAAGAAACAGTGGGAAAAAGGGCGGGCCGCTCAAGCGGCAGCGACGGATCCCGTGCGAGATCGGCTCCTCAAACAAGATGGGCAGCGGCTCCTCTCCGTCCCCGACGCCGACGACGAGCGAGCGGAATGGACGGACGAAGAGCTGGAGGCAGAAGAGTCCTCCCAGATCAGGGCCATCACTGAGGCCGCCGAAGCCGAGAGTCCCCGTGACGACGAAGCCGCAGCGATCTGGCAAAAAGAGCAAAAGCTCCTCGACCGAATGGAGGAAATCACGGCGGAGGCGCGCCACCGGCCCGACGCAAAGATGCTCTGTCTCATCGACTGGATTCGCGACAACATGTGCTCCGGTCTTCCAGTTTTCGGGCAGCGAGCGTCGGGCGATCCTCCAGCCTGGAACGAGAGGCGGGTCCTCATCTTCACCGAGAATCGGGAAGGCACGAAGCGGCGCCTCCGCGAGATCTTGGGCCAAGCAATCGCAGGTACCGAGCTATCTGAAGATCGCATCGCCGTGATCGACGGCTTGACTCGAGGTGATGCCAGGAAGGAAGTGCAGCGCCGTTTCAATACGGACCCAAGACGCGAACCGCTGCGGATCTTGATTGCCACCGATGCGGCACGCGAAGGCCTTAACTTCCAGGCACATTGCGCTGATCTTTTCCACTTCGATCTTCCATGGAATCCCGGTCGTCTCGAGCAGCGAAACGGCCGCATTGACCGCAAGCTCCAACCCGCTGCGGAGGTGCGTTGCCACTACTTCGTCCTGCCCCAACGGGCCGAGGACTACGTCCTCGAAGTCCTGGTTCGAAAGACCGAGACCATCAAGAAGGAACTCGGCAGCCTTTCGAAGATCATCGACGATGACATCGAACGGGTCTTGAAGGCGGGAATTCGCCACGCCGACACCAAGGCGATTGCACGGAAGATCGAGGGCGCCGATATCGATGACAAGCGCAAGAAGGCCAACGAAGAAGAACTCGAGGTCGCTCGCGATCGCCAGGACGATTTGAAGGCGCAGATCGAGAGGTGCCAATCCCTCCTCGAGAAATCACGAAATTGGGTCGGATTCTCCGCTGAGCCCTTCCGCGAGGCCCTGTCTTGCTCTCTTGAGATTGTCGGCGCCGAGCCTCTGAAGCGCGAGGAAGACGAGGTGTCAGCAGCCAACTTAGTCGAGGGCGATTCGGCGATTTATCGCCACGCTCTTTGAGGCTCGTTGGATTCTGAGCCTCATTCATCCTGGTGGTCGGCATCCGAGCCATGCCTTCGAAAACCTCGG
>JAZGFI010000036.1:0-2354 GCA_036479435.1 Planctomycetota bacterium | reverse complement strand
AAGAACCACGGTTCCTTCACCGTGACCGAGACTCGATCTTCGGCGACGTCTTCAAGAAGAAGATCAAAGCGCTCGGCATCGAAGAAGTGATCAGCTCGCGAAAGTCGCCTTGGCAAAATGCCTTTTGTGAACGAGTCATCGGCACGCTTCGCCGGGAATGCACTGACCACGTCATCGCCCTTTCAGAAAAGCACCTTCGTCGAACCCTCAAAGAGTTCATCAATAACTATTACCATCCCGCCCGCTGTCATCTCTCGCTCGACGGTGACGCGCCGACCCCGCGTCCAACTGAAGTGCACGGCGAGGTGATCTCGACACCGGTGCTCGGCGGGCTTCACCACCGATATCACCGCGCAGCCTAAGCCGAGAATGGCCGAACGAACCTCTGATCTCGCGCCCGGGGTCCGTTGCAACTTTTCGGTCAGCGCACAGCGACGTCGGTTCGCGACCGGCCCGCTTGTTAGAATCCAAAATCGACCTCGATCAAGAGCGATTGGGAACCCGTTTTAGGTTTTCGGGAACCACACCAGCCCAAACAGAGACCCTTCAGAGACTCTCGGCTTGGTCTTCAAAGTCGCGCTGTGCGAAGGAGATTTCTGGGTCCTCGCCAAACCTGCCGCGACTAAGCCTCGCAGCGACGACGGCAATTTGACCGCACGAAAATCCTGATGCGGAAGCAGAAGCGAAAATCCCGCAATCTTGACATCCGAGTATCGTCCCAGCATCAACGAAAACGAGGATGACATGCCCCGAATCAAGCTGCCTGCCATTGTAGTCGCGCTGACCATGTGCTCGGTTCTGTGCGGGTGTAATGAAAACGAGAACGAACTCCGTTCATCCCAGAGCCCTGACCCCGCCGCTGAGAGTACCGATGCTGGCCAAGATCACGGGAAGCCTCATGTTGTTCCTGAGTTTGCGCAAGTGCTCACAAGGGAAGCGGGGGGCGTGATTCGAGTGGCGTTTCCTCCTGAAGGCGTCGCGCTCCAGGATTTCTCACGCCAACTTCGGAGAAAAGCGGGCATTCGCTTGGTGATCGACCCCAACTCTGATCTTCCAACCAGAACCTTCACGATGATCGATGGAAAGACGTTCGCCGCCAAGGACCTTACTTCCTTCGTCGAGGTCATTTGCTTCGCGCACGATTTGGAAATTCGCGAACTGAAACTGGCAACGGCGCAAAAAGAGCGCGTGTTCCTCGTCACCCGCATGCGAACTGGCTGCAGCCTAGGTCGCCGACGTTAGATCCCCCGGGCGATCACGACGCTCGGCATAGGTGTTAAGCAGATCGACGTGCGAAACAGAGACGCTAAAGAGGCTCTCGGGTTGGCCTCGAAAGTTCGAGCCGCGACGTTGCGCTGTGCGGGGCGACTGGTTTCTCTGGGCCGTCGGTCGGGTGAGGAGTTGTCGCGAACGTGGCGGGCGCGTGGCGGGTCGTGAAACACAGAAAGCCGTGGGATTAGCCACGGCTTTCTGTTCTCAAGTTTGTGTTTGAGAGTTAGCTCCCCGAGCGAGACTCTGGCGCAAACACTTAGACTAACGCCGAAACATCTGAACTGGAGCCCCGCGCAGCAATCCAGCAGCGGAAATATCCTCGTCCAGCTCAGGCCAATGGACCCCGAATCCGCCGCCAGCAACTTCCCAATTGTCTCGTTGCGCCGCCGTTGCATTCAGCAACCGCGGAAACCAAACGAGAGGTGCACTGATCACGCGACCATCCGCCAAGCTTACGATGAGCTCGTCCTCGGTCAGCCGAACGTCGCGGATTTGCTCACTCGCGTTGGCATCACTTCGCCAAGGTCGTCTGGTATCCATCTCACCTAGGGCGACTGGTTGCCACCGTCCGTTGAGTTCTCGGGTCGCACCGGCGCAACTTCAGCCAACGCTCGAAGGGCGCGGTTTACCGACGCTGCTGTCGGGAACAGGGCCGCGACATCAGGGTCAAGAAGCACAATATTTGACCCTTCCGCGTACCGAGCCGCGTACCGCCCTCGCTCCCCTTTCGAAAAGTCGTATTCATCTTTCATTCATTCTCATCCATATACTGCCGCGTCTCTCGCCGATTCGCCATACGCGCACTGATGATGCGCTCAGCCGGCCCCGACTCTACAAACACGACGACGAGCAATTGCCCGATTGCGGTCATCCCCAACAAGATGGAACGGTCCTCGCCGATAGAATGCTCCGGATCAGGGATCGTCAACGACCTAGAATCTCCGAATGCCGACGCGGCCTCTTCGAAAGATACGCCATGCTTACCCAGGTTTCGAACTGCTTTTTCCGGATCCCATTCGAATTCAATCGGCACCGAAATCCCCTTGCCCAAAGCCCTTACCTTATCAAGAGCCAGAACACCG
>JAZGFI010000035.1:0-2413 GCA_036479435.1 Planctomycetota bacterium | reverse complement strand
CCAAAGGCCAGGCCATCAACTCGTCGGCTCTTTGGTTGATGCGACGGCTTAAGGTGTCGCGGGCTGCTAACCACCAACGCTCTTCGTCGCCGAGACGACGCTGGGCCAGATCATCGGCGCGTTGATTGCGCTCGCTCCTGAGACTTCCGATGGAAGCCAACAGCAACAAAAGTGCCGCCGGGATAAATAGGGCCAGAACAAAAAGAGGGCGCGCGCGTGAGCTCACGGCATCAGCCCCTTAAGGGTTGTGGCTCGCGAGCGCGTGGCGAACGTGGCTGAGCAGCGGACCGGGCACTTCTCCCCCTTCGGGGTCAAAAACGATGACGCCCGGTTCCGAACTCGGTGGTTTGTCGTCGCCGTCGTCTGATTTCTTGTGGCTGCGGACTTGAAAATGAGCCTTGGCTACCGCGGCGCTGAATCCCACTTTCGCCGCGGCTTCATCGTCGCCAAGACGACACATCGCGATGCCGATGTCGGCCATCTCCTCGCGAACAAAAGCCCCGCCTTCGACGATCCATAGATCCGCCACCGGGGCATCGTCGAGGGTGTGGCGCGCGGCTTCGACCGAAAAGTCGCTCGTTGTTTGCATCCACCAAACCGGACTCGCCCCCGACTGCCCCATTCTGAGCGTGTCTTTGCCCGGACGATCGGTGTACTCTTTTTCCTTGAGCACGCGCATCTGCCCGTCAAACTTCAAGCAATCGCACAAAAGCCCCGTGCGGCCACAGCGATGGTCGGGAGTGGACGTGGAGACTTTGAGCGCGGCCACGGTGTGCTCGCCGCGCAAGGCCTCAATCAAGGCGCAAACTAGGGAGGTCTTGCCGCAGTTTGAGCCGGATCCGCTCAAGGCGATCATCAAGGGGGTGCGTGAAGTCATGCCAGCATCCTACCAGGAAGCTGCGAGGACTAGGCCGGGCGAAAACTAGGGCGATGCTTCGGCAGCGTCACGATGAACAGGCTGCCCTTTCCGAGTTCGCTCTCTACTTCGATCTTGCCGCCGTGAGCTTCGACGTAGTTCTTGACGATGGCGAGCCCCAAGCCCGTGCCGCCGAGGCTTCTCGATCGGGCCTTGTCGATCCGAAAAAAGCGCTCGAAGATTCGATCCTGGACCTCTTTTTCGATGCCGATGCCACTGTCCTTGACGCCAACCTTGACCTGCTGGTCATCACCTAAGACCCAGATCTCTACCTGGCCGTCCAAAGGCGTGTAACGGATGGCGTTGGAGACGAGGTTCTCAATGATCGAAGTAATCGCCGCACGGTCGCCTTCGACCGTAACCGGCGACCCTTGGACGTCGAAGATCATCGTCGTCCTTTTCTCCAAGGCGAACTCTTTGACTCTCGACACAACATCCGCCACCAAGCGACGTAACTCAAGCGGCTCAAACTCCAAATGATCCGGGCCCTGTTGAATCTGAGAAAGCTCCATGATGTCGGAGATAAGCCGTTCGAGCCGGTCCGCGTTGCGGCGGATATTTTGCAGAAAACGCTCGCGGGTTTCGGGCGGCATCGAGGCGGAATCGAGGATCGTCATGGTGGCGCCCTGAATCGCGGTCAGGGGCGTCTTCAATTCGTGCGAAACATTGGCCACGAAATCCCGGCGCATCTTGCGAGCGAGGCGCATTCCCGTGACGTCATGCAAAACGATCACGACTCCCGCCAAGCCCGCCTCAACATCTCTTAAGGGAGCCACCGTGATCTCGACGACCGCCTGATGACGGCTCATGTCAATCGTCAGCTCTTTTTCGATTCGTTCATCAGTTTCGAGACAACGATCGACAAGGCCGCTGAGATTGGTTTCGGTTTCCAAAGACGCCAAGATCTGCCCCTCGATCTTGCCTTCAAACTCCAGCTGTCTTTTTGCCGAATCATTGATCAATAAGACTCTGCCTTTTTGGTCCACGGCGATGACGCCTTCCGACATGCTTTGCACGATCGTCCGCAAGCTGACATCGCCCTGCTTACCTTCGCCGCCGGAGTTCACGATCGCCTCGTGTCGATGAGGCGATAGCCGACACCGCGCACGGTTTCGATCAGGTCTCGCTGTTCGCCGAACTTTTTACGAATCGTTTTGATGTGAACGTCAATGTTGCGATCGGTGGGGTAAAGAACCTGCCCCAAGGCCTTACTGGATATCTGCTCGCGGCTGAACACACGCCCCGGCTGCGACATCAACAAGTGGATAATGCGAAACTCTGTTGCCGTCACCGTCACCGGGTCGTTCGCAATCAAGACTTCGTGACGTTGAGGATCAATAACGAGATCGCCTACTTGTATCCTGGATTCCGCGTCTTCCGAAACGCTGGTCTTGGACCGCCGCAACACGGCCTGGACTCGGGCTACAAGCTCCTTCGGCCGAAAAGGCTTCGAGATGTAGTCATCGGCCCCAAGACCGAGCCCTACGATGACATCTG
>JAZGFI010000034.1:0-4228 GCA_036479435.1 Planctomycetota bacterium | reverse complement strand
TGTAGCGGATTGGCCAACGGGCCAGAGCCTCTTTCTGATATCGCACCCTGACGTCAAACTAGTGAACATTTTGCTATCGACTACACGTGTCTCACTTGTTCAAAATAAATTTGTATTTTGTCAACTTCGTGTTCACTACATTGGTGACCCCGACATTACCAAGACGTATCTTGGTATACAGCACGTAAATATATTGCAGTACCTTCACGAACTGAACGGTAACGTGCATTATATCAACATTTCTAACGTGCCTACGTTGAACTGTGCAGCCTGTAGACTGCAGCAATTCAACCGTGACGAGCGCAGCGCAGTTCGCGAACAATGGATACGGCCGATACGCACGCCGTCGGGTTGAAGCTGCCTGTGTTCTGGGCCGATCACCCGCGTGTCTGGTTACAGCAAGCCGAAGCGCAGTTCGCAGTGCGAAACGTCACAGCCGACAACACAAAGTACTACTACGTTGTCGCGGCCCTCGACCAGGCGACTGCGCTACGCGTTATTGACGTGTTGGAAGACCCGCCACAGCACAACAAGTATGACAATCTCAAGCGACGCCTAACAGACATTTTCGGGCTGTCACGGCGGCAACGGGCCGATCAACTGCTCGACATAGGTCTACATAGTCTGGGCGACAGGCGGCCGTCACAACTAATGGACGAAATGCTCGCCCTGCTCGGTTCGCACAAGCCGTGCATGCTATTCGAGAGCATATTCCTCAGATGCATGCCAGAAGACATTCGTCTACAACTAGCCACGTCTAGTTTTGATGACTTGCGGGCTCTCGCCAAAACTGCAGACGAACTCTGGCAAGCGAGAGAACAGTCGGCTGTTGTTTTCACGTCAAACACCCGTACCAAGAGATCCGCGACACGAAGACCTGCGACGACAACCAGCTCCGGCGAATCTCCAGCAAGAGATCGAGATGTGTGCTTCTACCATCAACGTTTCGGTGATGCGGCCAGAAAATGCGTACAGCCTTGCGCTTTCGCGGGAAACGACCGAGCCGGCCGTCAATAGTCGCTACGGCGGCCGGCGCATTCAACAGCCTATTGTTCCTTGTGGACGGACACTCAGCCAAACGGTTCTTGGTTGACACTGGCGCGGCAGTCAGCGTTTATCCGGCCTCGCTTCGAGACATCAACGGCGGCTCTCATACGCGCTCTCTTGTTGCTGCCAACGGATCGAACATTGCCACGTACGGAACCAGACGAATGAACATTCGTTTGGAGAACCAAGACTACACATGGCCGTTCATCCTGGCGGACGTTAAAACACCGCTGCTTGGCGCTGATTTTCTTCAGGCAAATGGACTGTTGGTTGACCTGCAAAGCAAACGTTTGGTAAACGCTACGTCATTTGCTAGTTCGACGCTAAGGCAGTCCAACCAAACGTCACTCGGCCTTCACCACGTCACGTCGGACGATCCGTACTCACGTTTACTTGAACAGTTCCCCACGATCACCCGTCCTGAATTTTCAAGCAAGTCTGTCCGGCATGGCGTGGAACATTTCATCCAAACAGAAGGTCCACCAGTGCACGCTAGAGCTCGCAGACTGCCACCAGACAAACTTGTCATTGCCAAAGAGGAGTTCAGAAAGATGGAAGATATGGGGATCATACGAAGGTCAGACAGTCCGTGGTCGTCTCCCTTGCACATGGTGCCGAAGAACTCCGGCGGTTGGAGACCGTGTGGCGACTATAGACGCCTCAATGACGTCACGACGGCCGACCGCTATCCGGTACCACACATCCAGGACTTTGCCTCGCAACTCGCGGGTGCTTCGATTTTCTCTAAGATCGACCTGGTACGTGGCTACCACCAGATTCCGGTAGCTGCAGATGACGTCAGCAAGACTGCAGTCATCACACCATTCGGCCTCTTCGAGTTCCTTCGGACACCATTTGGTCTGAAGAACGCAGCGCAAACTTTTCAGCGATTGATGGATACCGTCTGCAACGGACTCGATTTCGTTTTCGTGTATCTCGACGACATTTTGGTCAGCAGCACATCTGCGGAACAACACATGCTTCACCTACGAGAAGTGTTCCATCGTCTATCCACCCATGGCTTGGTGATCAACGTCAGCAAATGTCAGTTCGGGGCAACAACCATTGACTACCTTGGCCACCAGATTACAAGCCAAGGAGCTATTCCGTTACCTGCTAAAGTGGAAGCGATTCGAACATTTGCACGACCAACCACCATCAAAGGACTCCAGCAGTTCGTGGGGATGTTGAACTTTTATCATCGGTTCGTGCCTAATGCCGCCCACATCATGCGACCGATATATGATGCGCTGGCTGGAAAACCCATGACGTTGAAGTGGTCTGACGAGCTCGATGAAGCTTTCACGACCGCAAAGGAAGCTCTCGCTCAAGCTACTATGCTCGTCCATCCACATGCTGATAAGCCTACCGCACTCACAGTTGATGCTTCCGGTACAGCAGTCGGAGCAGTCCTCGAACAAAACAGTGATGGCTCGGACTGGAAACCTGTAGCGTTTTTCAGCCGAAAACTTCGGCCTGCTGAACAGAACTACAGTGCGTTCGATCGTGAACTCCTAGCCGCGTATCTGGCTATTCGACACTTCCGCTACTTTCTGGAAGGGCGTTCTTTCACGCTTTTCACAGACCACAAACCGTTGACTTTCGCGATTTCCAAGATCAGCGATCCGTGGTCCCCGAGACAACAGCGACACCTGGCATACGTCTCGGAGTTCACAACAGACGTGCGCCACATTGAAGGGAAAGCTAACACAGTAGCGGACACTCTATCTAGAGGCGAAATCTCAGCGATCAGCTCACCTCAGCCTGGCGTGGACTACAAGGCGATGGCAGCAGCTCAGCGTACAGACGCGAGTATCACAGCCGTCCCGACAGCCACCACTGGACTTGTCATCCGGGACATACCGCTGGACCACTACGGCAACTCGATCTCGTGTGACATATCCACTGGCCGACCTCGACCACTCGTCCCAGACACGTGGCAGCGCACCGTGTTTGATGCTGTACACGACCTCTCCCACCCGTCAATCCGAGCAACGAAACAACTGGTCGCGGCTAAGTTTGTATGGCCTGGCTTACGGAAGCAAGTCGGCATCTGGGCGAAAGCTTGTCTTCGTTGTCAAGCGGCCAAAGTACATCGACACACTACCGCCCCAGTGGACCAGTTTGTGCCTGCGACACGCCGTTTCGATCACATCCACGTCGACATAGTGGGCCCTCTGCCACCGTCACAGAACTATCGATACCTACTCACAGTGGTAGACAGGTTCACCCGATGGCCGGAAGCGATCCCACTTGTTGATGCGCAAACGACCACGTGCGCGAAGGCCCTCGCTTTACACTGGATCGCTCGATTTGGTGTACCGGCAGAGCTCACCTCAGACAGGGGGTCACAGTTCACTTCGGAATTGTGGGCGACTCTGTCTCAGCTAAACGGCACGCGTCTCCACAGGACAACGGCGTACCATCCCCAGTCGAATGGGATTGTGGAACGGTTTCATCGTCATCTGAAATCTGCGCTGATGGCTCGCCTCACAGGCCCTGATTGGATCGACGAACTACCATGGGTTCTGCTCGGTATCCGCACCGTACCCAAAGAGGACCTCGAATGTTCATCGGCGGAGATGGTGTATGGAGCGCCACTGACTGTTCCGGGCGATTTCCTGCCACGTGGTCAGGACACAGACGACGTTGCGCAGTTCCTACCTCGACTTCGCGAGACAGTTCGCAAGTTGGCACCTCGTCCTCCCGTTCCACATGGCACGAGACCGTCATCTGTGCCGACTGCGCTCGCCGACAGCCGTTTCGTGTTCGTCAGGCGAGACAGTCACCGCCCGCCGCTCACGCCGCCTTACGAGGGCCCCTACAAGGTGTTGGTGCACGGCGATAAGTCGTTTGTGCTAGACTACGGAACTCGACAAGACAGCGTCAGCATCGATCGTCTCAAGCCCGCTTTCGTCGACCCGATGACGCCGATCGAGGCTGCCAAACGAGCCCCTCGAGGTCGTCCACCTACCGGCGTGGAGACGAGATCTGGCCGCCTCGTCAGACCCCCGGAACGCTATACTCCCCGTTAACGGGTGCTGGAGGGGGTAGTGTAGCGGATTGGCCAACGGGCCAGAGCCTCTTTCTGATATCGCACCCTGACGTCAAACTAGTGAACATTTTGCTATCGACTACACGTGTCTCACTTGTTCAAAATAAATTTGTATTTTGTCAACTT
>JAZGFI010000033.1:0-3075 GCA_036479435.1 Planctomycetota bacterium | reverse complement strand
GAATGCGTAGCAACTGAATCAAAGCACAGCCCCGCCCTTTTCGTCGTCGAGGGTTTTCAAGTGGGCCGCAGAGGATGTCGGCCTGAGTGGGTCGCAAAGTAAACTCGCGCCCCATCGGCGCACTAGCCCGGAGCAATGCCTTGAAGTCCTCGATTAGCTTGTCGTTATTAGTCGCAGTTTTTGTCTTTGGCACTTGCCTCTCCGGGTTCGCCGCGGCACCGCAATCTGCGGCTGATGAGTTTGCTTTCGCGGCTGGCTTGCACGATCGCGGGCTTCACGATCGGGCGATCCGCGCCTTCGACAAGTTTCTCGGCGATCGACCTCGAGACCCGCGAGTCGCGAAAGCTCACTTTTATCTGGGGCAGTCACTGGCCGAGATCGGCCAGGATGCGCGCGCTTTAACTTGCTTCGAGAAGTACTTGGCGTCCGGCGAAGACGAGCTAAAGGGGAGGGCGCTGCTCCGCGCCGGTGAACTTTTGCAGCGGACGGGAAAAGCCAAGCGAGCCATGCGTCGCTTGCTAGCTCTCATCAAGTCCAGCCGCGACGCGGAACTGCTGGAACCCGCCCACTACTTTTTGGGCGAGGCCGCGGCTGCCGCCGGAGACGTCGAACGATCCAAAGAGGCGTTCTCAGACCTCCTGGAGACTTGGCCTCGCAGTCAGTACGTCCCCTGGTCTCGCTTGGCGCTCGGTTATTTCCATTTTCAAGCTCAGGAGTTCAAAGCCGCCCTGCGGCAGTTTCGCAAGCTCAGAAAAGCCAAGGGAACGCCCAAAGAGCTTGCGATCGAGGCGAGAATCATGGTGGCGGAATCGCTTTTCGAGATGAAGGAATTCTCCCTCGCTTCCGAAGGATTCGCGAGCTTAAGATCAGAGGTTAAGGGGCGATTCTCAGCCCAGGCAAGTTTGGGTTTTGCGCGTTCGACTCTGGGCGAAGGTAAAATCGAGCGTGCGGTTGCCGCATTCGAAGACCATGCGAAGACCTTTGGTGACGACCCGCGACTAACCCGCGCCCTCATCCGAGCCGCAGCCAGCCTTCACGAAATGGACCGGGGCCAAGAGGGACTGTCCTTGGTCTTGCTGGTGCGTGATGCCAAAGGTCAAGATGCTGAAGACCTCGCGTTTTGGTCGGGGCGGCTCCTCGACGCTAATGGCGACACAAAGGCTGCGTTACGAGAGTTAGAGACGGCCGCCAAAAAGTCGCCGCGGCGCAAGTTTAGCTACGGCGACGCTCTTAGTCGCGCCGGGAAGTTCGATGCGGCGGCAAAAGTCTTCGCGCAGGTTAGGCGTGAAACTAAGGACGAGGCGCTCCGCCGCGAATCGGCGTTCGCCGAAGCCTACGCGCTCAATCGGAGCGAAAGGTACGAACCGGCGATCAAAGTCCTTACGCCATGGGTGGGCAAAAGGCTCCCTGCCGATCTGCAACGCGACGTGCTGTTTGCTCTCGGCGAAAACTACTTTGCTCTCAAGCGATTCGAAGAAGCTGAATCTTGGTTTCAACAGATACTGGAGCTGGATGACGGCAAGTATCGCTTGGAATCGCTCTACAAAAAGGGTTGGTGTGCCTGGTCGACGAAGCGCCCAAAGACCTCGCGTGAGGCCTTTCAAAGCCTCGTTGCGGCCGATCCGCAGGGGCCTTACAGCGAAGAGGCTCAGTACCTCATCGCGAAATGCTACGAAGCTGAAGGTCAACACGAAAAAGCGCGCCGGTCCTTTGAGAAAGTGAAGACGGAAGGTGGCTCCACGAGCAAAGGCGGAGCCAGTGAATTGGGAGTAAAGGCGCGGATGGGTGAGGCGGCGGCACTACGTCGATCGGGTGAACACGCTGCGGCCGCCGCGGTGCTCGAACGCGCCTTTGATAACAGCAAGTCCCAGTCGCTTCGGGGCACCATGTTGGCCGACCTCGGGCAGGCTCGTAGTGCGGCGGGCGACGCGGCGGGAGCCGTCGAGTCTTGGGACCTGATGCTGAGGAGCCACGGCGATCATCCCCGTCTTCGCGAGGTAAGATTAGCTAGGGCCTGGGCGCTTCGCGATCTCGGCAAGCAAAGCGAAGCCGCGGACTCCGCGGTTGAGCTCGCGAACGAAGAAAGCGATGCGAAGCGCAAAGGCGAAGCTCAGTATCTCGCGGGCTTGACCTATCAAGAAGCGGGTGCTTTCGAATCTGCAGTAGAACCCTTGAAGAACTTGATGGCGGGCCCCTCGCATCCCCGACAAGCAGAAGCCCGGCTTTTGCTCGGGGTCTGCCTAGCGCGTGCGGGCCACAGCGAAGAAGCGATCGCCTATCTCGTTGCGGCCGCCAAAGACCGGGGGCTGGCAAGCCGCGACACCCTGCTTTACGAGTTGGCGTTTTGCTGCGAGAAAACCGGCGACGCCAAGGGCAGAACGGGCGCCCTTACAAGTCTTGTGGAGGATCATCCCGAAAGCCGTCTCGTTCCCGACGCGGCCTTCAGGCTCGGCGAAGCTGCCTACGCCGAAGATGATTTCAAGGCCGCCCTTACGCACTACCAGCGGGCATTCGGCCACGAGGCCGTTGGTGATCTCAAGGACAAGGTCGCCTACAAAGGGGCCTGGTGTCTGAAGCAACTCGATCTTCACGAGCGGGCGGCACAGGCATTTGATTTGGTCGCCGACCTTGAAAAGAGCCCGCTCAGCGTCGAAGCACTTTATCTCGCGGCGGAATCACTCGAGAAAATGGGCTCCTTCGAACCGGCTGCCGAGCGTTTTGGACGCATGGTCAAAGACCATCCCCGCCACGAATACAGCGCTGACGCGGCCTGCCGACAAGTGCTTTGTTACGCGAGCGGAGGCCGGCACAAAAAGGTCATCCGCCGTGCACCGGGAGTCCTTGAAAAGCACAGCGGGCGCCCCCAAGCGGTGCGCATTTGGTCCGCGTTGGGAGACGCGCTGCGCCAAACCGATAAGCCGAGTCGCGCACGAGTTGCTTATCGCAAAGTAATCGGCCAATCCGAAGGTCCCTTGGCCGCGCGTGCCCAGTATCACATCGCGCATTGTTGGCAGGACGAAGGCAAGGCAGATCGAGCCATCGACGAACTGCTGAAAGTAGCAATCTTGTATGCGC
>JAZGFI010000032.1:0-3075 GCA_036479435.1 Planctomycetota bacterium | reverse complement strand
GAATGCGTAGCAACTGAATCAAAGCACAGCCCCGCCCTTTTCGTCGTCGAGGGTTTTCAAGTGGGCCGCAGAGGATGTCGGCCTGAGTGGGTCGCAAAGTAAACTCGCGCCCCATCGGCGCACTAGCTCGGAGCAATGCCTTGAAGTCCTCGATTAGCTTGTCGTTAATAGTCGCAATTTTTGTCTTTGACATTTGCCCCTCCGGGTTTGCGGCGACGCCCCAATCGGCAGCTGATGAGTTTGCTTTTGCGGCCGGTTTGCACGATCGTGGGCTTCACGATCGAGCCATCCGCGCCTTCGACAAGTTTCTCGGCGACCGGCCCAGAGACCCGCGAGCCGCGAAAGCTCGCTTTTATCTCGGGCAGTCTTTGGCCGAGATAGGCCAAGATGCGCGCGCCTTGACTTGTTTCGAGAAGTACTTGGCGTCCGGCGAAGATGAACTGAAGGGGAGGGCGCTGCTCCGCGCCGGTGAACTCCTGCAGCGGACGGGAAAAGCCAAGCAAGCCATGCGCCGCTTGCTATCGCTCATCAAGTCCAGCCGCGACGCGGAACTGCTGGAACCCGCCCACTACTTTTTAGGTGAGGCCGCGGCGGCCGCTGGCGATGTCGAACGATCGAAAGAAGCGTTCTCAGACTTGCTGGAGACTTGGCCTCGCAGTAAGTACGTCCCCTGGTCTCGCTTGGCGCTCGGCTACTTTCATTTTCAAGATCAGGAGTTCAAAGCGGCCCTAAGGCAGTTTCGCAAGCTCAGCAAAGCTAAGGGAACGCCTCCGGAGCTCGCGACCGAAGCGAGAGTCATGGTGGCGGAATCGCTTTTCGAGATGAAGGAATTCTCCCTCGCTTCCGAACGATTCGCGGACTTAAGATCGAAGGTCAAGGGGCGTTTCTCAGCCCAGGCAAGTTTGGGTTTTGCGCGTTCGACTTTGGGCGCAGGCAATGTCGACGGTGCCGTCGCCGCGTTCAAAGACCATGCGAAGACCTTTGGTGACGACCCGCGACTAACCCGTGCCCTTATCAGAGCCGCAGCCAGCCTGCACGAAATGGACCGTGGCCAAGAGGGACTGTCCTTAGTTTCGCTGGTGCGTGATGCCAAGGGCCAGGATGCCGAAGACCTCGCATTTTGGTCGGGCCGACTCCTCGACGCCAGCGGCGACACAAAGGCTGCGTTACGAGAGTT
This sequence comes from Planctomycetota bacterium, assembly GCA_036479435.1. Lineage (GTDB taxonomy): Bacteria > Planctomycetota > DRQF01 > JAZGFI01. Next base: position 1,898 of record JAZGFI010000032.1, on the reverse strand, counting down.
AGAGACGGCCGCCAAAAAGTCGCCGCGGCGCAAATTTAGCTACGGCGACGCTCTTAGCCGGGCCGGGAAATTCGAAGCGGCGGCAAAAGTCTTTGCGCAGATAAGGCGTGAAGCTAAGGACGAGGCGCTCCGCCGCGAATCGGCGTTCGCCGAAGCCTACGCGCTCAATCGGAGCGAAAGGTACGAACCGGCGATCAAAGTCCTCAGGCCTTGGGTGGGCAAAAAACTCCCTGCCGATCTGCAACGCGATGTGCTGTTTGCTCTCGGCGAAAACTACTTCGCTCTCAAGCGATTCGAAGAAGCTGAGTCTTGGTTTCAACAGATACTGGAGCTGGATGACGGCAAGTATCGCTTGGAATCGCTCTACAAAAAGGGCTGGTGTGCCTGGTCGACGAAGCGCCCAACGACTGCCCGCAAGGCCTTTCAGAATCTCGTCAAGGACGACCCAAAGGGACCCTATAGCGAAGAGGCTCAGTACCTCATCGCGAAATGTTACGAAGCTGAAGGTCAACACGAAAAAGCGCGCCGGTCCTTTGAGAAAGTAAGGACGGAAGGTGGCTCCACGAGCAAAAGCGGAGCCAGCGAACTGGGAGTGAAGGCGCGGATGGGTGAGGCGGCGGCACTACGTCGATCGGGTGAACACGCCGCGGCCGCCGCAGTGCTCGAACGCGCCTTTAATAACAGCAAGTCTCAGTCGCTTCGGGGCACCATGTTGGCTGACCTCGGGCATGCTCGTAGCGCGGCGGGCGACGCGGCGGGAGCCGTCGAGTCCTGGGACCTGATGCTGAGGAGCCACGGCGATCATCCCCGTCTTCGCGAGGTAAGATTAGCTAGGGCTTGGGCGCTTCGCGATCTCGGAAAGCAAAGCGAAGCCGCGGACGCTGCCCTTGAGCTCGCGAACGAAGAAAGCGATGCGAAGCGCAAAGGCGAAGCTCAGTATCTCGCTGGCTTGACTTATCAGGAAGCAGGTGCTTTCGAATCCGCAGTGGACCCCTTGAAGAACTTGATGGCGGGTCCCTCGCATCCCCGGCAAGCAGAAGCCCGGCTTTTGCTCGGGGTCTGCTTAGCGCGTGCGGGCCAAAGCGAAGAGGCGATCGCCTATCTCGTTGCGGCCGCCAAAGACCGAGAGTTGGCAAGTCGTGACACACTGCTTTACGAGTTGGCGTTTTGCTGCGAAAAAACCGGCGATGCCAAGGGCAGAACGGGCGCCCTTACCAGTCTTGTCGAGGATCATCCCGAAAGCCGTCTCGTTCCCGACGCGGCCTTCAGGCTCGGCGAAGCGGCCTATGCCCAAGATGATTTCAAGGCCGCCCTTGCTCACTACCAGCGGGCCTTCGGCCACGAGGCCGTTGGCGATCTCAAGGACAAGGTCGCCTACAAAGGAGCTTGGTGTCTGAAGCAACTCGATCTTCACGAGCGGGCGGCACAGGCATTTGACTTGGTCGCCGATCTCAAAGAGAGCCCGCTCAGCGTCGAAGCACTTTATCTCGCGGCGGAATCGTTCGAGAAAATGGGCTCCTTCGAGCTGGCTGCAGAGCGTTTTGGACGCATGGCCAAAAACCATCCCCGCCACGAATACAGCGCTGACGCGGCCTGCCGACAAGTGCTTTGTTACGCGGGCGGAGGCCTGCACGAAAAGGTCATCCGCTGTGCACCGGGAGTCCTTGAAAAGCACAGCGGGCGCCCCCAAGCGGTGCGCATTTGGTCCGCGTTAGGAGACGCGCTGCGCCAAACTGACAAGCCGAGTCGTGCACGAGTTGCTTATCGCAAGGTAATCGGCCAATCCGAAGGTCCCTTGGCCGCGCGTGCCCAGTATCACATCGCGCATTGTTGGCAGGACGAAGGCAAGGCAGATCGAGCCATCGACGAACTGCTGAAAGTAGCAATCTTGTATGCGC
>JAZGFI010000031.1:0-6971 GCA_036479435.1 Planctomycetota bacterium | reverse complement strand
GCCTTCCCCAACAGCTAATCTTGCTCTTGGGATTCGCCGGGCAAACTCACTTTTCTGATGTCGACGGCGACGGCCGGCCAGATCTTGTGGTCGCCACCTTGCGCCCCGACCTCATCGACATCCTGGGTTCAAAGGGCAAAGAGAAGATCGAGATCGAGCTTTTGGTCTACCTCAATCGCAAAGGTACTTTTTCCAAACAACCCGACTTTCGCCGCACACTAAAGATCAAAGTCGCCGGTTTCAAAAACATCAGCACGCGCAAGTTGGCACGGTTTTTTGGCGACCTCACCAAGGACGGCACCGCCGAACTTTTGGTGCAAGACCGGCCAGAGAAACTCAACGTGTTCCTCACCAAGAAAAACCGGGACGGGACCATCCAGGTCTTCGACCGTCCTCTGGCGACATTCGAGATGCACGAAAAAGCCCACGTCATCAGCTCAAGTCCTAACGATGCCGGGAAGCCCTACATCGTTGCCCTTGAGGGCAACTTGATTCGATACCTGAGGTTGAGCCGATGAGATGTTTCTCCGACCAGTTCATCAAGATGCGGCTCGCCCTCTTGGCCTTGATCGGCATCGGCACTGCCTTCGCTCCATCGCAAGTGCAAGCACAAGCTCCCGCCGTACTCGCAAGCATCAAGATCGATTACCGAGTGGCCTGGGTTAAAGAAGTCGCGCTCGCGGGAAAAGGAAAACCAGAGTCCATCGTCGTCTGTGGGACCGACGGGCGCATGGAGATTTTTCGTCTCGCCGGAAACAAAACCGCCACGCCCAAACCTGGAGCCAGTCTTCAGCTTGAGCACCCCAAGCGTTCACTGTGTTGCTTTGCGCCGATCCTCGACCCTGCGGGGCCTCCACAGCTCGTCGTCTTGACACCGAAGGGTTGTTTCGTCTATCGCAGCACGCCAGACGGGTATCTTGAAACCAAAGCTCTGCGCCTGGCGCGCAGGGCCAAGCTATTGGTGCGCACCACGATTCCCATGCTTGGTGAGTTCGCGCGCGATGCGACCGGCGACGGGCTCATGGACATCGTGGTGCCGAAGTACCGTTCTTGCGCGCTCTTCGTCAACCAAGGCGGCGCCTCGGGGAAGCCGCCCAAGTTCCGAAAAACCGCCGAAGTCGAAGTCCGCGTTTCTTCCGACATTGAAACCAGCGGCGGCGGCAACATCGACGATCTGGCGAGCCGCCTCTACATCCCCGACCTCAACACGATCGATGTCAACGGCGATGGCCGCCCGGACTTGGTCGTGAAGCAAAAGCGCGAAACGCGGTTTCACTTGCAGGACGCCAAAGGCGGTATCCCCACCAAGCCCACTTCGATCCTCAACCTTCGCGCCTTTCGCGATACCACTCAGGCCGCCACCGTGCGGCCGGGCTATACCCTCGCGGGCACCGAAAAGGCGCGGAGCCTCATGCGCGACCTCGACGGCGACGGCATCCCCGACTACGTCATCGCCCACCGCCGCAAGGTTTGGGTGTTTCACGGCTCCAAAGCCGGACCCCAGTTTTCCAAACCCTCGTCGATTCTGAAAACCGCGGACGACCTCACCGCGATTTGGCTCGCCAACCTGAACGACGACGACAAAGTCGACTTGTTGATCGTGCGCGTGCAAGTGCCGACGATTGGCACCTTGCTCACCGGGCTATTGGGTTCGATTAGTGTCGACTTCGGCGCCTACGGTTATGCCAACCAAGGTGGCCGACGCTTTGCGACCAAGCCCCAGTGGCGGCGCTCGCTGGTTTTCAAGTTGCCTTCCTTGACCGAAATTCTCCGGAACCCGGAGGCCATCCTTCGCCGTTTCGAAAACGCTGGCGGCAGCCTTCCCCCCCACGTCAAGGCCGACTTCAACGGTGATGGCGCCGAGGATCTCGTCATGTTCAGCAAGGCGGAGCGCGGTTTCGATTTGTGGCGCGGCGACGCCGCTCATCCCGCCCCGCCCGCCAACAGCCTCGACCGCATCCTGCGACGAGTCCTCTTCGAAGACGACAAGGACGAGTGGAACATCGACCGACTGCTCGAGTGGATTGAGTCCTTGGGCAACCAAGAGGTCACGCGCCTCACGCAAGGCCGCCCCGCCACCATCAGCTGGCAAGCCCCCGAGCGCAAAAGCTACGAGGCACCCACGATCCGCTCGGCCCCGCTGGATGCCAGCCCCGGCGAAGAACTAATCCTCAGCTGGCAACGCCGTGCCGCCGGAGGTGGCCTGCTGATTGAGATCCTCGATCCGCGATAGCGAAAAGCCGGAGACGGGGAATTTTGATTGAGGGCCGGGCCCTCCAAGTGGCGGCTTGCCGACGCTATCGTTAAGTTGCGGGTCACCACCCGGAGGTTGATCGATGAGGCAGCTCTTGGCTCCCGCCGCAAGCTTGGCTTTGTGTTCGCTCATTTGGCTGAACCTCGCCTGCGAGCCCGCGAAACGTATCGCTCCTCCCGGTTCGACCCCGACCAGCGGTGCCCAGCTCTACATCGATAGCTGTGCCCGCTGTCACGGCGTCGATGGCGATGGCAAAGGCGAGACAGAACTCGCGACACCCGCCCGCAACTTCAAGGCCGGCGGCTTCGCCTTCGGCAACACCCGCGAAGCCCTGTTCAAAGTCGTCACTTTCGGGATGCCCGGGCGCTCCGCCATGCCGGGCTTCAAGAATGCGCTGAGCGAGGGCCAGCGCTGGCGCATCGTCGATCACCTGCTCACGCTCGTCCCGCAGCAAAATCCTATTGACAGTAAGGCCTCGCGCTTTGAGCCAATCGATCGCCCGATCATCGCCCGTGGCTCGCTGCCTCCGATCAAAAAGGAAATGTCCGACCACGCCCGCGGCCTCATGATTGGCTACCCGGGTGGGATGAGCTTCGAGTTCGACGTCGATCCGCCGCGGCTCTTGCGCGCGCGAAACGGCGGCTTTGTCGACCGCCGTGATTGGGGCGGGCGCGGAGGCCTGCCTTTGAAGCCGCTGGGCAAGGTGTTCTACGAAGTTCGAGACGGCAGCCCTTCGATGGACACGCGGCGGCGTTCCGGACCGAATCTTGGTCACGCCCAAACTCGATTTCTGGCTTCGTTTGCAAAAAAGGACATCGCGGGCATCGAATGGTCTTTCGGGCCCGATGTCGTCGAGACCATCAAACCGGTTGCGACCGACGGGGGCTTCGCCTTCGAACGCCGCTGGGTCATCAAGGGCCGCCGCGAGGCAGGACAAAAGCTGATCCTCGATCGCCGGCGCCCCAAGTCGATCATCGCCAAATCTGCGGTCAAGGGCGAAGCCGCTGGTTCGACGCTGTGGTGGCATCGTGCTTCCAGCGGCAAAGGCCGCAGCGTCTACCGCATCAACTTTGGCTCTGGGGTCGAGGTTTCGCCGGGCGTCGAGTTGGCTTTGACTTTGACCACCGGCGACGACGACCTTGATGTGAGCATCTTGGTCATCTGTACGCCAGACTGGAATGACGACACCCTCGATCTGCTGAAGAAGGAGTTCGACCGTTGAAGTCTACCGCCATCACCTTTGCTGCCTTGACCGCCGGATTGTTGGGGATGCTCAGCGCTGGCTTCCTTTTGAGCCCGCTTAGGGCGCAATCAGATTCCTACGTCCTCGAAGAGATCCCCGTGCCCAAGGGCGAACGCTTCGAAGTGGGCGGTCTCGGCTTTCTGAGTGACGGGCGTATGGTGGTCAGCACACGTCGCGGCCAGGTCTGGATCGTCGAGGGCGCGCTCAAAGATCCCAAGGCCGCCAAGTTCCATCTCTTTGCCGAGGGCCTTCACGATTGCCTGGGTTTAGAGATCGTCGACGACGTCATCTACATTGTGCAACGCGCCGAGCTGTCGCGCCTAATCGACACAGACGGTGACGGATGCTGCGACCGCGTGGAGTGTGTCAGCCATCAATGGGGAGTGAGCGGCAACTACCACGAGTTCGCCTTCGGCCTCCCCCGTGACAACGAGGGAAATTTCTACGTCAGCTTGAACGTCTCGTTTTTTTCGCCGAAGTGGTGGCACGGCAAGTCGCCCGTCCCCTACCGCGGCTGGGTGCTGAAGATCGCCCCCGACGGCACCACCACGCCAGTGGCCAGCGGCTTTCGGAGCCCCTGTGGCGTCGCTCGCAATACGGCTGGCGACATCTTCATCACTGACAATCAAGGCGATTGGCTGCCCGTCTGTCCCATCATGCACTTGCAGCAAGGCCGTTTTTACGGTCACCCCGCCAGCCTCGATTGGACCAAGGCTTCCCTGGCCTTCGGCACGAAGTCGACCAACACCGACCCGCCGCAGCAAAAACGCGCGGCCGCCGCGGTGTGGATTCCTTACAAGTGGTCGCGGTCGACGGGAAACTTAGTTTCGGATCGCACGCAGGGAAAGTTCGGACCCTTTGCCGATCAGCTTTTCGTGGCCGAGTTAACCAATGGCTATCTGCTGCGCGCCCAACTCGAGAAAGTTCGAGGTGAGTATCAGGGCGCCGTGTTCCCCTTCCAAAAAAACGTCGGCTCGGCAGTGCGGACTTGCTTCGCCCCGGATGGCAGCTTGATCATCGGCCGCACCGAACGCGGCTGGGGCGGCCAGCCTCCCGGCGACGGTCTCGCGCGCTTGCGCTACACCGGCGTAAAGCCTTTCGAGATCGCCGCCGTCAACCTAAAGAGCGACGGCTTCGCCCTGAGTTTCACCAAACCCCTAAGCGAAGGCATCAAGCTCGACGCGAAGCAGCTCCACATCATCTCCTACGACTACAACTACTGGTGGGAGTACGGATCGCCCGAGCAGCGGATCAAGACGCACCACGCCCAAAGCCTCCGCCTCTCCGAGGATCGCAAGACCCTTCGCGTCGTCATGCCTCTTCAGGCCGGCCGCTGCGTCCGCATGAAGCTCAGCGGTTTCATGGCGAACGACGGCAGCACCCTCAGCAACAACGAGTTCGCCTACACCATCAATCAACTCATCGACGGGCCGCTCTTTGAAGGCCACGTCGCGAAGCTCGTTGAGAAGCCGCGCCCTCGCGAGAACTCCAACGAAGACTTCCTCATGCTCGCCGACGGAGCTGCCCTCGATTCCTTCAAAGACACCAAAGGTTGGCGTTTGGGTGACGTCGTTCTCAACAAGAAAAGCCCTGAGCGTTTCGACTTCAAAGACGAGCCCAAGCCTGAAGACGACATCTCCAACAAAGTTCTCGACGTCACGAACGCGGGGCAAGAAAGCTGCGCCAACCTCGAAAGCAAAGTCGAGATGGGCGACGTCAACATGACGGTCTGGTTTTTACTTCCCAAAGGCGGCAGCACCAAGATCTACCTGCAAGGTCGCTACGGCCTCATACTAACCAGCGACAAAGCGACGGCGGCCCCGGGCTTGGCCGACATGGGCGCCATTTTGCCCAGCCGAAACTCAGCCGGCACCCCCGCTGACCTCGCGACTCACAAGAAAACCGGACAGTGGCAGTCCGTCTCTATGCTCTTCCAGGCTCCGCGCTTTGATGCGCAAGGCAAAAAAGTTGCCAACGCTCGCTTCAAGCGCGTGATGGTCAACGACACTTTGCTTCACGAAAACGTCGAACTCTTCGGGCCGTCCCTAGACGCTCCCTACCAAGACGAAGTCGCCTTAGGTCCGATCTACCTCCGCGGCGACATGGGCGAAGTCGCTTACCGTTCCGTCAACTTCAAACAGCTCAGCATCGCGCGCGACCCCAACCCCGCGCCTTGGCAAAGCATCTTTGACGGCAAATCGCTAAAGGACTGGCGCATCTCCGACCAGGGCAACTGGAAAGTCGAAGCGGGCACCGTCGTCGGTCGCGGCCCTCGCAGTCACCTCTTCAGCCCGCGCAAGGACTACAGAAACTTCGAGTTCCGCGCCCGAGTTAAGATCAACGACAACGGCAACTCCGGCATGTACTTCCGCGTCACTTTCGGCGAAGGCTGGCCCCAGGGCTACGAAGCCCAAATCAACAGCACCTTCAAAGACCCCGTCAAGACCGGCAGCCTCTACAACCTCGCCTTAGTCCGAGCGCGCCTCATCCCCGCCAACACCTGGTTCACCCAACACATCATTTGCCGCGAAGTCAAAACCGGCACCCACATCACCATCAAGCTCAACGGCATCAAAACCGTCAACTACATCGACACCAGCCGCCTCCACAAATCCGGCCACATCGCCTTCCAGCAACACCACCAAGGCTCCGAAGTCCGCATCAAAAACATCGAAATTCGAGAACTCTAAGTGGACTCCGCTCGCGGGTTCGACTCCTGACTTGAGAGCAAGCTCTGCTCTGCCGGTTCCAGGGGGCAACATCGACGGTATTTATTAGCGTCCACTAAAGCCTTGATGCAAGGGCTCAGCCACTACCCTCCCCACTAAGATCATTCCGAAGGAGGAAGCCGCCGCGCGCCCGTCCGGATCAGATCGACGCGCGCGGCAAGGATGCACTAGAATTCTGCGACGACGAGGTTGGTGATCTCGAAGCCACCGGCGCCATCTTCGATGATGCCTTGGAAGGTTAGCTCGGTGCCCGCAGGCAAGCTGGGCAGCAGAACCGAAGACCATGGTGCTGGATGTGAAGCCAGGATCTGGTTGCAAGGCAAAGCCCCTAAGTTGTTGGTCATCGTAAACAGTAAGTTGGAAAACTGAGGAAACAGCGGGCATGGCGGTAAGGCCATGGTGCCGATCCCAAAGGGCAAGAGCGTGGCGTGTTCAAGCTGCGGGACACCAAGGCCTCCGGCCAAAACGAACTTTGGCGCAAGGATGCCGGGAGGGGCCGCCAACTCAATTGTCCAAGTCGAACCGGCCGGGATCAGAACCCGTTTTGCGATGTTGCCCGTCGATCCCGAGATCGTCAGCAAACCGCCGGGTACCGAGCTTGCGCCCGCAGCGTAGGGACCGAGAGCGGCGTCGTTGACCTCATCCGCTCCGATGTCGGGGCCGGCCAAAAGCTCACGAAGATCACCGTCGATGTCGAAACTCGTCAAGGTCGTCGCGGTCGAAAGGCCTTGATCGATGAGCGGCG
>JAZGFI010000030.1:0-41837 GCA_036479435.1 Planctomycetota bacterium | reverse complement strand
TTTGCTCCGCACGATGAGCACTGGCCCAAAGGCATGATGGAGCGGGTCCACCGCGAAATGCTGGCGACGGCCGCCAAAGGCGAGACCGCCGCCGCCGATCCTGAACTCGAAGGTCTCTTTGCCGAGATCGACGACCTCGTCGCTGGCGCCGACCAGGCCAAAGCCCTAACCGAGGCAGATCAAGGCGGGACGTGATGAGGGACCCCTGCAACGACTGGCCCGGGTGGCCAGAACAACAACAACGAAAACTAAGCCTCTAACTCGCAGTCTGGAAACCGAAATCAACTCGACCGAGACTCATGAACACCATGCCCCGAATTCAGATCTTCAACTCGATTCGAGTTGGCCTTTTATTGGTACTCGCGCTCTGCTTGTCTTCAGGCGCGAGTTCACTGCTCGCCCAGAAGAAAATCAAGGTCGTGGCGACCTTGCCCTATCTGGCGGAACTCACCCGTATTGTCGGGGGTGACCTCGTCGAAGTGATGCAGTTGGCTGAGCCAGGTGGCGATCCGCACAGCATTACGACGACGCCAACCCAGGCCCTCAACGTGAGCAAGGCCAAGCTCTTTATCGAAAATGGCATGGCGCTTGAGGGCTGGGCGATCCGCATCCTTGACGCCGCCAAGAATCCTCAGCTTCGCGCGGGAAAGGCCGGGCATTTATACGCATCAAACGGATTGATTCCGGTCGAGGTACCGAGTCAAGCCCAGATCGATGCGGGCGGTCACATCCATGCCGCAGGAAACCCGCACATTTGGCTTGATCCGGGCAACTTGAAAGTCATGGTGCGCAACATTGAGAAGTCCTTGGCACCGCTCCTCTACGATCACACGGCACAACTCACTAAGAACCGCGTCGCCTTCGAGAAGAAGCTCGACGAGCGCATGTTCGGCAAGGACTTCGTGGCCTTGGTGGGAATCCAGAAACTTGAGAAGTATCACAAGACGCGGACGCTGTTGCCCTGGCTCAAGAAAGTCGGCAAAAAAAAGTACAAGGGTAAGCTGATCGAGGACTACGTCGGTGGCTGGTTGGCGCGCGCGCGCGCGCTGAAGGGCACCAAAGTCATCACCTACCATAAGACCTGGAGTTACTTCGAAGACGCTTTCGGCATTGAAATCGTCGGCACCATCGAAGAGAAACCCGGCATCCCGGCTTCGCCATCTCACCTCGACACCCTGAAAAAGATTGCCAAGAAAACTGGCGTCAGGATCGTGTTGGCGCCTCCCTACTACCCGTCGAAGACGACTTTGGGAGTGGCCCGCCACATCGGTGGCATCGCGCGGATCTTGCCGACGCAACCCGGCGAGACCAAAAACAGCGACGACCTCTTTGCGATGTTCGACCGTATTTTTGACCTCATCGAATCCGCCGCGAAAGAAATCGGCATTTGAGCGGCGAGGACGCCTCGCCATCAACAGATGAGGCCTCCAAGGTCGAGTCCGAAGTTCTCATCAGCTTGAAGAACGCTGAGATCGGCTACAAAAACTTAAGCTTGGTCAAAAATGTCAACCTTGAGATCCGCCGCGGCGACTTCATCGCTATCGTCGGTCCCAACGGCTCGGGTAAGACCACGATCTTGCGCAACATTCTCGGCGTCTTGAAGCCTTTGAGCGGTAAATGCGAAGTCAAAGGCACCCTGGGCTATTCGCCGCAGCGAAGCCAACTCGATCCTATCTTTCCCTTCACCGCCGAAGAAGTCGTGGCGATGGGGCTACTCGGGCTAGAGGAAACCGCTGAAGAAATCGACCTCGCCGAGAACTCTAAGCGCGTTGCGGGCGCTCTCGATTCCTGCGGCATGCTTGGTTTCCGCGATCGTTTGTTTCGCGAATTATCCGGCGGCCAGAAACAACGGGTCTTGGTGGCCCGCGCCCTCGTTTCCGAACCCGAAGTCCTCATCTTGGACGAACCCACCAACGACCTCGACTTGCGCGGCGAGCACGAAGTCATGGAACTCGTTCGAACCTTGCACGAAGAGGGCCGCACCGTGGTCATGGTGAGTCACATTCTGCACGTTGTCTCGCGATACGCTCACCGCATCGCTTTGATCAACGGCAGCGAGCTGATCGTGGACGACGCCAGCGGCATCCTCACTAGCGAACGCCTCGGCGAGCTCTACGGCATTCCGATTTCCGTTTTCGTGGCCGAAGATGGCCGCCGACTCATCTCTAGCAACAGCGAAGGTGAAGTCCGTTGAGCGAGATCCTCGAGACGCTTGAGTTCTTTGGCGCCAACTACGTTGCGACTCTCGGCATTGCGATGCTTTGCTCCTACCTCGGCTTGTTCACGGTCATGCGCCGCATCGTCTTCACCGGCGTCGCCTTGGCGCAGTTGGCGGCCGCCGGAGTGGCTCTGTCTTTTTTCGTCGCTGATGCCACTTGGATCGGACAGTCGATTCGGCAGTTCGCTAAGCAGTACGGAGCTGCGACGGGCAGTTTGGGTTTGAGTTTGCTGGGTGCTTTAGGCCTCCAAGTCCGGCCCCACCGAAACCGCTCGAGCCCCGACGCCTTTGTCGGCTTGGTTTATGCCTTGGCCAGCGCTGCCGCCATCTTGTTGGTGTGGCGCAGTTCGAGCGGGCTGGTTGAGTTGAGGAACATCCTCGCGGGCGATGTGCTCTTGACCGAAACCAGTGAGCTCTTCTTTTTGTGGTTCGGCATCGTCGCCGTGGCCGTGCTGCACATGGTTTACCGCCGGCAGTTTTTGCTGTGCTCCTACGATCCAGAATTCGCCCGCGTCTTGGGCCTGCCGGAGCGCCGCTATCAGATCATGCTCTTGGCTTCGCTCGCGGTGGCCGTAGCCTTGGCCCTACGCGCCAGTGGACTTCTGCTCGTGTTTGCGTTCTTGGTCGTGCCGCCGCTCACAGGCCTTGCGATTGGAAGACGTCTTGGCGACTCAACCCGCATCGCTATGGCGAGTGCCATGGGCAGTTCTTTGATCGGTTTTGTGCTGGCGATCGGTGAAAACCTCCCGGTGGCGCCTACGATCGCCGTCTCCATGATTGCCATGTTGGGCCTCGCCAAACTGAGTTCGTTTCGAGCGGGATTGGCAAAGCTGACGGCTTGGCTGATTTATGCCAGCGCTATCGCTGCGCTCGTCACCGCTTTTTTGGTCTTTCCCTGGCCCAACCTCGATGAGTCGCAGGCCGGAGCCGGAGCAGCTGGACACGCTCACGGCGGTGGCACCGGCCGAGCGGGACCGTCGTTGTCGGAACTGCGCCAGGCCGCGGTCGCGGAACTTGTCGGATCGCCCGACGTCGAGATTCGGCTAAAGGCCGCCTTGAAGTTGCGTACGCCTCAGTTTCAGGAGATTGGTTCGATTCGCCCGTTCTTGGGAGCCCTGCAGGACGACGACGCGCGCGTGCAGACTGAAGTGCTGCTGGGCTTGAAGGAGCTGTCCGGGCTTTATCGCGGCCGCGCGATGCTGCAGACGATCGCGGCCCAGTACGAAGAACCCGAAACCGCTTTTGCTGCGGCTAGGGTCTTGGCGGTCTTGGGTGACCTCGAGGGTCTCGGTCACATGGTGGCGATGCTCGGCAACGAGGACTTTCCCCTCATGTCCCGCGAAGAGCTCTTGGAGTTCTTGCAGACCCCTAGTGGTGGCAAAGACTTCGGCTACGACGCTTTTGCTGACCCCGATGAAAACCGCAAAGCCATTGCAGCCTGGAAAACGTGGTGGGACCAAGCTCGTAAGGGTGGTCTACGCTGGGATGCTGCCGCGGCGCTTTTTTATCCGATGAATTCTTGATTCCCCGAATCCGACTTTTTCTTGGAGCGAAGGCATGCCGTACGCAACGCAAATCCTCAAGGGCCTGATCGCGGTTCTTCTCTGCGCCCCGTTGCTGTCTGCGCAAGAAAAGAAACAACCAAAAGATGATCTGAAAGTCAGCCAGGCCCAGGTCATGATCGGCGACCGTGCCATCGACTACGAGGTGACGGCCGGCACCATGGCCTTGAAAGACGACAAGGGCAAGCACCGTGCCGATGTCTTTCACATCGCGTACATCCGCAAGGTCAAGTTCGGAACGAAGTCGAAGCCCCGCCCCGTCACTTTTGTGTTCAATGGCGGCCCCGGCTCCTCGTCCGTGTGGCTGCACTTAGGTGTTATCGGGCCCAAGCGCGTGGTGATGACGGACAAGGGCGAGGCGTTGCCGCCACCCGGGAAGTTTGTCGATAACGAGCACACTTGGCTTCAACAAACGGACTTGGTGTTCATCGATCCCGTCGGCACGGGCTATTCCCGCCCCGCTCCCGGCGTGAAGGGCAAGGAATTCTACGGCGTCGACGAAGACATCTCGTCGGTTGGTGATTTCATCGAATTGTGGGTGACAAAGAACCGGCGTTGGAACTCACCGAAGTTTTTGGCCGGAGAAAGCTACGGCACCACGCGGGCCGCGGGGCTTTCGGGTTACCTGCAAGAAACTTGCGACATGTATCTAAATGGGATCGCTTTGATTTCGCCCATTCTCCAATTTCAAACCGCGCGCTTTGACACCGGCAACGACTTGCCCTATCCCTTGTTCTTGCCGACCTACACCGCGACGGCTTGGTACCACAAGTGCCTGGGCAAAGACCTCCAACAAGATCTGGCTACGACCCTCAAGGAATCCGAGGCCTTTGCTCTCGGCGAATACTGGACGGCGTTGGCCAAGGGCGATGCGCTAAGCGAAAAAGAACGCAACTCTGTGGTCGGTAAACTCGCGCGCTACACGGGCTTGTCACCTGAGTTCATCAAGGCCTCAAAATTGCGCGTTACGATCTCTGCTTTCACCAAAGAACTGCGCCGCGATGAAGGCGTCACGGTGGGGCGTCTCGACAGCCGTTTTACCGGCCTTGACCGAACTCAAACCGGAACGCGGCCCAGCTATGATCCCAGCTTGGCCGCCATCACTGGTCCCTACACGGCGGCACTCAATCACTACTTAAGAGCAAACCTCGGCTACGAAAACGACCGCCGCTATCGTATCCTCGGCGGTTTGCCCTGGAACTACGGCAACTACAAAAACCGCTACTTGAACGTGGCGGAGACGCTGCGCAAAGCCATGACGAAGAATCCCCACCTCAAGGTTTGGGTCTGCTCTGGCTACTACGACCTCGCGACGCCCTACTTTGCGATGGAGTACACCGTCTCGCACATGATGCTCGACCCCAAGCTTAGGCCCAACATCCACACGACCTACTACGAGTCGGGTCACATGATGTACATCCACAAGCCCTCACTTGAGAAGTTCAATCGGGACTACAAGGCTTTCATGCTGAGCATCCCCAGTTTGAATTGAGTGAGTTGCACACCCGTCTATGAGGCGGGCCTGCTTGCTATACTCCGCCTGAAGTATCCGTTGCTGGAGCACTAAGGTGGCCGAGGCCGAAATTGAGCGCGCTGGACCTCGATGGATCATTGCCGGGCTGGCGACTGGTTTGGCTCTTGCCCTGGGCGATGGCCTGTTGGAGTCGAGCCTAGCCCCTGAGGGCTTCGAGCCCGCCTTGGGTGGCCGCTTCCTCAGTTTTGCCTTGCTTCCCGCCTTGGGCCTTTTTGCCGCTTGTTTGACCTCGGCACCGCTGGTTCGCCGGTTGCTGCCTTGGTTGCTGTGGCCAGTTTTGGCTTTTGCGGGCGGTGAGGTCGCCGCCCGCGGGGGCAAAGCCCAAACCCTTCCCTTAGCGACGATGTGGAATTGGCTCGCGGCCATCTTTGCCGTCTTGCTGATGGTGTGGATTTGGCGCTCACGACTTTTACGGCGCTTCCCTTGGTTGGCCGTTTTGCTGGGTGCCGTTGGCTACGCCTTCGCGGCCTTGGCTTTTCGCGGGCTTTACGATGAGCTCCGCGCGGTAGCTGTGGGATTATCGGCCTTAGCGTTATTTTCCGGCTTGAGGTTCTTCGTGCCAGCGTTTTCGCGGCGCACCTTGGTCGCGATGCTTTGCGTCGCGGCAATCCTCGCCGGTTTCGGCGGCATGAAGATGCGCAGCCAAGATATCCGCGATTGGGCCGAGGTCTCAACGACGGCCCTCGCTCCGGTGAGCTTGTGGTTCGATCTGGGGAGAGCTCCGGAGAAGCCGCCCCCAGTGCCTGAAGACGATGGTGACTTTGTCGCCTTTTTTGGCAGCCGTCTTGATCAAGAGAGTCGAGCTCGTTTCGTGGGAAAGCGCGGACCGATCAAAAGAGTCCTCTTTTTGGTCATCGACGCCCTCCGCGCCGACATGCTGGGACGGACGGTCGCGGGAAAAAAGGTGACCCCCGTTCTCGACGCTCTGGCCGCCGAGGCCGTCGTATTTGAGAACGCCTACACCCCCGCGCCGTACTCGCAGCTCGCTTTGATTTCAATTTTCAGTGGACTCTATCCAGGGCGGGCCGTCGAGCGTCTTGAAGACGAAACGAGAAACCCGTTCATCTGCCACCGATTGTGCAAGGAGTCGATCATCACGCTTTCTTCCACCAGTTCGCTCGCCCTGCGCGGACCCGTGAAGGCCCTGAAAGACAGGAGTCTTGGATTCGAGCACCTCGCGCACGCGCCGGGTCTCGATTTACCCATGGACCTTTGCTTTGACTGGGTGAAACGGAAGGTCCGTGATGAACGCTGGTTTGCCTACCTTCATGTCTTCTACCCGCACGCTCCCTACGAGCCTCCGGCCGAGTTTCGCGCGGGCGATTCGGACTTCGAGCTTTATGCGGCTGAGGTGAGGCAAGCCGATTTCATGCTCGGCAAACTGGTTGCCGGGCTAAAAAGGGACGGTTGGTGGGACGATACGCTCTTGATCGTGAGCGCTGATCACGGTGAAGAGTTTTACGAGCACGGTCGTTCGCGGCACGGGCATAACCTTTACCGTGAAAGCACTCATGTGCCTTTGTACTTGCTCGGAGGTCGCGTGGAACCACGTCGGGTTCAAGACCTCGTATCCTTGATCGACTTGGCCCCAACCCTCGACCAGGTCTTTGGACTCGACGCAAGTCATCGTCTTGACTATCAGGGACGCAGTTGGCTGCCCTTGGCCTTTGGGATGAAGGACCCCGGGCGATCCGCTGAAGTTGTCATCGAAACGCCGTCCTTCGAACAGGCCCGCACCTTGCCCGCGCGCACTGCGGTGATTTCGGCGACGCACTCCTTCACCATCGACGAGCGGCGGCAGCGGCTCTACCTTTACGATCTTAAAGACGACCCCGGGGAGCTTCGTAATCTCGCCACCAAAAAGCCGCTGCTTGCCCGCAAGATGTGGGCCAGGGCGCTATCTTTACGGGATCGCCGCCGCCGTCAGGAGCCAGCCGCCGATTTGATGGCAGACCTCAGCCAGATGTTGCTGGATTTCGACGGCCAGCGGCGCGCTGCGATAGCCGTCGTCATGGGCAAGAAGTCCATGGAGCACACGGCCACCTCGCGCTTGTTCGCAGCGTTTGCTCTTTCGAAGCGCTACTTGCCTCTCGACGAGGTGATGGAGAAGTTCAAGGACTATCCAGACCAGGAGGTGCAAGACACCATCGCGACTTTGAGGGTCGTGGAAGGCAAAGAGCTTCCCGGAGACCGGGACCGAATGATGCGCCTATGGAATGAGTGCGACGACGCGATTGTGCTCGCTGCCGTCGCCGAGGGTTTTCGACGGCTCGATGATCGCCGCTTGCTCGACTCGAAAACGCCCGAGCTTAGAGCTTGGGTTCTCATCTTGGATCTCGCTCGAATGGCCTACGATGGTCAGTTTGGCCGAGCTGCTGATCCCAAAACCTTAGAGAAGGGTCTCAACCATGCCTTGCCTTGGGTGCAACGCTTGGCGGCCCGAATGGCGGCGGCCTCTACATCTCCCGACCTGCACGGCACTGTCCAGTTTTGGCGC
Source organism: Planctomycetota bacterium (assembly GCA_036479435.1). Classification (GTDB taxonomy): domain Bacteria; phylum Planctomycetota; family DRQF01; genus JAZGFI01. The sequence goes on along the minus strand of JAZGFI010000030.1, from coordinate 34,026 downwards.
AAACGAGTTAGCGACAAGAAACTGAAACACGAACTGGATAAGGCATCCGTGGCTACGCGGGTTCCCAAGAGACCTTGAGCGGGCCGCGGGGGTCTATTGCTGGCCGCTTGGGTTGGCTCGGAGTCTTAGTCTTCGCCATGCCCTTGGCGATAGGGCTTGGCTTTCGAAATGAAGGCTCAAGCAACGCCGACATTCCACACTACCGCAAGATGATTCAGTCCCTCGATCAGAACGGAGCGCTGCCACTGGCGCCCATCGAGTGGTACCACCCGGGGCATTACTTGGCGTGCTGGTCGCTGCATGCCTTACAACGGAGCTTCGGCGGTTCGGACGATTCATCGTCTTCGATCAGTTTGCTGAACATCTTGATCTGGGCTTGGGTCAGCTTTGAGATCTACCGCACCTGGCGGCGTCTTATGCCGCGACGGGATCCATGGCTTGCGGCCTGGCCCGCCTTGGCAATCGCAACGATCCCGGGCTGGGCTTGGGCCGCACAAGACGCGATGTCAGACGTGTCCGGTAGCGGCTTGATGATCATCGCCGGGTTGAGAGCGCTGGCCCTAACGCCACAGCGGCGCGGCTTGGTGCGCGGCGCCATGGTTGCCGGATTGATTGCCGGCGTGGCCCTTACTTTTCGCGTGAGCAACTTGGCCTTCGTGCCACTAACGATGGTTTTGTTGTTTCGCGGCACGCGCCGCGGTGGGGCATCGCTTCATCGTTTGCAGTCACGATTCGTGTTTGCGATGGCCTTGGTCCTCCCCTGGATCCTTTTGCTTTTGGTTCTCGTTTCGAGTCATGGCTTCGATCAGACGGTTGAAGTGATGTCGCAACAAAGTGGCGACAACGCTTGGAGTGGCGATCGACGCGTTGAGCTCGCTCGGAGTTTCGGCGCTTGGGGCAGCGCTTGGGGGCGCGGGCTTGGGCCCATTAACGGTGTTCTGGCCTTGCTGACTTTCAGCCTTTTGGCCTATGTCGCGGCCTTCTCGACGTGGGTGCCAGATAGCCTTAGACGTCGCCGCGCCGGTGAACCTCGCAGGCTCGTATCGCAAGAGCTCTTCGTTTGGGGCATCGCCGCCCTGTTGCTGCCCCATGCGGCCCTGGTCCTCCTCAATCGTACCCCAAGCGAGTTTCGCTATCAGCTTCCGGTGATCGCGTTTTTTTTGCTTCCCTTGGCCTGGATGGGGCCCTGGCTTGAGGCTCGCACGGGGCGAACGCTCGTGCGCGGAATCATTGTCTTGAATGTCGTCCTCAACTTGTCGCTACTGCTGCCCACTCTGCAGGAGTTGCGACTGAGGCGGCCTTTTGTGAGAGCGGGCGTCGAGGCGGCACTGAAGGTCGCTCCCGAGTCGAGCCTGTTCTTGGCCCAGATTGCCCGGCCCTGGCTCGATCTTGAGCCGGGCCAGCGCACGATCATTCCGGTGCGAGCTGGAGGAGAAACCAAGGGGGCACGGGGTCCCGGGAGTTGGCATTTTGCACGCCGCGCGATGGATTTCGCTCGGGCTCAAAAGGCGAGCATCATTGTCATCAACGAGAGTGGCCTCGACCGTTTTCGCCTAGACCTGCGGAGATCGGGCTGGCGAGAGCGCACTCTGAAACGCCTCGATCGCAGCGGGCTTCGTAACTTTGTCGATGCCACTTGGACCAGCTTTGACCGCGACGCCATACCCTGCGCCCGTGACCTCGAAGTGATTGAGTTGTTGCCACCGGCACTCGAGATTCGAGTCAGCAAAAAACCCGGTGAACTGCGTAATGCCAAGATTGTCGGCGACAAGCCGCTGGCCGGCTGGCACTACGAGTTCGAGATCAGCGCGCCTGGTTATCTTGGTTACGGCTATCGCCTGATCTTTGGCCAGAGCCTTGATACTGATGATGTCCAATCTGCAACGTCAGCTGGCCTTGCCTACGGCGCTTTGAGCCTGCCCTTCGAGAGTGGCGATCCCCTGGTCTTTGAGAGTTTCGCGATCGGCGATCAGCCCGAAGACCGTGTTCTGGGCCTGCGGGGAATCCTCCCGGGAGCAGCGCGGGCGAAAGCCTACATTTCTTCCCGCTGGGAAGAACCGCTGAAGCAATCGTCGATAGTTTTGCTCCTTTATCGCCTCGAAGGGCTGAGCGGTCAGGAAGCGACCCTTCGCCACGATCTTGCCATTAGGGTATCAAGGCCAGTATCTCTGCCCTAAACCGGCGGGTATACTGTGCCTTAATGTCCGAGCCGAGAAATCGATCCCCAGAGCTGAACTTTGCCGCGCAGCGCACGATGTCCAGGTCGGCTCCGTCCAGCGAGGGTAGAGACTTTCTCGCGGCCCGTGTTCGCACCTTCAACATGGTGGTGCTGGGGCTGGGCTTGTTGTTCTTCACATTGATCACGGTCGCGCGAATGTGGAAGGAGCCCGGCCCTTTTGGGGATTGGTTCTTCGGCGCGTGCAACGCGCTGAATCTGCTGCAGGTCTTGGTGAATGTGGCCTTGATCTTGGTCTTGAGCAAGTGGCGTCTGCAAGCCAGTGTTTTACGCTACCTCGACGTCGGGGGGACTTTCGTTCTCGCATCAATTTGTGCGGCCTATGGATGGGCAGAGCATTTCATTCCCGCCCAGGAATACCACGGGCTCCTCGCGGTTTCGAACATGTTGGTGTTGCGCGCGTTTTTGGTGCCGGGTTCGCCGCGAGTTGCCTTGCTCTTGGCCTCGGCCTCGGTGCTTCCGGGTTTCGTGCCGGCGGTCATGGAGTTCGGCGTCGCGGAAGGCGCAAGCGCGGTCGGCCCGGCACTCAAGGTGGCCGTGTTTTTGAGTTGGTCGTTGATCACGGTCGTCCTGTCGGTGTTTGCGGTGCGTGTGGTCTATGGTTTGCGCCGCGAGGTCAAAGAAGCGCAGCAGCTCGGCCAATATCGACTGGAAGAAAAGATCGGCGAAGGGGGTATGGGAGCCGTCTATCGCGCATCACATGCGCTGCTTCGTCGCCCCACGGCGATCAAGATCTTGGCGACGGGCAAGTTCGCCTACGATGACTTCAAACGCTTTGAACGCGAAGTGCAGATCACTAGTGAGCTCACCCATCCGAATACGATCGGCATCTTTGACTACGGCAGCACCGATGACGGCGTCTTTTACTACGCGATGGAATACCTTGCGGGCTTTGATTTGCAACAACTGGTCGCGAAACACGGGGCGCAACACCCCGCAAGAGTCATTCACATCTTGACGCAGGTACTGGGCTCACTCCAAGAAGCGCACGATCGAGGCCTCGTGCATCGAGACATCAAACCTGCGAACATCATCCTTTGTTCAAGGGGTGGGATTTACGACTTCGCCAAAGTCTTGGATTTTGGATTGGTAAAGCCGCCGGTCGACGATCCCGCCCATGTTCCTGGGGAAAGCGAATCGCTCATCGGCACGCCGCGCTATTTGTCGCCGGAGGCGATTGAGAACCCGTCGTCGGCCGATGCTCGCAGCGATCTTTATGCCCTGGGAGCGGTTGGCTACTACTTGTTGACAGGTTCTCACGTCTTCCAGGCAAAAACGGTGGCCGAGCTTTTGCGGCAGCAAGTTGAAGAAGCGCCCGAGGCACCATCACTGAGATTGGGATGCTCCGTACCGACTGATTTGGAAAAGGTTTTGCTTTTGGCGCTCGCAAAGGACCCAGCGGAGAGGCCGGCGACGGCGGCCGAGTTTTCGCGGGCCCTATCTCGCTGTGTGGATGCGAGAAAGTGGGGCGATCAAGAAGCGTCGATGTGGTGGCATCAAAACGCTATGGAAATCGTGAATCAGATGAAGGAGCGGGGCGGCGGGCAAACAAGCCGAGTCGCAATTCCGAATATCTCGCAGAATTCGCCGACGATGAGAGTCGGTCCTCGCAAAACTCAGCCTTAGCGGGCTGTAAAGCAGCTTCGCGTCTTCTATGCCTGGCAGCGTCTCGTGGACCCATCAGATAAAGTTTGCAGCGTGCTCAGTTCGCGCTGCCGACTGATCTGATTGCCTTTGTTCGCACTGTGTGAACCTATCCACCCCCAAAAGTCGGTTTCATCGACGGGGTCTGCACCGCACAGGGATTCATGGAGAAGTTTAAGTCCATCTAACCGCCTGCGGTTTCGAGAGACCTTGTTTTTGGCTGCGCTCGTCATCTGGGCTCCTTCGATCCTGGGGGCACCAGGCCAACCGTCAACACGTCACGGTCACCTTGAGTCTTACGCTTCGCGAGCGTAGAGCTTCCACTTCAGTTTCGCTGAAGCTGGCAACGTTCAGAGTTCAAACAACTGGACCTGATCACGGAATCTCGTCTAGCTTCCGTTGGATCAGTGGACCGCAAGGCAAACCACCGTGCCTGACCGATCGATGCGCCGTGGCGCGCCGATCTATGGCGGTGGTCGGGAGAGTCTTGCAATCCCACTCTCGGGGTGAACCCTACCTTAGCCCGCATTCAGTTCAGAGATCTTTTCACTTTTGCCCGTCACTCTTGGCCAAAAAGTACGGCTTTCACGGCGTAGGCCCAGAATTGGAAGGGCCATCGCATTCCCTCAGCAGAAGCTAACTACTCGTCACGATGGACGTACAAGACACGCTTAACCCCCTCGACGGAGGGAGATGGACAACGACGATACCCAACCAGGTTGTGAGAAGAGTCCGAAACTTCGCGCCTCAGAGCTACTACGACATGCTGCTCATTCCTCATTCCTCATTCCTCAATCTCTCAAGTCTCCGAGGGCCGTCTTTGAGGGCTTGAGCCGAGAGGGTCGAGAACGCGATTTTTGTTTCGTCTCGTCACCCAGGATTCGATATTTGGGGGGGCTCGATGCAGAAGTTCCCGCTCCCCCTGGATTTGTGTTTTTGGTATTCATTAGTCGAGAGGGTCGAATACGAAAATGGCGGTTCGAAAGGTGTTCCGCCGTTGACTCCTCACTTCCAGAAGGGTACTCAGATCGATTCGGGAGAAGACTATGGCCGACGAACTGAAGAAACACGTCGCAGCGAACCCTCCTTCGGAGTTCAAACCGCACTTCTATTTCGATTCAGATGACGATGCGCTGACCTGCCATGCCACTGCAGATGATTATTTCACGTGCCGCGTTGATGATTTCCTGACCTATTTCTTGTCCTTCGATCGCAGAGAGTTGGTCGGGTTCGAATTCAAAGGGTTCACAAGAATGGTCGAGCGGGTGGGGCAGTTCTCCGCCCATTTCAGGATCAAACCCATCGGATCAGAAAAGATGTCGATGAAGGAAGTCTTGATGGGGTACTACCTGCTTCCGGACCGAGCCACGGGCGAAAAGACCGCGCCGATCGAGGGGTTTGTGACTAAGGACCTCGACTTCACCCTTGAGCCAGCCGCCAACTAGGATGATGCACTTGACGAGCCGGGAGCAGATTTTCCTCGAAACAGGTAGTGCCGCGACCTCCACGGGTTGACCTTACTCACCTCAACTGCGGTGCAGCGGAAGTCCTCGGTAGACGAGGTTTTTTTCGCACTGGAAGATCTCGGCCTGGCCCAAGAGCTGGAAGATGGGCACTTGAGATAGGGCGGCGGGATTCCCGGCACGGTGGGCTTGGCGCAAGGCCTGCCAGATTTCCTGAAAAGTGGCGCCTTCTTTTTTGGCGAGGGTGCGAGATCTAGAGAGCGCCTCATCCCACTTTCCGTCCGCGGCGAGAGCCACGCAGAGGTTGGCCTCGGGGGCGGGAGAGTCGGGGGCCAGCTCCAAGGCGGTCTTGAAGAATACCGCCGCCAAGGCTGGGGTCGCGAAGGGCGATTGCAACAGCCGGTTACCAAAGTCGAAACAGGCGTCGGCCCCGGCGCGATCGCGATCAGAACAATCGGCAAGACCCGGGTAAAGCATGTCGAGGTCCAGCTCGCAGCCCTGGCGTTCGAAAGCGCGGTTGATGACCTTGACGCTCGCTTCGCGCACTTTCTCGGACATCGTGGCACTCATGCTTTTTTGGTGCTCGCGGTAGAAGTAGAGCGTTTCCGGAACGTGAACGGCGGGGGCTTGTTCGACGAGACGAATCCACATGTCCCAGTCTTCGGCGCCTTCGAGGCTGGGCTCGTAGTCACCTACTTCTTGCGCGAGCTTACTACGGTACAAAAAGGCGGCGATGCCGGGATTCAGAGTTACGAGGCTGCGATAACTGAGATCTTGATCCTGCGTGACCCGCAGCAGCTTGTCGTTTTCGTCGACCCACGCGAAGTTCGAGGCCGCAAATCCCGCTTCGGGATTCGATTCCAAGGCTCCAAGTAGCGACTCCAAAAAGTTGGGCGCCGCAATATTGTCAGAGGAGACCCATGTGTGATACTCGCCTCGCGACGACTCGAATCCGCGGTTGAGAGCTTTGGGAAGGCCCGCGTTCTCTTGGTGGATGATGCGAAGCCTGGGGTCGCACAAGCGGTCGAGGTACTCCGCGGTGCCATCGGTCGACCCGTCGTTGACGACGATGAGCTCGAAGCGCTCGTAGGTCTGGTTTAGGAGGCTGGAGACAGCCCGCGGAAGGTAGCGGTCTTGATTGAAGGTTGGCAGCACGACGCTGATAAGGGGACTATTGAGGCCCTCTACCGTCGCGTAAGAGCGGTCGTGAGTTGCCGGAATATCTGCGCCACGTTGTTCTTGCAGACCGAGCTCAGCAATGACGGACTCAAGGCGTGATCGCATTCGAGCGGCGACGAGTTCTTCACGATCGCCTTCGTAGAGTTCGGCGAGCTGGACCAGACTGGCGAAGTCGCTGGGATCGGCCTCGATGAGGTCGCATAGAATTGAGACGGACTCGGTGATGCGATTGCGCTTGGTGTACTCGCGTGCGCGATCTCTGGCGGCAACGCGTGGCGCTTCAAACCAGGCCCGCGCTGTTTTCGCGTCGAGCTTGGGTTCGGCGAAGCCAGAGAAGTCCTCGTTGGCGAGCGGTTTTCTCAGCGTGAAGACATAGCGGAATCCAAACTCCCGAGCGAGCGCTGATGATGACACCAGCTCATCGAGCATCTTGCCGCGGGATTGGCGTGCCATACGTTTGACGAGCATCGGATTGAGCGAGTTTAGAGCCCGTTCGGTGCCGCCACCCCAGTAGGGGAAAGCTTGGAGAACGCGTTCATCTACGATTTGCAGCTCGGCCGCGGTCAGAAGCGATCGCATGGCTTCGGGGCGCAGATGTCGAAGCGCAAGGTTCGTGCCGGCGCGGAGAGCTTCGGCATCGTTGAGGCTATTGGAGTTGCCAAGATCGATAAAAGCGACACCGCCGGGTTTAAGAACTCGGTGGATCTCAGAGAACACCGCGTCGAGCTCTTGAATCGCATAGAGGACGGCAAAACTCAGAAGACCATCGAAATGATCGTCTTTGAAGGGCAGATCGCGGGCGTCTCCCTCGACCAAGTCTATGCTGCACCGACTCTGGTTGCGCTCGCCGGCAATAACGCGGAGTTCTTCGAGAATCGCCGGGCTGTAGTCAAGGCCGGTGACTTCGAATCCGCAGTCGAGGAGCGGGAACATGAACGAACCATTGCCGCAGCCGAGATCGAGGATGCGGGAGTGCTCTGGAAGTTTCAGGATTGGTTCGAGGCGAGTACGGATCAGACTCGAGAAGTAGTCGTCACCAGAGGCGTCGGCATACTTGCGCCCGGTGTACTGAGACTCATAGATGCTCCAGTTGTCGTTCATGAACTCGAGTTTCCGTCGTAGATACCACGAAAGAAGGGGACGTAGCGACCGCCGAATCGACGCTTGAAGAGGGTCAACCCGGCTTCTTTAGACTTGGGGTCGGCGAGGGGGAAAACCTCGCCGGTTTCGTGAAAGGCGAGGCCTTTTCCATGCGCCCACTTGATGGCTTCCCACTGCAGTAGCTTGCCCGCGCGAAGATGGAGCGCGTCTTGGGAATAGGCACCTGTCCAGTACATCGACCAGTCGTTGGCGTGAGCGATGTTGGCGGCACCGATGATCGACCCCTCGTGCTTGGCCATGAACCAATGGGCCCGGCCGCAGCTCACGAAGTGTTTGAAGATCGATTCGAAATAGGCTCGCGGGTGAGGCTCGACCCCGGTGCGGTGGTAGGTTTCTTCGTGCAAGGCGTAGTAGGCGTCGAGGTCTGATGGTTTCGTTGCGAGTTCAACCGTCAAACCCGATTTTTCTGCGCGGCGAATGTCGTGGCGATAGCTAGGGTGCAGGTTCGCAAGGATCTCGTCGAGGCCTCGGCTTAAGTCGATGACGCTGGTGGTCGTCGAAACGTCTTGAAATCCCTGCGCTGACAGCGGGTTCAGGCCATGGTTCCAGGATGCGCGACAGGTTCGGCTCCCGGGTGGCAATGAGATGCTGACTTGTCGTATGCGATCGTGACCGACCATGTTCCTTAGGACCCCGAAAGTGAACTCCAAGACCGCTTGTCGGTCGTTCGCGGTCAGGTCGTCGGCGAGGGCAGGGCCGCCGGTTCCCATCAAGGTCGAATGCAGAACTCCGGGGTCGTAGCGCCAGCGTTGGAGAGGACAGACCGCGACCGTGCGTCCTTCGACCTCGACGACAAAACTGAATGTCTCGCCCGGCCAGGCTTCTTCCAAAAGAACTTGCTCGTCGAAGGAATGAAAAAACCAAGCATCGGGAGAACTGTTGACGACTTCATCCCAAGCCGGAGCGAGGCTCCGTTGCAGGGCTTGGACCGTGAAGTTGTGGCTGGGAAGGGGTTTCGCGGCTGTCGACTCCGTTAGACGCGAAGATACTTCAATGCGATAGTTGTCTCGCGTAGCAAGCAGCGATCGATAGAGATTTGCTTCGCGGGAGTCGATCGATTCTCGGCTGAACGGTATGGCAGCCTTCGGCGCCCGTTCGCGAATGCGGTCACGGATGGAATGGTCTTCGCAGGCCATACGAATACGAGCCGCGATTCCCGAAGAGTCCTCTGGGTCGGGTGCCAACAAAGAATTGACTCCGTCGGCCATGAACTCGTTCATGGGCTGGATGTCGCTCGTGACCACCGCCGCTCCACTCGCGAGAGCTTCGATGAAGATGATTCCAAAGCCCTCCCACCGTGAAGGCACGCAGAGGCAATCCGCATCTTGATACCAATGAGAGAGCTGAGCGTTTGGGACAGAATCTAGGAAGTAGCAACGGTCTGCAAGACCCAGTTTCTGAGCGAGTTCCTGGTAGGGCCCGTTGTCGCCTCGGCCCACGAAAATGCCGCAATAGTCTTTTCCGAGTTCTGCGAGGGCTCGGAGAGTTTGATCGATGTTTTTCTGTTCCGACTTTCGGCCGACGTGCAGGATGCGATAGCGGCCCGGGAAACGCGCCTCGAACGCCGCTTTGCGAGCGGGATCTGGAGACGGTCGGAAGACTTCAAGATCAACGCGATTCGGCAGGCGGTCGATTCGATTCTTGTCCGCACCGAATTCCAAAAGGCGGTTCTCGACGACATTGCTGATGGCGATGAAGCGGTCAGCATCTGGGAGGCCTGGTTCGAATCGTCCTCGCTCTGAATCGTGAACGGACACCACGAGTGGCACCCCAAACACGCGCTCCGCGGCGGCATGGCGACCGGCGAAGACGTCATAGGCGCGCACGACGTCGATGTTCAGCTCGCGAATGCGATCCGCCAATTGCCCGGCTGGAGTCGGGATGACTTTCATGCCGTAGCGGCGGTGCTCGACGGTTTCGTAGGGAGAAAGGCAGAACACTTCGTCGAACAAGCCAGTGGGATTGAAGTAGCGAGTGAGATCCGGATACCCCGCGTCTTCGTACTCATGCAGCGGGTCGTGGGGTATGACGGCCAGGCGCCGGAAGGTGCCGGGCTTACTTGATCTTGGCGGCTTGTGGCTCGACTTCTTCGGGGATGACTTTTTTGCCTTTTGTTTGGCACCCTTAGAGCTCCGGGTGCTTGAGACTTGAGACTTTTTGCCCGTGGTGACCAACAAGTAGCCCTGCTGCATCGCCTTCAGGTCTGAGGCGGGCAAAGAGTCGTAGAACTCCGCAATGAGGGACTTCAGGCTTGCAGCCTCGGGCATCTCAAGGAAGTTGAGCGCATGTCGAGCCGCGATCGAAGTCTCTTCAATCGCCACAAGTCCGGCGGCAGTAAAGACAGCGCTCAGGTCGTGCTTGGGATCTTCTCGTCCCCACAACCAATCGCCGCATTTTTCCTGATGCCATTTTCCCAAACGGTAGGGGAAGCTCCGCGCGTTGGGAACTAAGGCCAGCACTAAGCCGCGGGAGACCCGAGCGGACTCGGTCACGATGTGGGCAATTTGATCGTCGTCAAAGTGCTCTAGAAGGCCGCTACTCCAAACGCAGTCGAAGTGATCGTCGGGAAAGGGCAAGCGCTTCAAGACATCGGCCTGAGTGAAAGTGCCTTGGAGGTTAAGCCCGGCAAAGACTGCTTCCGCAAGTTCTAAGGACTTGTCACTGAAGTCGACCAAAGTGACTTCGCGTCCGTCTCGGGCCAGCTCGGCGGAGAGTTCTCCGGTTCCGCTGCCGAGTTCCAAGACCCGTTGACCCGCTTGAGTTTGTTCGCGAACGGGCTCGATCCAGGCCGGAACTTCGTGCTTGCGGATTCGGGCCATCACCTTAGCAGCGTCGACATCGCCCGCGATGCTGTCGTGCCATTCGTCGGGCGGCAGGTTCGAGTCGAGGGTCTTGCCCCGGCGCTCAGGTGCATCGTCCTGAGTCTTCGGCGGGGGCGAGGAACTGGCGCCGGGTGAGTCAGACTCAGACATGAGTGCGGCGGCATCCAAATAGAACTTGACGGCCCAGCTCGGCTCGTCGTTGGCAAAGTAGTCGGCGCCTTCGCCGTAAGATCCGAGCCAAGCTCCGCTGGTTTGCATGAGGTCTTGCGCAAACTCGAAGGCTGCGGTCGCTCGGGCTCCATCGCCGAGTTTCTTCCAGATGATGGCGGACTGAATTTGGCCGGGGCTGCAAACCCAGTTGACGTCAAAGTAGGCGGGGATACTCCCGTCGTTACGTTGATAGCGCGCGAGCGCCGCCATTCCGGCTTGAGCTGCCTCGTGGGCGCCGAGATCAAACAGAGCATCTTGTACGTAGCAGTAAAGGTGAGTGAGCTGATTGCGGGATTCGAAGCGCGCGAGCTCGCAAAGCGCGAGGTAGGCATCGCGACTTTTTTGGGCGAACTCCAGATAGCGGCGTTCGCCGAGCTGTTCGCCGAGGGCAACTAGTGGCGGCAGACAGTAAAGGTGGACGGCTTCGCTGATACTGCCGCGGTCGCCGAGGTCCCAAGCGTCGCGGGAGGTCGGGCAGCGCAATCGGCCGTCGCTGCCGGCATTGTCGATGAGCCAGTCAGCGGCGGCGCGAGCCGGGATTTCTAAGCCGGGATCTCGTTCGAGTCCAGCTACCAGTCCGCGCAAGATCTGGCCGGTGTCAAAAGAGTAGCTCTCGACGTCCGCGGGATCATTGAAGGAGCCGTCTTTGTTCTGAATCGAGACGAGCCAAGTCAAAAGACTCTGAGCGAGTCTCTCTTCACCGGCCTTCAGCAAAGTGGGTACGAAGTAACCACTCACCTCCGGGTAGGAAACCTGTTGCAGGCTCGAAACGGCGATCCCGCCCTGAGGCAACAAGTTGTTACGCACCCAATCGAGAGGCGTGCATTTTTGGCGAGTCTTGTTCATACGACGCTGAGCTCCAGGGCTCGGGATTCGCAAATGGCCTGTAGCATCCGCTCCGAAGCGCGGCCGTCGCCGTAGGGGCTGTCCGATGCCAACATGGATTGGCGAGCGGCGGGGTCACGCAGAAGGCGATTGGTTTCGCGGACGATGGTTAACGGGTCGGTGCCGACGAGACGGGCAACTCCGGCCTCGATGCCCTCGGGGCGTTCCGTTGAATCGCGGAGGACGAGCAGCGGGACCTTGAGGCTCGGGGCTTCTTCTTGGACGCCGCCCGAATCGCTGAGCACGACGGTGGCTTGTGAAAGCAGTCCAAGGAAAGTGGGATAGTCCATGGGTTCGAGCAATCTGATTCGGGAATGCTCTTCAAAGCGCGATCGAAAGCAGCCCTGCACGGCCGGGTTCGGGTGCAAGATCAAAGCCAGGGCGGGAGTTTGAATCTGATCTTGGGGCGTGGCCAATTCTTCAAGGGCCTTCGCGATGTCCCGGAGGCCATCGCCGTGATTTTCGCGGCGATGGGCCGTCACGAGAAGAAGCGGCCCATCCTGCGGAAGGCTCAGCTCTTGTCGGACGTTGCGGGTGAGTAAGCGCGGTCGAATAGTCTCTAGCGCGTCGACGATGCTGTTGCCGGTGACGCGAATCTTGCTGCTAGGGATGCCTTCATCGATGAGGTTTTTGCTAGCTCCAACGGTTGGCGCGAAGTGCAGATCAGCGTACAGCGAGATCGCGCGGCGGTTGGCCTCTTCGGGAAAAGGCGAGAGCGGGTCATGCGAGCGCAATCCGGCTTCGACGTGGGCGACGGGGATGCCCTGATAGAATGCGGCTTGCGCCGCTGCCATCGCGGTCGTCGTATCCCCTTGAACGATGACGCGGTCGGGCTTTTCGCCTTCCAAGACATCATTGAGCCCGGTGAGCAATCGAGCGTGAAGTTGGGCCAAGCTTTGCCCGGGGCGCATGACGCCTAAGTCGTAGTCAGGCCTGAGGTCGAAGAGGTTCAGAACAGGATCGAGGAGTTCACGGTGCTGCGCAGTGGAAACCAAGACCAGCTCCACGTCGGGAGCGGCCTTTTCCAATAAGTTGATCAAAGGCGCGAGTTTGAGGGCCTCCGGTCTCGTTCCCATCGTCACCAGGACGCGCATGTTGTCTCCCGAATTGGACCCGTTCCGCTCCTCGCTTATCGGCTAAGACTGGGAAAAGATGCAGTCGGGACGGCAGTTCAGCTGCTAACCTTTGAAATGAATCCATTTGGCCCCGAAGCGCGAACGGCCCTTCTCCGGCACATAGATGCCAGAAGCTGCTATTTAGTAGGAGTTTGCGATCATCACCCCCTCGTCGGGGCCGCGGCAGGCGAGGGGTTTTCGACGATCGATCTCGACGCCGAGCTGGGTGACTTCAAAGCCTTGGGGGCCCTGGGTCACGATCTGGTTCTCGATGCCCTATCCAACGAACTGAGCATGGTGCGGCTACGGCGCTTGGCGCACCGCGCGGCCTCGGCCCTTAGACCAGGGCGGCGGTTGATTTTCGTATTCCGAAATCCCGACGTCGGACTTAGAGCCGGGTCTTGGCCGGGAGAGATCTTCGCGGAAGGCGAGCGCTATCGTCCCTGGCGGCACTATCTTGAACTTGCCCGACTGTTCCCGCTGCGATTCACGACGCCGCTTGCCCTGGGCGACGGCGGCGAGTTTTTTTGCCTCGCGCTCGAGAAGCAGGCTCCTGGAAGTGCTTTTCACACTAGCGCTCACGAACCAGCTCAGGAGTCTGAATCTGAGTCCGAGGCGCGCGCCTCAGACGAGGACCGTTACGGGCAGGCCTCTTGCTACCGACGTTTCGACCGACTCGAAGAGCCGGAGATTCTCGACGATTTGCTTTACGGGATGTCGCGCTTCCGACTGAAGCCCGGCCATCGAGTCTTGGCGCTGGGTTGCAATGACGGGCGTGAACTGGAACTCGCGCTTGAAGTTGCGGGCCCCGACCTTGATATTTATGGCGTTGACCTCGCATCATCGGCGATCGCGGCGGCGCGCGAGCGTTTTCCCGATCAAGCCGAGAATTTCTTCGAAGCCGACCTCAACGCGCTAGGAAAATTGGGCTTGCCACCGATGCACGCGGTCTTGATCTTGAACACCATTCAATGCCGTGGTGTCGATCGCGAGAGCCTTTTGAAAGCGGCGGTTCATCTCCTTGAGCCTCGCGCTAGCCTGCTCTTGTCGATTCCCAACTGCCACTATGGAACCGAGGACTTGTTGCGGCGCCCTTTGGATCGAAAGGATCGTCGCCACGATCGTGCGCTGGTCATGAAGGACATTCGCTACATCACGCGTTACTTTTTTCGCGCGGGATTCGAAACCGTTGAGAGCTATGGAACCTACGACGCCATTATTTTCGCTTCGCGGGTTAGGTTTCCAAGTAGCGGGTGAGGTCTGCGGCCAAGGGCGCTTCGAAAGTGACGTTGTCGCCGCGGCCTGGGTGCTGAAGAGTCAGTCGGTGTGCGTGCAGGGCACAGCGATGGGGCGCTGAGGCCTGCAAGAGCTCGGGCCCGTAACGATCATCGCCCAATAGGGCGTGACCGATGGCGGCAAGATGAACTCGAAGCTGGTGTTGCCGGCCGGTCTCGGGAAAAAGCGCCAGGTAAGTCCAGTCGAGTGACGGCGCTTCGCCCACCGTACAACAGCCTCGGCGTTTGACCTCATAGCTCGTCGAACTCGGTTTTCCGTCCGGACTGACGATGATTTTGTCCCTCGCCCGCGGGATGGGGTTGCCGGCCAGAGCGAACTCGATGAGCCCCTGGTCATGCTCGATGTGGCCCGCGGCGATGGCGAGATAAGACTTCGTTGGTGTACGAGATTCGAACTGGCGCTGGAGCTTTTGCCGCGCCGCCTTGTGCTTAGCAGCAACGATGACGCCCGAGGTGTCTTTGTCGAGACGATTCGCAAGACTGATGGATTCAGAGTCGTGGATATCGTCCTTCCATCGCCAATAGATCGCATTGAGCAGAGTATCGAAGCGGTGGCCGGCCACGGGATGGGCCTGTAGGCCAGCCGCCTTGTTGATGACCAGCAGGTCTTCATCTTCGTAGATCAAATCAATGGGAATGCTTTGACCGGCTTCCGGATCGTCGGTCGGATCATCGACCACCAAGCGCACGCGGTCGTCGACTTGGACTTTCCAGTTGGAGCGCCGCGGCTCGTCGTTGACGAATATGCGATGGGATTTCGCCAAGCGCTGGATCTTGCTGCGCGACATCGCGGGTAGCATCGCCTTCAAAAAGTGATCGAGCCGAAGGCCCTTCCAGTGGGGGTCGACGGTGTAGAGCAAATCACCGGGTTTCGCGGGGTCTTTCACGGCTTCAATCGGCGCTTGGGGCTTCGAAAGTTAGACGGGTCTTGCCCTTGGCATCAGAGAAGACGAGGGGCCCGTCGGGAAGCCGCTCACGCAGCGCGAGCAGGGCGCGCTGGGGAGTTTCAACGTAGATTCGGGACGGGATCTTGCTCTTGTCCGCTCCCACTTTCGTGGCGCTGACAAAACCTTCGATGATCTGTCCCGCCTGGGCATCCCCGGCCGTGATCTTGAGGCTTAGGCCGAGTGAAAAGGGCGCCGTCGGAGTGATGGCTAAAAGCTCGCGACTTCGCACTGGATCGACTTCGAAAAGAAGGTCAAGACGGTCTTTAGGTATTCTTCGGGACGCTAAATGCAGCGCGTCAAATCGCTCCCGAAGAGAACCGCCGAGCCGGTCGAGCTTCACCAAGATGCGTACTCGCCTTGGTCCTACAGCCGCTTCGAACATCCGGTAGAGAGCAGCTTGCGTGGTCAGATCCAGCTTCGAGTCGGCAAGTTCAAAGAGACTCAAAGCATTGCCATCGAGCTTCGACAACTCTCGGTGTCGAAGCCGCAGAGCCGAGAACAGGTCTCGCGCCTTTGTCGGTTGACGACGACTAAGAGCTAAGATGCCGAAGGCGGCAAGGTCGTGGTGCAAGGGTGGTGCAAGGGCGGCGACGATTAAGGCGGCGTGGAAGGGTGAGTCCGCGTCAAGGGCGAGCCAGGGCCAAGTTTCCAACTGAAGCCCTCGCGGCCAGTTCGACCAGGATGCGCTCACTTGTTGCTCAGCATCGAGGTCGCCGCAGCGGGTCAAGGCGACGAGACGATGCGCTCGCTCACGGTGCCCGAGATCACCTGGTTTTGTCCCGGCGAAGCTCGCGCGTACTACAGCCGAGGGAACTAACCCGCCGATGCCCTGGAGGAGCAAGATGCGCGTCTCAAGATCAGATCTGTCTTGGTAAGCGGTTAGCAAAGCGGTTTCGAACTCGGGACGCGGCTCCGTGACGATAAGCTTAACCAGAAGTTCTCGCGCGGCGTCGGCGTCAGGGGCTGGCGAGTTCGGACCGAGCAAGCTTGCGAGCTTAGTGGGGGGCGTTCGCCTTTTATCCCACAGTCCGTAGAGCGCGCGTCGCCAAGACCCTTTCGTCAACTGCGATTCGAGGAACTTGAGATCTTCCCAATCCCAAAATTCGCTCTTTTGAGGCGAAGGGTCTGAACCGCCCGCGTTTTGGCCAGCATTTTCCGGACTGGCGAGCTCGCCGGCGAGACGCTCCACGGCGAAACTCAGCGCGTCTAGGGCTTGGGTGTCGAGATCAGCGTTTGGATTAGATTCTCGCGGGTCTCGACTTAGATCGTAGTACTCAGTGCTTTGGTCTTCGATGTTCCGGATGACCTTGGCGTCGTTTTGGATGGCTGCGACCAGCATCTTTCCTGCCACGACGTCGTTCATGACTTGCGAGATCGCCAGGCCACTCGGAGCCTCTCCGATGAAAGTCGGCAACAGGCTGTCGCCGTGGAGTCTTCCCGGAAGTGGCAGATCAAGGGCATCGGCGATAGTCGGCAGAAGATCGACGAGTTCGACAGGACCTTCCACCTGGCGCGGCATGATGCCGTCCATCCAAAAAAAGAGCGGAACGTGAATCTGCTCCTCGTAGAGCTCGCTGCCGTGAAAACGGCCTCCGTGATCAAAGAGCTCTTCACCGTGATCCGAATGGACGATCACCAAGGTGTCCTTCAACAAACCCTGACTTGTCGCGCGCTGCCAAAACTCCTCGAAGGCGCGATCGACAGTCAGCGTGGCGTGATCGTATTGATCGGAAACAGTGTTGCCGAAAGGAGTGTGCTTCTGCGGATAGGGCCCGTGTACCTCCATCAGGTGAATCCAGTGCAGACTCTTGCGCTCGGGCTCGCGTCCTAAGTCTGACAGCGCATCCGCGAAGACCTCTGGTGCGCTCCGTGCTTGGTTGACGTCGGAGATGAAGTAGGAATCAAAGCCCCGCTTAAAATCGAGGAAAATCGTGTGCAACATGTTGTCGGGATAGGCGGGCAACCCCACGGTGCGAAAGCCATTTAAGCGCAGCAATTCCGCGATCGTGTACTCGCCGGGGTAAGCCTCCAGATCGTTTTTTGCGCGCCAGGAGTTGAGCGACGCCGGGTAGCGTCCCGTGAAGAGCGACATGACGGATGGGAGGCTGAACGAGGCCTGGGCGTAAGCGCGGTCAAAGACGATAGACTCCGCCGCAAGGCGGTCCAAAAAAGGCGAGGTGGCGTTCTTGCGGTAACCTCCGAACCCCGTTCGATCGGCTCGCAGCGCATCAATCGTGATCAAGATGACGGATTTCGGCGCCGAGATGCCGAGCCTCGCGAAAATCTCATCGCGGCGACCGCTCTTGCTTTGTCCCCAGCGGCCCGCAATCAAACTGAGATCACCCTGAGGTTTTGGCGGGACTTTCAGGATTCCGAACCGGCGCCCCATTGCTAAGGCACCGCGTTCGATACGAGCGGCGCTACTAAAGCCGAAACCGAGTCCGAGGCCGCTCGCAGGCTTCTCACCAAGGCTGTCAACTGCCGCCGCGCTCATGACCAAGACGATGGACAAGGTAGCCAAGAGGGTGCGGCTCTTGGACCAACGATCGGCCAGCAAAGAAAACCCAATCAAGGCTGAAGTAGATCCAAACCAAGCCAGAGCGAGATGCCAAAGCGCGTACTGTTTGACGAGGAATCGCAGATTCAAACACTCGGCGAGCCCCCCGAGGCCGATGATGATGAACGCCGCGCATACCGCAGGGACCCTGAGGATTCGTTTGCGGTAGCGGCCATGCCATCCAAGGTGCAGAAAAAAAGTGCTCGCCAATCCAATGGCCGCAGCTGCTAAGTAGCCGGCAAGCTCTGATTGATCCCCGCGCGCGACTTTTGTGCCCGTCAGTAGATTTTGCCCCAAGATCCAAGTCAAGGGACACATGGCGATCGCACCGACGGTCAAGACGGTGGGCCGGTGACGGCGACCCCGCCGCAAAAAGGCGGCGGTCATCAACGAGGTGATGGCCAACAGCAAGATCGAGGCCAGCGCGTAGCTTCCCCAGACCAATAAAATCGCAGAGAATCCATGGCCGGCGTCAGCGGAGCCAGCGAGCCGAGCGGTCAGATACAAGACGGCGGCGGCGGGGATCAGGGCCAAGGCTTCAGACTGCCTTAGCCTGACCAACTCGCCCCAAGCGTCGCGCCTACTTGGCGTCGTCACGTTCTTCTCTGACGACACGAAAACCTAGGGCGGGGGAACGCATCCAAGGTGACTCGCCGAGCCCGTAGCCGAGGTAGATCTCGTCTCGGTGGAGGTCAAACGATACGCCCGCTACGACGCGACGCAGTCGCCCCTCAGGCGTGGACGTCCACTCTGAAACGCCGGACCCCATGTGGAACAAGCCGTAGGGAGAGCGCAAGGCGGCGTGGCTGCTGACGCGGAGATTGACGTCGCCTTCACCGCGTCTCGCGGCCGAGATAGGCGAGAACCCCCAAGGGAAAGGGCGGCCATCGACGCCGCGAGCGGCTTTTTCCCATTCGCTTTGGGTTGGCAGGCGGTAGCGGACTAAGCGTCCACGGTTCTGCTCGCGAAGGGTCAGAAACTCACAATAGGCGAGGGCGTCAAAGTAGTTGACGAAGCGCAGGATCTTGTCGGGGATGCCGTCTTTGATGTCCTTGGCCCAAAGGTCCATCTGGCCCCCGACCGGACGATGACCGCGGCAGCCTTTTTTGAAGTGTTTGCGCTCAAACTCTGAGCAGTAGGGTCCGAACTCAAGTGCGTGGTCGCGCGGTGCGATTGCTTCACCGTCGTTCTGGTTTCTGGCGACCGCCAGGGCGCGGAGAAACTCGCCGTAGTCTGCAAGCGAAACTTCGCGCTCAGAGATCAGGTAGCCGGACGGACCGTGGGTCTTGCCTTCGGGATTGAGGGGGCGGCTAAGTCGCGAATCAAGCCTTCCCAGGTAAGGCCCGGGTGGAACGCGACAAAAGCCCTTCGGTGCCGGGGTCAAATCGATGTCGAGCTTGCCGCCGCGCGGTAAAAGCAAGGGCCAGCTTTGCTCGCCCCAGGTTAGTTCGATGATGCCGGCGGGGAGGTGGATGCTGTTGACCGTATCGGATGGACTCTCTTCGATGAGCTCCCAACTGGGCTCATCACCTTCGTAAAACCCCGGTCCCCGCAGTTGCCGAAGCCGGTAGCCGCCGCGAAGGCCCTCACCCCGAAGTGTCAAGTGAGCTTCCGCCGGGTGTCTTGCTGACTCCAATTGCTGGCGAAGGTCGCGGGCTCGGTTCCACTGGATAAAGCCAAAGAGCAAAGCGGCTGCCAGCATGACCAGGGCGATGCGCATGCCGTAGAATCGGGATTTGGGGCGGTCAGGGTCTTGCGGTTGGCTCATCGAAAGCAGTGTATCGCAGTCATGCCTCAAGTGCCTCAAGTTTAGCCGATTGCTCTTCCCAGGAACTGAGCGCAAGCTCCAGTTCTTTGCGTTCGGTATCCAACTGGCGGCTTACGACGGGGCCACGGGCGGCGTCGCCACCTTCGGAGTAGACCTCTTCGAGTTCGGCCTCGAGATTGGCGATGCTCGACTCGTGGCCAGCAATCGCGGTTTCCAAGTTCTCGACGTCTCGTTTTAGGCGGCGGATTTCGCGTTGTCGCGATTTGCGTTCGTTGCGGTCGTCTTGCGACGCTTTTTCTTTGGGTTCGGCCAACAAGCGTTGGGCTTGATCTTGACTTTGCAAACTCAACAGTCCGCGGCGACGACCTTCGCGCTCGCGTTGGTGTTTGTCCCACCAGTCCTGGAAGTTGCCGTGGTAGCTGACGAGTTTGCGGTCTTTCACTTCGACGACGTGGTCGACCATTCTCTCTAAGAAATACCGGTCGTGAGAGATGATAAACAAAGTGCCGTCGAACTCTTCGAGCATAGATTCAAGTTCGTCGGAAGCCTGGATATCCAAGTGATTGGTGGGCTCATCGAGCATGAGGAAGTTGACCTTCTCGTGCACCAAACGCGCAAGCTGAAGTCGGCTTTTTTCTCCTCCGGAGAGGGAGCTTATTTCGCGATCAAGGTCGTCGCGGACAAACAAAAACCGATGCAACAACTCCGTCGTTGGCTGGTAGTCCAAGCCGGTGATTTCCTGCAACCAATCCACGAGGCTCTTGCGGACATCCATGGCCTCAGCGTGAAACTGATTGTAGTCGCCGACTTTTACCGACTTGCCCAGGCGTAGCATGGGGTTTTCCCAAGATCCTTTTTCTAAGATCTCGCGAAAAAGCGTGGTCTTGCCACAGCCGTTGGGACCGACCAGACACACGCGGTCGCCAAACTGAATGTCGAGGCTTGAGGGCTCGAAGATGACGCGGTCACCGTAGGCAAACGAGAAGTTCTCGACTTGTAGTGCCATGTGGCCGTGGCGTGAACCCGAACTCAAAGTGGCGTGAAAGCGGCTCTCTGAATCGTCCGGGCGCTCGACCTTGTCCATGTTCTCGATGCGCTTCAGCATCGACTTCGCGCGTTTGGCTTGCCCGGGGTCGTCGTAGGCGCGGGCCATATCGCGGAGGCGTCGCGCTTGAAACTCAAGGCGCTTGATCGTCCGCTGTTGGTTTTTGTACTGCCGTTCTTGCAAGGCGAGCGTTTCGGCCTTGCGCTGTTCAAAGTCGCTGTAGTTGCCGGGCCAAACGGTGACGCGGTGCGAGCGCAGCTCCCAGATCTCGTCGACGGCGGCATCGAGCAAATGACGGTTGTGACTCACCATCAATATCGTGGCGGGCGAATTGCGCATAAAGCGCACGAACCATTCTACTCCGTCCATGTCGAGGTGGTTCGAGGGTTCGTCCAAGAGCAAAAGCTCAGGGTCGCTCAGCAGGGCGCGAGCCAGCCCGATGATGTTGCGTTCGCCTCCAGAGAAATCAGAGATCGGTTGATCCCAAGCCGAAGTGGGGAGGCCGAGACCGGTGAGCACCGTTTCAATGCGGCGTTCAATGTCGTAACCGCCGGCGGCCTCGTGTTCGTCTTGTAGTCTTGAATAGTCCCTTAATAGCTTGGCCTGTTCTTCGCCTTCGGCGACCGTAGTCAGGCGTTCTTCCATTTCGCGGAGTCGTGATTCGCGCCTTAGGTCCTCGCGAAAAATGCCGCGCATCTCGGCGATGACCGTGCTGTTGTCGTCGGCGTCGAGTTCTTGGGCCTGAACCGCAAAACGCAAGCCCCGCTGGTGAAATATCTCACCGTCGTCCACTTCCAAGGTTTTTGCGATCAGCTTGAGAAGGGTACTTTTGCCGGTTCCATTTTGGCCGATGAGCCCGATTTTTCGTCCGCGCTCTAAGTCGACGGTGACGTCGTGCAGAATCGTTGTGGCGTCGAAGCTTTTCGAGACATGGGAAACAGAAACGAGGGCCATGATTAGTTACGGGTCTTGAGGGCGGTGAGGGCGAGCAAGACCCACCCGGCGATGAACAAAACCCCGCCGATGGGCGTGATGGCCCCGAGCATCTTGTTTCCGGTCAAGACCAGCAAGTACAGGCTGCCCGAAAAGACCACGATGCCCGCCAAAAAACACCATCCCGCACTTTGCACCATGCCCGTGGCGTAGCGTTCCGCGGCCCAAGCGACGGCGAGCAGGGCTAAGGCGTGATAAATCTGGTAGTCGGCGGCCGTTTTCCAGACTGCGATCATGTCGGCATCGACCCGTTTTTGTAGCCCGTGCGCCCCAAAGGCCCCCGCAACGACTCCAAGACCCGCCATGAGCGAGCCAGTGAACAACCAATTTGCCGTCATGTATTCATCTCTTCAACTGGTGTGATGACGGCAAAGGCCGAAATTCAGCACGCGGCATCATAACGAGTCTCGGTGAGGCTGGTAGACTGCTCCGATGACCCTGCAAGCCCTTGATATCGAGCCCTTCGCGGGGCCTCTACCTGATCGCGTCGTGGACTTTATCGCCGCCGCCAACCGCGGCGTGGAGGACTTTGTCGAGGGGCATCTAGACGAGCCGATCACGAGTTTCGTCCCGAGCAACTACGAAGAAGTCTATCGCGTCCTCGCCGCTCTCAAGGAGCGCTCAGTGCTTTCGGGGCGCTACTTTTGCGAATGGGGCTCGGGGATCGGCGTGGTCTGCGGCATGGCGTCGCTCCTCGGCTTTGAGGCCTGTGGCATCGAATCGCGCCGAGAGCTCGTTGAAGCCGGTGAAAGATTCTTGTCGAGTTTCGACATCGACATCCCCTTAGCCCAGGGGACTTTCATTCCACCCGGTGCTGACGCGGTGGCCGACGACCTCGACGGCCCCGCTTGGTTAGATCTTGGCTGTGTCAGCGGTTACGACGAGCTTGAGTCTGAGATCGAGGATTTCGACGTTATTTTTGCCTATCCCTGGCCCGGCGAAGAGCACGTGGTGGAACGGCTTTTTTCGCATTTCGCCGACATCGGTGCCGTGCTGGTGACCTTTCGCGGCCTGGAAGGCGTCATCGTGCAGAGAAAAGTCGCCCGCAAGAACTGAGTGACGCAGTTACAAAGCCGTGACAGGCCTTTGGGCTTGGGCCACGTACTCTGAAATGCAGGCCGGTAGTCGGTCTTGCGTTGAGGCCCCAAGGGTCGCGGAGGTAACGATGTTTCGAAGTGCAATACTGGTGCTGGCTCTGGTCGCGAGTTTGTTGGGGAGCCTCGGCGCCCAGCAGGCCTTGCGAGATTTTTCCTCGCTGCCGGTGCGCGAAGTTTTCGTCTTCAAAGACGCCCACGCTTTTGTCATCCGCCGCGGCGAGGTCACTTTAGACGCCGATGGAAAGATCATGGTGAAAGATCTGCCGAATCCCGTGTTGGGAACTTTCTGGCCGCAGGTGCTGACGGATGGCTATGCGCTGGAGTCAGTAACGGCTTCCCGGATGAAAGTCGCATCAAAGCGTCCGGCGAAAAGCATGCTGGAACTTGTGCGCATCAACGTCGGCAACATCGTCAAGATCACCGACGTCTACGATCACACCGTGACCGGCGTCATCGTCTCGGCGGCCTACGACGAGTTCCTTCCCGACGCCCAGCCGCAAATCGCGATGGTAAAATCCGGGACTGAGACTTTGGCCGTCGACTTGACTCGACTTAAGCAGGTGTCCTTCCCTGGCGAATACGTCGCTGAAGTCAGCGAAACCAAGATGCAGAAAGTCTTGGAGTTGAAAGTCGCTGGCGACGACTTGGCCGGAGCCAAAGTTAAGGTTTCTCTTTCTTGGGTTGAGTCGGGCTTGCGATGGATTCCGAGCTACCAAATCGACGTTGATGGTGAAGGCAAAGCCGCCGTCAAACTCCAAGCGTCCTTCATGAACGATCTCATCGACCTTGATGACACTCTTGTTCACCTCGTTGTCGGCGTCCCCAACTTTCGATTCCATGACGTCAAAGACCCCATCTCCCTCAATGCCGTGGCGCAACAAACGGCGGCGGCGGGGCGGCGGACGCCCGGTTATCGCGGCGACGCCCGTTCTTTAGCGAGCAACTTCATCACCACTCAGGTCGCCGGAGGCTACGTTCCCGCCGCGGGCAACGGGGAGATTACGGCCCTCAAGGGCTCTGATCTCGAAGACCTCTACATCTACGACTTCGGCAAAGTGACCCTCAAAAAGGGCGCGCGCATGGCGAAGCCGGTAACGAGTTTCAATCTTGACTACGAAGACATCTACGTTTTGGATCTCACCTTGAGGCCTCCGGAGGCTGCGCTGCGAGCCCTGGGAAGCAGTCGCAACGGACGGTTGCCGCAAGCTCCGAAAGTCGAGCATCGTTTGCGATTCTCGAATAATCAAAGTGCGCCTTTTACTACTGGCCCGGCTTTGCTGCTTCGCAAGGGAATGGTCATCGCGCAGGGAATGATGACTTACACCCCGCCCGGCGCGCGCGTCGATATCGCCCTGACCGCGGCTTTGAACATCCAAGTGCGGGTGGATGCCGAGGAAATCGACCGCACTCCCAACGCCTTACTGCTAGACGATCGGCACTTTGAGCAGTACGACATCCGCGGCCGCATCGAGTGTCACAATCGACTCAACAAGACCGTCAAAATTGAGATTAAAAAATTCCTTCTCGGCGAAGTCGACTCGGCATCGGACAAAGCCAGTTACCGGCGTCTAAGCGTCTTCGAAGTCACCGGATCTCAAGGTGTCTTGCCCTCATCTTGGTGGAATTACGGATGGCCGAGTTGGTGGATGCGGGCCAATGGCATCAGCGAGATCAAATGGACCATCGAGCTTGAAGCCGGTAAGGAACGTAAGCTGACCGCCGACTGGCATTATTTCTGGCGGCACAAATAGTAATGAGTTCTGCCCGCATCCACGTCGTCGAAGATGATGCCGCCGTCCGGCGCGGCCTCGTGGATGCTTTGCAGTACGCCCAGTACGGGGTGACCTCGTCCGAAGACGGTGAAGCCGGTCTCCATGCCGCCCTCCACGCCGATATCGATTTGTTGCTGTTAGATCTGATGATGCCCAAGCGCGATGGCTTTTCAGTCTTAGAAGAACTCCGTCGCGTCCGTCCGACATTACCCGTCATCATCTTGACCGCGCGCGGCGCCGAAGAAGATCGCGTGCGCGGCCTCGAAAGTGGCGCCGACGACTACGTCGTCAAGCCCTTCAGCGCCCGTGAACTACTCGCTCGCGTCGAAGCCGTCCTCCGACGCTCTCCACAACGAAGTGTAAGCATCGGGCGCGTGACAACCCTGGGCGTCACCATCGATCTCGATCGTCAAGAAGTTATCCGTGAGGACGGCTCTCGCGCCAATCTCGGCGACCGCGATCGCGAAATCCTCCGCCATCTCATGTCGCGCCCCGACGCCGTGGTCTCTCGCGACGAATTGCTCGATGCGGTATGGGGTTTTGATCCGCGCGGCGTCCACACTCGCAGCGTCGACATGGCCGTCGCTCGATTGCGCGAACGCCTCGGCGCCAAGGGGGCGGAGATCATCGAAACCGTGCGCGGTCAGGGCTACCGTCTGGCGCCTTTTACCGCCGAACCAGGCAACGAAGAATGAGGGCGCGGCGAACCTGGATGGTGTTTTGTCTCGCCGCGACTATTGCCGTGGCGGCCACGGCTTGGATGAGCATCACCCTCATCAAGTCCGACGCCGAGCAGCGCCAGTCCGAAGCCGACCTTCGCCAGGCCGAGAACCTCCGGGCCGCGCTTTGGCGCCTCGATGTCTTTTTGGGCCCCTTGTTGGCCACCGAGACCAGCCGTGATCACGCGGCCATGCCGCAAGGCC
This sequence comes from Planctomycetota bacterium, assembly GCA_036479435.1. Taxonomy (GTDB): domain Bacteria; phylum Planctomycetota; family DRQF01; genus JAZGFI01. Next base: position 8,914 of record JAZGFI010000030.1, on the reverse strand, counting down.
GGCTGCCCACATCCTCGCCATCGCCGTTTCGCAAACTCGACTTTGTCCGGTTCAACTCGACAGACCTTAAACTTCGCCCGGGTGGCGTCGGCCGACCCGAGGATGTCGAGACGCTAGGCAACATGCTTAGCGAGGGGCAGCTCGATACGCCCGCCAAGGGTCCCAATCTTGGCCCCGGAGCGCTCTACACCAACAGCAGTCTAGCCTCGAACTTCCTGCATAACGATTTTGGATCTCGCAAAGGCGGGGCTCAGCGTGCCCAAACTCTGCAGCACGAAGGCTTGCAGCAAAGCTTCCTCAACGTTTCCTGGCAACCCCTGGCTCCGGCTTGGCTACGCTTTCCAATCGGCGGGCCCGCAGAGCTACTCTTGGTTCGCCAACAAACCCAAACACAAACCCACGCTCAAGGTGGTTTGGCCCTACGCGGCGTGTGGTTGAATCGCGCCCGCCTCGAGGATTGGTTCCGTAAAGAGATCAAGGATCTGTTCCCGACTTGCCGCTTTGAGATCCTCGATCAAGATTGGCTTGAGCGCGGCGGCCGTGACTACTTGTCTTCAATCCCACTACGCCTCGTCGTTGAGACCACCCATCTCGAACCTATCTCGAGCACCACCCGCTTCGGAATGGCCGCGGCCTGGCTCGCCGTCCTCTTGGGTCTCGCCGGCTTGGCTCTACTCCTACGCCAAACCCTGGCCCTCAGCGAACGCAAGGCCCGCTTCGCCGCCGCCGTAACTCACGAGCTACGAACACCCCTCACCACTTTTCGCCTCTACACCCAAATGCTCGTCGACGGCATGGTCCAAGAGGAATCCAAGCCCGCCTATATCAACACGCTCTACGACGAAGCCGAAAGACTCCACCGCGTCGTCGAAAACCTCCTCGTCTATTCGCAAGTCGAAGACGGCAGACCTCGCCTCCAAGGTGAAGACCTAGACTTCGAAGAATTCGCGACCAGCCTCCGTTCAAGACTGGAAAACTTCGCCCGCGAACAAGACCTTGAGTTCAAATGGCATCAGCCCGACACCTTGCCGCCCACCCTTCGCACCGATCGCTCTGCCGTCGAGCAGATCGCCACCAACCTGATCGAAAACGCCGCCAAGTACGGCCGCTCGGAGGTTGCCTCAACGCTCGACGTAAACTTGGCCGTTCAGAACGACACTTGGTCCCTCACCTTCGCCGATCGCGGCCCCGGCGTCTCCGCCGCCGTTCGCCGTCGCATCTTCGAGCCCTTCACTCGCGGCTCCCGCGACGAAGTCGCCTTCAAACCCGGCTTGGGCTTAGGCCTGACCATCTCGCGAGGCTTGGCTCGCGAACTCGGTGGTGATCTGAAGCTCATCGATGACCCCCACTTCGGCGCGACCTTTCAGCTCAGGCTGCCGCGATAACCGCTTTTGCGGCTTGCGACTCGCGCCAGACCGCCCCAAAAGATTTTGAAACCCGATAGGAATCCCCGCCGTAGACTCTTTGAAGACCCTGGGGAATGACTCATTAACGCTGACTTTGACCGTCTCGTGCAATGCCACACCGGCCGTTTGGACCAGTTCCTTGGCCGGGTTCTAGGGAATGTGCATTCGGCTGAAGATGTTCGCCAGGACACCTGGAGTTCGCTGTGGACTCACCGCGAGCAGCTACGAGACGTTGACCCTTGGCCTTACATTCGGGCCGTGGGTTTACGCAAAGCGATTGATCGCATGCGCGGCGAAAAATGTCGGCCCAAGGCGGGGATTGAGTTTTCTGAGCCCCTGGCGGCAAGGACTCTGACGCACGGCCTGCAAGATGAGCTGGCGCGGCTCGGCCGAGACGAGCGGGCGGTCTTAGTTCTGTTTTTCTGGGAAGGGCTTTCGGTGCGCGAAATTGCGGATCTACTCGAAGTGCCGCCCGGCACGGTCAAGACTTGGATGTTCCGCGCCCGGCGTCGGATGAAGGGCTTTTTGGAAAAGGAAAGGGGCGAGTGATGAATTGCGAAGAGATGCGGCGCACTCTCGGTCTTGAGGATCTTGATCTTCGGCCCGAGTCCGCAGCGATCACCAATCATCTCCGTCAGTGCGAAGCTTGCAGGGGTCGGTTCCCCGAGATCGCGAGCCTCTATGGGCTTGAGGCGTCGGAGCCGGTCTTGGTTTCGACGCGCTGGTGGCGCGGACGCATCTTGCGGGTGGCGGCCGTAGCCGCTTTGCTGCTTGGCGGCCTTGGCTTGGGCTTAGCCTTTTGGCGCCCGGCCACGCCGCTCGATCCGCCCAAGAGCCATGAGCGACAGGAAACGCCGGTCGACGCCGGCATTCTCCTTCGAGCCGGCGACGAGAGAGCGCTGATGGTCTCGACCTTTGAAGAAGAAACAACGACCGTCTCCCGAGTTGAAAAGGGGCGAGTCGTGCAGATGACCCGAAGTCATGGCCGCATTCTGCGTGGCCGGGATCCAAACCGGAGCTATTCCGAATGATGCGATTGATGTTGGCCCTGAGCTTGTTGTTGCCCTTGATGCCCGGTGTTTGGGGGCAAGACGAGATTGGCCTGGCACGGCGTACCGATCCTCGTCAAGACGCCGAGATGACCGCTCAGGGCAGGATTGATGCCACGCACGAGCACCTCGTGATGACGCGTCGAAGCTGCGGTGTTGATGAGAGGGGACGCATTCTGGCGCCAGGGACCAGATTCATTGATTACTGGCTTAGAGACCGACTGTTGGCGATGCCGGACATCGCTCGCGTCAGCTTGATTGATCGCTTGGTTTCGACTTCGGCCTTCACGGGGAAGGTGAAAGAAGGCACGAAGACGAGGCCCGCGGTCGAGATCGAGCGCTGGTTGCGAGTCGACGGCAGCCATAACGGGGTTGCTGCGGCAAGAGACCTGATTCGCAAGACTCGTGCCCTGAGTCGCCGGCAGATGCAGGTTCGCACCTGGATCGTGAGTGGCAAGTTTAAAGACTATGAGCCCGGCTTGCGCTATGTCGACGCCGAGAAGTTCAAATTGCAGATTGCCGCCGTGAAATCGTCGGATGCCAAAGGCAAAGCCGTTCGGAAAAAATTGCCGATCTTGGGGGACCTCTTTGCCGAGAACGCCACCGTCATTACCGCTCCAAGCTTGATCACCAATCTTGGCGAAGAAGCTTCGGTCAGCATCATGAAGCAGATTTCTTACATCAAGGACTACAAGATCACGACTCTTGAGAACAGTACCGTCGCAGATCCGGTGATCGATGTCGTCAGCGATGGGATCGAGTTCAAAGTCGCCGGGATTGTTGACCCACGCGGGGAGAAGTTGACGGTGATGCTCGACCTGAAAGCTTCCAAGGTAAAACTGCCCATTGCGGTCTTCAAGACGAAGCTTGCGGGGATGGGTGAGGAAGTATCCATCCAGTTGCCAGAGGTCGCGTCGACAAGTGTTGTGCGCCGTGACATCACCTTCGACGGCAACGGCGGGACCTTCGTTGTGGACCACCGAATTCCCAGCCACGGCGGTCAGAGTAAGATGCACCGAATCTTCGTTGAAGTCACGCTTATCGGCCCGAGCGTGGTTGATATGGGAACGGTCATGGGCGTGGACCGCCGGGCGAATCGAGCTTTTGTTGACCTCTTGGCTGAAGCCAAGGAGGGCCGGAAAGTCGCCTTTTGGCGTCAAGACACCAAGGTCGGTAACGGCATCATCGATACCGTCGGCGAGAGCTTCGCCGTCATCCAAGTGAAAGACGGAAGCCCCAAGGCCGGAGATACGGTTCGCTGAGTTTGGGCTTCGCTTTAGCTGGCACGTCGCACGATCGATCGTGCGACGTGCCAGTGGCTTACTCACTGGCACGAAACTTGTTCGCGGGGTGCGCCAAGGGTGCGCCAAGGGTGCGCCAAGGGTGCGCCAAGGGTGCGCTGCTACACGCGGCGGTAAACCCTGTGCTGGCTAGCGCCTTCACCGACCAGGTGGCCCGCTTTGACTAATGCGCTTAGCGCCCGCTGTACGGTTCGGCGCGCAGCGCCCGTCTCTTCCATAGCCTGGCGCAACGAAATGGCTTGAGCGCTCTTCAGCCGCGCAAGGATCTCGTTCTGAAGCGGGGTCAGACTAATTGAGGTGACGATCTTTGTCGCCTTAAACGGCGCGGGGAAGATGACTCCGAAACTCTGCTGCCTCTCTTCAAAGATAGGCTCGGCGCGACCCATATCCTTGCAAAGCGCCACCATAGTTTGCGTGCCGCGCCCCCACTTTTCGATAAGCCCCGTGCGATGAAAGGCATCGGCGATGCGCCGATTCCGTCGCACAGAATCGTGCTTCTTCTTCAATTGTTCGAGCTCGATACCCGCAGGAAGTCGTCCTGGATTCCAGATCTCCAGTCGATCGTCATAGATGGCCACCGTGATTGACCGGCCTTGATCAGCGTAGTCACGGTGAATGAGGGCGTTAATCAAGGCTTCCCGCACGGCATCCCAGGGAAGAAGGGGAGTCTCTTCGCGCTCAAATTGCCGAGGAGTGATCTTCGCCGCGACCGGCATATGTCGCCGAATGAACAACTCGGCTTCGCTCAACATGTTGAAAGCGCCGCCTTCGACGTTCTTTTGGTCGAGAAACTCCATCTTATCCGTGCCCTTGAAGAGGGCCAGCTGCAGCAGGCATTGAAAAAGACGTGGTCCCGAAGACAGCGGTTTCGCGAACAGGGCCATCGCGGCATTCCAAATGTGTCCATCTTCCGCGAGAAGGTCAAAACCACGTAAGATTTCTTCTGGGCTATTCTTGAGATCGACGGGTACTCCGAGGGCGGCAGCGCCACGGTGGCCAGCGCGGATGATCTCTTCCCGGTCTAAGTTTGCCATTGAGAACCCAGCAGCAATACGGCCCTCCCACAAGTTCTCGTTCTCAGGGCGTGAGAGGACCTGGCGGTAGAGGAGGTCAGGCGGCATATGGGCGGTGGTGGGCCCGCTGCGTTGATAGGGGCGCCCATCGTAAAGATAGGGTTGGTGATTGGGGTCCGGACTAGTCTTCAAGGCGATCACCTTGAGATCGTCCTTAAGTGGAATCTCCTCGACGACGACGGACGCATGAGGCTGAATTCTCGCGAGCGTGTGAGCAATATCACGTAGCGTCTTGTCAGACACTGTTTGGCCCAACAATTTACCGGTGGGGCCGACCCCCAAAAGGACCGTTCCGCCACCTCCATTCAAAAAGGCGCACAAGGTCTCCCCAGCGCGCGAGAGCTGGCTGCTACTCTTTTTCCACTCACAGGTGTCGGATTCACCCGCGGCGATCAAAGCTTTGACGTCATCTAAGTCCATCATGGTTTGAAGATGGCGAACTTAGAGGGCGAGGTCAATGGTTTTTGGTGCGTGGGTTGGCTAATCGTGCGCTTAGCTAGCGCGTCGCACGATCGACCGTGCGAGCGCTGAGATCAGGTCGCCGACCACGACGATGGCGCAACCGAGCAAGATGAAGAAGACGAATTCGTCGTACTTTTCGCGCGTTCGGGCGTCGACGACGACGGCGCCCAGCGACGCGAAGCCCAGCATCCCGAGGACGGTGGCTTCGCGCACGCAGCTCTCCCAGCGGTAAAAGTCGTAGAGCAAAAACCGCGGCAGGACTAAAGGCATCACGCCGAAGAGCGAAATCTGCCGGCGCGAGGCGCCGACGCCGCGCAAGGCACTCAACGAGCGTGCGTTGGTGTTTTCGATGACCTCGCCCTTAAGCCGGCCCAAGATGCCGGCGTTGTGGATCGCCAGGGCGATCACGGCGGGCCAAGCCGACGCTCCAAATAGGGCCAGAGCCAAAAAAGCCAACAGGTACTCGGGCATGGCGCGCAATAAGATCAGCAGGATTCTCGCCAGCAAGACGAAAGCCCGCCACATGAACCGTCGGGCGCGACTCGGTGCGGCGCCGTTCGGCAAAAAAGGCTCGGCGTTCATGAGTCGGCGTGCCGCGGCGAACGACAGCGGCAAGCTGGCGGCCGAGGCGATGAAGATCGCGACGACGGCAATGGCGATGGTCGCACCGGCGGCTTCCCAACCGCTCTCAGACATGCGCTCGGCGGCCCATCCGAAAAGGTCCGTAATCCCCCAGTCGGTGTTGCGCAAATCGAAGGGGGTGATGTCGTTCAGGAATCGTTCGAGGTTGCCCAATCGTCGTGCGCTAAGAATCTCGGTGAGGCTAAAACGCCCGGCAATCCAGGACCCAACGATCAACAAAAAGAACAACCACAGGCTGGCGCGCACGAAGCGGTCGCGGGGACGCTTTGCATAAAGCGCAGAAATGGTTTCCTGTCGGTCGACGGCCATCAGACGAGCCTTTTTCGCACGGCACCGCTCCACCAGTCAAAGACGATGATGAGCAGGAGCAACACATAAAGGTAAGTCCAAACCTCGCCGTAGTTCGACGAGTTGAAGGACTGTCGGATGAACAGTCCCAAAGTCGGAAATCCGAAGAAGCCTAAGACCGCAGACGAGCGAAGGGCGCACTCAAAGCGGTAAAAAGCGTAGGCGATCATGTCGGGCAAGGCCTGGGTTAACAGCCCGAAGGTAAAGACCTGCAAAGATCCCGCGCCCACCGCGCGCAGGCCAGCCGCGGCCGTGGGTGAGGCCTCGTCGATCAATTCGGAAAAGATCTTGGCGAGGTAGCCGCCGTAGGGCAGGGCCAAGGCCAAGATCGCCGCCGCATCGCAAAGGCCAAAAGCGGTGAGAAACAAGATCGCCCACAATAGCTCGTGAATCGAACGGATGACGGCGATGAAGGTGCGGCTCGCAACGTAGACCGCCGGAGCCAGGGTGCGCCGAAGCCATTTGACGGCGGCCGATTCTGCCCCTTGGGGATCGCCGCGCCACCAGGCGGAACTCGCGAGAAAACCGAAGACGATGCCGATCAAAAGGGCAAGTCCCATGGCCGCGGCCGCGAACAAAAACGTGAGCCATGCCGCCTCGGCCGCGATTTGGAGCAAGGGTGGATCGTTCGCCGGAACGAACTCACCTTCGGCGTGCATCGCAGGACTAAAAGCGCGGCTGAAAAAGCCCGCGGCGATGCTGCGTCCACCTTCAGATGGCCACAGAGTCTTGAGCTCAAGCCCTAGCGAGAAATAAGAAACTATGGCCGCCAAAACGAAGACGATGAGAACCGCCCCGCGCCGGCCAATGAAGAACGGCGCTTTGATCGACAGTGCCGACGCTTTTTCAGGCGCCATCGACCAGCATTTCGTTTTGGTCGAGTTGGTAGAGCCCGCTTAGCTCTTGATCGGAGACTTCGCCATTAGCTTTGTCGAAGGCGAGTTGGCCGCGGCGAATGCCGACCAATCGGGGGAAAAACTCCCGTGCGAGTTCGATGTTGTGAAGACTCATGCAGAGCGTCAGATTCTCTTCGCGCGCAATGCGAGTCAAAAGTTCCACGGTGTCACGAGCCCGGGCGGGGTCGACGCTGGCGACCGGCTCATCGGCAAGGAGTGCTCGCGGTTGCTGGTAAAGGCCGCGAGCGATCGCCACGCGTTGGCGCTGACCGCCAGATAAGCTGTCGGTGCGCTCGAAGATTTTCTCCGGGATGCCCACTCGTTCTAAGAGGGCATAGACCTCGTTGAGGCTCGTCTTGGAGGGGCGCAACATGGCGCCGATCGACTTCAGGTAGCTCATTTGGCCCAAACGTCCCGCCAGGACGTTTTGTGAGACCCGAAGATTTGGGAGTAGGCGGTAGTCCTGATGAATGAAGGCCACCCGGCCGCGCAGGGCGCGGGTTTCGGCGGCACCAAAAGTCGCCAGGTCGCGCCCGTTCACGGCGACGCGACCTGATGTCGGACGTACCGTGGCGTTGAGGAGGCGCAACAGGGTTGTTTTACCCGCGCCACTTGGGCCGATCAGGGCCAAAGACTCCCCGGCACCGACGCTGAGGCTCACGCCGTCTAAGGCGCGAGTCTCTCCGAAGGTGACGGCGGCGTTCTCGATCTCAAATGTAGAGCCAAGGCTATCCATCAGCGAACGAAATCGAGTTCCCGAGCGAGCATCTCAATGCGTTCGAAGTCCGAATTTGTCGCGGGAATCAAGCCTGACCGCAGAAAAGCACTGAGTAGTTTTTTGTCCGTCATTGCGACCAAGGCTTTCTGCAAGCGGTCGGTAAATCCGGCTTCGAATGTCTTTTCAAGATCGGGGTGAGCGGTGAAGTTGTAGTCGGGGTAGATCGGGGTTTTCCAGACGATGCGGCAAACATCGGGGTCAATCTTGCCACTCTTCACCATCTTGTCGTAAGTCGTGTAGCTAACCCCTCCGAACTCCCAAGCACCGGACTGCACCAACTCACAGGTCTTGTCGTGGGCACCGGAAAAGTTGATCTCGCTAAAGAAGTCTTTGGGTTTCTTGCCGCCGAACTTGCGAATGAAGTGCTCGGGCATCAAGCGGCCCGAAGTCGAGCTTTGGGAGCCAAAAGTAAAGCGCTTACCCGCCATCTCCATCGGAAACTCGTCACGGAGGGTAAGGCCGGTGTCTTTGTGCGCGATGAAGTAGGAAAAATACTCGGGATCTTCAGTTCCTTGGGCGATGGCCCGAGCGCCTTCCACGGCGTGGCGCGCCTGGACTCCGGTCAGGCCACCAAACCAGGCAAGTTGTACATCGCCGTTTTTGAAGGCGGTTACCGCGGCGCTGTAGTCCGCGACCGGAACGTACTCGACTTTGATGCCGAGTTTCTTCGAAAGGTACTCCGCAATCGGCTCGTATTTTTGGCGCAGCAAGGTGGTGTCATCGTCCGGAATCGCGGTGAAACGCAGGACTTTTTCGCTGTCGTTTTGGTCACTGCAGGCCGAAAGGCCGACCACCGATCCAAATAGTCCCAAAACGGCCAGTATCATCAAAGTGCGCATCGTGTGCTCCAACTCTGTGTGTCCGGTGGGCTTAGCCTTCAAGAGGCGGCCAGCAAGGATCAGCAAGACCCCAAATACTACCCGAAGGCAGGGGGTTCAACTACCAAGGCAAGATCGCTT
>JAZGFI010000029.1:0-2072 GCA_036479435.1 Planctomycetota bacterium | reverse complement strand
AAGAAACGCAGCAGCCTCCCTTCGATCCGCGTAGTTGGTTTTGACGAATCAACAGCGGCAGGGAGGCTGCATGCGAATTATCAAGGATCCCCAGGGCGTCTTCAATTTTCAAGGTCCACGGCTCGCCATTACTCGAGAGTATTACGACCGCTACGCGGCGATCGACGCTCTTCTTGACGAGGCGCCTGCCATTCTGAAGTTGGTACACGCCGATCTTCGTGAGGCGCTCGAAGCGACAGATCGCGAACGAGATCGAGAATGTAGGATCAACACTGACAACGTCTTGCGCGTGTCGATCGTGCAGATGATCGAGGCCCTTTCGCTCCGAGAGGTTGTGGTTCGCGTCGACGACAGCGCGTTCCTGCGACGGTTTGTGCGCGTGTATGACGGGGAGATGATGGGCTACTCGACGTTCTGCCGACTGAAGAATCAGATTCGGCCGGAGACCTGGAAGAAGGTCAATCGTGCGCTGGCGAAGCATGCCCTGGCTCGGGAACTGATCACTGGCGACGACCTCCGAATCGACACAACCGCCTTCGAAACGAACATCCATTACCCGACGGACTCGGGTCTGCTCTTCGACGTGTATCGGACGATCGCTCGCTTGGTCGGAGCTGCGCGAGATTTGGATCCTCGCGTCGCCTGCGATAGGCGCCTACAGACCCGTGCGGCTAAGAAGATCCATACGAAGATCGGCCGCAAGGTTGGCAAGAACACGAAAACCAAGACTCTGAAACCCTTCTACAAGGGGCTCCTGGGTCTTGTGGATGGCGTTCTTGAAATCGGTGTGGAGGCGGTGCACCAACTCACGTCAGCACTCGGAGCTGGTGCCTACGGCGACCATCTTGCTGCCCATGCCGAGTATCTGGTTGAGCAACTGGTGCACTACGGCGAACTCGGCGCGCGTGTCGTGGATCAAACCAATCGACGCGTGATGCAGAACGAGAAGGTGCCCAACGAAGACAAACTGTTCAGCATATTCGAACCCCACACTGAGCTCCTGAAGCGTGGCAAGGCTGGCAAGCCGATCGAGTTCGGGCACATGGTGCTGCTGCAGCAGACGCGGGAGAAGTTCATCTCCGACTTCGATGCTTTCGAGAAGAAGCCGGTCGAACACACACTGGTCAAGAACGTGCTCGCGTCACACAAGAAGATGTTCGGCATGCCACCGAATACCTTTACCGCAGACAAGGGTTTCTACGAGAGCATGGATGCCATCGAACAACTCGAACAGGACGTAGGGCTCGTGGCCATCGCCAAGAAAGGCACACGCACCGACGAGGAGGTCGCTCGAGAACACAGCCTCGCCTTCAGGCTTGCTCAGGCGTTTCGCGCCGGGATCGAGGGCAGCATCTCATTCTTGAAACGCGCCCTTCGAATGCACCGCTGCTTCAACAAAGGATGGGCGCACTACGCGTCGACGGTGGGAGCAACGGTGTTCGCGCACAATCTGCTCGTACTCGTCCGCGGTACCTCGTAGCAACCCAGCAAGCTTGCAAGCACGCGAGCGAGAACCAGGCCGGGAAAGGCCGGTCGACGTCGGAGGTCTGTCTGTCGGGAGCGGCCTGAGCTCAAAACAGCCGGAATCGATTGCCTCGGGCCGTCTCTCGCCGATTCCTGTGGCCGCCAGCGCCGTCCGCCCGAACAAAACGGGTCAAAACACCGGCGCTGGACCCTCCGTGGAACAGCATCTAGCTACGACATCATCTTCATGGATTGCAACATGCCGCTGATGGATGGCTACGACGCGACGCGAGCGATTCACTCCGCGCGCGGTGGTGAGCACGCGCCGCCCATCGTCGCTATGACAGCCAATGTCTTCGCGGAAGACCGTCGTCGATGCTTCGATGCGGGGATGGATGATTTTGTAGCCAAGCCGATTGATGTTGGCGCAGTTCTCAACGTGCTCAAGCGTCTTGGTCTTACGGCTGAGCAGGCCGAGTCCTCTGTGGCCACCTAACAAGGCTCTCGATCTCGCGCTGGGCGTGGCGGTAGAGTGGCTTGCTCACCATGAACCACAAACCACTGCTAATTTGGTCCTTCTCCTTGCTTGTTCCTCGGGAGCCCAATCC
>JAZGFI010000028.1:0-4961 GCA_036479435.1 Planctomycetota bacterium | reverse complement strand
CCATACGGATCCATCCAAATGACCGATTCGTCGTCGCGGCGCGGCGCTACCGGCCTACGACCGGCAAATCGACCACATACAGCCATCACCCGGCGAATGCGCATCATGTGCCGCCGGACTCCCTGTCTGGTCCGAGCGCGGGTCGGGGACGTTCGCAAAATACGTAGCGAACGACTCCGCGCCAAGTGCGGGCTGCGTGTTTGTTTCAGGTCCGGGACAGATGCGTGGCACACGCTCAGGTGATCCGAGAACCGTTGACTTCGCAAGTCCGCACGCTAAGTCACCGAAATCATTGATATTTCGGTGCGATGGCCCTGCCCCCCAGGCCGAGCTGCTGCCCATGGACGCCGAAGGACTTCTGGTATTGCGCGAGCGCTCTACGGACGAAACACATCGATAAGAGCCTCGAAGCTCGGAATGCTCAGGAGCTCATCCGCGTACACTCGAGATTCCAACTCAGAATCCGGCGTAAGTGGATTGTCGTAAGGGTCACGCTTAGTTTTCGCCCACAGCGCGTATCCATTCACGGGCGTGTACAAGTCTGGAAAATCGGGGCGCTTTCGTAGCGCAAGCAACACATGCTTTGGAGCAGCTGCGTTCATTTCCTTCAGCACCATGGCAAACGCCTCTTCTGTCTGTGCGCGAGTAAGAAGCACGCTAAACGTCACACCACCAGTTACACCACCGCGAATTGATTCAGTAATATTCACCTCAACATTCGCTTCTGAGAGGAATATGTTCGGGTCTTCGCTGTCGTATATTTTTCCAGGTACAACCCGCGACAGGTTGCCTACACAAACGACATCCGCACTTTCAGCCATATCCATCAACGTCGGGTGATACTCATTCCAATCCGCGCTTATCCAGATCGCGTCCCAAAAAGGCTGCTCCTTATCAAAGACGTCCTCAGCCTCTCCGCTGCTAGACCCAGCCGTGGTATCCGCGCTATCACTGAAAGTCTCTTCGCTTTTAGCATGGGTGGGGGCTCCGCCGGGAGCCCTGCACCCCGCAAGCACGAGAGCAACAAGGGCAGTCTTCGAGCAGCATGGTACACTTTTCGGCATGTAAATCGCGCCTCCCGTGCGCATCGTAGTTTGCCAGATCGCCACTAGCGGCGACTACTCCCGGATTGAGTCTTGCAGGTGCTCGATATCCGCCAGTTCCTCGACGCCAGAGCCTCCATCTTTGGTCCAGTCGCCCCGTCCATCATCCGACAACGGTGCACGAACGCCACCCTCCTTATCATCGATCCACAGGCCTGTGTAGTTCACTAGACGATACAGTCCAACCTCATCATCGCCTTCTTTCTCGCGGAGAAACAAGACTACGTCATTTCTCGTGAGTGACTTTGAAAGCGCATCCAGTGCCGCTGGCGCGAGTTCTTCGCTGTAAGGGATGAGAAACTCAACCGGCACGGACTCTATATCGCTATTGCCTCGCAGCACTTCGTTGACCTTCAAGTCAGCCATCCCGTACACGACAACATCGTCATACTCGCCAAGTATCGTTCTGCTGTGTTTGAAGCTGGAGAACTGACCACTCACCACCAGGTCCGCACTCTCGGCCATTGCGGTCAACGACTCATACCCTTCCACTTCGTCGCCCATAACCTGGAGCGTACTCCAGAAGGTGACGTCATCCATGGCGCGCGACGCTGTATCGGAAACCTTGGCAACCCCCACGCAGGCAATGCCTGCAAAGGCCATACCAAGATGTTTGTTTGTAATCTTGTTTAGAAAATCCATGGCGGCTTGTCGTTCCTTTTCTCGAACTTTAGTACTCAGCGTTCAGGTGCGCACGATCGTGAGAAGAGAGAAGCTCGCTCGTTCCACCATCGGAAGTCTTCTTCATACAAGATGAGGAAGTGCTCGTGTGTCTCAGTCCGACGGAATGGCCGAGCTCATGACAGGCAATCCGTCGGGCAGGAGGAGAGTAGTTCTTGTTGATCCTCACGTGGCTGAGTGAGCACTCTTGATTCGGATGAGAACCACTTGTCGTGCCACCACACGAGTTCCAGCCGTTGAAACCATTGAACCCGTAGTTCCACGAGTCGTAGACACAAGCGTCAAAGTTCCAATCGTCGCATACGGTGGCGTTCCACGAGTGTGCATCCCATCCTGGAATCGTCTCGTAATCTAGTTCTACCGTGTCATCAACACCTTGGAGATACGGCGCCTGCAATCCGATCCTCCCAACTCTCCAGTAGTCGTTATTTGTCAGCCACACACCGTTCAGGCCTGGGTTGTTGGGGTTAGAACCCGCCGTTCCAACCGAGCCAAAGTTGGCAGCAGCGTCGGCTGTAACCAGCCCAATCGTCAGCGCCACGAAGGCCACAGCCCATCGACGAAAGTGAACCTTTGTGTTGTTGGGTTGTTTCATGGCTGCAAGTGTAATCCTTATCGCCGCAGGTGTCATCCCCCCCCAACGTGGGGGCATCGTGAACATCAGTGATACCTGCGCGTGCGCTTTTTCGCCATAGGCCCTCGCAGCAAGGCTGCTCCTAAGTAGCATGAGCCGGGTCGGAGAGCGCGCACGGGTGTGAAGTGCGCGCATTACTGGTTGGTGTCGTGCGATTGCGCGCGTGTCTGAAAAACTCGGGAACCGATCAGGCCAAGAACGCCCCGCGACGCGCCTTTACGGCAAAGTTTGCAAGAGGGTGTGGGGCTGTTCTCGGGGTGGGCGGCGAGTACTACAGCATGGGCATGGGCATGGGCATGGGCATGCCCATGGGAATGCGCAGACGCTGCACGCAAACAACGCGATGAGCAGGGGTCGGGATCGTGGCGTCGCAGCTTGTCTGCCGCGCCTGTTCGATGGGTAGGTTGCCCTGGAATGCGTGGTGGGTGATTCTTCGACTACCGGTGGGACACAACTCGAAATTCAAGACAGCGTACCTCAGCGACCGAGCATTTGTCGAGAAGCTGGGACGGCTGATGGAGTCGAAGGTTACCACCGGCGTCGGCGTCGGCGCCGCTAGCCTCTGTGCGATGGGGCTGAACTTCACCGATGGCGCTGGCGACCCCAAGCTCGAACAGATCCTACAACTCGACTCAGGCCTGCTCGACACCTGCAGCGTTGTTCTTCCCCCAACAGACAACCTGCAGAATAAGGTGACCTTCAGCTGGGATCGGCAAGCAAGCCAGATCACCCTCAGCGCCACGCAGCCGGCAGGCATACCCCGCGCCCTGGAGTTCCTTGCGGAGTCGAGGAGCATTTTCGGGGCGCTCGACGTTCCCGAGCAGCTCAACGAAGCGATGTCTGCGGAGCTACGAGCTGCGATGGACCGCCAAAGCACCGTACTGGCGGAGTACGAGGCCGTGAATCTCCGGATGGCAAACGAGGTCTCAAAGACGCTGGCGAACACGCGTGCAGAGGTCGAAGCTCGCAAGCGCGAGTTGGAGAATCAGTTCAAAGAGCGTGAGGAGAAACTCAACGCTCAGCACGGCGAGAAACTCGCGGTTGTCGAGGCGAGCCAACTTGGTTTGGAACAGGAGAAGAGGAACCTCGACACGCGCGAGAGTCGTCACGCGCGCCGCGGATTGCGCCAAGACCTCTTGAAGCAAATCAGTGACGCGAGCGAGTCGTTCTCGCTGACCGAGGGGACCAGCAGGAAGCGATGGGCGAGTCGTGTCGCTTGCTATGTCGGCGCCCTCGCGTTTGGGTCCAGTGTCGTGGCCAGCTACCTCGCCGAACTCCCAGAGTCGCTGACCCCGGGTGTAATAGTTGCCATGCGAGCTTCGGCGACTCTTGGCTTCGCGGCCTTGCTCGTCTTCTACCTCCGATGGGAGACCCATTGGGCGCAACGCCACGCTGACGAAGAATTCTATCGCAAACGTCTCGGGCTCGACGTGAATCGAGCGAACTGGGTCATCGAGGCGGCCCTGGAGTGGGCAACCGAAAGGGGCCATCCGATGTAACCGTTCAGCGGGGTGATTGAAGGGGCGATCGAGTCGTGGGATGTGGAGGGCATGAATACGAATACGAAGGACCTGCCCATCGAGAGCCTGGCCGCGAAGATCGAAAACCTGATACAGGAGCACGTGGAGGCGACCCGGCGAGCGGCAGCAGATGCACTTGAACGCGCATTTTCCGGGAAGGAACGCGCCTCGATTTGTGCACCGGCGACGACAAAGACCTCGACGAGCAGGGTGTCCCCAGGTGCGCGAAAGTATGGCAAGCGACGCACCCCGGCTGAACTGGGGGCACTCGCGGAGCGATTGCATCAAGTGGTCTGCGAGAAGCCGGGCGAGCGGATGTCGGTGCTCGCGCCGGCGGTCGGTGTGACCTCACGTGAACTGCACCGCTGCGTGAGACAGCTCAAAGATGTGGGCCGAATCCGCAGCGCCGGCCAGCGGAGCGAGACCCGCTACTTCCCGATGACGGAGAGCGAGACCGCAGCGGCGTGACGGGCAGGGTCAGCTCGGCTATTTTTTTTCGAGAAGAGCGGGCGGGGTGTTTCCCGCGCTCTTGGCTTCGCAACATGCACGAATGAAGGCGAACACGTTCTTGCCTTGTTTCCTCGCGGTATGGGCGACCGTCATCATACGCTCGGCAAACCGATTTCCTCGCTCGCTCTGGGTACCGAATGACCGCCTGCGCCAGAGGACAAATCCCCGTAACTCTCTCTCGGCGTGATTGTTCGTCGGTTCCACGCCATCGTGGTCGACGAAGGTCCACAGGGCAGCGCGATGTTCGAGTAAGTTGGCACACGACCCCGACATTCTCGGGATATTTTTCGCCACCACACTCTGAAGCAGGCTTTCGACCTGGGGCCCCAATATCGCCATATATTCGACGAACCGAGCATGATTCAATTTGTCGTCCTTGCCCTGTGTGCCAATAACAGGTGGGACACGGCCCCCCCTGGAAACGACTGAGTAAAGGGCGGAGAATGGACCGAGACCATGCCCAAACCTCCGAGCACCAGCGAGGTCATCCCGCTGCCTGAGAACGAGCGCCGC
>JAZGFI010000027.1:0-46196 GCA_036479435.1 Planctomycetota bacterium | reverse complement strand
GCGGGCAGTCCACTCGGTCCTCATCACTTAGCGAACCCGTCTAACGAGGAGCCGGATGCGTCAATCGCGCACGTCCGGATCTGTGGGGGGCTGGGGAGAAAAATCTCCCTGGTCTACCCGACGACTAAATTCTGACGCCATATCCTCAGCTCGGCCGGCGAAGGCATCTACGGCCTCGATAAAGAAGGGCGAACGACCTTCGTCAATCCGGCCGCCGTCGCGATGCTCGGTTGGGAGGCCGACGAGCTCATCGGCAAGCCCCAGCACGTGCTCACCCATCACACCCGAGCCAACGGCAGTCCCTACCCCAAACATGCCTGCCCGATTTACGCCGCCTTCCATGACGGCGCCGTGCACCGCGTCGACAACGAGGTCTTTTGGAAAAAGGACGGCAGCGCCATCCCCGTCGAGTATTCGAGCACACCCGTCCGCAACGACAAGGGCGAGCTCGTCGGCGCCGTCGTCACCTTCAGCGACATCTCCGATCGCAAACGCCGCGAAGAAGCCCTGCGCCAGGCCTACGCGGAGGTCGAGCGCTTGAAGGAACGGCTCCAGGCCGAAAACCTCTATCTGCGCCAAGAGATCAAGCTCAGTCAAAACTTCGAGGAGATCATCGGTGAAAGCCCGGCGATGGTTCAGGCCAAGCGCCTCGTCGAGCAAGTCGCCACGACCGACGCCACCGTGCTCATCCTCGGCGAAACCGGCGTGGGCAAAGAGCTCTTCGCCCGCGCCATCCACAATCTCAGTGCGCGCAGCGAACGCCCTTTGGTCAAAGTCAACTGCGCCGCGCTGCCTTCCAACCTGATCGAAAGTGAGCTCTTCGGTCACGAAAAGGGGGCCTTCACCGGCGCGACGTCTCAGCGCCAGGGCCGCTTTGAGTTGGCCGAAGGCGGCACGATTTTCCTCGACGAAATCGGCGAGCTTCCCCTCGAGCTTCAAGCCAAGCTCCTACGGGTCATCCAAGAGGGAGAGTTCGAGCGCTTAGGCGGCTCGCGCACCATTAAGACCGACATCCGCATCGTCGCCGCCACGCATCGCGACCTCGCACAGATGATCGAGGCCGGGGAGTTTCGCGACGACCTTTTCTATCGCCTCAACGTCTTCCCCCTCACCATCGCGGCCCTGCGTCATCGCCGCGACGATCTCCCCCAGCTCATCAGCCACTTCGTGCACAAGTTTGCGAAGAAGCTCTCGAAATCCATTGAGACCATTCCGGAATCCGTGCAAGCCGCCCTGCAGGGCTACGATTGGCCCGGCAACATCCGCGAACTACAAAACATCATCGAGCGCGCCGTCATCCTCTCGGCCAAGGGCATCCTTCAGCTCGATGCCTCCTTCGCCGGCCGAGAGCCAGCCAAGAATCCTGCGGCGGCCAAACTCGAAACCGAGCTCGCCGCAGCAAAGGATCGCCGATCCCTCGAGCAAGTCGAGCGCGAGCACATCCTGAGTGTCTTGGGCCAAACTTCTTGGCGAATCGCGGGCGAGCATGGCGCCGCCCTCATCCTCGATCTTCACCCCAACACTCTGCGTTCGCGGATGAAGAAGCTTGGGATCAGCAAGAGCCAATGATCGTCGGAAGGCGAGAATTGTCCTTAAGCCCACTGTCTGGACAGGCATTGTGATGCAGGTCATCATTGTGGCTCGTGAATCTGATATGAAATCCACGGATTGGCCCGGAGCCCTGACACATGCCTGAGCGAGGCGACGACATCACGCGCGTGCTGCGAGGCTTTGACCAAAACTCGGCCGCCGCCGGGGAGCTTCTCGAGCTCGTCTACGCCGAGCTCAAGGCCATCGCGCAGCGGCGGATGAGTCGTGAAGATCCCGGGCACTCGCTTCAGGCAACGGCGCTGGTTCACGACGCCTTTGCCCGAGTCTTGGGCGATGGCGATCAAAGCTGGAGCGATCGCGGTCATTTCTTCCGCGCGGCGGCCGAAGCCATGCGGCGAATCCTCATCGACCATGCGAGGAAGAAGAAAAGCACAAAGCGCGGCGGCGGCCGCCGTAAGGCGGCGATCGACGTGCTCGATCTCGCCACGGACTACGACGCCGAAGGCCTGATTGAGTTGGACGAAGCCTTGACCATCCTCAAGACCGAAGACCCCTCGGCCGCCGAAGTCGTTCATCTGCGCTTTTTCGGGGGCTTGGATGTTTCGGAGATTGCCGCGACGATGGAGGTCTCTGAACGTTCTGTCGCCCGAGAGTGGGCCTTTGCAAAGGCCCGGCTATTCTCTCTTCTCTCCCCAGAAGCTGGCGAAGCCTCTTGACCCCATTAACCCCGAAAGAGATCTTTTTGGAAGCGATCGAGCTTCCGGAATCCGACCGCGCCGACTTTGTCGCCAAGCAATGTGAGGGCTCGCTGGAGACGCTGAATCTCGTCACGAGGTTGATGCGCAGTCACGGCGAAGCGGGCGACTTCTTAGGAGACATCCGCCAAAACGCCCCCAGACTTCGCGACTTTGTCGAGATGGCCCCTGAAGACATCGGGGGGCGGCGCATCATCAAAAAGCTGGGGCAGGGCGGTTTTGGCGTGGTGTACCTGGCCCAACAGGAAACACCAATTCGCGCGCAGGTCGCGATCAAGGTCATTCGGCCCGGGATGGCATCCAGCGGCGTGATCGCGCGTTTCGAGGCCGAGCGCCGCGCGCTAGAGAGGATGAAACACCCCAACATCGCGTCGGTCCTAGACGTCGGCTCGACTCCCGACGGCCTCCCGTACTTTGTGCTTGAGTTTGTGCCGGGTCAGCGAATCTCAGACTACGTGACCGATCGCAATCTGTCTTTAGAAGACCGTTGCCGCCTTATCATCGACGTCTGCATGGCCGTGCAGCACGCCCACGAAAAGAGTGTCATTCACCGCGACATCAAGCCTTCTAACGTCATCGTCACCGAGATCGACGGCAAGGCGGTCCCGAAGGTGATCGACTTTGGCCTGGCCAAAGCCGTGCGAGGAAACCTCACGGACACCAGCGCGCTGACCTTGGCGAATGAGATCGTCGGCACGCCTCAGTTCATGTCTCCGGAGCAGGTCTCCTTCGGCGAGCAAGACGTCGACACAAAAACAGACGTCTATTCACTGGGCGGTCTGATCTACACGCTGCTCACTGGCGTCTTGCCTTTTGGCGGTGGCCGACTGCAAAACCTCTCACCGTTGGCCTTGGAAAAGGTGATTCGCGACGAGGGGCCCACAAAGCCTTCGCTTCGGGTGATGCGCGAAGAAGGAGTGGCGGCCACCAAGGCTCGCTTGTCGCGACGGCTCAAGGGTGATCTTGATTGGATCATCGGCAAGGCCATGGAAAAGGATCGCGAGCGCCGCTACCACTCGGCCGCCGCGCTTGCCTCGGATCTGCAAAGGCACCTGGACGGCAAGGCGGTGGACGCCGGGCCCCCCAGTCGTATTTACCGCCTAAAAAAACTCATTGGCCGCAACCGCGTGGCCTTCGCGTCGCTATCCGCCGTCCTGATCGCTTTGGTCGCCACGGCGATCTTCAGCTATGTTGCGGCCAAAAGCGAACGTCAATTGCGTCGGGAGGCTGAAAAACAGCTGACAAAGTTTGAGTCGGTCGCGAGCTTCGCCGAGCAGATGCTTTCGGGTCTCGATCCCGCCATCGCTCGAGGGGCGGATACAACTTTGCTGCGCAAGATGTTGGCCAGGGCCAACAGCAGTTTGGACGACGACCGGCCGAGCGAGCCGGAAGTCGAGATCCAGCTGCGCACGATGATCGGGCACGCTTACCTCAGCATCGCCTTGGGCACGGAGGCGAGGCAGCAACTCGACAGAGCCGTCCAGCTCGCGGGGGAGCACCTCCCAGAGCCTCATCGCCTTCGGCAAAACGCCGAGTCGGCTTTGGGCCAAGTGCTGGTTTTGCAAAGTGAGTTTGAACCCGCGCGCATCCTCTTCGCCAGGATTGCCGCTCAGCGCAAAAAGGCGCTGGGCAAAGACGACCCCAAAACTCTCGAGGCGCAATCCAACCTCGGCGTCGCCTTGTTTTCGATGGGGCGATACCAGCAGGCCTATGACCTCCAAAAAGAGATCCTCCAACGCCGCAGCACCGTACTCGGTGAGAATCACCAAGACAGCGTGTCGAGCCGCAACAGCGTCGCCACCGCCTTGTCAAAGCTGGATCGCGACGCTGAGGCCGTCGAGCTGCTTGAAGAGGTGCTGACCATCCAGCTGTCCACCTTGCGCGAAATCCACCCCCGTACCATGGCGACCATCAACAACCTGGCCTTGAGCTATTCTGCCCTGGGTCGACGTGACGACGCGATTGACAAGTTTCGTCGATTGCTCGAAATCAAGAAGCGCATCCTTCCCGCCGGTCATCCCAGCCTCGTCATCAGCATGAACAACTTGGCGATGGTCTACGGCGATGCCGCCCAGCCGGAAAAAGCCGTGCGCATGATTCGGGAAGCCCTGAAAATCGCGGTCGGCAAAAACGGTAAGCCCAACCTCAGATCTTTGACCCTGCTGAATAACCTCGGCGTCAACCTCATCCGAGCCGGGCAAAAGCCGGAGGCGATGCGAGTCCTGGAAGAAGCCGCGACGGGGCTTTCCCAACGGCTCGATCCCGCGCATGCAAACTGCATTGCGGTCTGGACGCAAGTCGCCAGCCTGAAGTGGGAATTGGGGTACTTCGAAGAAGGTCTGAGCATCGCAGAGCGCATGTTGAAGTTGGCGCCCAACAAGCTACCCAGAGAGCATCGCTCAATTCCCAAGATTCATCGAGCCCGTGCCCGATGCCTTCTGGGCTTGAAGCGGGTGGCGGAGGCCGAGGCAAGTTTTCTGAAGGCCTTTTCCCTGGCCGAAGCGGCCTTCCCCAACAACTTGAAAAAGTTGAATTCCTACGCCGTCCTCATCCGAGACTTCTATCGCGAGCAAGCAAAGCCCAGGGCTCTTGCGACCTGGGAAGAAAAGCTCAAGGTCCTTCAGGCTTCGAAGACTCCATAAAGCTGAGGACCTGTGGTCTTGTGTTCGACACAAGGCCACAGATTCTCAGCGCTCGCACCGCAGCTAATCAAGCGTGTTCATCGTTTGAGAGCTGCCTTCGCAAGACCACCCGCTACACTCGCTCGCCACCGTCGCGTTTTGATCGCGCCGAACCGGAATCGGCAGGATCATGCGCACCGTCGCCTGGTATCGCCGATACTTAATCCCAAAGTCTTTCACGAGATCCGGTTCTTCAAACATCACGATTTCAAAGAGCACCCAGGCCGTGAACAACCCCGCGAACAGCAGGTGCCCAAGGCTCATGCTCGGCGTGGTCCAAAAGGCGATGAAAAACCCCAGGTACATCGGATGCCGCGTGAGTCGATAGAGCGACGGCGTCATGAAGCGCTTCGCGACCGGCTTTGAGTTCCTGAAGTTCTTCCAAACTTGCTCTACCCCGAAGAGCTCAAAGTGGTTGATCAGGAAGGTCGCAAGAAGAACGAGCCCCCAACCCGAAAGCGAAAGCGCTCGCAGGCACCAGGTCAGCGTCGGGCTGTCGATGCTCCAAACGACGTAGGGCATCGCGCGCCACTGCAGAAAGATCAGGTTCAAGATCAGGCAGGTGATCAGCACAAAGGTCGATCGCTCGGCCGCCGCCGGAATTAGCTTTCTAAGCCGAACCTTAAAGCCTTCGCGGGCCATGATCATGTGCTGCACGGCAAAAATCCCGATCAAGCCGATGTTAATGCCCCAAGCCCAGGGTCCCGATTGAAGGGGAGCCTCGTCAATCGTTCGCGGGACAACGATGCCGGTCACAAAGCCGGTCAGGTAAAGAATCGTCCAGAGCGTAAAAACATAGGCGCTGAGGCCGTAGGCGAGAATGAAGAAGCGTTTCATGAGTCGAATCCTGCTTAGGGTCCAATTGTCTGTCATCCCCTTGGCGCAGAAAATCGTCCGCGGCTGCCAGCCTTTCTGAAATTTCTTTTTCATCGTCCGCTAAACCTTCATCCCCGGACTCTTGCCGTAATAGAGCAAGCCCCGAGACCCTGGCGGTTTCGAAGCTCGCTTTTTAGGTCTTGGCCGTTCGAAGAATCAGGCCCAAGAACCTACTGGAGCACGGTCGTTTCACTTCCGAACTGTGGCTGCACGGTGACTTTCAGATGGGAATGCTCCGGGCAAGAAACGGTGATGCGAGGGAAACTCAGGGTAGTCATCGGGCTGATTCCCGCGACTCCAATCAAGGTATGGACGCCGGTCTCGTCGTCGACGCAGTAGATCCGGACCAGCAAAAACTGAGTCGTCGTGTTGCTCACCCCAGTGAAGGTGATGGTGTTGGGGCCGTACTCGTAGGGCGGATCGCTGGGGTAGTCGGCTTCATAGAGATCTTCGCTTTGGGTGGTGCCGCCCGGGGCGTTGAAGTCCACGGTTAGCGCACCTAGAAATTGAGCGTTTGCCACGCTGTCGACGATCTTCCAACTCGCCATCCCTTTCCTTCCCGCGTCAACGTCTTCTTTCTAAATTTTTTGCCACAGCGCCACAGTCGCCGGACCTATGGCGCAGACGCTTAGTCAATTACGCCTGTGCGTCATTACCTAAGGCAGGAGCCCAGTGCGATAATTCCGCTCGCTGGGATCTGTGCGGGTAACCGAGGTCCCTACCGCGAACTGGCAGGTTAGCGCGTTCGAGGGGTGGGGAGAGTCGCGAGGGTTTTGAAGATGTAGGTGCGGTCGTCGGCGCGGACGGTGATGCGCAGGGGTAAAGGGCGCGGACCGGGAAGAGCTACGAGGCCGAGGGCGGAGCCCTCGGCGGGGAGGGCGTACTCGGGCAGTAGCCAGTGAGTCGAGACCCAATTGGCGAAAGCCTCGCCGCTGCTGGCCGAGCCCATCGTGGCGGAGGCCGCCGGGCCGAGGAGGCCCAGAGCTAAGGCGCCGATTCCGAAACCTGAAAAGGCGGCGGCCGTACTGGCGGCTCGCGTTGAACCGTTGACGACTTGGTCGGTGCCGCGATCGCCGTCGCGGCCGTAAGCACCGAGGGTGCGGGTGGCCACATCGCGGGTAACGATGGGGACGACGGTGTTGTCGGCGTCGATCGCCTCGATCTCGGGAGCGATGATGAGTTCTTCGCCGCTGAGGTTTTCAAAGCGCAGGCGCAGCCAGTCATAACTGATGTCACCGAAAGCCTGACGGCGCACGTTGATCGAGACGCGAAGATTTCCGACGTCCTGAGACTCAAGGCGGATGTCGTTCACTTCGCCCAGGGGCATGGGATCTTTGACGACCAGGGATTGCGCGGGATCCGTTAGCTCGATGGCAGCGGGAGGGCTTGCGCAGGCAGCGAGAGCCAAAATCAGGGATAGGTTGCAGATGGTTCGAACGGCAAAGGGCATGGTCGTGGTCTCCTCAGTCCTCATTATGCCGAAGCCGGAGACCCAAGAGACTTGGTGTTTTCCCCATGATGGTCATGTGAGGGTGGTAGGATTGCGGACTAGACGCCGCGGGAAGGGATTGCCATGGATACGACAAAGTCTGAGTGTTTTCGGGTTCGCGGCGGGCGTCCAATCCAGGGGGTTTTTCGCCCCTCGGGCAACAAGAACGAAGCTTTGCCGGTGGTGGCTGGCGCTCTGCTCGCGCACGGGCCCGTCATCCTCGACAACGTCCCGGATATCGTCGATGTCGGCATTCAACTCGACATTGCGTCTCAGTTGGGCGCGGAAGTGGGGAGAGTCGGAGAGGGTCGGGTCACCATCGATCCCGCGCGCCTCGATCGCGCGTCTCCTGAATCGGTGATGGCTCAAGAGATCCGCGGCTCTTTTTTGTTCTCGGCGCCGCTCCTCGCGCGCCAGGGCGCCTGCCGATTGCCGCGCCCCGGAGGCGACAAGATCGGCCGCCGCCGCATCGACACGCATTTGCTCGCCCTGCGCGCTTTGGGGGCCAAGATCCAGGTCGACGAGGCTGAATACCTCATGTCGCTCGATGGGCGTTTTGTCGCCGCCGATGTTTTTCTCGACGAGGCCAGCGTCATGGCCACCGAGAACGCGGTGATGGCAGCCGTGACGGCCGACGGAACCACGCGTATCGCCAACGCTGCGTCGGAGCCCCATGTCCAAGGTCTGTGCCGCATGCTCGAAGGGATGGGAGCCAAAATCCGCGGAATCGGCACGAACATGCTCGAGATTGAGGGCGTTGAAGAACTCAGCGGCACGACTCACGAGATTGGGCCGGATCACATCGAAATCGGATCGTTGATTGGCTTGGCCGCGATCACCAAAGGTGAGCTGCGTATCGAACCGGTGCGCGCCGAAGACTTGCGGATGATCGGCATGGTCTTCAAACGCCTTGGGGTGCACACCGAGATCGAAGGCAACTCCCTGCTCGTGCCAGGCAACCAAGACCTGACTGTGAGCTCCGACGTTCACGATGCCATTCCCAAAATCGACGATGCCCCCTGGCCGGGATTTCCGGCCGACTTGTTGTCGATCGCGCTCGTGGTGGCGACTCAGGCCAAAGGCACCGTGCTCTTGCACGAAAAACTCTTCGAGAGCCGGATGTTCTTCGTGGATCGTTTGGTGGGGATGGGAGCCAAGATTGTTCTCTGCGATCCCCATCGCGCCGTCGTCGTGGGGCCGGCCCGCTTGCACGGCGCGACCATCTCAAGCCCCGACATCCGGGCGGGGATGGCGATCTTGATGGCCGCCTTGGCCGCAGACGGTGAAAGCGTGATTCAGAACATCCGCCAGATCGACCGTGGATATGCGGCGATTGACGAGCGATTGCGGGCCTTAGGGGCCGATATTCAAAGGGTTTAGGGCAAGCTTATTAAAATGTGTCAAGAGCTTGGCACTTGTCCTCATGCGATGCTCCGCGCAAAATCAGGGTGCTGGGGCTCTTTTTTCGCGAGCTTTGCGAGTCCTGAGCCCCCTCAGCCCTGAGGCTACTCAGTCTTGAGTTCTAATCTTTTCGAGGTGCACGACGTGACCGCCCAATTTATCCCCTTCGCGAGCTCGACATTCTTCGGCTTTGGCTTCGGCGGCGGCATTGAGTGGGCCGTGATTGGCGGCGTCGCCTTACTGCTGTTCGGCGGCAAAAAACTCCCCGGTTTGGCCCGCAGTCTCGGCCAGTCGGTCACAGAGTTCAAGCAGGGCATCAATGCCAAGCCGAAGGACGACAGCGATGCTGAAAAACGCTTGACCGGGAGCGAGGAAAAGTAAGTTGGGCTCCGCCGAGGAGAGCCCCCGCCCCGATTCAGATGGCCCGAAGATCAAAGTCGAGCTCTCCATTGATGGCCAGCGGCTCCCCTTGAAGGCATTTTTACACGACGTCATCGGCGGCAGCATTGTGGGCATGGTCGAAGGCCTCCGCGACCCGGGCCAAAAACCCCTTCAGACTATCGAGATTCGCGTGCAACAACGCCGCGGTCCGGACTCATCGCCCTCTGACGATGCCAAACAGTCCTGATTTCAGTCTGGGAGTCTTGGCCGCCGGTCTCAGTAAGCGCATGGAGCGCGACAAGGCCTGGCTCCCTCT
Organism: Planctomycetota bacterium; assembly: GCA_036479435.1. Taxonomy (GTDB): domain Bacteria; phylum Planctomycetota; family DRQF01; genus JAZGFI01. The sequence continues at coordinate 36,746 of JAZGFI010000027.1, read as the reverse complement.
CGGTGATGCCACGATGATCGAGCAGGTGATCCGTCGCTGCGCGGGCCCTTCGACGACCATCTTGATCAGCGCCGCCGAGGGCCGCCACCTGCCACCCTCGCTGGACGTCTTCGAAAAATGCCCGGACCGCTACTTAGATGCCGGGCCTCTCGCTGGATTCGAATCCTTGCGCCGCGTGGCTGATTCCGAGTGGCTCGTCATTGTGCCTTGTGACATGCCATTTTTGGATCACGAGGTTCTTCAGCGGCTCGTCGCGGCCGGGCAGGCACACTTGGGCTGCGACCAGGTGATCTTAAAAGGCGAACGCGGGCGCTATTCACTCCCGCAAGCTTTGGGGCCCGACGCGTACGGGCCGATATTGGCTGCGATCGAAAGTGGCAACAACCGCCTTTTGGGTTGGGCTGATCCCGCGCGTTGTCTCGCCTTAGATGCCGTTCCCCTCGTCGAACAACGGGGTGGAAACCTGCTGGAAAACCTCAACCATTCCGAGACCTACGAAGAGGCAAAACGGAGCTTCGCGGCGTCAGCGGACCGGGAGTTGACGCCGGACGTTGACGATGGTTTTGAGCCCTGTTAACGTTTTGGACTCGGCCCGGGTGTCCAATGTTCTAAGTCGAGCACTTATAGGATTTTAGATCGATGACCCCGAGCGCGGGACTCGAGCAAAGCTACGAGTTGGTCAAGCCACAGTTGGCGGAGCTCGACCATCTACTCGCGGAGCATTTTCGTTCCGACACCCCCCACGTCCACGACATGCTGTCCTACGCCCGGAAATATTCGGGAAAACGACTGCGTCCGGCCCTCGTTTTCTTGATCGGGCACATCTGCGGCGGCGCCGACGAAGGTCATGTCAAACTCGGCGCGGTCGTGGAGATGATCCACCTCGCGACGCTGGTCCACGACGACGTCTTGGATCGCGCCACCATGCGTCGCAACGCGGCATCGGTGAATGCCGCATGGAACGACAAAGACGCGATCCTGCTCGGCGACATCATTTTTGCTCGCGCCATTCGCCTTTTGGTCTCGATCGGAAGCCCCCGCGCCATCGACCGGCTGACGGGTGCGGTCAGCTTGTTGTGCGAGGGCGAGATTCACCAAAACCAACTCTGCGGCGATCCCACCGTCGATGAAGCGACCTACGAGTCCATTATCCAGCGCAAGACCGCCGCTCTTTACTCCGCCGGTTGCGAAGCAGCGGCGGAACTCGGCGGCGCGGATGAAAAAACCGTGCAGGCGTTTTCGGATTTCGGGATGAGCCTGGGCACGGCCTTTCAGGTGATCGACGATTGTTTGGATGTGTCCGGGGACGAAGCCGTCGTCGGCAAATCGCTCGGAAGTGATGTCGTCAACGGCAAGATGACCTTGCCGCTCATTCGCTTGCTGGGGAGTTTGGACGCCGAACGGCGGGCGAAAGTCGAAGCGACCATCCGCGCCACCAACCCCAGCGTGGAAGACCGAGGTGAGATCACGCAGTGGTTGCAGGAGACCGGTGCCCTTGAATCATCGTTCGCGCGCGCCGAAGAGATGATCGAAGATTCTTTGGCCGCCGTGCGCAAATGCGTCGATCCGGCCTGGGGAGCGGTCTTGGGTGAGATTGCTGGGTTTGTGCTGAAGCGCCGGCGTTAGCCGCCAGCTAGTAAAGCGCCGGGGCATTCCAGCTCGTCCGGGCGTGAAGTCATCGACACATCCCATTCTCGTTCAGTCCTGTTCGCGATCCCGGTCTTGTTCAAGCCGGTCGTGGTAGTCCTGCATCATCCGGGCCTCAAACTCCGCCAGCATCACCGAAGTGGGCCTCGATTTCCTTGAGGATGATGGTGGCCTCGATGCCATTCGCCGCACCGTGATCGCGCGCTTCGAAGCCGAAACTCTTCGCGCGGTCATGGAAGCAAAGATCGATACGGCCGAATTTCCGGAGACGGTAAAAAAGAAGTTACTTGGTCGCTTGAAATCACTTGCTGGCAAGGCCTTTAACGAAGTCGCATGGAAGCTCTTGATGAAGGCGCTTGAGAATCCGAACGCTTGACTTGCAAGCAAACAACGTGCTATCATTGATATCATGGCACAGCTAATCGTACGCAACTTAGAAGATGATATCCGCGACAAGCTCCGCGCCCTTGCTGCTGAGCATGGTCGCAGCATGGAAGAAGAGGTTCGTGAGATCCTTCGTGAAGCCGCGCTAAGAGCGGAGACAGAACCGCAAGGGAACTTGGGCACTCGCCTCATCGAACGCTTCCGTGGTTGTGGTCTTGAAGGCGAAATCAAAGAACTTCGGGGGCATCCGGCGCGGCCCGTTGACTTCGACCGTTGATCATCCTCGATTCAAACGTGATCTCTGAAATCATGCAGCCAGAGCCGTCCGAAGCCGTGGTGACTTGGCTTAATCGACAGCCAGCGGGATCTGTCTGGACCACGGCGATAACCATCTTCGAGATCGAAAACGGATTGCAGCTCTTACCCGTTGGGAAGCGTAGAAAACGGCTCGAGAAGGCTCTACTGGGCATGATTGAAGACGATTTGGGTGGCAGGATCTTGCCATTCGATACACCAGCAGCAATGGCTGCCGGTGCAATCGCTGCTGCACTTCAATCTCAGGGGAAATCCGCCGAAATCCGCGATGTTCAAATTGCGGGGATTGCACGAGTTCGCAAGGCGCTGGTGGCTACGCGAAACGTCAAACACTTCAAAGATGCCTGCGACGTCGTTAACCCATGGCAAGACGTGTGACTAACGACTCAGAAAAAGACGCTCCAAAACAGTGAATTTATGGAGGCGCTAGATTGCCAATCCAAATTTGCCAAGAATGCCGCAAGGACGTCTCAAGGCCCGAGCCCACGCTACCTTAAGCCAGCGCCGGTCAGAACTTGATCAGCTCGCCCTCACTGGCGTTGCTTGCGCGCCAACTCCAGGACATTTCGCAACAAGATCGCAACTGTAACCGGCCCCACACCTCCGGGCACTGGCGTGATCTGCGCGACTTTCTGCGACACTTCTTCAAAGGCGACATCGCCGACGAGGTGGCCGCCTTTCTTTTCGCTGGCGTCCTCAACCCAGTTCGTACCGACGTCAATGACGATGGCATCTTCGCGAACCATGTCGGCGGTGATGAGCCCAGGTTTGCCCACCGCAACGATCACGGCATCGACGGCTTTCAGCTTTGCGCCGAGGTTTTTCGTGCGGCTATGGCAAAGCGTGACGGTGGCATTGGCGTGGAGGAGCAAGAGACCGAGAGGCCGGCCGACAATCTCTGATCGGCCGACCACGGCGACATCGAGGCCGCTGAGATCCTTCGCCGCCGACACCAAGCAAGACATCGCCGCCAAGGCGGTGCAAGGTGCCGTGGTATGGGTACCCGCGACCAATCGACCCGCTGCGGTCTCGGTCACGGCTTCGACGTCTTTTTCTGCGGAGATCCAGCTTCGGGCTCGTCGTCCGTCGAGCCCCCTTGGCAGTGGCATTTGCAGCATGACGGCGTGGACATCGGGGTCGGCATTGAGGGTAATGAGCTTTTCTCGAAGTTCGGTTTCCGACGCGGTCGCGGGCAGTTGGTCGAGCCGGTGCAGAATTCCGACTTTTTGCGCCTGGCGAGCCTGGCTTCGAACGTAGGCGGCGCTGGACGAATCTTCGCCGACCTGAACGGCCACCACACAGGGAGGCTTTCCTCCCAGGGCCGCAACTCCCAGCATGACTTCGCCTTTGATGGCATCCGCAATTGCTTTGCCGTCGATGATTTGCGCCACTTCTGGCTCCCGTATGACTGGAGAAAAGGGATCGGATTGCGACTTCATAGTCGCGAGTCGATGCGCCGCGAGGTCTCGGCATGATAGTCGCTGGCGGCGATGCTGGAAACGCCCCCCGAAAGATCGCCGAAGGCCTCTTTGGCGAAAACCTCGGGCCTAGCCCGCTGCGGCACAAAGAATCTGTGATGCACCCCTCCTTTGGTGACGATTTGGCCTGTTATGATCGGCGGACCCCTGGGGATTGGGGGCAGCTACTGAGGAACTCCATGCACGACGACATCAAAGAAGTCCTATTTGGCGAGGAGCTCATCCGCAGCCGCTTGGCCACCCTGGGCGCCGAAATCGCGCGCGACTATCAGGGTGATCAGTTGGTGCTGATGGCTTTGCTAAAGGGCGGCGTCGTGTTTATCAGCGACTTGATGCGCCATATTCCGATTCATCTCGATATCGACTTCATTCAAGCCTCGAGCTATGGCCTGGCCACCACTTCGTCGGGCACCGTGGATATCAAGGTATTCCCCCAACTTGACTACCGGGGTAAGCGTCTTTTGATTCTCGATGACATCCTCGACACGGGCCGCACCCTGCACCGGGTTTGCGCCCAGCTCAAAGCGCGGGGGGCAGAGGATGTCCGCACCTGTGTCTTGCTGAACAAAAAAGCCCGACGCATCGTTGAAATGAAGGCCGACTACATCGGATTTGAGGTCGAAGATCAGTTTGTCGTCGGCTATGGGCTCGACTACGCCGACAAGTACCGAAATCTGCCTTTCATCGGCGTGCTGAAGGAAGCGTGCTACGCTGCCGATAACATCGGTGACGCTGCGGTCAGCGAAAAAGACGCAAGCGGGGCCCACTGAGCCCCTGAAGATCAGATGGGCGGCGCCGCATCCAAGGAGACGCGAAGAACGAAATGAGTTGGCAGGACCGACGATACGATGACGATGGGGGGCGTTACGCCCCGCGTTCGGACCGTCCGGTTGCCACTTTGTGGATTGTCGGCATTACCATCGGTATTTCGGCGCTGATTTGGTTGTTTGGCGGCGGCGTTTTCGGTGAGGGAACAAACCAAGTCAACGAGGCGTTTTGGCTCGACACGGATCGCCCCCTTGAGGTTTGGCGCTGGTTGACCTCGGCTTTTTTGCACGGTGGTCCCGGGCACGTCCTGATGAACATGCTGATGGTGTTTTTCATCGGGCGTTTCATCGAGAGTGCTTTCGGTAGTCGGCAATTCCTCTACATCTACCTCGGCCTCGCAGTTTTCGCTTCCTTTGGCCTCTTTGCGGAAGCGATCATTACCGGTGGTCCGCTTCGATCGCTCGGCGCCAGTGGTGCCGCGATGGGTCTCGTAGCCTTGCTGGGCTCGCGTTTCCCAATGATGCAGATTCTGTTCTTCGGCACTTTGCAGATGCGCTGTTGGGTTTTGGCCGCGGTCATGGTGGGGATCGACATCCTATCGGTTCTCGCCTACCAAGGTGCCGATCGTACCGCGCACAGCGTGCACCTCGCGGGCGCGCTCGGCGGTTTTTTGTATGGCTATGGCTGGCCGCGTTTCGAAGTGTATCTCGAAGCGTCCAAAGTGCAGCGCGAGCGATCGCGGCGTGAAGCCACGCAGCAAAAGACAGTGGACGAGAAATACGAACTCGACCGCGTCCTTGAGAAAATCAAAGACGAGGGGATGGATGCCCTCAGCTCCCGCGAGCGTGAGTTCCTGCTTGCCCAAAGCGAAAAACTAAAAGGCGGCCGCAAGTAGGGCGCTCGGCGACCGACTCCGACCACAAAGGCTCTCCATGCCCTTACGCGTTACCGAAATGAGGATGCCGCTGGACGGCGACGAGCGTGCCTTGGCTCAGCGCGCTCTGCAGCACGCGGGCTTAGAGGCGAGCGATGTTAGTTCCATCGAGTTAGTCCGACAGTCGGTTGACAAGCGCCGGCGCCCCCCGGTCTTCGTTTGCACCTTCGACCTCCACTTAGCTCCGCACGCCAAAGCTCCGAAGCGTTTTCCGAGGGGCCGCAAGGTCCGATTTGTCGAAACCCCCGTCTACTCGTCACCGCAATCCGGTGATCAACCCTTGGAGCACCGCCCGGTGGTCATCGGCGCGGGCCCGGCGGGACTATTCGCGGCCTTGGTGTTGGCACGCGCGGGCTACCGACCTCGCGTGATCGAACGCGGTTCGCGGATGAACCATCGGGTCGGGCAGATCGAGCGCTTTCACCGCGAAAACGGGCTGTTGCTCGAAAGCAACTACCTTTTCGGCGAGGGCGGTGCTGGGACTTTTAGCGACGGCAAGCTGACCTCGCGCGGAAAAGACCCGCGCGTCGCCATGGTGCTGGAGGAGTTTCGGACGAAATCCGGCTACGATCTCGTCGGCTATTTTTATCGGCCTCATTTGGGCTCGGACCGCGTGCGTGCCGTCGTCGGCCGCTTGCGTCGCGAAGTCGAAGAGTTGGGCGGCGAGTTCCTTTACGACACGCGCGTCGACCGCATCTTGCGCCGCAACGGCCAAGTCGAGCGACTGGAAACCAGCGTCGGGGATGTCCCCGCCCAAGCGGTGATCTTGGCTCCGGGACATAGTGCGCGGGATCTTTACCGAAGCCTGCAGCGCGACGAATTTCGCCTCGAACAAAAGCCCTTCCAACTGGGTTTTCGTATCGAACACCCGCAAACCTACGTCGATGAAGTCATTTACAGTAAGGCCTCGGTGGCTAAGCGCATGGGCCCCGCTGATTATCGTTTGGTGGCGCAGGTTGAAGGCCGCGGGGTGTATTCTTTTTGTATGTGCCCCGGCGGCGAGATCATCCCGGCCATCCACGACCACGAGCACTACAACACCAACGGCATGAGTTACTCCAAAAAAGACACCGGCTTCGCTAACTCCGGTGTCGTCACGACGCTTGAGCCCTCAGAGTTTGGCAGCGATGACCCGCTGGCAGGCATTCTCTACCAAGAGCGCTATGAAAAGATCGCGGCCGAGAAATCCGGCGCGGGTTTCGAACTCCCGACGCAGCGACTCCTCGACTTCATGGACCAAAAGCCCTCCAAAGACGTGCCTGACACGAGCTGCCGTTCGGGGCAGCGTCCGGTGGTCATGGACGAACTCGCCGCCCCTTGGTTGACCGATCTGATTCGTCAGGGCCTTTTCGCCTTTGATCGACAAATGCCGGGCTATCTTTCGCCGGAGGCGATCATTTGTGGCCCTGAGATGCGATCGTCCGCTCCGGTGCGGATTCTGCGGGATCCGGTGGACCTTCAGGCGAAAGACGCTTGCGGCCTCTACCCGGTAGGAGAAGGCGCTGGCTACGCCGGCGGGATCGTCAGTGCGGCCGTTGACGGCTGGCGGGCCGCGGAAGCCCTGATTTCGCGATATTGTGGACCAAAAGAGCAGAGAATTGCGTAATCCAAAAGGCGATTCGCTGATCCGAGCTCTTTTGTAGAATGTCCTTCCCCACCAAGGGGTTGTAGTACTTGGCGAGGACGAGCTGTGGATGGGGCCGGGGATTTCCCTTCGGCTCCCCATCAAACGTCCCGCTTCGCATTCAGTATCAGATAGAGGCGAAGACTCGTCTCATCAGCAGGGCCCAATTGGGCGAACGACAGACAAGAACGACTGAGGACACCTTCATGAAAACCCGAGCCTTTGGCGTCACCTCCTGGGCCCTTGCCCCTCTCATCGCGCTCTTGCTGTCCGGCCTGGCGGCGAACGCCGGTGCTCAAGGCCTGGCGAAGTACGTCAACGATGTCATCAAGGCGGTTAACTCCGAAGACTACACCGGCCTCAAAAAGCTGGTGCAAGACAACGCGGATTACGCGGAACGCGCGGCCGCAACCATGGAGCGACGTATTGCGCAGAACGCGAAAGCCAAAGGTGATCCCGCGGAAAGGGCGAGCTTCGACAACGTCTTCAGGCAGCTTGGCCTCACTTACAAACTCGCGCATCGTCGCGATAGCCTAGCAAATCGCTACAAGTGGTTTGCCAAACTCACGGACGAACAGCTCGTCAAGCGCTTGGAGTACGCCGATTTCTACGACGCAGGATTCCAAGCCGAACAGATCGCAGACAAAGAAGGCGACGACGATAAGAGGCGCGAAGCACTCGTGAATTTCGGGAAGGTTCACCTTCTCGCTACGGAGCTCGGCGACTACTACTACGCGGGTGCTGCCTGCGGACGCATGTATTACAGCTATGATCGCCTCACCGATTTCTTCGCCTCGGCCTACTACGCGAAGATCGCCAAAGAGATTGGTGAAGAGCACGACTTCAAGAACTACGCCCAACAGGCAGACGGGCACCTCGTCAACTACGACACCTACGATAAGATCAAGCACCTCGACAAGATCAGGATTGACTTGCCGCTCGCAGAGGCTCGGTTGGCCCATCAAAAGGCCATCGACGACAGCCTTGTGGTTGAGATCCCCGCTGGCGGTGACGGTGCCAAGGGAAGAAAAGGCAGCAAGGACAACACGACGCCGATCTCGCTGACGCCGCCCAAGACTAAGGCCGTTTACGACTGGGTCATCGACACGAAGTTCAAATCCGTCATCGTCAAGAAAGTCCGCTACCCTTGGTATTTCGGCGCGGTGCGGAGCGGCAACCCTCACTGGGAACCGTTCGTGAATCGGATATTCATCAAGAAAGACGAGGACCCCGTCGATTTCGCTCCCATCCCCGGGGGCAAGGTGTCCTACGATGGCAACTTCCACGTCGATCTCGACGGCGAGGGATCGAAGAAGAGGCCAAAGAAGACCAAGCTCAAGATTGGCAAGTACACGCAACTGAAGTGGAAATTGAAGAATGATGATGGATCTGTTCTTCAACAGACCATCCAAGTCAAGCAACAGCCCGGCAAGCTCACCATCATGGGCACTCCCTTCAACTTCAATGTTGATGAAGGCTTGTCCCTGTTCTTCAAGGGAACCGCTGGCATCACCGGCAAAGTCCGCGGCCAGCTGGTGACGGTTGTCGACACCAATGCCAATGGCAAGTTCAACAACCCCGGTGAAGACACGGTCATCATCGGTAAGGGCAAGAACATGCGCGTCGTGCCCTACGGACGCTACGTCTACCTTGAAGACGAAGGCCACCTTTATCCCTACGAGTTCCGAGTCGTGAAGAACGGCACTGCGGTTCGCACGCGCCCTTACGACGGAGATCTTGCGCCTTTGCGGGTTGTGTTCTCAGCGAATGGGAAAGTTGTGCCGGAATTTTTGGTCGCGAAGGGCGATGCCGAGAACTCGGATTTCTTCGTCGATGTGATGGCGGCCAAAGACAAGATCATGTGGGTGCCGGTCACCAAGCTTTCCGTTCACCGCGGCGCGATTTTCGTCGGTAAGAAGGGTAAGAACGAGAAGACGATCCTCATTGGTCGAGGAACTTCAAAGGCTTTCGATGTAAAGGGCGGGCGCATCAACACCTGGCACCTTGGGGCCGGTGAAAACGGTTTTCGTCTCGCCGCGAGCATGGAGCGCCAAGGCAAGGCCGTCTTGGTTGAGGGCAAATCAATCCAGGTCTTCGGTGCCTCAGGCGAAGAGTACTTCAACTTCACGATGGGGCGTATCTTGCCTACGGTGACGTTCCGAAAGGAAAACGAGCAGGGTAAAAGGGCGGGATCCGTCACGATGAAGGGGCCGGTCGGCGATCTTGACGCTATCAAGGTCTTTTTCCCCGGCGATGCCCGTCTCAGGAACCCGCCGCGCGGGCCTTTGGTGGGGCAACTGACTTTCGACCATCCCATCCTGGGAATGATGACGTCACTGTGGATCAAGGTTCAATAAGGCCCTGTCGATAGCTTTCAAAAAGAACCCTTGTCGCTAGTTTTTGGCGGCGAGGGTTCTTGTTCTTTCCTTCCTGTCATCACCCGAATTCGGAGTTCCGAGCCGAGCTATGCGCCCGCTTCGCGTCGCCGCCGTCTCCTATCTCAATGCGCGGCCTTTGATTGCCGACCTTGAGTCCGACTCGCGCCTACAGCTAGATCCTTGCCCTCCCGCGGAGGTGGCGCGAAAGCTATTGGATCAAAGGGCAGACTTAGGGCTCGTGCCCTGCGTCACCTTGCTCGAGGATGAGTCTCTGAGCTACCTTCCAGGCCTTTGTATCGCGGCTCGGGGCGCGGTGGACAGTGTCTTTCTCTACCTGCGAAAGGGCGCGCTGACGGCGGCTCAGGCCTCACCTGACCTACGCTTAGATTTGCGCTTAGACCCTTGCTCCCGAAGCTCTCAGATGCTGACGAGGATCTTCCTCGAGGATTTTGAGGGTGTCGACCCCCGCCGGATTCACTACCGCTCTGCGAACCCCACAGAGGCATTTTCGGGCGATGAGGCAAGGGCCGATGGTGTGCTCGTGATCGGGGATCGAGCCCTTGGTCTCGCTGCCCCCCCAGGTTTTGAGCGGATCGACCTCGCCGAGGCTTGGCGCCGTCAGACGGGATTCCCATTTGTTTTTGCGGTCTGGGGCTTGAAGGAAGACCTGTTGAATCGCCATCCTTGGCTGCCCGAGCGATTTCGTGCCGCCCTGGAGCAAGGTCTGAAGCAATTGCCCGACATTGTCGATGCCTTTGCCGAGCCCTTGGCGGTCGATCGCGGGGTTGCGATCGCCTATCTCCAAGATCGCATTCAGTTTCGACTGGGTGCCTTGGAAGAGCAGGGAATGACAGAATTCCTCGCCCGAGCCCGGGCGAAACCAAAAAGCGTGACGACCGAATAGGTCGACCGAGGAGCGAACATGCTGGATCTGAAGTTCATTCGTCAACATGCGGAACTGGTGAAAGCCGGGGCCTCAAAGAAACGTATTGCCTGCGACGTGGATCGGATTCTCGAACTCGACGCCGAGATCCGGCGCATCAAGTTCGACGCCGAATCCAAAAAGGCCGAGCAGAATGCTAAGACGAAGGAGATTCCTAAGCTTGATGGAGACGCGAAAAAGCAAACGATCGCGGCCATGAAGGCGCTTGGTGACGAGCAAAAGGCTCTGGTGTCTTCGTCAAAGGAGATCGAGCAGCAACTGCATGCGCTGATGTTGCAGGTGCCCAACTTGCCGGCTCCCGAAGTACCCGACGGCGCTGATGACACCGAGAACGTCGAGTTGCGCAGCAACGGCGAGTTGCCGAAGTTCGACTTTGAACCGAAGTCACATCTTGAGCTTGGCGAGCTTCACGACATGCTGGAGTTCGAGCGCGCCTCAAAGATTGCTGGCAGCCGCACTTACTTTTTGCGCAACGCCGCCTGCTTGCTGGAGTTCTCGGTCCTGCGAATGGCCCTAGACTACATGGTCGAGCGCGGTTACACCCCGATGATCGTCCCCAACCTTGTGCGGCACGAGACCATGACCGGCACCGGGTATTTCCCTGGCGGCGAGGATCAGGCCTACTGCACCGAACGTGATGATCTTTACCTCATTGGTACCTCCGAAGTCCCCTTGACGGCATTCCACCGCGGCGAGATTCTCGACGAAGCGGACTTGCCCATCAAAGTTTGTGGGTGGTCAAACTGCTATCGCCGTGAAGCGGGAGCCGCTGGTCGCGACACGAAGGGCCTTTACCGGATTCACCAGTTTCAAAAGATTGAACAGGTCGTGTTGGCGCCCAACGACGAAGAGCAATCGAAGGTGCTTCACGAGGAAATCCTCAACAACGCCGAAGCCGTGCTTCAAAAGCTCGAATTGCCCTACCGCGTTGTCAATGTCTGTGGCGGTGATCTCGGGGCGGGGCAGGTGCAAAAGTTCGATATCGAAACCTGGATGCCCTCGCGCCAAAGCTACTCGGAAACCCACAGCGCAAGCCGCTTCTACGAGTTCCAAGCGCGCCGCCTCGATCTACGCTACCGCGATTCCGAGGGCAAAGTTCGCTTTTGCCACACCCTCAACAACACGGTCATTGCCTCGCCCCGAGTGTTGATCCCCCTGTTGGAAAACCACCAACAAAAAGACGGCTCCATCAAGATTCCCCAAGCCCTTCAGCCCTACATGGGCGGCCAAGAAATCCTCGAACCAAAATAAACCTGCTATACGGCGTCAGACTAAATTCTCCCGCTTTTTTAGGCCTGGCCTAAAAAAGCGGGAGAATTTAGTCTGACGCCGTATAGCAGGTTAGCCGCCGCCGCGGAGGATGTCGGCGAGGCGGTTGTTTCCGCCGTTGTTGCCGCGGCTGCCGCCGAGGATGTTGGTGCCGGTGTTGCCTCGGTTGCCGTTGCCGCGTCCATTTTGGTCTCCACGAGCTCCGCGTTGACCGTTGGCTCCTCCGCCGCGGGCCCCGCGGCCGTTGAGGCCACCCGCGACTCCGGTGGTGCCTGCTTGGGGTTCGGCGACGTTGCCTTGCCAGCTCGAAGTTGCGCGCGTTGATTCGGGATCTTCGCGGTACTGAGGCAAGAGGATGATGTGCAGGTAGGACTTTTCTAGTTCGCCGTCACGGCCATCGTGAGTCATGCGTCGCATGACCGCGGGATCGACATCGGGCGAGAGGACGAGTTCGATCTTGACGGCAACGGGCATTGAGCCGCGGTCGCGGGCCGACCAGTCGTCCTCCCAGACCAACTCGCCGTTTTCGTCCTCGTTGTCGCCGTTTTCGTTTTCTTCGTTGCCGTTGCCGTTGCCTTTGCCGTTGGCTCCGGCGATGGCGCCATTGCTGCCGTTTGAACCCGCGCTTCCAGCACTGCCAGAACTAGGAGTGTCGGTATTGTCGCGGCCACGGTCGTTGTCGCCGAAAGGGGAGTCGTCGCTCTCTCCGAAGTCCCAGCCGGTGTATTGGACTTTGAAACTCAAGATGCGGTCGCAGATCAGGCGGAAATAACCGCCCTTGAAGGGATGCTCATCGATGAAGGGCTGCTCGCGGCGGCACAGCTCGAAGTAGCCGTTTTTGGACTCGCGCAGCATGTAGCTGACCTCGCTCAGCGGACTGCCGCGGCCAATGTCCAAATCAGCGTTACTGGGGATGGCTTCATCCGCCACGAGCGAAGTGCGGGTCGTCAGAAAATGGATCTGGTCCATGCGCGAGTCGTTGCCGCGTTCGATCTTTTTGCCTTCAAAGCAATCGTTGTTCTCGAGGTTATAAAAGTAGGCGTTGCGGAGGTCTTCGGAGATCTGGGAGAGGATCGCTGGCCCCATCCGCTCGGCGTCGCTGAACTCGCGCACCATGAGCTGCATGTTGATGGCGGTGCGGATGATCGAGAAGAAACCGGTGAAAAGAATACCGGTGACCATGATAGCGACCATGACCTCGATGAGCGTAAAGCCTCGACTTGAGGCTTGGATCGATGTTGTGGGCTTCAATGGAGCCATTAGCGTCTCTCTCTTACCGGGGAGGTCCCGGTTACCGTACTCGTCGATCCGCCACCCCCGGTTAGGTTCGACCCCGCCCCGGGCTGCGCTCCATCTTGCCCGCTTGGATCACCGTCTGCGCCACCCAGTCCGCCGGGTCCTCCGGGCCCGCCGCCGCGGGCGTCGGGACCGCTCATGGCTTCGCTTTGGTGCGGGTGACGGACATAGGTCACAATGGACATGTGTTGCGCGAAGTTCGCGTTACCGGGCAAGTACTCGATCGTGAGCGTGACGCGGTATCTCAGTTGGCTGAGGTCTTCTTCTTGCTCTTCGGCCTCAGCGCCGCCAAAGGGATTGCCTCCAGCATCATCTCGCTCGCGATCGCGTTGTTTTTGCGCTTCCTCTTCTTCGTCGCCGGTCAAACCTCCCGCACTGCCGAGGTCAATCTCTTCGGAGTCGATGCGGTAGTTGTAGAAGTAGAGGCTTTCGTCAAACCAGTAGGCCTTGTCGGGGTCGTTGGAGAAGTCCTCGCCAAAGTTACCTTCCGCTGCCTCAACGTAGATCGGATCTTCACCTTCGGCAGGGCGGTCCAAGAGAATGTGCGAGAGCTTGTACTCCAAGAGTTGTTTCATCGTGCGCCGGTGTTTCGAGCGTGCGATCTGGCTTTGGGCGTCTCCAAGCGCAATCAAAAGCGGTAGTGCACAAGTTGAAAGAATCAACAGTGCGACCAACACTTCCATGAGAGTGAGCCCAGCTTGTCCGCCAGGATTTTTCGTTGCGATGGTTATCATGTGCGACGGCTCCTAGTTCTCTTAGACCCAGCTCTTGGCATCATCGATCGGCACTCTCACCCGCGAGGCTTTCAAAATCCTCTTCCTGCGGGCTGTAGACTTCGACGTAGCCTTCGGCGACCGAAACCGTCCCGGTAATCTCATCCACAATCAATGAAACCTCGATACCGCCCTGGGTTTCGAAGTGAACGATGTGGTGGGGGATGGTTCCGTCTTCGCGAAACTTCAGCCAATAGTCGGCGTCAAACTTCTCGTTGCCGTCGGGTCCCGGCGCCTGAATGTCTTTGATGAAAACTTTTCTCTCAATCCGTCGGTAGGGCTGATCGTCGATGCGATCCGAGACCTCGTCGTCGGGAATGATCTCGCCATTGGCATCGATGAAGTTGCCTACTTCGTCGCGGAGGGGGTAGATCGTGACGCGGTACTCACCGTCTTGAATGTTGAACTCAAGCCAACACTCGCGCCGCTCTTTAGCGGCAAAGGCGCGCAACCTGCGATACTCGCCCACAAACTCTCTGACCGTGGAGTTCAATTGCTGCTCTTCGGTCATGCCGCCGTAGTTCACCGCGCCATAACCCGCCGCGATGCCAATGATCAAAATGACGATCATCAGTTCGATCAGGGTAAAGCCTGCGGCGGCGTTCGAGTTTTGGCGGCGGTTCATCATGGTTTGGTCTTTGACGGCAATAATTAAGGCCTAGAAGTCTTCGCTGGTTTCAGACACGAGCCCCGCCGATCCAATATCGTCTTCGGTGCCTTCGGTCTTGTCTTTGCCTCGGGAGAACACCATGTACTCGTTGTGCTCATTGATCTTGACGAAGTAGAGCTCGCCCCAGGGATCGGTCATCTTGTTCTTTTTGAGGACTCGATCTTCCAGCATGATGTCGAGGATCTCGTCTTCTGAGGGCGTGACGCTCTTGCGGATGGTGTACTCGCCAATCGATTTTTCGATTTCGTTGCACAGACCTTTGGCGACATTGACTTTGGAGTCGGCCAAAGAACCGAAAAACTGCACCGCGCCAAATCCTGCCAAGAGGCCGAGGATCACGATGACGACCATGAGTTCGATCAAGGTAAAGCCGGCGGCCCGGTTCTTCATGTTGCTTCGGCTCTGTGGGCGCCCGTCATGGCTGTTTTCGCTAAGAATGCTCTGATCCTGAGTGCTTTGGACATGAATGCTTCGCATGGGATTATTTCGTCCTTTGGGGATGGTGGGCCCAAGTGCCCTTTGTGTTTCGTCTCACGAGCGTTTCTCGTGAGTGACCTCGCGGAGCCGCCTTTTTTCGCCTTGAGGGGCGAGCCAGGGCTCCTTTGACGCTCCATTTTGCCTCGGATTCCTAGAGAATCCGGCAGAAATCGTTCCCGCGTCAAAGATTGATCCCAACGCGGGCCGCATCCCGGGCTTATTGAAGCCCACTCATCTGGATCATCGGGATCACGATCGCGAGTACGATAAACCCAACGACGACCGCAAGTATCACAATGATAAGAGGTTCCATCATCGATGTCATCTTTTGCGTCGCGACGTCGACCTCTTCATCGTAGGCCTCGGAGACCTTAAAAAGGATCTCCTCCAACTGTCCAGACTGTTCGCCGGTTGCGACCATATAACCCACCATTGGCGGAAAGATTCCCGTCTTGGCCAGTGGTGTTGCGATGTCGGTGCCCTCGAGGATGGAATCGTGGATGTCGCCCACGGCCTTCGCCATGAGTTTATTCTGAACGACATTCTGCACGATGGTGAGGCATTGCAGGACCGGAAGGCCCGATCGGAGCAAAGTGGCCATCGTGGTCGCAAAGCGCGCGATGGCCTGCTTGCGGTAGAGGATGCCGAACACCGGAATTTTCATCAAAATCGTATGCCAGCGCATCGAGCCCTTTTCAGAGCGCGCCCAGACCTTGAACAAGATGAATCCACCAATTGCGACTGTCCCGAGCGCCCACCACCAACTGAGCATGAACTCCGACATGAAGATCAGCAGCTTGGTGATGCCGGGCAAGGTCCGGTCCGTTTCGCGGAAGATGTTTTGAATTTTCGGCACGACGACTGTGAGCAAGACCGATACCACGATGACGCCAACCGCAATCATGATGATGGGGTAGGCCATCGCCGCACTAACTTTGTTGCGGACCCGGTTTTGTTTCTGCAGGTAATCGGCGAGGCGCTTCATGATCTCATCGAGGTTGCCCGAAGCCTCGCCGGCCTTGACCATGTTGATGTAGAGCTCGCTAAAAAACGTCGGGTGGTTTCCGATCGCCTCTCCGATCGTCAGTCCTTGAGTGACTTTTTCCCGCACGTCGCGAAAGACCTGCTCCATGTCGCGACTTTCGACTTGGTCGATGAGCGCCTTCAAGGCATCGACGACCGGAATCCCCGCATTGAGCAGCGTCGCGAATTGTCGGGTGACGATGGCGAGCTCGCCGACGGCATTGCGCTTCAGGCGAAACTTGCGCGTCGAGCCTGAGCCCTTGCCTTCTTTAAGCTCTTCAATCTCAAAAACGTGAACTCGATCCGCCCGAAGTTTGAGACGCGCGGCCGCTGCGGTGTCAGCATCGACAATGCCCGCTCGCGTATTGCCACTTTCGTCGTAGGCTCGGTACTCGAAAATCGGCATGGCGTTATTCGATGTCCATCTGCGTCACGCGAAGGATCTCGTCAACCGAAGTTGTTCCCGCAATGATCTTCGTGATGCCGTCCTGGCGGAGTGTCTTCATGCCGCGCTTTTGGGCAGCTATCTTGATCTTGCTGGCGCTGGCTCGTTCGACGATCAGTTCTTTGGCATCTTCGACGATAGGCAGCATTTCGTAAATGGCGATCCGTCCAGTGTAGCCGGTGTTGAAGCACATGTCGCAGCCGCGGCCGAGCGACAGTTTGCCATTCGGCAAGTCGCTAGTCGTAATGCCGAGACTGGTCATGTCGCGAAGCTGCGCATGATCCGGCGTAACGAGTTCTTTGCAGTCCGGGCAAACGCGGCGCACGAGGCGCTGCGCGATAATCATGACCAACGAAGAAGCGACGAGATAAGGTTCTAGACCGATATCCAACATTCGCGACACGGCGCTGGCGGCGTCATTGGTGTGCAAAGTTGAAAATACCAAGTGACCGGTGAGGGCAGCTTGGATGGTAATGCGCGCCGTCTCCTCATCGCGAACTTCCCCGACCATCATGATGTCAGGGTCTTGGCGCAACAAAGATCGAAGCCCGGCCGCGAAGGTCAGGCCCTTTTTGTTGCTGACCTGAATCTGGCTAATGCCAGCGAGGTGATACTCGATCGGATCTTCAATCGTGATGACGTTTTTGTCTTGAGAGTTGATCTGATTCAAAATCGAGTAGAGCGTCGTTGACTTACCCGAACCCGTTGGGCCGGTGACGAAGATCACGCCGTGCGATAGCTGCACCACTTGGTCCATCAACTCGCGTTGATCTTTGTTCAGTCCCAGTTGGTCGAGATTGAAGATGCCTTGGCTTTTGTCGAGAATGCGCATCACAATGCGCTCGCCGTAGTTGGTCGGCACCGATGAAATACGGACGTCAACTTCTGAGTCGCCGATCTTGATCGACGCGCGGCCATCCTGGGGAATGCGGCGCTCGGCGATGTCCATCTTCGCCATGACTTTGACGCGAGACACGATGGCTTCATGGACGCTTTTCGGCGGCGATTCCATATCGTACAGCACGCCGTCAATCCGGTACCGAATCTGGACTTTGTCCTCGTAGGGCTGAATGTGGACATCCGAGGCGCGCATCTTGAGAGCCTGGAACAAGATCATGTTGACCAGGCGAATAATCGGGGCGCGGTTGGCGACGTTGAGCAGGTCTTCCGAGTCGGAGACCATGCTCGCTATTTCGTCGTAATCCGGGTCTTCAAGGTCGTCGATGACCTCGTCGACAACGTCTGCTTTGTCGCGGTAGGCGCGGTTGATCAGCGTCGTGATCTCAGATCGCGGCGCCAAGACAGGCTCGACTTCGAGATCGAGAATCGAGGCGAGGTCGTCCAAGGGGTAGACATCGAGCGGGTTGCAAGTCGCTACTTTTATCGTCGAGCCGTCGGATTCGATGCCGACCAAGGTGTAGTTGCGGGCAAACTGCTGTGGCACTCGATCGATAAAGACTTCGGGAACGCTGACGTCTTTCAGCAACTCGATGAAGCTGATGCCGGTGGATTTGCCGTAGAGCTCGTTAAAGGCCTCTTCGGTGAGCAAGCCGCGTCGCTGGATGATCTTGTCCAGCGATTGGCCGGTTTCCCGCTCCATGCGTATGCAATCTTGGAGCGTACGGTCGTCGATTTTCCCCGACTGCTCGATGATCTCAAGAATTTGTGTCCGCACGGATCAAAGACTCCTTTCATGAGGAGGGCCACCCGCTGTACTCAGCGGATGGCTCTCCTTTTGTTTACGCCGCTCGTTCGGGGACTAAGCCCGCGAACCTGGCCTTGTCACTAGTTAGTTGCCCGACCGCTGAGGCGAGCTTCCCGCCAGGCGCCGTCCGAACCCGCTTAAGCGACTCGCGTCACTGGCTTTTGCCTTTTCGGCTCCCGCCTCGGGCTTGGGCTTGGTGAAGTTAGGACGCATTGGCAACTTGTTCGCGTCTTGCGCCGGCAAAGTGCCACGCAGGGGCGAAGACGGTCGATAACGCGGCATGTCGAAGTTGCCGGACGACTCCAGTTCCTCGATGCTGACCTCATCATCGTCGATCTTGATCTCGCGGAAGTTCGGATCGACCAGGTGGATCTGTCCGTCAAGTTTCGCGATCTGCAACTTGCGTTCGTAGGACAGGCGCTCGAGCCCTTCGAACTCTGACAAGATGGTCGGAGTGATGAAGACGTACAAGGTGCGTTGTTCGTGCGACTGAGCCGTGTTCTCGAACAGCCACCCAATCAAGGGGATGTCGCTCAAGTACGGAATTCCCGAGACGGTCTCGCGGAAGTTGTCGTTGGTGAGGCCGCCGATGACGACCGTGCGCCGGTTGGGCACGGTGATCTGGGTCTGCAGCTCACGCGTGGTGCGGGGAGGCGGGATCGCGGGGTCGGTCTGGGCGCCGTCGAAGGCCACCACGCTCAGGAAGATGTCCAAGCGAAGGTACTCGTCGTTTGAGATGTGAGGCGAAATGCTCAACTCAAGGTTGGCCTCTTGGTAACCGCCGAAAGAGCTCTGGTCGCTAAACTGCCCCTGGTTGACCGTGGTCGTGGGGATTTCGTTGCCAACTGAGATGTGAGCCTCTTGGTTGTCGTTCACTAAGATTGATGGAACAGAGACCAAGTTGCCGCGTCGCGTTTCTTCGAAGAGTCGAATTAAAAACGGCACGTCGACGAAGTTGCTGAAGATTCCTGCCGTCAGTCCTTGGCCGCCGAGGTTCGGAATGCGAACCAAGTCGTCAAAGAAATTGCTAGACGAGCCGCCGGCGCCGCCGCCGCCGTCTCCGCCGCCGTCGCCACCGGTGTCGCCACCGCCGTTGATGTTCGTCAAGGTATCGATGGTCGACAAACCAAAAGCCGAACCGCCAAAGAAGCGAGTTTCGGCACCGCCACCTTCGACCTGCGCGATCTCAACCCCGATGTTTTCGATGTCGTTCGTGCTCAGCTCGACGATGGCGCATTGCACCAAGACTTGCGGTCGGCGCTTGTCGAGTTTCGCGATGATGTCCGAAATCTCTTCGTAACGCGCCCGAGTGGCGGTGATGAGCAGCGAGTTGGTGTTTGGGTCGGCGACAATGTTGACGGCGTCCGGATCGTTTTGATTGGTCGCGCCGCGTCCCGCGGTATTGCCGCGAGTGTTGCCGCCCCCGCCCGAGGGACGCACGCTGCGGCCCCCGCCCTGGGACAAGAGATCGGAGAGGACGTCCTCGATGTCTTCGGCGTTCGTGTTCTTCAGCTCGTAGATGTGGATGTTGCTGTTGGCCTCGGTGATCGCGGTATCGAGGCTCGCCACGAGCATGCGGATTTCTTCCATGTACTCCGGGACCGCGTAGACGAGCAAGGTGTTGTTGCGGCCGTCGGGAATGATCTTCGGGGCGGGGGTTTGGCCTGCGGAGGAAGAGCTGCGGTTGCGGTTACGGGCGTTGCGGGCTCCCGAACCACTCGACGTGATCTCAGCGCGCGCTTCGATGAGTTCTTCGATGGTGGCCGCAAGGTCTTCCGCCACGTGGTATTCGAGCGCCAGTTTTTCAAAAATCAGCTGGTTTTCTTCAACCTCGACGTCCATGGCTTGGATGATCTCGTACATCGTCCACACCGTCGGGGCGAAGTTCGTAATCAGCAGCGAGTTGGATTCTTCGATTTTCTGCACAAAGCCCGCGCGGTGCTCTTGGATGATCTGGGTAAGCGCGGCCTGAGCTTTATCTACCGGAATGTGCTTCAACTGAATCGTCGTAGCGACCACTTCTCCGACATTGCGGCGACGCCTTTCAAGCTCTTTGATGTCGACGAAAACCGCGCGTTGCTTCAGAAGCTGCGAGGTCTTGATGTCTTCAATCAACAACACTTCCGCTTCGGGAGGGCCCAAGCTGATCACCGCGAGGTCGTGTGCGAAGAAGAGAGTCTGGTAAAAGGCGAAGAGGTCCTCTTCTTTCACGACCTTTTTACCGATCATGTTCAGCTTTTTGTTGCTGACGCGGCGCGCGTCAAAGACGAAGGCAATGCCCATCTGCCTCGCGGCCGTTTCCACGAAGTCCTCAAAAGCCACTCCATCTTTGCCGAAGCTGATGGTGAACTCCTGAGACTTCTCGTCCTTTTTGATGATGGGCTCTTTTTCGTCCTGCGCCTTGGCCAGTGGAACAAAAGCCCCCAAAACCAAAAGCGCCACTGCCACGGCAAAATGTGCCTGCGATTTCATTGAAGAACTCCGCGTCTTCCCTCGATCCCCGCCGCGCGGCGGAGACTCATTTATTCCTGCGGTCCGAAGCTGAACCAGTTTCGAGACCTTGCTGACCGAAACGCTACGACGTCCCGGATGGCGCGATATTCCGCTTGCTTCGATCTATTCTCCGAGCCTTGAGCCCGGATTTCGAGGCCGAGGACCGCATGAAGATGCAGATCCTCATCTTTGTTGATCGGTCGAAATGAGTGGCCAGCCCCACTCCAAAAATGGAGTTTCGAAGTCCTTGCTCACCCTTGGCCAAACCCGCCCTGCGGGCCGGTGTTATGACCCCCAAGTTGGCTTCGTTCCCAGCGTCGCGCATGTCCGAAGACAAAGCGACGGAAAATCGATCTCTCACAAGGCTTTGTGATAAGTTGCGGAGCCCGGAAAGGGAAGGGGGGGCGTCGATCTTTTCCGGAGAAGCCGTGCTCGTCAGCCAAGTCCTTGAACACCATCGGATCGCACTGGGGTCGCCACCATTCGATAAATGGGAGGCGATCCGGTTCCTGGTGGACCTCATGAGGCTTCCCTGCGGCCTGCCCGGGGCGCCCGCATCTTGGGCCAAGGCGGTCTTAGACCGAGAGCGCCAACTCAGCACCGGCCTTGAAGCGGGCATTGCGCTGCCTCACGGCATGTTGACCGGTGATTTTGAAGCTCGGGGGGCCTTGATGGTGCACCCGGGCGGGTTGGAGTTTGAGGCCTTGGACGGGGCCCCCGTCCACTTCGTCTTGCTCGTACTGTTTCCCGACACTGACAGCGGCAAAAAACGCCACGTCGAGCTTTTAGGTTCGGCTATCCGCATGTTCACCGATGCACCTTTTCGCGAGGAGCTTCTGGGGCAACAAGACTCCGCCGCGGCCCTCGCGACCCTGGGCCGAGCCGAGGCTCGAATTCTCTCCTAAGGGAATATCGCGCAAATGTTTAGCGTCAATAATAGCTGGCTGGACGTTCGAAAACTAAGAAAAACGCGCCTAATATGTTGCTGCAAAGTAAGTTAATAAATAAAGACCCTTTGACCCCTCCGCAGCATTTTTTCCAAGGGAATTGAACGACTGCCAAAAGGTGGTGTATATTGCCCTTCACAGTAAGGGCTTACAGACTTCTACCGTCTTGGGCCCGCGTTAAAGGGGAGCGCCCCGGAATCGCGACACTGCAGGAGGTGGCAAATGGCAACCGTGACGAAAAAAGAGCTGGCCTATCGGATCTCCGAAAAGACCGGACTCAAAAAGGTCGTGATCAAACGGATCATTCAATCGTTCATCGACGAGATCATCGACGAGCTATCGCAAGGCAATCGCCTCGAGTTTCGCGAGTTCGGGGTCTTCGAGATCAAGACGCGTGCCGCGCGGAAGGCGCGTAACCCCAGAACGGGTGTGCGTGTGGATGTGCCAAGCAAGTCGGTCGTTCACTTCAAGGCCGGCCGCCTGATGAAAGAGCGGGTGCAAGCTCACGACGAGGCGGTCAATCCTCAGCCCGTGGCACCTGAGACTTCTTCGAACACGGAGCTACCGCCGGCGACTCCTGCCGCACCGCCGCCCACAACCTTCGGTGGCGCTTCGGAATACAGCGCTGGCGCAGATTCCTGAGTCGGAGTTGCTCCGTTCAGGGCGAGGCCGAGTGTGCTTGATGAAAAGCTCACTCGGCCCTGTCGACTCGACGAAGCATCAAACCGAAAGATTCAGCGCGACATGCTCTGAATCACGTCGTAGCGGGTGATGATTCCCGTCAACTCGCCTCCGGGCGTCCTCACCAAGAGCGCTGAGTTTTCCCGCCCGAGCAAACGCATCACGTAATCAAGGTTCTCGTTCGCCGCAATCACGGGGAAGGGTGGCTCGATGACGTCGCGAACCGGCGACTCAAGGTCGGATTCCTGCTCCAACACGGCGCTCATGAGATCGGACTCACGCAGCGATCCCACGCATTCTCCGTGGTCGATGACGGGAATCTGTGAGATGTTGTGACTCGCCATCAAGGCCAGGGCCTTTTTGATCGACGTGTCGGAAGGGCAGCAAATCAGCTCGCGAACCGCCGCGGATTTCTCTTGGAGCAGATCCCGAACATGCGTCGCGGGCTCGTCCAAAAAGCGGTTCTCCCGCATCCACTCGTCGTTGTGAACTTTCGAGAGGTAGCGTTCACCGGTGCTGGGCAAAAAGACCAAGATGATTTTGTCGGGGTCGTCGATTTCTCGGGCCAAATCGACGGCGACTTTGACCGCGGTCCCCGAGCTGCCGCCGGCAAAAAGCCCTTCCTCGCGGGTTAAGCGTCGCGCCATGAGGAAGCTCTGCTTGTCGCTGACCAGGCGAAACTCGTCGATATAGTCGAGCCAGGCGGTCTCGGGAATCTTGTCGTTGCCGATCCCCTCGACCTTATAGAGCCCACCCTCGCCCAAGACCCCGGTCTCTTTGAATCCTTTGTAGAGCGATCCCACCGGATCAGCCCCCACAACGCGTAGCTTCGGATTTTTCCCCTTAAGGAACTTGCTGCAACCACTCATCGTGCCGCCGGTGCCGAGCCCACCGACCAAGACATCGAGGCGGCCTTCCATCTGCTCCCAGATCTCCGGCCCGGTTGTCTTGACGTGAGCTTCGGTGTTGACCTGATTGTAGAACTGGTTGGCGAAGTAAGAATTCGGGGTCTTAGCCACGATATCCTGGGCGACTTTGACGTAATACTCGGGATGAGTCGGCTCGACGGTTGGCGTCACGATGACCTCGGCCCCGAAGGCCTTCAGCAGCCGTACTTTCTCGACGCTCATTTTGTCGGGGATGGTGAAGACGCAGCGGTAGCCCTTGTTGGCCGCCGCCAAAGCCAAGCCCACCCCCGTATTGCCGGAGGTCGCCTCAACGATCGTGCCGCCGGGGCGGATTTTGCCTCTTTTCTCTGCGTCCTCGATGATGGCGAGTCCGATGCGGTCTTTCACCGATCCGCCGGGATTCATGAACTCGCATTTGGCGTAGATCGGGGTCCGGGCCCCGTCAATGACCCGATTCAAGCGAACAATCGGAGTGTTGCCGACAGCGCCGAGAATGTTGTCGAGCGCTGCCTTGGGCATGGGGGCGGACATTGAGAAAACCTCCGGGAACGGGGTGGGGGACCAAATGACAGTTCAAAGAGCTGAAATAGAGCTCGTGGCCGGGCATGTTATCGTCTCAACCCAACCGAGAGAATGTCGAGATTGCTATGAACTCCTCAACTTTGACCGCTGGTCTTCGGCGTCTGCGTGACTTTTCTTCCCAAGATGAGAGCCGCTTGGCGCGTCTCAACGCCTTTCGCCGCGAAATCCTCGCGCTTTTGGCCGAAGAAGACGCCACCGTCGATCGCTACGGGGCCGCGGCCGAGGCTTCAGAGGCCGAACTCTGCTGCCCGGTAAGCTACGACCCGGCAGCCTTGAGCCACATCCCGAAAGAAATCCTCGACATCGACTACGGCTGCGGCGACCCGACCGTCTTTGCCGAAGACGGCCAAACCGTTCTCGACCTTGGCAGTGGCTCCGGCAAGCATTGCTTCATGATCGCCAAAAAAGTCGGTCCCAAAGGCCGCGTCATCGGGATCGACAAAACTCCACAGATGCTCGAGAAATCGAGCGCCGCCATCCCCGAAGTCATGTCGAATCTCGGTTTTACCGATCCCAACGTTGAATTTCGTTGCGGCCACATCGAAAACCTGAAGATCGACCGTTCGCAGTTGCTTGAGCTCATCGAGACCCAGCCTCTCGAAACTTATGACGACCTTGAGGCGCTCGAAACAAAACTCGCCAAGCCCCTGGTCGCCAGTGAGTCAGTTGACTTGGTGGTCTCAAACTGTGTTTTGAACTTGGTCGACGACGAGCGCAAACGCCAGCTCTTCCGCGAGATTTTCCGCGTGGTAAAAAAAGGCGGCGGCGTCGCTATCTCGGACATCGTCGCGGATCGTCCGATCCCCGAGGACATGAAACAAGACGATGACCTGTGGACGGGTTGTCTGTCGGGCGCCTTTCAACGCCACGAGTTTCACCAAGTCTTCGAGCGCGCCGGCTTCCACGGCATGCAGGAGGCGAAGAGCAGCTTTTGGAAGACCGTGGGCGGCATCAACTTTTTCTCCGTCACGATCTTGGCGCAAAAAGGCAAACAGGGCCCCTGCTACGAAACTTATCGCCAAGCCCTTTACGAGGGGCCCTTCAGCGAAATCCGCGACGACGACGGACATGTATTTCAACGCGGGCTGTGGACGCCGGTGTGTCAAAAAACAGCGGAGCTGTTGCAACAAAAACCCTACGTCGGCCACTTTTTGGTGACACCGGCGCTCGAAGATCCCGCGAAGAAGATTCCCTTTGATTGCGGGACCCCAGGTGGCGGTCGCGACTTGCCCGCTGACATCGCGGCCCAGTTGCAGTCGATCACGGAATCCGGCGCCTGCTGCACTGACGAGGGCTGCTGTTGAATCTTGGCGAAGCGGCGCTTTTAGGTGTCGTGCAAGGTCTCACGGAGTTTCTTCCGGTTAGTTCCTCGGGACACCTGGTATTGGCTAAGCGTTGGCTCGGTTTGGAAACGGAAACCGCGCTTAGTTTTGAAGTCGTGGTCCATGTCGGCACTTTGCTCGCCGTACTTTTGGTTTACCGCGGCATTGTCCTAGACATCATGCGCTCGCTGCCGAAGTTTTTGGCACCCTCGCGCTGGAAATCCAACTACGCCGAAGACGCGTCTTTTAGGCTGGCAGTTTTGGTGGGGCTGGCAACTTTGCCCACGGTTCTCGCCGGTTTGTTCCTAAAGAGTGCAGTTGATCGCGCCTTCGCCTCCCCGAGCATCGTCCCCTGGACTTTGTTGCTCACCGCCTTACTCCTCGCTTCGACTTTGTTTTTGAAAAAAAGAAGCGACGAACCTCGAGTTTCCAGCGCTCTCGCCATGGGTTTTGCCCAGGTCCTCGCCCTTTTGCCCGGCGTCTCGCGATCGGGCAGCACCATTGTTGCCGGACTTCACGCGGGCATGGAGCGCGAAGCGGCTGGGCGGTTTTCTTTCATGATGGCGATCCCCGCCATCGTCGGTGCCGTCATCCTCGAGCTCGGCCACATCAGCTCCGGCAAGGCGGGCGCGCCGAGCGTGCTCATCGTGGGCCTTATTGTGGCCTTCGTCAGCGGAGTCGGGGCGCTGCTTTTGCTTATCCGGCTCCTTGAGCACGGTCGCTTCTGGATCTTTTCACCCTATTTGTTGGTGATGGCGATCCTTGCTTTTGTGTTTTGATGGTCACAGCCTGACCCGAACATCTCGGAGCGAGTGAACTGAGCGCCCCCGTCCTGACGCCTGAACGCCGCCGTCGCATCTGGTCCTTTGTGGCTCCAGAGCGCGGTCGTTTGGCCATCATCATCTTCCTTAGCTTGCTGGGGGCGGCGAGCGGGCTGCTGGCGCCGGTTCTGACCGAAAAACTGATAGACGACGCGCTGGCGCCGCCTTTCAACTCGTCCGTTTTGTTGTGGATCGCCGTCGCGGTTGGCGTCAATGCGGTGGTCGCGTTCGCGGTTCGCTATGCCCAGGGCTTGCAAGCGACGATCGTGGCGACCAGGGTTTTGATTCGGATGCGGTCTGCGTTTTTTGGGCACTTGCAGCGCGTGGCTCTGTCCTTTTTCACGCGCACTAAGATTGGCGAAGTCCTCACCCGCATGAATCGCGATCTCGCCGAGATCGAAACGGTAGCCACGGGAGCCCTGCCGGCTCTCGTGACCTCGTTGTTCACGATCGTCGGTACCTTGTTCTTATTGATTCACTACAGCCCGGTGCTGACGGCCATTTCTTGTCTCGCATTTCCCTTGTCGTTTTTGGTGGCGCGAGGCTTTAGAAAGCTAGTCATGAGTCGCACCCGCGACATTCGCGACTCGAATGAGAAACTCGGGACCTTCCTCGTCGAGAATTTGGAGGGGATGAAAACCGTCCGCGCGAGCGGCGCTCTGCATAGCGAGGCAAAGTCGTTCTCAGGCTTGCAGGGCGAGTTGAAAGGCCGGGTTCTTTCCCTGTTCAAGGTGACGGCCCTTGGCGGGGGCTTACCGCGGTTATTGGTAACAGCGGCCGCGATCGCCGTGTTTCTTGAGGGTGGCCGCCGCGTGATCGCGGGCCAACTCGAACTGGGCGACTTGATTGCTTTTTCGATGCTGCAAACACGCGTCCACGGACCATTGCAAGGACTGACTGCGCTCTATTTGCAAGTGCAGCGTGCCATGGTCAGTGTCGATCGTGTTTTTGAATATCTCGACCTTCCCGCCGAAGACAGTGCCGATGATTTCTCCTCAGCCGATGCGCACGAGATCAAAGGTGCGGTGGCGGCGAGTAATCTCAGCTTCGCCTACGAGGCGAATCATCCGGTCCTCAAAGAAGTCTCGTTTGCGATTGCCGCCGGGGAGCGAGTCGGCATCGCGGGCCGGAGCGGCAGCGGTAAGTCGACGCTCGTCGATCTGATGCTCCGTCTGTTGCGGCCACTCGAAGGTCAGGTCCTCATCGATGGCGAAGACCTCGCGAAATTGTCACGAGGTGATTATCTCCGTCAAGTCGGCCTCGTGTCTCAAGAGCCCTTTTTGTTTCATCGAAGTTTGCGCGATAACTTATTGTTCGCGGCCCCCGATGCGAGCGAGGCTGATCTTTTGGCGGCGCTCAAGTTGACCGGGGCTGACCCCTTGCTGGATCGACTTCGCGAGGGGCTCGATACGATGATCGGCCCCCGCGGTACCAGGCTTTCGGGCGGCGAAAAACAGCGGATTTCGATGGCGCGGGCTTTTCTGCGGAATCCCAAGATTCTCATCCTCGACGAGGCCACTTCCCATCTCGATTGGGAATCCGAGGATCAAATTGCGTCGGCGATGGACGAGCTTATGCGCGGTCGAACCGTTATCCTCATCACTCATCGGCTGCCTACGATGGCGCGACTCGATCGCGTGCTGTTTCTTGACGACGCTCGCATCGTCGCCGAAGGTAGTCATGCCCAGTTATTAGCGGAATGCCCCGCCTACGCCCAGTTGGCGAGAGAAGAATGAAACCAAACACGAATGACTTGCCGCTGTTGCCCATCATCATGGGCGAAGTATTTGGCCCCACGGTGGTCATCGGCACCCAGCGTCGCGACCTATTGCCAGTAATTGCAGCTTCGGCATCGGAGCTTCAGCTTTTGGCGACGAAGCCGGTGGTGATGGCACTCGAAGAGGAGATTGGCGACCTCATCGCGGCGCCCATTAGACGCTTAGACCCACGGGTCGTAGAGGAAGCGCTCTCCAATCGAGAGGCGAAACGTCGTCGCAAACGCGCCAAGTCGCGCAGCGAAGGCGCGCTGGCGAGCCTCGTCGTCTTGGGCCCGCCTCCCGAAGGTGAGCTCTTGGCCCAGATCGAATTGCAGATCGTTCGTCTCGTCCACGACGGCGTGTTCTTGATCGACACCGAAATGGAGTCGAATGCCAAGCGAAAATTGATGCGAGTTCTTGAATCTGTTCTTGATGAGTTTCGCTGGCTATCAGATTCCTCGTCCGATCGCGTGCAGGGCTGGGGCCGTCGCCACGCTCCCGGGCGCGAGCCTGCGTTTGCAAGCCATGATGCCGCTTCGGTGACCGCCGTCGTTTACGCGCGCGGTAATCCCGACGAAGTGAACCCTTTAGTCGTGGACTTGCTGTTCCGTCAGAACACGCCGCCCGCATTAGTGTTGATTTTAGATGACGCCGATCCGAATGTTGGCGAGGACCCCGTGCCAGAAGATCTGTGGGGACTGGCCGCCTACGCAGAGTCGCAGCCGGCTTTGTTGAAGACCGGTGGGCTGGGGCGAGGTGCCGCTTACGCCGAGGCGGTGAAACACATCGAAACCGATCTTTGCGTGTTCTACGAGGGTCGTGAACGTCTCGTTCCCAATCACATCGGCATCGTTGCGGCCGCCTTAGCTCACCGCGAAGATTGGGTGGCCGCCGCATCGCGGGTACTGGCCGTAGACGATCAGGGACAAGCCCGCGGCTTAACACCTGGGCTCAGTGGTCACGAAGTCTCACGCACCGCGGGGCTGATCGAACGCGGCGGGCTCGCACCGTCGGCGCTCGTGGTTCGCAGTTCGGCGCTGAAAGAACTCGGCTTCGACCCCGCGCTCAAGCATCGTCCTTTGCGTCGATTGGAGCTTGGCCTCAGCGACCTCGGTGCTTTTGGTGACATTCCCTTAGCTTTGAGTTTCTCCACTCAAGCTCCAAGGCCACGGCGTCCGCAAGAGCTTGAGGATGAGCGCCGGATTCTCGAGGAGTTCAACGCGAACTGCGAAATTGGAAAACTCGCGGCTGGCCGCCAGGCCGCCGCTCAGTGGCAACGGCGCGAGGCCGCTCAACTCATGTTGGCGCGAGCCCTCGAGGGCGTCAGCTCCACGGCTGCGGCTTTGACGCGCTACCGAGCGGTGGTTTCGGCCGCTCCCGAAGGTGAAGCTGAGGGTGACCGGGCTGACGACGGTGCGCGTCTGGCGGCGGCGGCCTTGATGCTTGAAACGGGCGATATCGCCGAGGCTCGAAGTTGGCTCGCGGCGGCAAGTGGCGCCGGCGATGCTCAACGCAGACCCTTGTCCTGGGAACTTCGCTTGGCTTTGGCAACGGCCCAAGCCTTGGCGGGTGAGTCCGAAGAGGCCCTCGCGGCCTTGGAGACCTTGATCGCCGAACGTCCATCGAACCCTGTCGCCCACTGGAACCGCATTGCGCTTTTCGCCGCCGCCGAGCGCAGCGGCGGCATGCAGCGGGCCCTTAGAGACCTCGATCAACAGGCATTGGGCCTGCGGGCCCATCCCGACGGCAAGTTTTTGCTCACGCGTTTCGCCGCTCCCGTTTAGAGTCTTTGAAGACGACAGCGAGTCATGCGCCCGGATGAGGCTCGTGTCTTCTGGTTCTTGATGGAATAGAGTGATTCATGCAGTTCGCGTTTTGCGTCCGAGTTTTTGGCGATGGCCAGCCGTTGATGCCGAGTTCTTTGCTGCTTGTGGCCACCATCCTGCTGTGCCTTGGATGTGGGCCGCCCTCCACGCAAAATTCCTCAGGCGACGCTTTGCTTGCGGCTTCGACTTTTCGGCTCGACCCCAAAGCAAACTTGACCGCGGAGGGTCTCGCGGCGGTGCAGGTGTTTTCGCCGCGCGTCAAAGAGCGAGCTCTCATCCTCGAGCAAGCCGCGGCCGAGAGAAGGCTGACTCCCGATGCGCCCGAGATGGCAGCAGCGCTCTATGAGCTGCTCGAAAACCTCACCTTGAAGTCAAAGACCATTCGGCAAACTTTTGTCAGCGAGCGCGTCACTCTTAGGACTCAAGGCCTTGACGACGGATCGCAGCTCGTTGTACTGAGGATCGAAGGCGAAAGACCGGCGGCGAAGTTTGTCATCACCTACGGTCAAACACAGCCCGCACACTCTTCAGAATCCGTCTACCTTCTCACCGCCCAGGCGGCGATGGTGGAGCTCGCGCGGTCTTTTGTCGCCAATTTTTCCAAGGGCAGTGAGGTTCGAAGGCTTTGGCCGACCTTAGAGTTTGTCTGGGTGTTTGGCTCTGCGGAGGGATTTGAGTTTTTGGAGGCCATTCGCAGAAAAGACGAGCAGCTTTGGGGCGTTGTCGATATCGGCACGCAGTGGCCTGAGAAACTCAGCCGGAAACAACTAGTCTTGGTGTTTGACGGTCGCGAGGGGCAAGACTTGTTCAGTCGCGCGGCGGCGTCCGTGGGGCCGGACCTTGCGGGCCCGGGATGGCGGGCCGTTGCTTTTGATCGCGGCGGCCGGCAGATTTCTAGCGAACTGAGGCAAGCACTGAAGCAAGAACAGGTGCCCTTGCTGCGCGTTATCGCGGCTCGTTCGGACGGCCCGATTAAGACCCGAGCGACGGCGTTCGCGGCCCCTCGGCGTACCTTCGAGATGATTTCCGGCGCTTCCAGTTCATCCTCGGCCAAGATCGCGGAATCTCCGCCCGCAGCAAGTTGGCCGCCCGTCATGCTTTGCCAGTTCGTAGCGTCTTTTTTGATTCGTCTTTCGAGCTCATTGGCCCGGTGAGAATGCGCTTGTTCCTGTGTTACCCTGCCAGCTCATGAGTGAAAAAAGTCCCGACACGAAGATGCTCTGCTACTGCCGTAACGTGAATTACGGTCGGGTGCGCGAGTGCATCTCGGACATCAAGGCGCGGCGCATCGAGCAGGTCATGGAAGCTTGTGATGCCGGCACGGGTTGCAAGAGCTGCCACCCTGAGATCGAAACTCTCCTTGCGGAAGCAGCTGCGAGCCGTAAAGCCGGCGGAGTATTTGAGGCGCTGAAGAGGCTGTTCGGCGGATGACGCGCGCTCGACTTTATCTCGACCACAACGCGACCAGCCCGATGCCCGAAGTCGCCATTGAGGCCATGATGCCGTTTTTTCGCGAGCTCTCCGCGAATCCCTCAAGTCGACATGAACCCGGCGAGCACGCGAGGGTGGCCTTAGAAAACGCGCGAGCCCAGATCGCAGCGACCTTCGGCGCCAGGCCCGCTGAACTCACTTTTACGAGCGGGGCGACGGAGTCCATCAACTGGGCGATTCGTGGCGTCTTGGCGTCGCGTCCCGGCAAGATGCGCATTGTGACGTCGGTGACAGAGCACCCGGTGAGTCTCGACATCGTGGACCGACTCGAGCGCGAGGGCTACGAGGTCCTGCGGCTGCCGGTGGATGGCGACGGAGTTCTGGACCCGGGTAGCGTCGCGGCGGCTCTCAACGATGATACGGCTCTGCTTTCTTTGATCGGGGCCAACAACGAAACCGGGGTTCGCTTCGACATCGATGTGATCGGTGAATTGGCTCGATCAAAAGGAGTCCCCTTTCACGTTGATGCCGTTCAGCTTGCGGGCAAAGAGCCCCAGCTAATGCGGGATCACCCCATTGATCTTTTGTCTTTCGGGGGCCACAAGTTCGGTGCCTCTAAAGGAGTCGGCGGTCTTATTGTCCGGCGTGGCACCCGAATCCGCCCCCTGTTTTGGGGCGGACACCAAGAGGGTGGCAAACGATCCGGCACCGAGAACTTGGCCAGTGTGGTTGGAATGGCGGTGGCCCTCGACTACTCGCATCAACAGTGGGCCGCTCACGCCGTCGAGATTGGTCGCCAGCGAGACCGTCTTCAGCTTGGATTGCAAAGTGGCGTTCAAGCCGCAGGAGAAAAGCTTCTGGTAAACGGCGGCGGCGCGCCGCGCATCGAGAATACGCTCAATGTTTGTTTCCACGGCATTGAAGGCATCGCTATCGTTCTGACTCTCTCTCAAAAAGGCATCGACGTCTCGAGTGGCAGTGCCTGCAGCGCTTCTGATCCCGGTCCATCGCCGGTGTTGCTCGGCATGGGGGTGCCAAACGACTACATCCACGGGGCGGTCCGGTTTTCGCTGGCTCCGGGCCATAGCGAGTCCGACATCGACTTTGCGATCGAGCAGACTTTGGCCGCGTGGAACCACGTTCGTCGAGTGAATACATAAGAGCCGTTCATCGAGTAAGATCCCGGATGTTCATGGGGGTCGAAACATGGAACTCACACCAGCCCGCGTCATACGCGTCATCGCCTCAACTAGCGAAGAATTTGCCGTGGTCGTGAAGACCGCCAGCAAGGTCTTTTTGATCTTCGTGGGCCATGCCGAAGCCTTCACGATTTACCGCGATCTCAAAGACAGTAAACCCCGCCGTCCTTTAGCTCACGACTTGCTGATGAACATCATTGGCGGCTTCGACATCCGCGTTGACCAGGTGGTCATCTCGAGCATCGTCGACAACACGTTTTGCGCGACGGTCTTTTTGAGTCAAGAATTTCGCGGTTCGAGTGAAGGCGAGCGCCAAGTTCTCCGGCTCGATTCGCGCGCGAGCGACGCGATGATTTTGGCCATCAAAAGCGAGTGCGAGTTCTTGGTCACCTCTAACGTGCTGGACCAAGTCGAAGACGTAACAGACCTGCTGGATGCCGCCGGCGACGCCTTTCCGTCCTAGCCGAACGTTAGCTCGCCCCGACTTACTCAAACAGCTTGTGAATTCGCGCGGCGGCGTCGCTGCCGTCTTCAGCCCAACGGGCGCAGATGACAAGGCCCGCCCACAACGCCAAGAAATGTCGACTCTCAACCGTAAGGAAACCCGCCAAGAAAATGAGGGTCAGCCCCAGGGCCAAAGAGGCTGAGCCCTTTTTGCCAAAAGCGCCGATCCACAAGGCGAGCCCCCCCACGCATCCCAAAGACAACAAGATGCCGACGATGGCGTCGGGGAAAGCGCTGAGCCAGATACCGGTGACCGGGGAAAGGACTTGGCGTAGCGGTTCGAAGTAGCTGAAGGCCACCCAAGCAAAGGGCGCTGAGACTACCGCGGCGATGGCGAGCGCGCGAAAGTTGCGGTGCAAGACCGAGATCAAAGTAAGGGAGGCCATGGCGATCAAGACCGCGCCGTCGGCGAAGCCGCGCAGCCCATCTAAAGCTCCCCCCTCCGGGACTTCGGCGCCGGCGAGGTCAAAACAAAGTCGCCAAAGCTGCGGCAGGCTCGTGGCCATGATGATGACGATCACCAGCAGACTTTCGCGGCCGGTCTTTCTAGCGGCGAGAATGAGAGTTGCCGAAATGGCGAAGCCGATCAGTAGCAACAGGTCTTGAGCGGCCAAGAGTTGATGGCCGCCCAAAGCTTGGCGGAGCACACTCAATCCGAGCATCAATAAAGAGCCGAGACAAAGAAGTCGGTAAAGGCCCGATTTGAGGCTTCGTCGGGTGCGCAACAGACCCGGCACCAAGAGCACGAGGGCCAAGCCTGCGGTCATGAGCAGGACCTGTTCGAAAAAAGGCCCCCAACTCGACTGGAACTCCGTCAGCTTCTCCCAACGTTCGCCAAGGTCGATTCGCCTCAAAAAGGCAAGGCAGCGGGACAAGCCGAAATCAACTAGCATGGCCAAAAAGAGGAGGGGGGCGGCAAAAGGAGCCAAGCTGGCGAAGAAACGTCGCAGCATGTCGGGCATTTATTGAGTCCTGGTCTTCCCTCAAGAGCGGCCGCGGAGCCAATCTGCTCGTACTCGGATGCGAAAACACCGCTTCTCTTGTTCGTCGCGGCGTTATGATAGATGACGCCCGTCCGGCTTTACAGTCTTGTGAGGAGTTGAAATTGACCGACCCCTTGGGAAGTCCGATCGAAGCCAGCGAAGTTGCTGAGCCCAATCGTCTGATCGACCACACTCATCTTGCGCCCTGCGCTATGCCGGACGAAATCGACCGCCTCTGCGATGAAGCCCTCGAACATGA
The DNA here is from genome assembly GCA_036479435.1 of Planctomycetota bacterium. Classification (GTDB taxonomy): domain Bacteria; phylum Planctomycetota; family DRQF01; genus JAZGFI01. The sequence continues at coordinate 2,904 of JAZGFI010000027.1, read as the reverse complement.
TTTTGCCGCGGTTTGTGTATCCCCGGTTTGGGTGGCGAGAGCTCATCTACGACTTGAGGGCTCGTCGACGGCGGTCGCTACGGTGATTGGTTTTCCGCACGGCGCCGACCTTTCCGCCACGAAAGCCACCGCGGCGCGCCTCGCCCAAGAGCAAGGCGCCTCCGAGCTCGACATGGTGATGAGCTTGGGACGCTTCGCGGCGGGCGATCAAGCGGCGGTCCAAGACGAGATCGCCGCCGTGGTCGCCGAGCGCGAGCCCGGTCACCTCGTCAAAGTCATCTTGGAAACGGCTTACTGGGACCTCGAGAGTGTCGAGCGCGCCTGCCGCCTCGCGATGGACGCTGGCGCCGATTTCGTCAAGACTTCGACGGGCTTTGGCCCCGGCGGGGCTACGATCGAGGCCGTCTCTAGCATGCGCCGCGTCGTCGGCGACCGCTTGGGCGTCAAGGCTTCGGGCGGCATCCGCGATTTCGAGACTCTCGTCGAAATGGTGCAGGCCGGAGCCACGCGCATCGGCACCAGTTCGGGCCTTGCGATCATGAAGGAGTTTTCAGCTTGAGCAACGAATTCAAATCGGCCGATCGCGTCGAAGACACCACCGGTCGTCAATATCACATCGGGCTTGCCCCCGGCGAACTGGCCACCAACATCCTCACGGTGGGCGACGCCGCTCGGGCCGAAAGACTAGCCAAACGTTTCGACGAAGGCTCGATCCGCACCGAAAAGCGCAACCGCGAGTACGTCACTTTCACTGGCACTTACCAGGGGATGGAAATTTCGGTCATGGCGACCGGCATGGGTGCCGACAACACCGAAATCGCGATGGTCGAGCTGTCCCAAATTGTTGAGAACCCAATTCTCATTCGAGTGGGAACTTGCGGTGGCCTCCAAGACTACATGCGACTCGAAGACCTCGTAATCTCCACCGGCGCTGTCCGCTTAGAAAACACGACCACCTACTTCGTCCACGAGGGCTATCCGGCCGTCGCTCACTTCGAAGTCGTCGCCGCCCTCCGCGATGCCGCGGTCGAACTGGGCAAGCGCCATCACCTCGGCATCACCGCCACCGCCCCCGGCTTCTACGGGGCCCAGTGCCGCCAGGATTCCGGCTTCACCCCCCGCTTCCCCAACCTCATCGACGAACTGGCCGCCATGAACGTCAAGAACCTCGAGATGGAAACGAGCGCCTTGTTGACCATGGCCGCCCTCAAAGACTACCGCGTCGGCGCCATCTGCACGGTGTTCGCCGAACGCCCCCACGGCAACTTCGTAGCCAAGGACCGCAAGGTCCCCGCCGAAGACGCCGCCCTCGACACGGCGCTCTTAGCCTTCAAGAAACTCCAGTAGAGCTTGCCGGGTTCAACTATTGTTGGTTGAGAGCCGCGGTACGCTGCAATGCCTCCTTGCCGCTGGCATCAGGAGGTTAAGCGGCACCTAAAAAACGATTGATCTCGACCTTCTATCGCCTATCGGGTTCTTTGGAAGATCAAAATAACCTTGTCATCCAACGTGAATGAAGAGCGCAATAGATAGCCCTTGGCGCCCATGATATCGGCACCTCCCGATATGTTTTTTGCCAAGTTCTTGTCGATTTTGATCTTCTTGACCTTGGTTTGGGTGTTGATTGGCGATGTGTTTGATGCCATGGCTCTATGATCCTTGCTTTGCAATTAGCTTAGACTTGACGAGTTCTTTCTTCATAGATTCAATCTGTTCTTTTGATGGCTTCGTGAGAAAGCCACCGAATCCATCAAACCCCAGTTTCTTGGCGGCCGCATCCCAGTTTCCTTGCTCCGTGGTCGTGGATTTGCTGAATTGTCGCGCCAACTCGACGAGGTCCTGGTTTGTCTCAAGAACCTCAACGCCTTCCAACGCAGCTACCACGGCCGGCGCCGCGTTCGAGCCTACCGTTCCCTGGACGTCTCGTAGGAACATTAGCGTCGCTCCGGGCTGTTTTACAGCAATGTCTCCGACCGCGAGCCGTTGATAAATTCCAGAGCCGTCGCCCCCGAAGATGTTTGAGTACTTCAGCTCCATCAAGACGTTTGCAGAGTCCTTAGCTCCCTCTCCAACGCGGCCTGGATCTGCATTCGTTGAACGATTCGTAGGCACATAGGCAAACTCGGCGCGGTTATAGCCTAACTTCGCTTCCGGGATCTGGTTCGTCGGATTTTGGCTTACTTCCAGTCCGATGGTGGTTCCCGTAGAAGCAATCACTGCGTGGCGGTTGGCTGCGCACCCCGCTGGCATCCACAGGAAAACCACAACAAGGGCAAACACCCATGCACGATCTTGCCGCCGTCTTGCGAATCTGACTTTCATAGAGTCCATCCTTCTTCTCTGAAAAAAATATAGTTCTAATTGTGAGGTTTCCGTCTTTCTTAGCCACTTCAACCAAGGCATTGTTGCCGCTAATTGCAGTTTGAAGCCTTGATGAAAAGCCAAGCCCGACTTGTGCGGTAGGTGCATCCTGAATGTGAGCGCCCAAGACGTAGCTGTCGGTGACAACGACATCATCACTCTCAGCTACTTTGACGACGCCAAACCCAAGCACTATATGAGTAGTCTCACTGGGTCCAGATGAAATCGGGATCACGCAAGATCCAAGAGTCAATATGCACAACAACCCTGCGAATACTCTCGGCATTTGGTCTACTCTTTCGCCTGTTGCAGATCGCCACTCGCTACGCCGAGATATTAAACGCCAATCGAGCGACCATTGTCAAGGGCGCACCATACATTTGCCCATCACGAGGGGATCACTCAGAATGGGGTGGTGTAACTTCTCTTCTGTACTTTCCACTTCGGCCTCTCTTCTCAGCTGCGGGGCCCCGAGTGATGGCGAAGCCATCGCTTGGGCGCAGCCTGCGTTTGCCGGTTTCGGCAGGCCCCCAGCGCCATGCC
>JAZGFI010000026.1:0-4548 GCA_036479435.1 Planctomycetota bacterium | reverse complement strand
GTATCGTTTGGCAAGTCCGTGGCTAGCATCTTCAGTTTTGAAAAGCGTGTAACGGTAGGGCGACACGAGCGGAGTCAATAAGTCCGTCAGATCGGGAACGGAGTTATCGTCAAGAACCTGTGCTAATGGGATGTTGAATCGGTACCCTTTGCCTGTCGAGATCGCGGTTTCTTTAGTGACCGGTTGCCAATAGATGGTTTGGTTGTCTGCATCGCAAAGACAAATGACTACGGGCAAAGCGTGGTTTATCCAGTAATCCACGTGAGCAGCATCAGTCCTAAATGAGATTTCCTTCTCGGTTCGCTCGGACAGATAGCTCGGTCCAGTTTTGATTTGAATACCGAGCAGTTGCCCGGTAGGCGCCCCGGAGTCGACGAGTTCTGCGTGACCGTCTATTCCGTAATCGCTCTCGGTTTGCTCACGAAACGCGAACCCAAGCGATTCAAAAGCGCCCATTGTCAATGCGACACCGCGTCGGTCTGTGCGTTCGGTCTCGTTGGCTTTCATGTGCGGTTCAAGATAAGGTTAGTCGAGCGACAGAACGGCCGAATTCACGGGGTCGGGAGAGTTGATTGTCCGTTCCAATATACATGCAAGCTCGGCTCCAGTGCAATTCATGGTTCTGACTCCGCTTGCGGTTCCAGTGGTTCTGAGTCAGTCGGGAAATCATCCGCCCACCTCGGATCGCCGCGTTCATGAAGTATAGGCTTGTCCGACACTGCATTCACGTAATCCGCCACGAGTTTGTCGTATTTCGCACGAGTTTCGTATGTTGGATGAAATTTGGATCGTAGCGCACGCAGTTCAGTCAGTACGCGATCTTCGTTGCCGCTCTCCAATTCCACGATGGTGTTTTGAATCAGATCTTTCGTTGCGGCGCCGTACCAGATGTTCGAGTTCAATCGGTCAAGCGAGCCGACGAGCCACGCGACGCCGAACGCCATCGCAATGGCTGCGACACCGAGGGCTATGCGTATTGCCCTTCGCGGCTGAAACTCGGATGCCAACCAAGCGAGTGGCAGCACAATCACGAGAATCAAGCACCGATTTCCCTTCACTGAGTAAGGGAGATGATGACGCTGGTTCGCGTGATATCCTGGCTGCCTTCCCTACGTCGGTATTACCCGACTTCGGTCCACCCGATTGGACTTCGGGTTTCGGCGGTGTCTAGCGACAATTAGATTTCCCTGTTTGCGACAATTAGAATTCCCCACTCTGAGTGGATTCTGGCGGGAGTTTCACGGCAGGGTTTCACTCGCCAGCGACAATTAGAATTCCCTACGTGGGAATAGATACGTTAGGTCAAAAACTCCTCTTTCTAAGGAGTTTGCGATGATCACGGATGGACAAGTCAAAGAACTCTGGCGTTTGCTAGCTCAAGGCAAGTCGCTTCGGTTCGCAGCAAGGATGACTGAAATGACGGATAAAACTGCGCGCAAGTTTCGTGAGCTCGACGGGCTCCCCTCGCAGACAAAAACACAGAGAACCTATCGCACCAGACGCGACCTATTCGCCGATGTCTGGGAGATCGTCGAGAAGCGGCTCGGACAGGATCCAAGGCTCAAAGCCATCACTCTCTTTCAGTGGCTGCAGAGGGAGCACCCGGGCGAGTTCCCTGACTCAAGCCGACGAACATTTGAACGTCGAGTCTCGCAGTGGCGGGCACTCCATGGACCGGACAAGCCGGTCTTCTTTTCGCAGATTCATCAGCCCGCAGCGCTCGCTGCAAGTGACTTTACCGTCTGCAACGAACTGGGCGTGAAGATCGCAGGCGCGAAGTTCGACCACACGTTCTTTCATTGCGTTCTGACCTACAGCAACACCGAATCAATTTCGCTCTGTTTTTCTGAGTCATTCGAAGCACTTAGTGGGGGCATCCAAAAAGCATTCTGGGAGTTTGGCGGAGTTCCCAATGTGCATCGAACCGATTCGCTCAGCGCTGCAACACGCAACCACACCAGCAAGAAGCTGTTGACCGAGCGATACGCAGCTTTGATGGACCACTACTGTTGTGAGCCGCAACGCACCAACGCTCGATGCGCCAACGAAAACGGTGATATTGAATCAAGCAACGGGCATCTCAAAGACCGGCTCGACCAAGCTCTGTTACTGCGTGGCTCTCGCGACTTTCCATCGCGTGATTCCTATATCGAGTTCGTTGAAGAGTTGGTTGCCGCATTGAATGTCGTGCGTGCCGATCGATTCGCCCAGGACTTGGCGGCGTTGTCGCCGTTGCCTGATGCTTGGCTCGATACCGACGACACGATGACAGGCGTTCGCGTTAGCAAAAGCAGCACCATCAAAGTGCGAACGAATACGTATTCGGTCCCGAGTCGGCTGATCGGCCACCTGGTAGACGTTCGCATTGGTGCTGAACAGGTCGAGGTTCTCTACCAAGGATTTTCGGTTCAAGTCATGCAGCGTTTGACAGGAAAAAACAATGCGTCGATCAACTATCGCCACATCATCGATTCACTGGTACGGAAGCCTGGTGCATTCGCGGCTTACCGCTATCGCGAAGAGCTGTTTCCCACCACGAACTTTCGGATCGCCTATGACTTGCTTCGTGCAGCCCACAGCGAAAAAGAGTCGGACCGAAAGTACTTGAAGATACTCGACTTGGCCGCCAAGGAAAGCCAAGACGCAGTTGCCGATGCGCTTCGTTATTTGATCGCTTCGTCAGAAGCGATCCATTTCAGTCGTGTCGAAGAACTGGTGCTTGATGCAACTGGCATCCCCGCGCCAACGGAGGTGGACGTTCCATCTCCCGATTTAGCAGAGTATGATTTTCTGACCCCTACGATGAACAAGGAGTGTTCTCACGATGGCCAAAACAACATCAACGAAGAAGAAATCTACGCGACGGTCTCCACGTGCGCCGAGCAAACCGTCGGCGTCACAAACGGAAGAGTTGACAGCGCAGTTGAAGGAACTGCGTCTGCCAACGATGCGCGACCAATTTCAGGAGACGGCTCAGCAGGCGGCGACCGAGGGTCTCAGTCACCTGGAGTATCTCTCGGAGCTGGCGACCGGGGAATGTCAGGTTCGTCGTGTGGGACGAGTGAAGCGTCTGATGACACGCAGCAAGCTTCCGTTGGGCAAGACTTGGGCGTCATTCAAAATGGATCGGCTACCGCTTCCAGTGAGCAGTCAATTGGAAGTATTGAGGGACGGGAGCTTTCTGGATCGTCGGGAGAACGTTTTGATTTTCGGCAAACCGGGCAGCGGGAAAAGTCATGCGTTATGCGCACTGGCGGAGCGCCTGATTCATCAGGGCCGGAGCATGCTGTTCACGACCTGCAGTCTGCTGGTGCAGCAACTGTTGATCGCGAAGCGGGATTTGCGTCTTCCTCGACTGATCAAAACGCTTGGGAGCTACGACGGGTTGATCATCGACGACCTGGGCTATGTGCAACAGGATCGGGAGGAGATGGAAGTACTGTTCACGTTGCTTGCGGAGCGCTACGAGCGCGGGAGTGTCCTGTTGACGAGCAACCTAGCGTTCAGCAAGTGGGACCAGATCTTCAAGGATGCGATGACAACAGCAGCAGCAATCGACCGCTTGGTGCATCACAGCGTGATCATCGAAATGAATGTGCCGAGCTACCGAGTGGAGGCGGCAAAGAAGAAAAACTAAGAGGGAATTCTAATTGTCGCTAAAGGGGAAAAATCGCGGTAGGGCCCGCCGTTGCCGGCGGCCCCCCGCACAGATCCGTACGTGAGGAATTACACTCATACGGCTCTTGCCTTTAGTCGGTCGCGAAATCGCTGATGCGGATAAGGATGAAGGATACGAAGGCGGGGAAAGTAACGACGAGCCATTGCGTTCATTCGTTTCCACGTCCAGCGATGTCGCTGACTGTTTCGACGAAGTTGACGCAACCACAGACGAATGACACCTTGCATGAATTGCTGGAGGCGAACCATGTTGCCAGGAACGGCGTGATAGTTCAGCCAGCCTTTCACGACTCGCGATAGCCAGCGACCCACGTCGCCCAGCGGAGCATTCCAGCGACAACGCAGTTGCTGTTTAATCTCAGCAAGCTTGGTGCGCAGACGCTTGGCGATACTTTCGCGGCGAATGGTAAACCGGCCATGGGTGCGAGTCTTACTGCACTGGTGAGTGAAACCCAAGAAGTCAAACGTCTCGGGTCGACCGTTGCCACGGCGTTCTCGGCGGACGGACGCCATGCGTCCAAACTCGATAAGCCGTGTCTTCTGGTCGTTCAGCTTCAGACCAAATTTGGCAAAACGCTCCCGAAGTTCATTCAGGCAGGCGATTGCCTCCTCGTGCCGCTCGAAGCCGATCACAAAGTCGTCCGCATAACGCACGACGACAATCTCGCCGCGGCCCTGTTGCTGACGCCACCAATCGATCCACAGGTCCAGGACATAGTGAAGGAACACGTTCGAAAGGATCGGTGAGATCACCGAGCCTTGCGGCGAACCTTCTTTGCCTGGAGTCCAGACGCCCTCTTCGATTACGCCAGCGTGAAGCCACTTGCGTATCAATCGAAGAATGCGGTTGTCACCGATTCGGTGTTCCAG
>JAZGFI010000025.1:0-10483 GCA_036479435.1 Planctomycetota bacterium | reverse complement strand
CCGAGTCAGGGACCGTCGGGGAAAAGAAGCCGAAGACTCTGTCGTTTTCAACTCCAAGATTTTGCCGCCGTACTTGAGGCGATCGAAAAACATCGAGGAGCTGTTGCCCTGGCTTTACCTTAAGGGCGTATCGACAGGTGGCTTCCAAGAGGCCTTGCAACCCATTCTCGGTTCGGACGCGCCGGGGCTTTCAGCTTCAACGGTAACGCGCTTGGTTTCGGTTTGGGCTGACGAGCACGATACCTGGAGTAAACGGGACCTTTCGGAGAAAGAGTACGTCTACATCTGGGCGGATGGCATCCATTTCAACATCCGGCTCGAAGAGGAAAGGCAGTGTATCTTGGTGCTGATGGGCGCTACGGCCGATGGCAAGAAGGAATTGATCGGCATCACTGATGGCTACCGCGAGAGCGAGCAAAGCTGGTCAGAGCTCTTAATTGACTTGAAACACCGAGGGCTGAAGACACCGCCAAAGATCTGTGTGGGCGACGGCGCTTTGGGCTTCTGGGCCGCGGTGAGAAAGGTATTCCCCGAGGCTCGCGAGCAACGATGCTGGGTGCACAAAACGGCAAATGTCCTCAACAAGCTGCCGAAATCCGTGCAGAAGAAAGCGAAAGCGGACCTCCACGAAATTTGGATGGCAGAGAACAAAGCCGATGCCGACAAAGCCTTCGATCACTTCTTAGCGAAGTACAAGGCCAAGTACCCCAAAGCGACGGAATGCTTGGCCAAAGATCGGGATGTGCTCCTGACTTTCTACGAATTCCCAGCTGAGCACTGGCTGCATCTGAGGACCACGAACCCAATCGAGTCAACTTTCGCCACGGTCAGATTGCGGCATCGACGCACCAAGGGATCTGGGTCACGAAAAGCCTGCCTCAGCATGGTCTTCAAGCTCGCATTGAGCGCTGAAAAAAGATGGAGGCGACTGAATGGACATGAGATGATCGCCAAGCTCATCGATGGATTCAAATTCGTCGATGGAGAAATTCAGGAGAAGAACGCCGCCTGACGTCAGATTCTGAAACACAACTCTTGGCAATAACTCCCTGATTGGTCCGCGCTCTCAAAGCGGAGACGAGTCTTTGGTCCTTCCGAATTTGTCAGTTTGTAGGTGAACTTTGAGAAAGGAATGGGTTCTCCAAACTCATCGACCAGCTTCAAGCGCAGCCGGGACTTCGCTGGCCCGGTGGTCAGGTTCAGGGTTTGCTCGGCATCAGGTCCGAGCTGGTGCCGTTGCTGGCGGCCAAGGTATTCTCGATGTCGCAAGAAGGTTGTGATCTCGGAGTTCGGTAAAAAAGCCCGCACCCGCAGTCCTTCCGGCGGAACCATGAGACTCCAGTTCCACAGGTAGTGTTTCGCCATCTTGCTCTTGCGAGCTTCCGCGCGAAACCTCATGTGCCCGCGTAGACCGAGAGGGCTCTTCGCGCCTGAGGTCCAAAACAGCTGCGTGCTTCCTTCGATCTCGCCGCCGCCAAGCTGGCGCGCCAAGAAAGTCAGCGCCACGGTCTCGGGGGCTTCCAACTTCAGGGTTCCTTCGTGTTCCTCAAGGTTGAATGTCCTCTGGGGAAAATCGGCTCCATAGAGCAGCATGGTCACCCGCAGTCTTTTTGCTCGATGAAGCCCATATCTCTCTTGTGGTTTCGTAAACAACTCAATCTTGCCCGTCGAGTCGGTGACAAAACTCAGCAACGCGCCGCCGTTGAACTCGAGGCAACGGGAATCCGGCATTTCCTCTGAGTCTGGGTCGACCACCACGACGATGGCGTCGGAGACTCCCTTGCCCTTAGGGCCAACGATCTCGATGACGAGCCTTTTGTAGTTCGAAAGAACGATCTTCGCCCGCGATCCCTCCTTCAGCAGGCTAAGGTCGGCATCCGGATCGGGAACCCAAACCGCAGCGAATCCCCATTGCCCCTGGTGTTCCGCCACGAGTTGGTGCGACCCCGGCGTTAGCCCTTCGCACTTCGCAATCCCGTTCTCGTCGGTCCAAAAGATCTTCAAAGCCTCTTCGCTGCCCACGCCGATGGCTTCGTGCCTCCATCGGCCTTGCCAAGTTTTCAGACTCAGCTTCACCCCCGCTACCGGCAGCTCGTTCAAGTCCACCACCAACAACTCGGGGACGAAGGACCCCTTCACTTCCTCCGGCGATTCCGACTCCGCTAGGTCCGCGTTATTTCGCAGTCCTTCCGTGAGCGAAGGGGCAGGTTCGAGCTGACGGTCACCGAAGTTCCCCTGAACCCAACAATAGGCGCCAGCCGCCAAGGCCATGACGGCCCCAAAAATCCAAACTGCCTTCTTCATGCTCTCTCCTCACTCAACGCTTCGTCACGCCGTTCAGTGCCTTGATCATTTGATCTTGCGTTGAGATTGCGGCCGAGGAATGACCACTTCTCCCAGCTGTGTGACTTCACCATGTTTCAGGTTTGCAATCTCGAAGCTGACCAGGGCCGATGCCGATTGGTCTTTTTGGCGTCGCAAATTGGCGGCTCCGGAGATCAAATGAAGCCGCCCGCGAAATCCGGGATCGATATCAACTTCCGCAGATCCGGAGGCATCGACTTGGCCGAAGCGCAGGTAGCGGGTTAGCCCCTTCGCGTCGACGAGCTGAAAGGCGACAGCCCTGAACGGAAAGAGTTCGCCAGCATCATCCACGAGCTTAATTCGGAGCCGGGCCTTGGCCATGCCCGCCGACAATTCGAGGGTTTGCTCAAGCTCTGCGCCCAGTTGATGCGTCGCTCTCAAGTCAACGCGGCCGGGATGCCGCACCAGGGTGGTGATGGTGGCATGGGGCGCGAAAGCGCGAACCCGTCGCCCCTTTGAAGGGACACGAAGACTCCAGTTCCAGCAGTAGCGGTCAACGAGGTCACTCTTGCGAACTCCAGGATAGAAGTTCAGGTGCCTGGTTGCTCCGAGAGGGCTCTTTGCACCGGCCGCCCAGAATAACTTTGGGTCTTGAGAAGGGATGGAGGGATCCGGCCGCGGCGCCAAAAATGTTAGGGCAATGGTTGTCGGAACTTCCAGACGCAAGACGCCATCATGTTCAGCGAGGACAAAAGTCCGTTCGGGGTTCTTTGCGCCGTAACGCAACATGATCACTCTCAGTTTCTTCGCGGCGGAAAGCCCACCTTGTCGCTGCGCCTTGGCGAGTATCTTTACGCGCCCTTCGGCGTCGGTGACAAAGCTCAGCAGGTGGCCGCCATCAAATCCGCTAGTGTAGGAATCCGGCAACTCATCTGAATCTGGGTCCGACACGATGACGATGGCATCCGACACGCCTCGCCCTTTAGAATCGACGACCTCGATGAGGAACTTCGTGAGCTTCGAAGGAACAACCCTCACGGGCGCGGCGCGCAGCCGATCTTGTCGTTGAACGCGGCGACCCAATCCCTCACCGTCGCCGCATGGCTGAGCCCAGCCGTAAGACGCACAAACCAGCAAGACGACGACCCCGAGGGTCCATCCAAGTCTCTTCATCTTCACCCTCGCTCAACTAGGCATCAGTGTGCAATCAAGGCCTCAATCTTTTCAATCATCGCATCGCTCACCTCAAGATCGAAGACTTCGTTCTCTTTTTTCAAAAGGATGTCGAGTTTCGCTATCACCACGAATCCGTTGCGGTCTAGGGCCAGCCGCCAAGGCGCCAAAACGAGGACTTCCCAGGGTCCGACGTCAGCGACTTCAATTGTGGCGATCTTTTTGGCTGTCGCCAATCGAGCGCGGTGCCCGAAAACACGCGTCGGTATCTTCCGCGCGGGGATGCTGAGGTTCTTGAGTTTCGCCGCTAGTCTCTGCCAGCGTTCTCGCATGGCGCGGAGTTCATCGGGGCTGCGAAGCCGCGAGAGCATGAGCGTCCATTCGCCGCTCTCAATATCCGGCAAGGTTCTGGACAAGCGCAAGGTTACGGCGGGCATGTACTCTATGCGAATTTCCAAGGGGAAAGTCGGATTCTTCAGGGTCTGCGGCTGCAGTGATCGCCCCTCAGAGCCGTGCCTTCCGGAAGTGCTGACCTTGATCGAGAAGGACTCGCCTTTCTTCAGCATGAGGGTCACCTCGCCCGACTTGTCGGTCGTCTCGCCGCCCATCCCGAAAGCCGATCGCTTGGTTTCTCCTTCGGCGACCACACTGCCATCAGGCACTGGATTGCCATCCGGGTCTAAGACGGTGACGCGCCCAAGGGCCATCTCATCGCCGATGACAAGGTCCTGGAGCTCGGGTGGTTTTGCGGTTTTTTCCGCTTCGATCTCAATTCCCTCGAAGCGACGCAATTCGATACCCGCGACGTAGACGGTGAAGTCGTAGAGGCCAGGCAACAGATTGCCTTCGAGGAATCGCCCGCCTTCCTTGCGAAAGATGCTGCTCGCGAAGTCACGGCTTTCTCTTCGCTCGTAAACCAGTTTGAGGTGTTGATCAATTTTCGGATCTGTGGCCCGAACACGCCCCTCCACTTTCCCCAGTTGGGTTAGCGTCAACACAAAACCGCGAGCACCGGGAGAAAACTTGACCGGCTCACATGACCATTGTCCGTAGGCAGAAATCTCGTATTTGGAGTCTTGCTTTGCCTCGCCCCGGATCTTGAATCGTCCCTCATCGTCAGATTCTGAACTTAGGTTATCAACGAAACCGAAACCTCCGTCGGCAGCCTGGGAGCGGACGTGAAGCGACACCTTGGGAAGAGGCTGTCCGCTTTGGTCTTGGACGATCCCGGAGATCAACAAGGGCTGGCGCTCGCAGGTCACGACCCCTAAGTCCAAGACCTCACCCGGTCGAAGGCCACGGATCTCGAAACTGGCGAACGCGGATTTCGCCTGAGATTGACCGCGCCGGAATTCGACCTTCTCGGGGATCAGGTGGAGTTGGCCTTCGAAGAGAGGGTCGACTTCCGTTTCCGCCGTACCGGATTTGTCCGAGCCGCTGAAGTAAAGGTAGGTCACCCGTCCTTCTGGGCTCGTCAGTTCAAAAGTGAAGTTGGAAAAGGCGAAGGCCTCGTCCACTTCGTCTACAAGCCTGAGCTGAAGTCGAGCCTTCGCCGATCCCGTCGTCAGCACCATGGACTGCTCGGGATCAGCATTGAGCTGATGAAGCGCTCGGTGGCCCATGTACCCGGGGTAGCGCAAACAAGTGGTGATCGTGGAACTTGGTGCAAAAGCTCGAATGCGGCGGCCACCGGGGGGAATCGGGAGACTCCAGTTCCAATAGTAGTCCTCTGGGTTGTCGCTCTTGCGGGCCTCATCATTGAAACTGATGTGCCCGAAATGGCCAAGCGGATTGTTGTCACCCGCCGTCCAAAAGAGGCGGGCGCCTCTTTCGAAGGCTTTCCCCGCCGCGCTACGAGCCTGAAACGTCACCGCCACGGTATCGGGAATCTCGACCCGCAAGGTTTCCCCGAACTGACCGAGATCAAAAGTCCTCTCCGGAGGCTCGGCGCCGTAGCGCTGCACGATCACCCGCAGCTTCTTGGCCCGATGAAGCCCATGCTCCCGGCGAGGCTTGGTGTACATTTCGATTCTGCCGCTAGAGTCGGTGATAAAGCTCACCAGCTCGCCACCATTGAACTCGCTTTGAAAAGAAGCCGGCATCTCCTCGGAATCCGGATCTATCACCACAACGATGGCGTCTGAGACTCCTTTGCCCTTAGAATCAACGATTTCGATGACGCGTTTTTTGTACTCGGAAAGAACGATCTTGGGGCGTCGGCCTTCGGCCAATGCACTTCTCAGCCTGCTGACATCTTGGCCCGGCTTCGGGACCCAAACGGCGCCAAAACCCAAACGCCCTTCGTGGTCCGCGATGAGTTGGTGTCGCCCCGGCTTGAGTCCCTCGAACTTGGCGATCCCGTTCTCGTCGGCCCCAAAAACCGTCTGGGCCTTAGCGCTCTCGACTCCGACCGCGTCCTGACTCAGGCGGCGTTGCCAAGCCCTCACGCTGAGCGCCGCACCCGCCACCGGCTGATCGTCCAAGTCCACGACCAGTAGCTCTGGAACGAAGGCTTCCCTGCGTTCTTCCATGGGGCTTTCACCCGAACTCTTTGGAAGTTCTTGCGAGCGCATGATCGATGGCTTTAGTGATTCATGTTCGCGCCTGGCTTCGGCGGTGACGGGATCGGCCCGACCGTCAAGGGACTCAGCATCGACAATCGTGTCGTCGTCTCGGATCCCCTGAACCCACCAAAAGGCCCCGCCGCCTAGGACCATGGCAATCCCAAAAATCCAAATTGCCTTCTTCACGCTCTTTCCTCACTCAATACTTCGCCAACCCGGACCCCCGATCGGTCGAGACTTCGGTTCCTGGTTGCTACTCGAACGTACGCTCGAGCAGAGCGTTCAGAAACACTCTCGAGAACAGGCCCATGATCCACGGGCCTCGACACCCTGGGCAGGGGACTCAGCGACGTTATCATCCGGCGTGAGATCGACTGACGACAGCTGGAAAAAAAGTGGTATCGCCCCCGCCCGGACCCCCGTGGCGCGGGCGGCCTTTTTCACTTTGGGCTGCTTCTTCGTCATCTTGGCGGTGGTCGGTGTGGTGTTGCCAGTGCTTCCTACGACCCCGTTTTTGCTCCTCGCCGCCGCCTTTTTTGCTCGTTCTTCGCCGCGTTTTTATGGCTATCTCGTCAACAGCCGTTTGTTTGGCCCCCTCATTCGAGAGTGGGTGGAAACGCGAACCGTTCCGCTGCGCGCCAAGATCACCGCCGTGAGCATGATCGCGATCGGCGGCGGGAGTTCGGTGATCTTTTTTGTCCGACCGTTTTGGCTGCAAGGCGTCGTGATGGCCTGCTTGCTTGGCGTCTCCATTTGGCTCTTCAGTTTGCCGACCCGATCCCATTAGTCCTCGAACAAGCGAGCATCTTGACTTTGGGGGCATGACCATAAGGATTGCCTTCGGGGCGGACCGCGTATTCATCTCGCTGAAATCGGTCGGGTTCGCTTGATCACGTTTGTGCTTCCTTTCGCGTTTCCAGCCGCGGTGATGGCGTGTTGACTGCCATCAAACAAATCCGTAGCGGACATGGTTTCCAAAGTCAGCGTGGTGCGAATGCGGCTGCCCAGCGGGATCTGTTCTTCTTGCCGAACTTGTCAGTAAGCCGGCCATCGCCAGCCAAGACGGTGTTTTTGTCATCGCCGATGTGGCGATAGGAATGGAAGACGCTTCCATTCCTATCGCTTCTCCTTGGGCCCGACTAACGCTGAGCCCACCGATTTTGAGATCACCGACACCAAACAACTGGATTGGGGAGATGTATGGCTCGATGTCAAAGAGTCACTATCGAACTGAGACCTGCACCGTGTTCATTACCGCAAAACCAGTAGGAGCGGAATCGTCCTCGATGACTCCCGTCAACACGAGGTCGGTCGGCAGCGAAAGGCCCAGTGGCAGAGAGTAAGTCCAGGGGCTGGGCAGTCCGTAGACCAAACCCGCCGTGGGGTTCCCCGAATCGGCGAGAAGAAAGTACTCAGATCCTGTCGTGAACGGAGATACTGGAACGCAAAAAGTTCCGTGCGGCGATGGCAACTGATCCGAAACCTCGGCGATGCCCATTTTGCCCCACAAGGCAAAGTGGGCGGAAGGGATACCGTTAGCACTTGGCGTGATCACATCGATTGTGATGGGAGCATTCAATGCCACGTCAACCCGCCGGTCCACATCCCCACTTGATCCGTTGACGAATAGGCAATCTTCTGCGGCACCGGCCGCCGCGCCGATGTTGCCTGTTGCGCAAGATCCAAGGTTGGGACGAGCGAAATGCATGGCGCGCTGCAAGAGACCGTGGAGGCGGCCGGCGATCAGAACCTTGCGACCATCTCCCCTCAAGTCGGCCATGCCGGTCAAAGAAGGGACAACATTTGGATTTCCATCGAACAGCTTTAGGCCTTGATGCCAATCCGCAACACTCACAAAACCGAGGTTAGATGCTCCCCGCCAGGCAGCCTCACCCGGTACCACGAGATCCGGAAATCCATCGCTGTTGAAGTCGAGGCAACGCAGGCCTTCAAGCGAAGCTATGGCAGCCCCTTCCCACTGACTAATGACCATGGGAGTTGAAAAACTCAAGACTCCTGCTGCACTGGTGTTCTCATACACTTCAATTTGCTTCCCCGATGCCAGCGACCGAGTGCAAATCATCTCGGGCAGCCCGTCCTGATTGAGGTCCTCAAATCCGTGAACTTGTGCGCCGGAAAGTCCGAACGATGCCGTATGGGCGAATCCGCCGGACACCAGCGCGCTATGGGCCTCCAATGTTGATTGGGCGCTATCGACATAAGCAAACTCGGTTGTGCCGTCACCATCGAGATCCAATACGTAAGGAAACGTCCCACGGATTGCGTCCAAGTACGACAGACCGGAGTTGTCGAGAGTGAAGTTTCCCAAGCCATCGTTTTCGAAGTACTTGAATCCGATGAGGACGTCCAAGAAAAGGTCCAGGTCTCCATCATCGTCACGATCAAATGCAGTGGCTTTTTGAATGCCGTACAGAAATCCGGCAGGCGGGTCGACGAGAACGCTTGCGCCAAAAGTGCCGTTGGCCAACGACGGGTAAAACTGCAGCCCGCCGTTGAACCCAAAAGCAAAGACGTCGGGATAACCGTCTCCGTTGAAGTCCGCAGTCAAACCATCAATGAAACCGCCACTCGTCGTCGGAGGTGCAGCACTGACAATTGAAACGCTCCAGTTGCCGGCAGAGTTCTTTGCGGCGCTGACAAGCTTCCGCTCAGAATTCACTCCAAGCAACTCGTCTCGACCATCCAGATCCAGATCAACAATTTCGAGCAATGTGAAATTGGTCGGAATTGCCTCCGACGTCCAGCTGTCTTCACTCACCGTGCCCTGCGGAAGTACCGCAATTGAGCTTTGGTGAGCCCCACCCACCAGAGAAAAGTCATTGACTCCTAGGGGAGAAGAGATGTTCGCAGCGAGTTGTGTCGCGAGGGGCCCCGTCCCGGCAAGGTCAAACAGAATGATCTTGATATCGATTGAGCCGCCTGGCCCCGCGGCCTTAATCAGGGCACCCGGAACGGTGTTACTGTCAAAGTAGATCGTCGTCACAAAACAGCCAGGCTCAGGAACAAACTGCGCATTCAAAGATGCATCGCCGAAGAAGGAGGGTTGGTTCGCAGTGGCGACGAGTTCAAAACCGATCGGAAGCTGAACCGCCGCCCCAGCGCTCGTTCCGACGACGGGAATGGTCGTGTTGTAGGTAATGGTCACGTCGAAAACTTCGCCGCTTGTCACTTCAGCGGGGCTCAAAATCGAGAGTAAGATCGGATTGCAAGCGGTCACCAAAAACATCAATGAAATAGCAAGTACGGACGCTATCCAACGCATAGTTCTTCTCCTAGCAAGTTGTCGTGAGCCGGCATGGCTTGACTGAATGCAGGTCTGGCGCGTCACTCAAGCCGTCAATCTGAAAGCAACCCTACAGATTACACCCCCGATCCGTGCGCTATTTGGTTTTCGAAACGCGCGCACAGCGTCCGCCAAAATTATCACACACGTTCAGCAACATCGAATCCGGAAGCCGGCTCGACGCACGAACTCCAGCGCTCGATCGAGGTATCCGGCTGCGCCTTCGCTCAACGGACGATTGCCACTTCGATTCAAAAGAAAAAGAGGTTCGAGAGTGTTGGCGAGCGAGATCATCAGTGGGTGATAGCCCCAACCTCCCTTGTAGTCGATGTCCATCCCCTCCTTGCATTCACCGGTGGTCCCGACCTGCGTGCCGTCGGTTTCAATGATCGCCTCTTTGAAGAAGGCGGCCGGCTGTTGTTTCCAGACTCTGAGACGCGCTTCGTTGATCGCCGTCATCAGCGCGTCGATCGAAGCCTCGTCGAAGCGACGACAAAAGTCGCCAGCCGTCGTCGGGTCCGGAATGCTGACGGCGCCAAGCGCGTCAAGAAATGCCTCGCCACCGTTTGCATGGCTCCAATGCCACCCGCCGCAATTGCCCGCGTACGGCTTGCAGGCTCGTAGTGGCACCTCGCCGAGCCGAGCACCGGGCGCTCTCGCGCCGCCCTCATTTGTCGTCGAGGTAGCCGCGCACGAACCCGCCTCTGTCCACGAGCAAGATGATTGCGTATCCACTTCTTCACTAGAACGCCCTCCCCAGCGTGTTCTGTGTTGATTCGAACATCAACATCTACGCGCGCGGAGAGGGCTTTCCTCGTGTTTCTGCGATTACACTTTCGCGATCCACGCTTGTTCGAGGACTAGTCACGAATGCCCTGTTGTGAGCTATGATGCAGCCCTTCTACCGGAGGTCGAGCATGCTCAGAGCGGTCGCGCTTTTCTTAATTGTCTTGGGATTGATGGGGATGGTCGCCGACTCCTCAGTCTTGTCGGCACAAGAACTGTTAACGGTCTGTCAGCAGCCAACTTAGTCGAGGGCAATTCGGCGATTTATCGCCACGCTCTTTGAGGCTCGTTGGATTCTGAGCCTCAAAGAGCGTGGTGGTCGGCATCCGAGCCATGCCTTTGAAAACCTCGG
>JAZGFI010000024.1:0-12556 GCA_036479435.1 Planctomycetota bacterium | reverse complement strand
GCGTACTGCAAGGTGAAAAACGTGATCAATGGAACCCGACCGATTTCAACGTACTGCAGACGCGGTACGCCTCGACGGCAATCCTTCTCGTCACGACCCCAAAGTCAAAATGCGCGCTTGTTCGAGGTCTAGTTCGGGCTGACAATTGTTGTCTTATCCGAGGCGTAGCGGGCGCGAATCCAGGAACCCGCGAGCAAGAGGATTCCCACGGCTAGAAAGGACACGATGCGGGCGACGGGCGGCAAGCTGGGAACGTCGATGATGAAGACCTTCAAGATGACGCCGAAGAAAATCGCGCAGCCCATCCATTCGAAGCGACGGTCGGCGCGGAGGAAACCCCAGGCCGTCAGCACGAGTGCGAGTGTGGCCAGGGCAGCTGAAGCGATGGCTGGAGCGGCATCTGACAAGGGGCCGATCCAAGGGGCGATCGACTCGCTATCCTTGGTGAGACGCCAGCTCTCAAGGGTCACCGTTGCCGCCAGCGTGGCCTGAGAAAGGACGAAGGCCAAAGCCGAGGCGAATCTCGCCGTGGTTGCGGAGGCCAGGGGGCGAAGGATTCGTCCGACCATGGACCAAGCTGCGACAAAAATTAGGGCCCACCACGCGGGCATCGAGCCGGGAGAATTTGTGTGCAGCGCGGCCACCAGGGTCATCAAGGTGCAAAAAGCGCTGAGAGTCATGAGCCCCGTGCCCACGCAAACGGCACTGATTCTGATGGCGACTTGCGGGCGCCGCATCAAAGCAAAGGCGAGCAAGCTGCAGACGGTTCCGACCCAGATTCCGGTGGGTGGCCAGGTACCGGGAATAGCTAGTGACAATTGTGAACTGATCGTGCCGTAACCGATGATCACGGCGAGCAAAGTGCTGGTCACGGCGAGCACCTTCATCAAGGGCTGCGGCACTCGCTTTTCGCTTCGATCTCGATGAATGGCAAGCTGAAAGCCGGCACTGACCACGAGCAGCGTCAGGACTGCCGCGGCGGCCACTTTGAGATTAGGTGCCAACATCAGTGACATGAGCTCGGCTAGTCCCCAGTCATTGGTCGCCATGGTGTTGGCGAATGCAGCTAACGCGAACAAAAATGCCAAGCCGATGAGGCGAGGACGGCTACGCCAAGCACCCCAGGTTGTGAGGACCAAGGCCCAACCACAAAGCAGAAGTTGGTAGTAGTCGTGAACCTGGAATAGGGCGCGGCCCCTCGTGTCGCACTCAAGCCAGGTCGCCATCAAGGCGGGGAAGATTGCGAACAAAGTGTAGGCGCCAACCGCGATCTTGCTGGGCCAAGTGGAGTTCTCAGTGCGGACAACGCGGTGAGTTTCGGACAAAAAAGCGGCCACGGCGGCACCGAGCATGACGACCAATAAAGTGCCGAAACTCATCGAGTCCATGACGATCTTCGACAGCATCATGGCGGAACCCAAGCCGAGACTCGCCACTGCGACGAGGCTCAGCGCGCGCCGAGTACCGAGTTCTTTCGCTGGCAGCCTCAATGCGGCCAGGCGCAGGGCCAGGGCTTGAAAGGCGAATATCGTCATTTGGTACTCGCCGTCGAACCAGACCAGCCACGCGAAGCTGAAGGAACCCAGAGACCCGGTCAGTAGCCAGGCGAAGAGCACACGGGCTTTCGACTCGAAGTGAAGGACGATCGCCCCCGCGGCCGCGAAAGTGATGCCAGCACAGACCCAGGCGGCTCCGAGCGCCGTACCCTTGAGTAAGCCGGGCAAGAACAGGCCGATCATCAAATACAGACCGGCCAGTGTGATACTGCCACTGCGACTCCAGTGGTCTTGGTGACGGCGGAGCCAGTTGACCAAAGTCCAAGCGAGCACCGTGATCCCCAGGATTGCTGTGAACACGAGCCCGGGGGTTTTGGCGGCGTCGTGACCGAACTCCCACCACCACAAAAGCCCGTTCGCAGCGCCGCCGATGAGCGTTATCAACTCCATCCCGGCCCAACGCCGAGGGAGGGCGACGACGGCGACCGAGCCGCCGAGTAGCGCCAACCATGCGATTGCAACCCAAGGCATTGGGCTGACCATGGGAAAGCCGTAGACGATCGGTCCCAAAAAACCGCCGATGAGCGCAATCGCCGCGGTCTCTGGCCGCCGCCAGCAGTAAGCCACCGCCAAGGCGATCGCGTGCACGACGAGTTGGCCAATAAGGGCCGACAAGGGTCGCCACAGGGGCGTGCCCGCGGCGTCAACGATGTTCGTGGCTAGAAGAATGCAAACCGAGAACGAGGCGAATCCGGCGCCGGTGACGACACGCGACCAAATTCCGTAGCGTGAAAAAGTCGGCAGCAATCCCACGAGGATTGCCGCGCCCGAAGCTGCCATGCCGAGGGCTAGCCGCTCGACGGGTCCGATCCAATTCTCGTCTGCGGCGTACTTGACGAAACTGCCGATGCCGAGAAAAAACATCAAAGCGCCGGCGACAATGAGGCCTCGAGTCGCGACGGAGACCCCGTCAAATGAGCGGAGGGCTTGTCCGCCAAATAGGATGGCAGCGACGGCGCCGCCGATCCCGAACAGAAATAAAAGCGGGAGTAATTCCAAAATGGTCGACATGCGAAAGCCTCCGGATGGTCGTCTATCCGAAGGCTAGCGCCGAATCACTAATTGCTGTCGCTATTCGTTCTTATCCTTTTGAAAAGCGTGGCTTATTGGTGACCCGCGCGCCCGGTGACAGTGTTTTCAAAAAGGCGATCATCGCGTCGAGATCCGCTGAGCTGAAGTCCGGCGCCGTTTTCAGTTTTCGCCTAAACGCATTGCTGACCCTAAGTTCGCGCGGTGGCCGATTCCCAGCTGCGCTTTGGGCCGATAAAACCTCAGTGATTCTGCGCCGCTGCGATTTCACTTCCTTGAGATCTCGAATATGTAAAGCCACGGCTTCCGTCAGGTCTGGTTCGCTTCCGTCGCGGAAATACGGTGCTGTTCG
The DNA here is from genome assembly GCA_036479435.1 of Planctomycetota bacterium. Taxonomy (GTDB): domain Bacteria; phylum Planctomycetota; family DRQF01; genus JAZGFI01. Next base: position 9,619 of record JAZGFI010000024.1, on the reverse strand, counting down.
CTTCACATCCCACAAGGTGAGAGTCTGCATCTCAATCGCCTGGCCCGGCGTCGTGCCGCCGCCGTATCCTCCGCGTTGGGGGCTCGGCGTCCCACACATTCCTCCCTGCCTCCGCACTGGCAGGCTATCGAAGAGCTTTTTAGCCAAGCCTCCCTGCGGAAGACGCAATGATCGTGCCCCTTGCTCGGCACGGGCCTGGAAGGCAATTTCGTTCGCCCGCGTAACTTGTCGCAACGCGCGGCGGCTGTTGGGCACAAAAGCGACATGCATGAGGCCATCGCTGAGTCCCATCCCATGGTGACAAGCGCCACAGCCGTTCTTGATGAAGGTGCTGTACCCGTGGCGCTCATACTCACTCAGGGCCTTGGTGTCGCCGGCGAGGTAGCGGTGGAACCTTGTCTGCCGTGGCTTGAGGCTTGCAACGTAGGCGGCCAGTGCTTTGCCGAGGCGGGCCTCTGTGACACCATGCGAGGCCTGGCCAAAGGCGGCATTGAACTTGGCTTTCATGCCCTCAATGCCGCGCAGTTTCACGAGAACGGACTTGAGCGAAGACGCCATTTCAAGCGGGTTTTCGATGGGGGCGAGGCAGCGCTCCTCGAGGGTCATGACTTTGGTTACCAGGCTGCGAGTTTTCTTCGAAACCGTGGGGCCAGGAAACTTGCTGACGTGGGCCATGGCAATCAAGGTCGGGGTGTTGCGGCCGCCACCGGTGCCGAGGATCCCGGGTGGTTCCACTAAGCCATCCGTGAAGGATCGGTCTTCGCGGTGGCAAGTTGCGCAGCTTTGACTGCCGTCCAAACTGAGATCGGTACTGCGAAAAAGAAACTGACCCAGTAGGCGTTGCTGGATCGTGGCTTCGCTTTCTAGTGCTCTATCTGGTGCTTGGTTCTGCGGAAACTGTGCGAAAGCCCCCGTTGTGATGGCGAAAGCGCACAGGAGTATCAGGCTTTGATTCAGACTCTTCATGGAGAAATCCTTCCCGGTCAGTTCGAAAACAAGGTCAATGATGGGGACGATCTCACTTGCGAGAGGTAAAAGAGAAGGTCTAAGAACCAGGAGAACTTTTTCATGACGGTCAGTCGACGGCAGTTTGGGGTGGGTTTGGCAGCGGCTTTGAGCAGCGCTGGAGTCCAAGATTCGAGGCCGCAGGGTGAAGGGGCGGTCAAAGCGGTCTCAAGGGCCAAACGCGGCAAAGATTCCGGCGTGAAGCGGCTAAGCTGGATGGCCGGGGGCTGGGAAGCTCAAATCGGATCCGACGGTCGCCCGCTTCATATCGATGAGACTTGGTCTCGGCCTCGTGGAGGCCGAATCCTCGGCATGAGCCAGATGCACGGCCGCAAGGCATCCTTCCACCAGGAATTTCTCCAAATCGTCGAGCTGAAATCGGGCGCCCTAAAGCTGGAGATGCGGCAGGGTCTTGGTGACAAATCCATGCACTACATCTACACATCGATATCGCTGACGGACCAAGGCGTGGTTTTTGAAAACTTGGATTACAAAGCCGATCGTGCGTTTCGGCTCGAGTACAAAAAGGGCGATAAGCCCGGTCGGATGATTGTCGAGGTTAGCCACCGTGCTTCGGCCAAACCCGAAGAGAAGCACAAGATCAAGAGCTCTCGCTTCGAGCTTCGAAAGCGGAACTCTTGACAGGGTCAGCCATCCTCTTCATCGATGATGGCGAGGATTGACGGGCCGTAGCGCTCGCGGCGAGCGGGCCCAAATCCGTGAATTTCCTCCAGCTCGTCGTCGCTGCGCGGTCGCTTTTCTAAGAGGTCTCGAAGTGTGCGATCGGGGAACACGATGTAGGCGGGCTGGCCTACCGCGAGCGCGGTCTCGCTGCGGTAGGCGCGCAACTTTTCATTGAGGCGCTCGCCCACAGCATCTAGGATAACGACGGAGTCGGGACTAGAGCCGTTGCGTTGCGCCGTCGATTTTCTCAGAGAACGAGTACTCTTCGGCGCGGGCCACCCGAAGGTCGGAGGCACTACCTCACTTTTCAACACCTTGATTCCCAGCGTCGAAATCGCCAAGACCGGATAGCGATCACCGCTGACTTCGGCGAGACCGCTATCGGCGGCGGCGTCAATCCAGGCGAGGGACCCTGCTTTGTTTAGCTCGGGCAAAAGTCCAAAAGTGGAGAGGTTTTGGAGCCAAGTTCCTTGGACTTCTTTCGCGGCCGAACCAATCAGCATTAAGGCGATCTTGTTGCGGCCGGCGTAGCCGCGAGCGCGGGCAATCCCGCTTAGGACTTTGCGAAGTAGTTCCGTTTCGCTGTCGTCCAGGTTGCGGCCTTCGCCTTCGTGACTCGTGCAGACGTCACAACGGCCACAGCTTTCCGTGTCCTCTAAGGCCTCAAACCAGGCCAAGAGTGCATTTCGACGGCATCGCCGCCTGCGGGCGTAGGCCGCGACGGCGTCGAGCTTGCGCCGATCGGATTCAGCTCGTTGTTGAAAGGCGGGGTCGGCGAGAGCCGAAATCAGGGCGTCCGCATCGTCTCGAACTAGCTCGACGACGCCTTCGTGCTGCGTGCGACTGAGAAAGCCCAGTACCTGGAGCCGGTTGAGTCCGGCTCCCAAAAGATTTGCTTCGCGGTTGTCAGCGCCGCGTTCTCGGATGGTATCCCGGGTCTCGACTTCGCCGCACTCTTGGCTTTCGCGGAAGTAATGAAAGGTCCGCAGCACGAATTCATCCGGCGGATGCGCGATGGAGTGAAAATACTCGTGGAGGCGAAGGCTGGCTTCGCTGAACAAAATAACCGCGCGTGATTCTTCGCCGTCGCGCCCGGCGCGGCCAGCCTCTTGGTAATAAGCCTCGAGGCTGCCGGGAAGATCCCAGTGCACAACGAGGCGAACGTCAGGGCGATCGATGCCCATGCCGAAAGCGTTGGTGGCGACGATCAAGTCGATAGCGCCGGACATGAATCGATCTTGCTCGCGCTCTCTATCTGCCGTCGGAAGACCAGCGTGGTAACAGCCACATATCATGCCCTGTTCGTTCAGATCTTTCGACACACTCTCGGCGTTCTTTCGGCTGCCGACGTAGATGATGGTGGCTCCGTTAGGAGGGGCGGCCTTAAGCTCTCGCGAAAGCTGGGCGCTGCGCTCGCTATTACTGCGGCATTTTGTCACCGCAAACGACAAGTTCGGGCGATCGAAACCGGTGACGATGACGGCGGGTTCGCGCAGCTTAAGCTGCCTCGCGATGTCTTCTCGGACATTGGGCGTGGCGGTGGCGGTGAGCGCCAAGGTCTGCGGGCGACCGATGTGATCCAAAAAGCTCGCGATTTTCAGATAGTCAGGGCGAAAGTCGTGGCCCCATTGAGAAACGCAATGAGCTTCATCGATGGCGACGTAGCGGATCGTGAGATTCTCAATGGCGTTAAGAAACGAACTCGAGCCCAGCCTTTCGGGAGCTAAGTACAAAAACTTCAGTTCGCCGCTTAAGAGCTCATTCCAAACCTGGCTAGACTCTTCACGGCTCAACTGACTGTTCCAAGCCCTGGCGGCCACGCCCAGGGCACGCAGCCCGTCTACTTGGTCCTTCATGAGCGAAATGAGCGGAGAGATGACGAGCGTCAGTCCCTCGTCTATCATGGCGGGTAGCTGGAAACACAAGGACTTGCCGCTGCCGGTGGGCATGACGACAATCGTGTCCTGGCCATCCAAGATCGGCGCGAGAGCACGCTGTTGGCCTGCTCGCAGCAGATCGTGGCCGAATGTGCTGAGCAGTTGTTGCCGGACACGTTCGTCGTGATGATCCGGAAGGGCTGAGTGCATGGAGTCTGAGTTACCAAAGCGCCGTAGGACAATTCGGACCGGGCGGCCTTCGCCAGGTCTAAGGCCGGGCTGGAAACAAGTCCCCCTTGCCTGAAACCAAGGCATTGTGCCCTTGGTGGGTGACAGGAGATTAGCATCCAAAGTCGAATTCACATTGAAGACCACGAGATTGGGCTTTTCGCCTACGGGGCTCTGTTGTCACGTGAGAGCCTCTCGTCCAGCCTCGGCCGTCGCTACGAGGGTCCCGCTCGCGTTTGCCGCTTGGACGGATTTCGTCGGGCCTATCGCGCCGCCGCCGTGAACGACGGTTTCGCGGTGCAAAACTATGCCGGTGGTTTGAGATTCCCCGAACGGCTTTTGTATCTCGATATCGATGAGGCGCCGGGTAGTCATCTTCCGGGCATTTTGTTTGCCGTAACTCACGAGGATTTGTTTCGGCTCGACCGCCGTGAGATTGGCTACGAACGTATCGAAGTCGGCGATCGCCTATTGGATGTTGAAACCGACGCGCCGGTCGTGGCCTACGCGGCCCTTGAGGAATTGCGCGTCGATCACCCTCGACAGGGAAAAGACATTGTGCCCGCGAGTTATCGCGACTTGGTTCAAGCGGCAGCTGAATCTGTAGGTCAGATATTCGCAGCCGATATCGAACGCGCGACGCGGTCCTTGCCGCCGGCGATTCTCGCCGACGCCAAGCCGGTGCCTTGGGTGCGAAGCCGCGTGTCGAGCTGATGGTGACTAAAGGCGAAGTTAACTTGGATTTTCTGCGTCGAGCCCAAAAACTACCCCGGCTCGGTACTGGTATTTCAACTGAGTTCGGCGCTCGCAGCGATGGCCTCGACATCAACCGGCTTTCCCGCGAGCACTCGAATCTAGTTCATTTCTTAGAAGTTGGCTGCGACCTCGAGCGGGGCGTTGACCTCGATACCTTGGAGTGGATTCAGAAGGGCCTGCCGACGACCTACCATTTCCTCGACGTCAATCTCGAAGAGTCTGACGATTTGCCGAAGGCATGGCTCGCCGAGACGGCGACGCTCGCGACGGACTTGAAAGCGCATTGGCTTTGCGGTGATGCTGGCTTGTGGCATATCGGTCGTCGTGATCATGGGCACGGTACGCTGATGCCTCCCATTCTCTGTACAGAATCAGCCGCTGAGATGGCGCGCGGCGTGCGGGCGATTAGAGCTGCCACCGGTTTCGAAGTTCTGCCCGAAAACCCGCCGGCGCACCTTTATCTGGGTGACCTCCACCTGCTGGACTACTTTGCCCAGCTTCTGGAACAAGCGGACACCGGCATGTTGCTCGACGTATCCCACCTTTGTGTCTACCAAAAAGTGATGGGTTTCGACTTGACCGATGGAGTCGACGGCTTTCCCTGGGAGCGCGTGACCGAGCTGCATATCGCTGGCGGAAGCAGTTTCGATTTTCAGGGCCGCACTTTTTTCGAAGACGATCATGGCGTCGAGATATTAGAGGCATCCTGGCAACTCTTCGAGCTGGCTTTGGCGCGATCGACGAACCTTAAAGCCGTCGCCTTTGAGTGCGAACACAATCGAATCGATGAAGTTTTACCGATCTTCGGCCGCCTCGCCGATGCGTTTCCCTTGGTCGCTGGCGATTCACCGTAGTGAACTATCGTGTCGTACAACGGGTGCTGTTTCGCATGCAGTTCGACCATCGCTTTGCCGCGCGCGTCATCGCCGGCGAGTGTGATGCCGTAGCCGCGTTTGGCGATGTTGAATGGAGCTTGTTCGAAAAGGTCGATCCTCGCGCGGTCGCGGCCGACAAGAACAACCGTCGCCGGACTCAGTGCTTGGGCAACATCTTGAAGGAGTTTGTTCTGTCGGCCACGATGGCGGATCGACAGGGGCACAGTCTTGGAAAGGGCTTTTTTTCATCGACGGAGTTTCACGACGCGATCATGCGCGATGAGAGCCTTCCCCTCGCCTTTGTTTCCTTTTCCGCGCGACAACTAGACTCGATGGAATTGCCCGCAACGCGCTTGCTTTTGAAACTTGAAGGCGCGATGGCGCTTCACCGGCGTGAGCTGCCAAAAATGCGCGAAGGGCTTAGAGGGCCGGGTGTCATTCTCGATGGCTCTGCACGCTTAGGTGAGTTCCCGGACGGTACGGCCGCTTGGGCCGCGGCGCTCAAAATCTCTCTGGAAGCCGCGATCAAAATTCCGGCTGACCAAGTCCAAACCCAAGTCCCCGCGCCCCCGACTGGCGATGAAGCCAGCGAGAAGCTCTTACTGCGAAAATGTGAGACGCCGTCTGCTTTCACTTTCCCCGAGGTGTCTATCGAGGTCTTGGAACCGGGCGTGGCCTTGCTCTTAACGCGAACACAAGGTGGCTTGCCCGCCAGCGATTTTGATGCCTTTTCAAAAGATCTTGGGGCCGAGCCCGCGGTCCTGAGGTCTTTCGTTGATAGCCTCCTCGAAGAGGGCATCCTTCGGCGCTACTAATATCGAAAATGCGGTGGCGTCGACGCCAGGTCGGCCATCGGTATACACTTCGGCTTCACGACTAGACCAAAACGGAAAAAAGAATGGCTCAGACTTCAGAAACACGTCGCCACGGACTTCGCTTGTTGCCCTATATGGGGGTCATCGCCGTAGTGGCCGACGCCGAGAAACTTGGCTTTTGGAACGGTCACCCGGACTGGATCAACTTGGGCCAAGGCCAGCCTGAGGTTGGTGAGATGGAGGGTGCGCCAGAGCGCTGGACTGACTTTACGATCAAGCCCGAAGATCACGCCTACGGTCCTATTCACGGGACGCAGGAATTGCGCGAAAAGATTGCCGCTCACTACAACCGCCTTTTTCGCCAAGGCAAGGCATCGCAGTACACGGCCGAGAACGTCGCCGTAGCCTCGGGAGGTCGACTCGCCTTGTCCCGAGCGGTCTTTGCGCTCGGTAAGGGCAAGATTGCCTATCAAGTGCCGGACTATAGCGCCTACGAGGATATGCTCGAGGCGCACATGCACCGTTGTGAGCCGATCCCTCTTATGACCAAGGTCGAGGAGGGTTTCAGCCTCTCTGCGAAGGCTTTGGACGAGGCTGCCGTCAAGTTCGACCTCGATGCTTTTTTGATCAGCAACCCCTGCAATCCGACCGGTGCGGTGGTTAGTGGCGAGCACCTAAAGGCCTGGACCGACGTGGCGCGTCGCCGGGATCTAACCATCTTGCACGATGAGTTTTACTCGCACTTCATCTACGGTGATGACGGCGGGCCGGGTGCAGAAGCGGTGAGTGTCGCGAGTTTCGTCGAAGACGTGAACGCCGATCCGATCTTGTTGTTTGACGGCTTGACCAAGTGTTTTCGTTATCCGGGTTGGCGCTTGGGATGGGTCCTCGGTCCGAAAGAAATGATTGAGTGCTTCGTCACCGCCGGTAGTTCGCTCGATGGTGGCCCGAGTCGCGTGGTCCAGCGCGCCGCACTCGGGGTCCTCGAAGCAGATCGTGCCGACCGCGAAACGCAAGCTGTGCGCGTGAACTTCGCGAAAAAACGCAACTTGATGGTGGATAGACTGCGCAAAATGGGCGTGACCTTTGCCAACGAGTCACGCGGCACGTTTTACGTCTTTGGCTGCCTTGACCAACTGCCAGAGCCCTTCAACGATGCGGAGACCTTCTACCGTCGAGCCCTTGAAGAAAAAGTCATGACTGTGCCTGGTCCCTTCTTCGACATCAATCCCGGCAAGATCCGCGGCGACGACCGAGCGGGCCCCTTCAAAAGCTGGATGCGTTTTTCTTTCGGCCCCCCCTACGCCGACGTCGAGCGCGGCTTAGACCGCCTCGAGAAAATGCTGAAAAACTAACCGTACGGCGTCAGACTAAATTCTCCCGCTTTTTTAGGTCAGACCTAAAAAAGCGGGAGAATTTAGTCTGACTCCGTGATGCGCCGATTAAAACCGGCAGAAAGCAGAGGATGAAAGAGCCTTACACTAAAGGGTTAGCCACCCGTGGTGGCCCCGAGTCATGCGCCCTCGCCCGCAAGGGCAGCCGGAGCGTGGTAACGATCGCGCCCGAGGGCGAAGCGTTGACAGGGGAAAGTCCAGGCTGGGTATTGAGCCACGAAATCTTGTTCGGGGTGCGGACGACGTACGGTGATTCGGAACGCAACATCGAGGGTCGCGCATTGGCAAGCGACTTTAGAACCCCGCGGGGTCTTAGACCCCATGCATGGACAGACGCTTTCTGCGCGGGAATCGGGAGATCCCGTCTTTGGCCAGCAGAGTTTACTCTGCCGGTCCGCACTTTGAACCCCAAGGGGGCACGATGGTGGTGAACGAAGGCGGGAAGTCGGACAAATCCGTAGTACCTAAGAAGCTGGCGAACAAAGTGGGTGGCGCGCCATCCACGGCGGAGTCGGTGGAGGAAAGGGATTTGGCCAAGGGGAATTCGGGCCAACAAAGCAGCTTCTGGACTCAGGACCAGGACGAGTTGCAACTTGCGTTGGATCGAATACGACAGGTGGCGCGAAAAGGAGAGGTGGAGAAGTTTACGACGCTCTGGCACCACGTTTACAACGTTAACCGTCTGCGGTCATCGTTTTTCGCCCTTAAGCGAAAAGCATCTGCGGGGGTCGACGGTGAGACATGGTACTCGTATCGAGAGGATCTGGAGGCCAACCTTCATGACCTTTCGGAGCGATTGAAGCGCGGAGCGTACCGAGCGAAGCCGGTTCGTAGAACGCACATCCCTAAGGCCGCTGGTCGGGCTCGCCCGATTGGAATTCCAGCGCTGGAGGACAAGATCGTCCAGCGGTCTACGGTCGAAGTGATGAACGCTATCTATGAGCATGACTTCCGAGGTTTCTCTTACGGTTTTCGTCCCGGCCGCAGTGCGCACAACGCGCTGGACGCGGTCTCGGTCGGTCTTCGTCGGAGAAAAGTAAGCTGGGTGCTCGACGCTGATATCGCGGGATTTTTCGATGCGATATCACACGAATGGCTACTGCGATTCATCGAGCACCGGATTTCGGACAAGAGAATCCATCGACACGTTAAAAAGTGGCTGAATGCTGGCGTGCTGGAAAAGGGCAAGGTGTCGAAGGCCGCAGAAGGAACGCCGCAAGGAGGGATTATTAGTCCACTGCTTGCGAACATCTATCTGCACTATGTCTTCGATCTTTGGGCCGACCAATGGCGGAATCGGAAAACGACAGGGGACGTGATCATCGTCCGCTACGCTGATGATTTTGTCGTGGGATTCCAAAACAAAGGCGATGCCATGAAATTCCTCGCAGACCTCAAGGTACGGTTTAAGGAATTTTCCTTGGAGCTGCACCCTGATAAGACAGGCCTCATCCGATTCGGCCGATTTGCGGCGCAGAATCACATGGAGCGTGGCGAGGGAAAGCCTGAAACTTTCGACTTCCTCGGCTTTACGCATATCTGCGACAAGACGAGGCATGGAAATTTTAAGGTGACGCGTCGCACGATTAGCAAGCGCATGCGCAAGAAACTGGCAGAGATGGCAGTAGACCTGCGAACGCGCATGCACGCTCCGATCAAAGAGACCGGAGCGTGGCTAAGATCCGTATTGCTTGGACACTACCGGTACTACGGAGTGCCCGGCAATCACTACTCCATGAGGCTGTTTCGTGATGAGATCACGAATCGCTGGCGAACCGTCTTGCGACGGCGCAGCCACAAGACACGCCTCCACTGGAAACGGATGAACCGAATCGTGAAGAAGTGGCTTCCATGGCCGGAAATCTTCCACCCCTACCCGGAACAACGCCTGTGCGTCATTACCTAAGGCAGGAGCCCAGTGCGATAATTCCGCTCGCTGGGATCTGTGCGGGGGGCCTCGGGTGACCGAGGTCCCTACCGCGACA
>JAZGFI010000023.1:0-26960 GCA_036479435.1 Planctomycetota bacterium | reverse complement strand
GGGTCGCAGCGAAGCATCGAACCCACGCGAACCTGCATCATCACCGTGAAGCGATCCCCGACGGCTTCCTCAAGCTTCTGACAGAACCGCCACTCTCCAGCCGTGCAGAGAAACCTCTGCCGGGAGTAGGGGGCGCGCTTCGCGCTTCTCTTGTTTCGTCCTTTGAACATCGTCCATTGATGGCACAGAACACCGCCGTTCGTCAAATGTGCTCGTGGTGAGGCGGTTGCGAACCTGCGGTCCGCGCCGCGTTGCGGCAGATCGAAGAGGGGGCCTTCTGAGGTGGCCCGTGATGGGGGAGCGTCATGGCCGTTCCTTTCATCGAATGGCGGATTGAGTTCGTGCTGATCCTGGCGCGGTCACTCACAGCGCAAGGGCCCGCGTTGTCGCTGCGCTCCTGCCCGCGCCAAACCCTTGCGCTGATCGTTCGAAGCCGCGCCTTTCGTCCAGGCACATCAACCGCCAACAAAAGGAAACTAGGCATGACAAACAAACCCATCGACACACTCAGAGACGGCAGCCTCAAGGCAACGATCTGGAGCAACTTCGGCGAGAAGGGCGCCTTCTACACCGTCAGTCTCACCCGCACCTACAAGGACGACGGCGGGAACTACCACGACAGCGACAGTTTCAGCGGTTCCGAGCTCCTTCGGATCGCGCACCTCGCCACCCGCGCCTACGACCGCGTCAGCGATCTACGTCAAACCGACAAGACTGACCTCGAGAAGGGCGGTGCTGCATAAGAGAGGGTGAGCCTGGGGGCTCGACCGGGATGCCGGGTCCTCAGCGCTTCGGCCGCGCGAAGCGGCGGCGGAACTTCGGCCGCGCTGCTGGTCTGAACTTCGGCTTGTGGCCGGGACGGTTGCTAGGACCCCCGCGCCTTGGCGCGGTTGGTTTCGTTGCCGCCTTCCAACGCATCGAGAGCGTGGAGCCGTTTGTTCTTCCTTCGAGTGTTCCGTACATCCGACACCGATACGACATATCGAGGCCGTCTGTCAAATTTCACTCGTCCATGGTGGGGGGGAGACCAGCCAGGACTTGAGCGTCACGCTTGATCTTCTCCGTATCGAGAGGGCCTGCGCCGCCGCTCTCTTCGCCTTCGATCAATGCAGCGCGTAGCGCTTCAACCTTCTGCTCTTCGCTGTCTTCCATCAGGCGTCTTCCCAGGGGTTGAGGACCTGGCAAGAGTTCTCGAAGTCCGAGACGTTGCGCGTGGCCACCGTCGCTTGACGTGCGCGGGCGATGCCTGCAATCAGCACGTCACGCACATCGACGTTCTTCCCACTGGCTTGCAAGGCCGCGCCGAGAGCGCCCGAAGCAAGCGCGGCTTCAGCGTCGAGAGAGAGGATGCGGCCACCTAGCTCCTCAGAGATGAGCTCCCGGAACAATCGTTCGAGGGTGTTGCGCCGTTTGCCTTCGGCCATGCGTCGAAGTCCAAACTCGATCTCGTAGATGGTGACAGACGTCGTCCAGACCGAGCTTGCGGGTTGACGGTCGAACCACCGCACTACGGCTTCGTCGGGCTCGGCCCGCATCACTTCAGAGATGACGTTGGTGTCGAGGATGATCACGGCTTGAACTCAGCCGGGCGCGCGGCCTGGCCTTTCTGTTCGGTGATCTCGCCGGGCTCGAGGCCGCACTCTTTGAAACGTGCCGCGATGCGTGAGCCCAGCTTGCCTTGTGGCTCGATGCTCGCGCGAAGCACAGCTTCGCGCAGGATCGCACGCACTTCTTCCTCCATAGAACGACCGTGATCCCCGGCAAGCTGCTTGAGCTTGTCGCGGACGTCGTCTTCGAGGTTGCGTACGATTAGTTGAGCCATGATATCACGATAGCACCCTTTTCGGCTCGGAGCAAGCCCTTCCTTGAGGGCCTGTGGATAGTGTGTCCCCCATCGGGATTGAATGTATTGCATAACGTCGTTTATGCTATACAGTGGGGGGGGTCGATCGCACGCCCACACGTGCCGGTCGGCCACAACAGACCGAGAGGCCCTCATGACCGAACACCTGCCCGCGAAGCCCACCTCTTCTTTCCTACTGCCCCCGGCGGCAGCCGGACTGGGTAACGAGGGCCAGAAGGCCTTCCTCGACTTCTTCACCGCCCAGATCAGGAACTCCAACACCCGCGCGGCCTACATGCGGGCCGTTGGGAGCTTCTTGACGTGGCTCGACGAGCGCGAAACCACGCTCGAGGCCGTAGAGGCGTTTCACGTCTCCGCCTACGTCGAGTGGATGGGAAGCCCGGCGGCGAAGCCGCCCAAGGGCTACTCCACACCGACGATCAAGCAGCACCTGGCCGCGATCAGGATGCTCGGAAGCTTCCTCGTGGTGCGCCAGGTCTTACCCCGGAACCCTGCGCTCGACGTGCGCGGACCGAAACACGTCGTGACGACCGGCAAGACGCCGGTTCTTGAGGGCTTCGACGCCCGTGCTCTGTTCGAGAGTATCGACCCGAGCACGCTGATCGGTCTTCGCGATCGCGCCCTCCTGGGGACGATGGTCTACACCTTCGCCCGCGTCAGCGCGGTCGTAGGCCTCGACCTCGAGGACTACTTCCAGGTCGGTCGCCGGATGATGTTTCGCTTTGAGGAGAAGGGCGGCCGCGAGCAGCAGATGCCCGCTCATCACACCGTGATCGAATACCTCGAGGCCTACCTCGAGGCGCTCGGTCAAACCGAAGGCCCGCTCTTCCGAACGATCAATCGACGCCGGAACGGCTTCACTGAAAACCGGCTCCACCGGAACGAAGCGCTCGCGATGGTCAAGAGACGCTGCAAGGCCGCAGGCCTTGGCGATCAGTTCACGAACCACACCTTTCGGGCGACTGGGATCACGGCCTATCTGAAGAACGACGGCCAGCTAGAGCACGCGCAGTTCATGGCGGGGCATGCTTCACCGCGCACGACGAAGCTCTACGACAGACGCCGCCAAGAGGCGACGCTCGACGAAGTCGAGAGGATCGTTCTCTGATGAGCGTACCCGAGATCGAGAAGATCACGGCCTTCAAGAACATCTGCCCCTACCTCGATGTGAAGCGGCAAGAAGAGCTTGCCCGTGAGCTCGGCATCGACGGCGTTGATCTGGATCGGCGGCTCGAGGGACTACGGAATGAAGACGAGTTCGTTCTCATCCTGCACTTCCTGCGGTCCTGCAAGCACCTGATCCCGTTCGAGGAAGGGGCCCCGCAGTTGACTGGGACCGCAGCGCCAGACCTCCTTGTACAGCTGCACTCCGGCGAGAAGCTGCTCATCGAAGTGAAGAGCAGCGAAAAAGATCTGCTCAAGCTGGGCACCGGTCGAGTGAAGAAGTGCATGGCGGTGGCCGAGGATTTGGGGCTCCCTCTCTACTTCGCCCTCAAGCAGCGTGGCGTCTGGGGGCTGTTCTCAGCGGAGCATGTTCTGGCGCAGACAGGGAAGCTTCGACTTGTGGAGGACTTCACCAAGTCGGAGTTCGACGCCAAGTTTGGAAGCCAGTGGTACATGCTTCCTGGTGGTCTTGAGTTCCACTACCTCTACCAGCACGACGGCGTCGGCCTTGTCCAGAGCAAGCACGGACCATTGGTGCGCTTCGCAGTGCGATTCCGTGGGAAACGGATCATGCAGGCGACAGGCACAGAGTCGAACATGTTCGCAGCCCACATGCTTCGAGCGGTGGCTCTTCAAGGGAAGCAGGACGAGCCGCTAGGCGGGCTCACGAGAGGGAAGTACACGAAGGTCGTGTATCGACTGCCCTTCAACCTGAGCATCGCTGACTACCACCTCTATCTTCGTCTGATCCACGGCACCAGCCGCGAGGGTGGTGCCAAGTACGACCGAACTACGTACTTGAAGAATCTCCAAGGCCGAGAAGAGCCAGTCACAGTCGACGCTGCTCGGACCGTGTTCCGCCATCTTGAATATGGTGGGCTCACCGTTCTTCGTGTTGCGACCTCTGCATCACCGAAGGCTGGGCCTGCGGACGGAAATCCTTCCGCCTAGCACGGTCTCGTGATGGAGCCGTTCTGTTTGCCAGCTAAGCGGCTCCCTCCTTCGGTGGCAGAGTTGAAGAAGACCTGATCGTCGCATGGGCGCGGTTCTCACAAGGGCCCGAGTCCTCGCTGCGCTGTGGGCCGCGCCAAACCCTTGTTCGCCTTCGCTCAGGCCATGCCCTCTCCCAGGCATATCAACTGCCAACGAAGGAGAGAAACCATGGCGAACGAACCAACAGAAACCCTCACACCCGAGCAGCTTCTCGAGAACCTGCAGCGCTTCACGGGCTCGGAACAGTTCATCCGGCACCCGTTCAGTCGCAGCGTCGTCTACACCGAGGGCGTTCACTACTTGGCGGAAGAAGCCGGGGCGTTCTGGCTGATCGATGCGATCGCCAGCTACTTCGGGAGCCCGGAGATGCGGGCCGCGATCGCTCAGGACGAGCGGCTGGAGACCCTCCAGTTCTGGCACCTCAAGGTGACGGACCCGGGCGCTGTGCTGACGGCACGAGCCGACAAGGGCGAGACGCCTTTCATCACGCAAGAGATCCCGTTCACCGACTTCCCTCTGCGGGAAATCGACATCTGGGCGGGCTTCAATGGCGCGGGTTGGACCCTCTACCTGCCTTCGGAGCACTAGGCCCCGGGATTGACGGTCTGCCGCCACCTGGTGGGCCGTCTTTTTCTCCTACTGCCCCGCTTCCAGATCACTGAACGTACGACGAGCTTCGAACCGTCACTCTTTCCGCGAGAAGATCGGGCGGGCTTGTCCACAGCCTTCGGAGGAGGCAGGAACGGCGGGGCTGGACGTCGCTAGCGCGGACGTGCTCTGTTCATGGAGCTCCCCCGACCTGCGACTGCAGGGCGTCAGAGGGGAGCAAGTTCGCCAGTGCGAACCCGACCAAGACGCGAAGAGCGTCGTCGGGTGCCTGGCGTCCACACCACGGCAACCGTGAGTGGTAGAGCGGCCTGTAAGAGCCCGACAGCAGGGCGGTTCAGGCGGCGGATCATGGCCCTTAGGTGCCCCTATTTGACATATGAAGCCCGTTATGGCAAATTCCGAGTATCAACGAGGAGCCAGATATATTTATCGTACCGAAAAATACCGCTGCGCGGCGGCCTGCGGCCGTCTGGTCGGGGTTGCCCCCCCGAACGAAGCCCCGTCGCATCACCGGGTCAGCCTTCGGCTGCCGGTTGTATGTGCGACGGCCTGAGTCGCATCCCTCGAGGGATGCTTTGTCAGGCAAGGGCGCTGCCCTTGGAACCAGCCAACCGTCCCGATTGGATGAGGCCACCGTGTCCCGGTGGAGCGGACCAACCCTGCGCGGATTGGATGAGCGCCATGGGTTTCGACCCTGGCGACGACCAACCCTCCGGTTTGGATACGGCCACCGCTTCCTCGGTGGATCTGGCCCAACCCTGCGCGGTTTGGATGCGCGTCAAGGGCTCCACCCCTTGAATGACGGCCAACGCAACCGGCGTTGGATGCGGGGGTAGTAGGAAAGGAAATGACCAGGAAGGCCGGCAGACCGAAGAAGCTACCCGACGAACAGCGCCTCGCTTCAACGCGCGCCGACCTCACCATGGCCGAGAAGGAGGCTCTCGGCCACGAGGCTCGCCTGAACGGCGTTAGCGAAGCGGAATTCGTTCGTCGTCGCCTTGGCTTCGGTGCCTCTGCTTCCCGCTCCCAGTCCACTCCCGCGCTCATCTCAGCGCTCGAAAAGCGCGGCGTCGATGCCGCCGAGCTCTTCTCCCGCGACTACTTCCGCACAGAGGCGGAAGCAGCCGGTCTGAGCGAGGCGGGCCTTGTCCGCCGCATGCTCGACTTCGCGAACGCGCCGCCTGCCAAGAGGCAGACAGCGGCTCTCATCAGTGAGCTCAACACGCTCGGCCTCGAGCTTAGTAGCGTCGGAAACAACGCCAATCAGCTCGCCCTCGCCTCCCACACCAACCGCCGTGCGGCAGTGGAGTGGGAAGCCGTCGTCGCTCGCATCCGCGAGCTCGGCGACCAGATCGAGGGCTGCCTTGAGAGGGTGATGATCGACGATGATTAGTGTCGTTCAAACCAAGCAAGGCAAGTCCTTCCGGGGCCTCGTGGCTTACCTCATGGAGGGAAGCAAAGGCCAAGAGAACCCCGAACGCGTGGGCTGGACGGAGACCCAGAACCTCGCCACACGTAGGCCCATGATGGCCGCCAAGGTCATGGCAGCCACGGCGCTCGATCAAGCCCGCTTGAAGGACAAGGCGGGCATCTCGAACGCCGGAAGGAAGTCCAAGAACCACGTCTTGCACTACACACTCTCCTGGGCTGAGTGGCAGGAGGTGAGCCGCGAAGAGATGATGCGGGCCGTCAACGGTTCCCTTGCCGTTCTCGGTGAAAAGGCCGGGCAGAAGGGCGGTAGGAATAAAAAAGCTGGGCGCGTGGCGGCCCGGGATCAGTTCGCGAGTGAGCACCAGGTTCTCGTGGTGTCGCACGAAGACACCGACAACGCACACGTTCACGTGGTCGTGAACCGTGTCCATCCAGGACACGGCGTCATGCTGCCTGCGGGGCATGACTTCAAGATGCTCAGCAGATGGGCGGAGAAGTACGAGTTGGAGAACGGTGGGATCATCGTCGACCAACGTGCGATCAACAACGCAGCGCGGGATCGCGGAGAGAGCGTCCCGAGCCAGAAGCGCGCGCCTCGTGACGTCTACGAGCTTGAAGCAGGCGTGAACGACAACCGACCGCCTGTCCTCGAGGTCAGGACGGAACAGCGGGCGAAAGACGCCGCGCTCGCCAAGCAATCGAAGCAAGAACGGGACGCTAGGAAGCAGCAGTGGGTCGACTTCTCAGAGGCTCACAGGCTTCGCAAGGCGGAGCTCCGTGAGGGCGCGGGTGAGCGCATCGCGCGTGCGGCGCACAGCGCTCGGAACACGTTCACGGACGACTGGGCCACGCTCTACTACGAGCACAAAGTCGCAACCACAGCCTTCGAGCGCAGCGAAGAACACATCGCAGGTCAGGCGATCAACGCCCTGAAGGCGTTGCTCTCGCTTCGGGCCCCCGTCAACGTCCTGTGGTCTCGAGGCGCACGCAAAATGCAGCTCGAGAAAGCGCAGAAGGGTCAAGAGCGTGAGCTAGCGGCACGGCAACGTGCAGCCGGAGACCGTGCCGCTGAAGCTGAGCGTGCGAAGCTGCAGGCCGACAGAGCGCTCCTTACCCATCGATTCACTCGTGAGCGTGCTGAGCTGATCTTGAAGCACCGCACCGCAGCGGCTGTCCTTCGCGAGAAGTGGGCTACACGGAAGGTTGAACGTGAGCAGGCCTGGACAGAACACCGCAAGGCGATGGAGGCTCTGCCGCCGGAGAAACGCTTCGGAGCTCAGATGATCGCGGCCGACGAGCGGACGAAGACTGCCTTGAGTGCCCTCGATCGGATGCGGGAAGCCGCGAAGCAGCGGGACCAAGATCGCAAGGAAGGCCGAGACGAAGACCGTGGGCGCTAGTGCCGGGGATGGTTGGCTTCGGTGAACGGGTCGAACTCGTCCCGCACCTCAATCCCCCACTCACGTGCGAGATCCATGACCGCTTGGTCGAGGGCGAGATCATCCGGCAGCTTTGAGACCCATCGCCACTCAAGGGCGTGGTCCGCGAGTTGTTGTTCGGTGAACCCTAGAGCCAACAACTGCCAGTAAAGCTCAAACCAGAGGCGCGTCGTCTTGCGGAGCTGACGACGGTATCCAGGCAGCATGACCGCACCCGTAAAGGGTTGAAGCCAGTGCTCGAATTCGTTGTCTCGTCTCATTGCAAACGCCATCGCCCATAGTTGCACGAATTGGCGGCTTGCGTCAAATTCCTCAGCGCTCGAAGGCGTCACGCGAGGCTTTGCGGAACTCCACCGCCATGCGCATCGCTGCCAGGGCTTTCTCGGCTTCGTAGTCTCGCTCTTCATCGCGAAGCTGCGGTGAGACCAGTGGCGGGCGCTATTGCGCCGTCCCCATGGGCGACGGGCCGGGTGGTTTGAGATATAGAGAAGCTTTCGCCTTCTTCGGCTCCCTCTTAGCGATCACGCCGTTTCGCGCACGATCAAACTCCGCTCCCACCTCTGGGGCGCGCTCCTTCAGATCCGCCGCATCGCGCATCTTCTGCAGTGCTTCGACGTACACCGCCCGCGCCTCACGGTCAGCGGGCTTCTCTGTGATGCCTCGCTGCGCTTTGGTGAGGCGTTCATGGGCTTCAATGCGAAGCTGCTCTGTGGCAGACACACGGTCTATAGGCTTGTTCGCCATCTCATCGCTCCAGGTGGGAGAGCAGGTCCTCGAGCGCTTCTTTGCCGTAGCTAACGACCGAGCGCTCGAGCGGGAACAGTGCGATGAGCGGCGCAATGCCGTTCACACGCTCGACACGGCCGCCCGTGACGCTCCAGTACCGTGCTGTGCTCATTCTCTGGCGGTCGGCACCCTCCCACTGCGTCCGTAGGTAAGGCACGCCATGCCATTCAACGAACAGAAGCAAACTCCCTAGCAGGAGTGACCAACGACGAACAGCACGCCACCGCTGTGCGCGGTAGAGCCCGGCGTCAAAACCTTGCTCATTCATAGTAGGGGTTGCTCCCTGCGCGCAGCTTCGGGTTGTCCAAGTAGGACTGCTTCTTGATGCGCATCGGAGGCAGGTTCGACATGAACACCAAGGCCTCGTCTCGACCCATCCGGCGCGCTTCGTCGGCGGTGAGAAGCGCACGTGCGACGTCCTGCGATCCAACACCTACGCCAAGGCCGCCTCCGGCAAGCCCCTCGGCGTCGCTCGAGTAGGACGTGCCGCGCACCGTGCTTTGCCCCGCAAGGCGCGAGATGATGTCGGCTGTCTCTGGGTCCGTAGGCACAGCCAAGGAGACAAACAGATCAACAGAGAGATACTCGCGCCAGCTATCACCGATGTGGCGCTTGAGCGCAGCGAGGAATTGGAACAAACAGATGAACTGAATGCCCGAGCCCCTGTAGAGAGCGATCCCTTTCAGCACAGGCAAGAGAGCCGAGGGCTGGTTCTGGAGCTCATCGAGCAGGAACACGCAGCGCTTCTTCTGCCGGTTCCTGGCGATCATCTCCATCGCGAGGACCAACACCATCGAGGCATAGCCCTCATGGCTCTCGATCTTCTCGGGCGGCTGCGCGAAGAACACGACGGTCTTCTGATCGCCGAGCTTTCGGAAGTCCACACCACCCTTCTGGACGCTTTGACCGAGCGGCCCGTGCGCATCGAAACTCTTGAGAGCGCGCATAGCTCCGCTGAGACCGCCCGACCACTCCTTGGGCGCGTTGACCTTCGGCGAGTAGAGGCGTGAACCCTCCTCCGCAAGCACGCCAGAGAAGGCGCTCGAGGCCAGCATCGCGGCGATGTCTTCCATGATCTGCCCTTCCGACGCGAAGATCCTCGAACGGAGTTCCGGCAACGTCACTCTTCCTTTCTCGGACAGGATCAGCAACGAGAAGGCGGTGAGGATCGACCGACTAAAGTCGTTGAAGAAATCACCCGTCGCGTCGCTCTTCCCACCGCTTACCGGTGGGATCAGTAGCGTCGCAAGAAGGCGCGTGTCGTCGATGATGCACGGATCGTTCGGGTCGAGGAACGAGCACGGATCAAACCCGTCGTCGTGAGTTTGAATGCGGCCGTCAAACTGATCGATGAAGCTCTGAAACCAGGCCGAGATCAACAAGACCCGGTAGCCGCGCCGATCAAGGTCAGCGTGCGTGACCAGCCACAATTCGAGCTTCGGGTCGTTGCAAACTACGAGGTCGTGATCGGTTCGGAGCAAAAACTGAGTGGCGAAGGCTGTGGTTTTCGCTGACCCGGGAGGGCCGAGGATCGTCATCGATAGATCGGATTTGTACGAGATCTCCCGGCCCTCGAACTCGCCGAGAAAGATCCCGCCAGGCTTCTCCAGCCCTGCGTCCTTGATGTCTTTTCGTGTTGCCCAGCCGCTTGATCCATGCACGGTGCTTTTCTCCTTTGATGTCTGTCGAAGCCTCTTCAGGAGGCGTTTTTGGTCGTGTGCAACGAGACCCAACCATGAGCTGCGAACGGTGACGATCGCCAGCAGAGCCGCAAGCAAGCAGGCCTGATCGTCGCCACGTTGACCCGTCGCCCAGAAACGGGCTGTGCCGAGCGCCGCGAGAGCGGCGACGCACCACAGGAACAGGCCAGAGCGGCCTTGTTGGTTCTGGAGCTGGTTCGCCATGGCTTACAGCCCAAGCCAGGTTTCGAGTGTCGCGATGACCGGGAAGCCTGCCATAGACGCCAAGGTCAGCGCGGTGACGACGAGTGTTGCAAGGCGCAGGAACCGGCGCGGTGGAGTTCCGCAAAGCCTGCGTTCCGTTGCGGCCAAGACGTGCTTGTCCTCATCGAGTCTCTTGAAGATCCCGGCAAACCGGGATTCATCGAACGCTGTCGCACGAACGAACAGCTCTAACTGGCTTGTGAGGTCGGCGCGCGCAGCAACGACTTCCGCAGCGTTCTCCCCCTCTGGGCCAGCCCGGAGGAGCGCGAGGTCGTACCGGGCGCTCAGCGCCTCCGCGATGCTGCGGAACCTCTCCGATCGCTGAAGGATCGACGCGGCCTCTCCTGTGGCTTGCTTTGAGCGGTCGATCACCCCCGCCATGTCGTGGCGCATGTCGAGGTGGTCTTTGAGTGTCAGATGCATTGGGGTCTCCAGAAGGTTCGTCAGGAAGATCAGGACAGGAGGCTCTCGATCCCACGCCAGACGTGGGTGGCGATCGTCTTGGCGTCAGCCATCAAGCTCTCGCTGTCTTCGGCGAACATGCTCAGGGCAACGCCCAGCATCCAGCCGATCATCACGAGCCCCATGAACGCGGTCCCTGCTTGCGCCAGGAAACCCTCACCGGTCTTGTTTGGCGCGAACAGGTGCAGCGATTGAGTGCTGGCCATCAGGAAGCCGATTACTGCACCCATCCCCCACAGCCCCGCAAAGCCAGACGTGCCGAGGTACTTGGTCGCGATGACCCAACACGCGGCCGCGCCCGCGAGGTTGATGAGGAGCGTGCCTACTAGGAAACCTTGGACACGTCCCGCGATGCTATTCGTGCGCATCAGATCGCTCCCTGTATTAGGAGCGCGATCCCAATCACGACGGCGTTCGCGCCGAGCGGGGGGAGAAGGAAGAATCCGAGGAGGCTAGGCCACACCCACCTGTCTGAAATACGAGGGACAACCGTGAGGAGTAGCACGCGCTGTGTCGCATGAGAGAGACCGATACTAGCCACCGTGATGAAAGCCACTGGGCCGATCTCGGTCGTGGCGTACAGGAACATCCCGACGGCAAACCCGACCGCCATCCCAAGCAGGGCTTGGTTGACGACCTCGGCCCAATCCACCTCGAAGTCTGCCGTGCTCTCAGGAACACTTGAAGGTTCACTGGGCGGTGATGTTCTAGCCTCGCTCTCAGGGAAGTCGATCCAGACCTCGAGGGGGGCTTCAGTTGTGATGGCGTTCATTGGGTTCTCCTTTGTTGGGTGAAGAGGGCTGCGACGGTCGTCGCCGTGAGTTGTGAAAGGTCGTTCGTGTATTTCGATCGCTTGCCTCTGCTCGCAAGTGCCTCGAAGAAGCGCGCGATGCGCTGATTTGTGTCCCTTGTGTGCCGTCCGTTCGCGGTGAACAGCGACAAGACGCCCGTGTCCTCGTAGCGTTGAGCGAACTCCTGCACGCTCGCGATCACGCGCAGAGCGCTTGCGTCTCCCCCTGCCGTGTCGTCGCCGTGTGCCTCGAGCGGGTCCATGTCCCCCATCACCACAAGGTGTTGCCTGGTGCCGTTTCTGCGCGCACCGAACATGGCGAGAGCAGCGTTCACACCGGCTTCGACGTATGCATGTCCCTCCACTGCAATCGCGTGGAGTTCCATGAACTCCCGGAGCTTCTTCATTCCCTCGCTTGGTTTGCCGTCTACCGTTGGGCCGATCTCCGTCAGAGGGAACTCGAGAACGCCTCGACCGCTGTAGATAACGACGCCGACGCGGATCTTCACAAGCCGTGCGCTGATCTCGCTCAGTGCCAATACGCCTGTTTGGAGTGTCTCCAGGCGCGCCTTCATCGAAGCGGTGCCGTCAAGACACAGCACGACGTCCGTGTCGCGGAACTCGAGATCGCGTTGGATAATCTTGGCGTCTTTGGCTGCTTGCTGCTGGCGCTTGCTCTCCCGACCTTGAGCATCGAGAAGGCGAGACAGCGTCGCATTCGCTTGCAGCTGGCCTTCTCGTGCCACGCGTTCATCATCAAGGGAGCGCGTGAGCTCGGCACTGTGTCGCTGCGCTTGCTCCGCTGCGTCTTGGGCGGCGATGAGTGCTCTGTGTTCGACCACGAGGTGCGACTTCATTGCCTCGAGCTCACCATTCATCGCTTCGAGTTCACCCTTCGCGACTTCGGGCACGCCGACTTGCACAAGGGCAACGACCAGGAGCAAGAGCACGACGCCGATCGTGCAGAAGAGGACGTCGTTGAAGATGCCTTCGTCGTCGTCTTCGCGGGTGTTCGTTCGGGTGCGGCTCATGACTTGCCGAAGGCCGGGCGGCAATTGACGCAGATGAACTCCTCGTACCGATCCGCAAGGACGTCGACGCCGTCCTGGAGAACGTTTGAAAGCGCGCGCAGAACCACCCCGCCGCACCCAATGCCGAGCAACGTCGTGTTGTAGGCGCTGGCCAAAGCGGATAGGGGGCCCCCGTGCGGAGCGAAGAGGCCCTGCATGAACTCCGGTCCCCCTTTCCCATCCGATGAGCCGACGACTTCGGTGAGGCCGCTGAGCATCCCCCCGATCCCGATGCAGGTCCCGATCATCCCGCCCGCAACCAGCAGAACACCAACGCGCTGAACGAGCTTCGCCGTCCGGCTTAGCCGCCGGTGAAGCAACGAAATCAGCGTCGCAGCATCAACAGCGTTAGGGCTGCGACGCGCCTGCATATCGAGCTTGCGCAGCAACGCGAGCAGCGGCCCTGGTTGCCCTTCTCGCTCCGCCAGGAACGCACCGAGCTCTACCCCTTTGAGCTCACTACACAGTCTCTCGAAGCGGTGCTTCTCGCGAAGTAGTTCGCGCAGGCCCCAGGCCGCAAGCAGCAGTCCGTAGACGAAACCCAGCAAGATGAACGAAATGAGGTCTTGCCCGCTTCGATCCCCACTCGTGAAGGAGTGGTAGAACCAGCCGGAGGCGAAGAGCGCCAACAACAGCACAAGAATCCAACGTGCCGTGAGCGCTTTGGCGCTCTCGTCGCGAGAGACGGAGATCGGGCGCTTCATTGAGCCTTCCTCCGCCCGAGGAAGCAGCTTCGCTCACCGGGCTCTTCGGTCGCGGTCGGTGTGGGCTTTGCGCTCTCCCCCCCCATCATCGCGCTCGCCTGCTCTGCTACCTGGGGGGCAGCCGGCTTCGCGCTGCGCTTGCGCGGCTGACGCTTGAGGACGTGGACGTCGAGGCGAAGGCCGAGGGGTTTGAGGGCTGAGGCAAGGGCGTCGCCGAGCTCGCGGAGCCTGTGCTCTCGAAGCTGTCGATCGGCCCCCTCCATCGCCCGCAGGGCGTCTTTGACGGCCGCCGCGCCGATAGTCGGAGCCAAGGCCTGAACGCTCTCTCTGGCCCCCTGGACGGCCTTAGCGTCCGGTCCGGGCTGCTCTAGCAGCGCACGGGCGCGGCGAAGCGTGTCCTCTGCGATCTGTTGGGGGATCTCTTGCTGCATGGGGTTCTCCTGTTTGTTGGAGAACCAATTCTAACCCTGCGGGTTAGAATTGCAAGAGATCGCTTACGGCACTTTCCAGAAAGGACCTACGGAGATGCTGTTTGGCTCGGGGTCACCCGCCTCGAGACCCCTGCCACACGAACAACCTCGAGTTCGACGCCGCGTAAACCCCGGCTCCGGCCCGACAGGCCGAGCTGAATACTTCCCGCTTTAGAGGTCTTGATGAACTTCAAACGCGCGAGCTCCTCGCCTCCATCAATGCGGATGCGGAGGTTCAGCGCATCTAGCGCTTCATTGAACTCGGCGACGAAGGACGCTCTGTCGGCCGGTGGAGACGTCTGAGCACCCCGAATGAGGGTTGTGAGGCGTGACACGGCTGCGTCTGGGACTTCAGGCTGCAACGCCGCCAAGATCTCAACAGCACTTGCATCCGCGAATGGCTCGCGAACTACGACGTCTGTCTTTACTCCTGCGGGTGCATCTGTGATCGCCCCGTCCCTTTCTCTTGTTGCGGAGCCTCCGGCTCCCGCATCTGTTGCTTCACTCCTTCGTGCCACAGAAAGGGCGGGCTTGTCAAATTCAGTGGCACCCCACACATATAGAAACGCCTCCAAAGCAGCCTCATTAGCCCCCTCCTCCTCCTCGGAGAGAAGGTCGTTCAACGTGTAGACGCGTGAGGCATCCCAGAGGCTGGAGGCTCTCGTCAACCCACACGCGCCAAAGAGGCGCGTAAGGTGCTTACGCGCACCATCAGGGCCAACCTGCACGGCGGCGGATAAGGCCGGTTCGCCGCCCTCTAACCACGGAAAAAGCCGCGCGGTTCTCTTCCAAATTCCACTGCATGGGGTCTCGAACCAAGTGTTCGAAGACGAGAACATCTTGACTAAGTAGTCAAAGAATCGGCCTTCTCCATCCCCATCAAAAGCGATCCCAGCAAACACTCCATTCAAGACCGCTCCGGCGCTCTCTGTCCACCCACCGACGCTACCGCTCAGTGCCTGTGCACAAAGGGCGCGATCTCGACGCCCCAACACCCCTCCGCCTCTCGCCGCCTCGAGAAGCTCTCGATGACTTTCCCACGCGCTGCGTGTATCCAAAGCACTAAAGACATCCCTCCTCAGATCTAGGATGACCTTGTCTCCGTACGGTGAACTCGAAGCCAAGAAGGGGCTCGACTCCAACGGAGAGAGCGGCTCAACACGGGCTTCAACGAAGACCCCCATGCAGCTACTTACTCCTTCCCACTCGAGAACCACGTCACCGTCGGGTTCACACCACTCACCGAGGTTGGCTGGCACGAAATCGGGGATCTCGATCGACACCCGATCAAACTCGCTCTCCTGACCGCGAACGCGGTCTCCAACCCGTGCTTGGTATTTCCCAAGGGCTGCAGAGAGCGTCACGGTGCTCCCGGGATAGACCCACGGCTCAAAATCCTCAGAAGAGCCCTCAAGCACAGCAACCAGCCCATTCGTCCTGTTCCCTGATCTGCTCACGACACTCCCCTCCCCCACCGACCTTCGTCAGTCAGGTTTTCCGGTGCGCTCCAGGTGCAGTCACCCGAGCTCTTCGGTGTGTGTAGTTCGTTCATGGGGCCCTACTGGAAGCGCTACGGCGTCATTGTGGCGTTTTGGCTATAACGAAATGGCCAGAACGCCATCAGTGGCGTTTTGACTTCTGCAGCACCTCGAGCAGGAAGCCCCGAAGCTGGTCCTCGAAGTCTGCGTTGGCCACTGCGTCCGCGTGTGCGGGCTTCTCAAGCTGCGGCGCCTCAAAGCGATCTAGGTCGCCTTCGATCTCCACCACCATCGACCAGATGGCGCGGCTTGCGGCGGCGAAGGTCACCTTCGCCCCCACACAGGCGCTCATGGTTCGGCAAGCCCCTTCCCAGACGTCGCCTTCATTCCCGGTCACGGGTATCCGTTTCGCGGGCTTCTGCTTCTTCTTGCCCCGCTCAGCAACGACCTTGCCGTTGCCTGCCGCACCCATTACGCGCCTCTTGGCCTTGGGTCTGCGCTCTTCGGAGCGCGGAGCGGCTGTCTCCTCGCCCGTGAGCGGCTTCCGCTGTGTAGCTACGGGGCTGACTTCTGGTGTCTCCCCGACACCATCCTCTTCGCGCGCTTTGCGTGCGGCTGCTTGCTGGGCCCGCATCTTCAACGAAACGGGGCTATCGCTCCCCTGAACCTCGTCCACGGCACTTCTTCTCTTTCCCTTAGCCATGAGCGACGTTCTCCTTCTCTTCCGTGCTCGGCTCTGTCAGCGGCTTCCGGTCGGTATCAACGACTGGCGTTTCTACGACGTCCTGCCCAATCCGCTCCTCGACCTCCTCAGCCAGCTTCCGATAGAGGTTGCGCAGCTCGTTGACCATCTTCACTTCGCCCGGCTCGGGGTCGTAATCGAAGAGCGACACCTTCAGGGCTGACGCGCGGCCAATCACCGCGCGGATCGGCACGATGGCCTCGAATAGGCCGAAGCCGTCTGGCTCGCCGTCTTCGCCCAAGAGGCTGCGACGCACCTGCTCGACGTAGGCCACCTCGAGCTTCTTGCGTAGATCAACCTGGCACATGTGGACGCCCAGCACCTCAAGGTTCGGATTCACTTCCTGCGCCTCAATGATGTCGTCTAGAGACCGTTCCAGGGCCTCTACGGCAAGGCTCTCGGCCGTTGTGGCCAGAATGAACCAGTCGGCGTTCTTATAGGCGGCGATCGTCAGCGTCCCCGCCGCCGGAGCCGTGTCGAGAATGACGTAGTCGTAGAGCCCGGCATCCTCCAGCTCCTTCAGAGGTGCTGTCAGCGTGTCGAAGCCCGCGATGTACTTCCCTTTGCTCCCGGCGTGGTCTTCGTCGAAGTTCTCCAACCGCCGGTTCCCGGGGAGTAAATGCACGTTCTTAGGGAGGTCGATTGCCTCGCCCGGATGCTTCGCTCGCTCCTGCTCCATCTCTGGGGTCAGGATCACATCCTCGATCGCCTGGTCACGCATTAGGACGTGGTAGGTGCCCTGCACCAAGGTCGGCACATCAAAGCTCTTAGTGAGCCCCAGATTGCCGTCCAGGTCGATCAGCAAGACCCTCCGGCCGCGCTCCCCAAGAGCGGCTGCAAGGTGAATTGCGGTCGTCGTCTTGCCCGTTCCCCCCTTGTGGTTCCCAGTTCCGATTATTTGCATGTCACTTCTCCACAGGTTTTTTGGGGTCGAATGATCCCGTTATGGCCAGAATATAGACGCCAGAACGCGTTCTGGCCATCTCAAGGTGGCGTTTTAGCGTTTTAGCGTTCTCGCCAGACAGAAACACCCTAACGGCCTCAAAACCGCCGGTCAACGCCCTGTTTCTGGTTACCCACAGAAATGGGCGTTCTGGCGTAATAGCCAGACCATTTACGCCAGAACGCGTTCTGGCCATTCCAAGATGGCGTTTTAGCGTTCTGGCCAGAACGCTAAAACGCACCACCCGTATAATCACGAGACTTGATTGAGCTGAAGAATCCCTACATCTTGGGCTTGCAGGAATTCCCTGCACCCCATTTGTCGGCGCGTTCAGCATTCGGCAGGGGACCACAGATCAGCGGAGGCGCGCACGGACCCAAGACGCCCTTAGATACGAAAAAAGGCCACCCGGTCAGGGGAGGCCTCAATTCTGAGCCTTGTAGGCGATCTCTCTGGGGGGGGGGGACGATCACTGCGCCAGGCTAGGCGGAAACTAGAGACTTCCAACCTAGCACCTGTGCAGTGAGACCGTCAACCCTTGGAGTGCGTCCGGCTCCAGGGAGACTTGTGCCCAGACGTGACCCTCCACACAGGAGGCGCACTTGACGACGACAATCATCCATCCACAGACCTCGGGGAGGGGTCAGGGACGGAAGCAAACCACTGACTTCACCCGCACAACACAGCGGGCGATCGCCGGAGGCTACCGACCAATATCCACCCACGAACTCGCAATCGTGGCCTGGCTGCGAAGCAGCGGACACATCTCACGGCGGCAACAGCGGATCTACTTCGCTGCCCATGAAATGGCTGCCCGGCGAGAAGCCGCCAAGGCTTGCTCAGGAGCCTACGGCGACGCCCCAGAGCCACTCTTCCTACTCCAAGAGCTCAAGGCTCTGGTGGGGGGTAGGGGTTCGAAGTCTGCGAACCGCGACCTATCGGCGGACGTCAAGCAGCTCAGAGAGCTCGGCCTGGTCGCCATCACGGCCCATGAAATCACCTTCGCAAGTTCCATAGAGCAGATCGTCATCGCCGACGATCTCGAAGGTTTTTGGGCCTTCTTCAGCGCGCTCCCGCGCCCGAAAGGGAAAGTTCCCGTCCCGCGCCGCACCCTGCGCGCCCTAGCGGCCGGTTTCCGGCCTGCAGAGACGGCCTTCATCATCGCCGCTTTGATCCGTTCCGTCTTCTGGAGCAAGAAGACCGGCCTCTACACGACCGACGGTCGAACCCGCTGCTCATGGGTCGCCCAGACCTTCGGGTTCGATCTCGCCACGATCCGCGCCGCACGGCGGCACTTGATCGAGCTCGGCTGGCTGAAGCCCGTGGAGACGCCGCAATGGGCGCTCAACAAGTGGGGCTCCCATGACGTGATCAACGTCGATTGGGCTCCGGCCAAGCCTGACGCCGCAGCGAATGACGCTGTGGAAAACTCCGACCCTGACGCGGTGGGGGAGGGGAGAGGCTCAGGTCAATCGCACACCCCTCCGGCCAAAAACTCAGGTCAGTCGCACACCCCATCTAAACAGATCTCTCCTTCTACGAAGGAACTTAAAACCAGAAGGCTTAGGGCTAACGCCCTAAACCGATCTGGGGTTTGCACGAAGGAAGGAAGGCCAGAAGGCCCAAGACGGAGGACGTCACACCGCAAGGGATCGACCCGGCCGAACATCCGCGATGTCACGGCAGAGGACTTGAAGAGCCCCGAGGCTCTGCTCGAGCTCTGGCCCCAAGCCCTCGAGCTCGGCTTCACCTTCGAGGGCGAGAGCGGGAAGCTGGACTTCCTGGCCTTGGCCAACCGGGCACGGAGCAATGGCTCCAACCCGCCTGCGCTGTTCTTCAATCTGATCTCCAAGCACCGAAGGGCGTTCATCACGATCGCTGACGAGGAGACGGCACGAACGCAGCTCCGTGAGCTCAGGGATGGGCCGACGACACGAAGCCGTGATGGGGGAGGCTCGTTCAGGCCAGAACGCCAGAACGCCATGCCGGACTACACCGAGGACGAAACCATCGTTCTGCGCTGCCAGAAGGCCTGCCCCGGCCGCACTCCGCAGGAGCTCTTCAGGGGTGCCAGGCGGCACCTGCCGGAAGGCTGGACGCTCGAACGTTGGGAGAGCGCCCACATCTCGCTTTGCCAGAAGGACGCCCGTCGGTGGGCGCAGGACGAGGACTACCAGCCAAATTCCGACCTTGTCCCCATGGGATAGATCCGCAGGCAGAGGATCCCTGGGAAAATCCCCCGCGACACAGTGGTACCGCGTGATGCCATTTGCTATCGTTTGGTCATGGAAGACGTGTGGATTGGAACAGTCGAGGCCGCTGAATACCTCGGTTTAGGCAAGACGAAGCTCTACGAGCTCACGCGAGAGGGTCGTCTCCCCGCGAAGCGCGTCGGGAAGAAGTGGATGTACAACCGCGCAGAGCTCGCCGACTGGGTGCAGTCCAGCCAGCGTCTCGAGGACTTTTTCCAGGACACCCCGGCCAACATCGAGGGCAATCAGGGCCTCCGCGATCCACAGCGCGAGGCCCACGCCCGGGCCGCGGCGTACTACCAACGCGGCGGCCAGAAGGCGCTGATCCAGCTCCCGGTCGGCTGTGGCAAATCCGGTGTCGCAGCCATCCTTCCGTTTGGGATTGCCAAAGGCCGCGTCCTCGTGATCGCGCCGAACCTCACGATCAAAGATGAGCTCTTCAAGGCCTTCGACATCACCAATAGGCAGAAGTGCTTCTGGCGTCAGCGTGGTGTGTTGGAGTCCCGGGACATGACGAGCGGGCCTTACGTCTGCACGCTCGACACGGGCAACCTCTCCGTATGCGAGAAGTCGCACATCGTCCTCACCAACATCCAGCAGTTCGGCACCAACGCGGACAAGTGGCTGACGAAGTTCGCCGATGACTTCTTCGATCTGATCATCGTCGACGAGGCACACCATGGCGCCGCGGCGAGTTGGCAGAGGGTCTTCGCACGGTTCCCGAACGCGAAGGTCGCGAATCTGACTGCAACTCCATTTCGAAGCGACCGGCAGGAGCTCGAGGGCGAGCTGATCTTTCGCTACCCGTTCAAGAGTGCCAGCATCAAGGGCTACGTCAAGAAGCTGAAGGCCAGCTACGTAGCCCCGAGCGAGCTCACCTTCACGCTAAAGGGGGAGGAGTGCACCTTCACCCTCGATGAAGTTCTCGCGATGAAGGAGGAAGAGTGGTTCAGCCGAGGCGTTGCTCTCTCGGAGCCGTGCAACGTGTCGATCGTTGACAACAGCCTGGAGAAGCTCGAGCTGCTCCGCCAGACCGGGACCAAGCACCAGATCATCGCCGTCGCCTGTTCTATCAACCACGCGCGGCGGATCCGCTCGCTCTACCAAGAGCGGGGCTACGAAGCCGCCATCGTTCACAGCAGCAAGGACAAAGAGGAAGACGAGAAGGCCAATGAGGACGTAATGCGCGACCTCTACAGCGGTGTCCTCGACTGCATTGTTCAGGTGCAGATGCTGGGGGAGGGGTTTGACCACCCGAAACTGAGCGTTGCGGCGATCTTCCGGCCCTTCCGTTCGCTCGCGCCCTACATCCAGTTCGTCGGCCGCATCCTGCGCGTCGTGGTTCAGAACGACCCAGCGCACCCCGACAACTACGGCCACATCGTGACCCACGTCGGGATGAACCTCGACGAGCTCCTAAATAAGTTCAAGCTGTTTGAGAACGACGACCAGAAGTTTTGGGAAGAGGTGACTGGCGGAGAGGAGCCTGACCCGCCGAAGGAGGTCCTTGACGGTAGCGCTCGCATGAAGCTTCGCGAGGACATGGTCGTTCAAAGGGAGATCGTCGATCAACTCTTCGAAGAAGACTTTGCGACAGCCGAAGACGCCGATCTCCAGCACGACCTTGAGAAGAAGCTCGAGGCGTTAGGGCTCGATCCTCGGCTTGCCCAACAGGTGGTTCAGAAGAGCCGTTCTGACGCGTTAGGTCCTGCGGTCACCGCGGCGGCACAGCCATTCAGCAAGATCCCCGCGAGGCAGTGGCAAGAAGCGAAGAGGCGACTCGACGAGCAGTCAAAACGTACGGCCAAGATCCTTCTCAACCGCGTGGACCTGAAGTCGGAAGGCGTGGAGATTCCGCGCAAGCTCAAGCCCGACATCGGGGCGATCAGCAACTTCATCGCGGCCTTCATGATGGTGAACAGGGCCATCGCGAAGCGAGTGGGGGAGGGCAAGAAGCGGCCGGAGTGGACGTTCGAGGAGTTCACCGCAGCGATCGACCTTCTCCCGGATGTCCTTGAGCAACTCGTTCGCGAGATCAAGAAGGTGCAGCATGCCGAGAGGTAAGACGCCGTCGCTCATCGGCTCCTCACTCGGCCGCCCGCGCAAGGAAACATGCGGGCGTGAAACGCCGTGCAGCCGCTGCAAGAAACCGATCTCCAAAGGGGAGGACTGTTACGACGTGCCGCAGCCCCAGAAGCCCCACTCAGCAACGCGGCGCTTCTGCGCGGA
This sequence comes from Planctomycetota bacterium, assembly GCA_036479435.1. Lineage (GTDB taxonomy): Bacteria > Planctomycetota > DRQF01 > JAZGFI01. The sequence continues at coordinate 5,591 of JAZGFI010000023.1, read as the reverse complement.
CTGCTTCGTCGGCGTGCTCGAGCAGTCCAAGCTCGACCTCGAGAAGTTGGAGGCTTTGACCTGATGGCCAACCTCTTCGACAGGATGCGGCAGGGGATTCGATACGTGAGGGCTCGTCCATGATCACACTCGACCAAATTCAACCGAACGCCGCCTTGCGCGTGCCGGGGCTGTTCCTGAAGGTCCATGCTCTCCTCGCGGCGTCACCGTGGGCCGACCTCTGGAAAAAGGTGGGCCGATGAAGTCGCGAGTTGTGACAAAGCAGCGGGTCGCCGATCACGGCGAGGTGCTGACCGGAAAGCGCGAGGTCGACGCCATGCTCGATCTTGTGCAGCAGGAGACCCGACGCATTGACTCCCGCTTCCTCGAGCCCGCCTGCGGAGACGGAAATTTCCTGGCGGAGGTCTTGGCCCGGAAGCTCGGTGTTGTTGAGGATCGCTACGGCAAGTCTCAACTCGAGTACGAGCGCTATGCGGTCCTTGCCGTCAGCTCGGTCTACGGGATCGACATCCTCGAAGACAACGTCCGACAGTGCAAGGAGCGGCTGTTCGGGGTCTTCGACGCGACCTACACGCGCCTCTTCAAAGGGGGAGTCAAAGACAGGTGCTTGGCCGCGGTTCGTTTCATTCTCAAACGCAACGTGATCTGGGGTGATGCCCTCACGCTCAAGACCGTGGGGGGCCCCGAGGCCGGATCGATCATCTTCTCGGAGTGGTCCCCCGTGAACGGAAGCCTGCTGAAGCGACGGGACTTCAGCTTTCGCGAGCTTCTGGCGCAGGAGAGCTACAAGGAGACGCCGCTGTTCTCGGACTTGGGCGACGAAGCTTTCGTGCCCCGACCCGAGAAGGAGTACCCGCCCGTTCACTTCCTGGAACTCGCCGATGCTCAACAGCACTAATTACAACCCGGATGTCCTCACATGTTTGGCCAACCTCAGCAGCGACGAGGTGTTCACGCCTCCCGCCATGGCGAACCGGATGCTCGACCTGCTCCCTGGAGAGATCTGGAGAGATCGGGGCGCTCGGTTTCTCGACCCCGGCTGCAAGTCCGGCGTGTTTCTGCGCGAGATGGCGAAACGGCTGGACACGGGGCTGGAGTCACAGATTCCAGATCGGCAGGCGCGGCTGAACCACATCTTGGGAAACCAGCTCTTCGGTCTCGCCACCACAGAGCTGACGGCCCTGCTCTCCCGGCGCTCGGCCTATTGCTCGAAGACCGCCAATGGCAAGTACTCGGTCTGCGAGGACTTCGACGATGCGGACGGCAACATCCGGTTCGGACGGACCGAGCACACGTGGCAAAATGGTCGGTGCGTGTACTGTAGTGCTCCCGAGGCGAGCTACGAACGCGGCGCCGACCTGGAGACCCATGCATACCAGTTCATTCACACCGCATCCCTGGAGGAGGAGTTCCCCATGAAGTTCGACGTCGTGGTGGGCAATCCACCGTACCAGCTCAGCGACGGCGGCCACGGCGCGAGCGCCTCGCCGATCTACCACAAGTTCGTCGAGGCCGCGATCGGGCTCAAGCCGCGGTACGTGGTGATGATCACGCCGTCGCGCTGGTTCACCGGCGGGAAGGGGCTTGGCGAGTTCCGCGCGCGGATGCTGAGCGAGCGGCGGCTCAAGAACCTCGTTGACTACCCCAAGCTCTACGACGGCTTCCCGGGCGTGAAGATCCGAGGCGGCGTCTCCTACTTCCTCTGGGACCGGGACCACGAGGGGCCGTGCACCGTGCAGACCATGTGGGACGGTGAGCCGCTCGGACCGCCGGTGGGGCGGTTCCTGGATGCCTACGACGTGCTCGTGCGCCGGAACGAGGCGGTGTCGGTTCTGGACAAGGTGCGCGCCTATAACGTGCGCGGGAAGCCCGAGCCGACGCTCGATGCTCGCGTGTCGAGCAGGAAGCCATTCGGGTTCCCCACCAACTTTCACGGAGCCAAGTCCGCTACGGGGCTTAAGGACCCGGTGAAGCTCCACGGCTCTCAGCGGATCTCGTGGGTCGAACGAGACGACATTTCGACGAACGTGGCGTGGGTGGACGACTGGAAGGTGTTGGTCACCCGCGTTCAAGGCACGAGCGCCGCGGTCGAAACCAAGTTCCTCCGCGATCCGACCATCGCGGCCCCCGGCGAAGCATGCACCGAGACCTACTTGGTCGCAGGGCGCTTCGGGAGCGAGGCTGAAGCTACACGGTACACGACCTACCTGCGGACTCGCTTCCTGCGCTTTCTGATCTCCTTGCGCAAGGCGACGCAGGATGCCGCTCGCGGGGTGTACGCCTTCGTCCCGGACGTACCCCTCGATCTCGAGTGGACCGACGCCAAGCTTTACAAGCGCTACGGGCTCACAAAGGGCGAGATCGCCTTCATCGAATCTATCGTGAGCCCAATGGAGGCGCGCGATGAGTCGTGAGTTCTTTCCGCCGCGTCCTGACGCGCGGCCCAACATCTACGCCTACGAGGACAGCCACCCTCAGTTCGCTGACCTGCTCAAGGTGGGGTACACCACGATCGGCGCTTCCAAGCGGGTGGCGCAGCAGTACGCGATCGAGCGGCCTGGGGAGCCGACCTTCCGCATCGTGCTGGAAGAGTCCGCAATGCGCAGCGACGGCACCACCTTCACTGACCACGAGGTGCACCGCGTCCTGAGAGGCGGAGGCTTCGCGAACCCCGCCGGAGAGTGGTTCGCCTGCACGGCGGACGAGGTCAGGGCCGCCATCGTCGCGGTGCGCCACGGCGAGCAGTTGGAAAGAGCCCGCGACCAGGACTTCGCGATGCGCCCGGAGCAGATCGCGGCGGCGGAGAAAACCGCCGCCTACTTCGAGGACTTCAGGAAGGACAAGTCGAACAAGGGCAGGACGCCGCACTTTCTCTGGAACGCCAAGATGCGTTTCGGCAAGACCTTTGCGACTTACCAACTGGCCCGTAGGAATGGGTGGAAGAAGATCCTGGTGTTGACGTTCAAGCCCGCCGTCCAGAACGCATGGGAGGAGGATCTCGCGCGTCACGCGGACTTCACAGGATGGCAGTTCATTAAGCCGGGTGGCTTGGCGCCGAAAGATGCCAACCCTAGGAGGCCCATCGTCTGCTTCGGGTCGTTCCAGGACTACCTCGGCAAGAACCGCAGCACCGGCGGCATCAAGGCCAAGAACGAGTGGGTGCACGCGACCAACTGGGATTGCGTCGTGCTCGACGAGTACCACTACGGCGCCTGGCGGGAGAACGCGAAGGAGTTGTTCGAGGCCGAGGACCGGCACGAAGCCAAGTTCGGCGAGGGCGAGGGTATCGAGGACTTCGACGAAGACGTCCTACCCATCACGACCGACCACTACCTGTACCTGTCCGGTACACCCTTTCGGGCCATCGCCTCCGGTGAGTTCATCGAGGAACAGATCTTCAACTGGACGTACTCGGACGAACAGCGCGCCAAACAAGAGTGGGAGGGGCCGGGAGAGAATCCCTACGCGATGCTCCCGCGCATGGTGCTCCTGACCTATCAGCTTCCGGATGAGATTCGTGAGATTGCCTTACAGGGTGAGTTCAACGAGTTCGACCTGAACGTCTTCTTTGCGGCTATTGATGATGGCGCAGACGCGAAGTTCAAGTACCTGAACGAAGTGCAGAAGTGGTTGGACCTGATTCGCGGGGCCTACGCGGAGACCACGATCGATAACCTGAAACTCGGGGCGCGCAAGCCGCCGATGCCGTTCTCTGACGCGCGACTGTTGCACCTCCTTTCGCACACGTTCTGGTTCCTGCCCAGTGTCGCTTCCTGTCATGCGATGCGGAATCTTTTGGCGAAGCGCCAGAACCGCTTCTGGCACGACTACAAGGCGTTAGTCGCGGCCGGTAGCAACGCCGGGATCGGCGCGGCAGCGCTACCGCCAGTCCAGGACGCGATGGGAGATCCGCTGGAATCAAAGACCATCACGCTGTCCTGCGGCAAGCTGACGACGGGCGTCACCGTGAAGCCGTGGTCAGGGATCCTTATCCTCCGCAACTCGTCGAGTCCGGAGACCTATTTCCAGGCGGCGTTTCGCGTGCAGTCGCCGTGGACGGTCCGGAACCCGGACGGATCCGCGCCGAACAGCGAGGAGATCATCAAGGAAGAATGCTACGTCTTCGACTTCGCGCCCGATCGCGCCCTGCGACAGATCGCCGACTATAGTTGCAGACTCAACGTGAGTGGAGCCAGTCCGGAACACAAGGTGGCGGAGTTCATTAGCTTCCTCCCCGTGTTGGCGTATGACGGCAGTTCGATGAAGCACGTGGACGCCGCTGGCATTCTTGACATGGCGATGAGCGGCACCACTGCGACGCTCCTGGCGCGCCGTTGGGAGAGCGCCCTTTTGGTCAACGTGGACAACGACACGCTCCGGCGGTTGATGGCCGATCAGAATGCTCTCGATGCCCTGATGAACATCGAGGGCTTTCGGAATCTCAATCAAGAGATCGAGACCATCATCAACAAATCCGATGCCGTGAAGAAGACCCGGAAGGAGTCGAACGACAAGGATCTGTCGGAGAAGGAACGGAAGCAGCTGACCGAGGAGGAGAGGGAGTACAAGAAACTCCGGAAACAGATCCAGGAGAAGCTGATCAAGTTCGCCACGCGCATCCCCATCTTCATGTATCTCACGGACTTCCGGGAGGTCGCGCTGAAGGATGTCATCACACAGCTCGAGCCTGGTTTGTTCAAGAAGGTGACTGGGCTGACCCAGAATGACTTCGAGACGCTGGTCAGCCTCGGAGTTTTCAACAGCGCGCTGATGAACGATGCGGTTTACAAGTTCAAGCGATACGAAGACGCTAGCTTGAGCTACGCCGGCATTGACAGGCACGAGGGCGAAGCAATCGGGCTCTACGACACGGCGTTGTCACGAGACGAAGCCGCGATGGTCTATGAGAACGTCCCTGAGGAAGGGGGCTACAACAGGGCCTGAGCAAGCGGGCTATAACGTCATCCGCACCGTGACCGAGAACAGCCGCACGTTGAAGTTCACGACGCACGGTTTCGAGAACGGTTAGACGAGCGAAGGGCATCCCAGCTCGACGCCGTTCTGTCCCAGGACGTTCCTGCGCCGTCCCCCGAACTCGGTGGGGGGCGCGCGCGAAGGCGCTAGCTAGTGAGCACGCTTCCAGACCCATCCGGGCGGCCGCTCATCCCGAAGGGCAGGGTCATCACCTGGTCGAAGGGTGCAAGCACCCTTCGACAGATGTGCTTTCACCGTCTCGCGGATCTCGCCCACTTTGTAGCGCTGAGCGGTCTTGATGCGGATCAGCGGCAGATCTGCTGCCTTGCACGCTTCGTTTAGAAACTTGTCGCGCTTGCGACGCTCTGGAAGCAAGTGCGTGTTGTCGTCGAGTTCGATTGCGGCGGCCGCGAATGACGTCCCGCGCTCTACGAGCACGAAGTCGAAGCTCTTCTGCGCAACCTGACGTCCCCAGGTATTCCAGTCCTTCGGGTCGCAGCGAAGCATCGAACCCACGCGAACCTGCATCATCACCGTGAAGCGATCCCCGACGGCTTCCTCAAGCTTCTGACAGAACCGCCACTCTCCAGCCGTGCAGAGAAACCTCTGCCGGGAGT
>JAZGFI010000022.1:0-6501 GCA_036479435.1 Planctomycetota bacterium | reverse complement strand
CTCCGGGGTTGATATATCGGAGACATTGGCCTTCTCAGATCGCTTGTCAAGAGCGGCTTGGGGAGGCCTCTTTTTTTGGGGTGCGGGCGCCTACGGCGCTTGAAGAGGAAAAGGGGGCCAGCCCCCTTCAACCCCCGAGGTTTTCAAAGGCATGGCTCGGATGCCGAACACCAGGATGAATGAGGCTCAGAATCCAATGAGCCTCAAAGAGCGTGGCGATAAATCGCCGAATTGCCCTCGACTTAGTTGGCTGCTGACAGGGCACGATGAGTGGGGGAAGCCTACGGCGGCGAAGGAAGAGCCCTGCAAAGAGCTTCGCACTTCACCGGTGCCCACCGACCTTAGGTCAGGGACAACTACTCTGACACCGGGGGGGATCGGAATGACTCGCTCGTGGAAATTACAGAAGAGATGTTGCGTCATCCAAGCGTCTGTGTCCTGGCGCGCCGACCTAGGCCTGAGTACCATGCGCCATGGATGAGGCGAATTCAAAGCTCAGCAAAGCGCCTTGGCTCAGATGGCTTTTTGTAGTCATTTGTGTTTGCGCATTGACCAAGCCGATCTTCGATCACCTTGACGATTCCTACGTTCCGAACAGCCACGGTCACTTGGCTGCTATCTTTGGAATGATGGCCGCGACCTCGGTCGAATCGGGCATTGTCGAAACGCGTTTTTTGCCCGCAATTACTCCCAATCCCGCGCGCCACCCCAATCTGCGTTATTACGTGACACACCCGGTCCTAGACCACGTCATCCGCACGTTTGTGACGTACCTTTTTGATGCTTCCGAACTGACCTGTCGATTGCAGGGGTTCGGGGGGCTCATTCTCTTTAGTGTCTTCTTGTTCCTTTTGGCCAAGCGCACGTTTGGGTTTGCAGGTTCCATGACGACATTGGCCGCTTCGCTCGGCCTCCAAATGAGTTCAGATATCACGCTGATCTCGATGTACGTACCGATGACAATCGCAACGTCTATGATTGGACTATGGCTGTTCGCGAAGTACCGAGACAACCGAGATTGGCTGCCCTATTGGGGAATGATGGCCTTTTTCTCAATGAGCATGCAGATGGACTGGCCCGGCTATTTTCTGCCGGGACTGTTGTGGCTCGGAACTCTGCGGCGGCCGACGTCTAGGGGCTTTGACTTGCGCCTAACATTGGGCCTGGCCGGCCTCGCCCTCGGTAACCTCGCTTTGTTTTTTGCTCACATACAATTTTGCGCCGGGCTGCCCGGGGGGTTCATGAGTGCCATTCGGCATGCCAGTGATACCGGAAGAGGTAGCCTCTACAGCGCTGGAAACCTGAGGGCATTTTGGGGACACCAGGTGAATGGCTACGGCGTTGGCGGTTTGGCGATAGTGATTGCTGCCGCATTCCTAGTAGCGCTCGCACCGAATGCCAAAAAGTGGCGCGTTCCTTTCATCCTTTTGTTTGGGTGGGGCCTAGCGAATATTGTGGCGTTCCCGGCAAAAACCGCGAACCACACTTTTTGGAGTGCGTATTGGATCCCACTAGTCGCGGCCTCTTACGGGCTATGTTTCGAGGTCTTAAGCCAGCAATTGAATAGAAAACTCAAGATCCGATCAGGGCTGTGGCTGGCTGTCGTGGCGGTCCTGGGTTTTGGGATCGTCAACTGCACTCGAGATTACAACGACGCTGGAGTGAGGTTCGGTGATAGCCACCGCTACTTTGCCGAGCAACTCAAACTCGCAGTACCCAAAAAAGACCGCTGGGTATTTGTCACCAACTTCCGCGAAGTCGATGCGATCATCCTCGCGAATTACGTTCGCACAAATGTTGTTGTTCGAAAGAGTCTCGCGCCGGGCGATCTCGAGTCTATCCTCCGCCCGGCAATTGCTAAGCATTTGTGGCACGTCCGTGGAAAACGGGTGCTGTTCTTTTTGGCCGATCCAGTTGCGGGTCAACCCGATACAGTCGCTACTCGAGAATCATTGCGCACCGAACTACTGGAGTACGGCGCACCCTACGGCGACATTCCCAACGTTTTTGACATCACTCGCTGGATCTGGTCCAAGGGTATCAAGTCGAAATAGTGAGGCTTTTGGGGGCGTTGATAGTGTGCGCCGGACAAGGGTCTGTTGAGGGTGATGAGGTGATGTGACTTAGTTTCTGAGACCTCGCAGGTCATCAATTCCCGTGGTTCCCCGTGTTTGTTTCGTGGCGCTTCTGCGCCGCCGCTGAAGATAGTCCTCGACCCGCCACGTATCCGTGCGCCATCAATCACTCCATAGGCGGGACCACCTATCGCGTGTTTTGCCCTGGCTTGTGCGCAACGCAAAATGGAGCCTTCCGGATGCCAATTACGAAAAGAACTCGGGATTGCGGCAACGTTTCGCGTTGATGAGCGACAGAGGGGGTGGAGGTAACCCTTAGCGATGTCCAATCTACAGCCCGAGAAGTTTGAGCGTCTTGTTCGTGAGCACGGAGAGTTTCTGAGGGCTTTGGCCCAGAAGTTGACCCACGATTCTAACGTTGCCGCGGATGTAGTCCAGGAAACTTGGATGGCGGTATGGCTACGGAAGGAAGCCGCTCCACGGAGTTGGCGAGCCTGGCTAGCGACTGTGGCTCGCAATGTGTCGGCGAGCGAGTCGCGGTAGTCGGCACGGCATCAACAGAACACTGCAAGAGAAGTTGAATGCAAGGCTCATGTCGCGGATGAGCACAGCGCTCGAAAGTAGATGGTAGCGACACTCTGCCGAGCCATCGCACAGTTAGAAGAACCCTATCAGTCTGCCCTCATTGTCACGGGTCACTTCAAAACCGGCCAGTTAGGGTCGAATCAAAACCAGCCACCTGAGCGTTGGCTTCAGTTTACTTTTCTTGGCTCGCTCCTGCAAGCTTCTTGTGGCTCTCCTACACATTTAGTGGAAGCCGCTTGAGGCAGATCAAGGCCGTATCCTGATGTCCGAGTCTGAATTCTGCTTTCGGAGTTTGAAGGTTGAAGCCCATGGCGAGGAGCCCAAACTTGGAGAGTCAAAGCTCCTCATTTGGACCCCCGCCATGCGCGCCAACAGACTACTCCGAGTCCTTCTTGCCATCCGGCATCTTGTCGTCCGCAACCTGTCTTTTGACGACACCGGCATCGTGATCGATTGCGTCCTCCGCCGCAAAGTCCTGCGTTGCGGTGCATGCGGCGTCGGGTCCACGATCGCCGCCGCCGCACCTGGCGGCACCTGAATCTTGGCGGAATGAAGAGCCACATTCGCTACTCCATTCGCCGCGCTCATTGCCCTAATTGAGCATCGGTGAAGACGGAGCAAGTACCCTGGGCACCTCACAGCAGCAATTTCAGCTACGCTTTCGAGGAGCGCGTTGCGTATCTTGCTCAGCAGTGCAGCAGGACCGCTGTTTCGGGACTGATGCGTGTCATGTGGCGCAGCGTTGGCGATATCATCTCCCGGGTCGTCGAGCGCGACATCAAGGACAAGGGCGGCCGACCTGACGGGCTTCGGCACATCGGTGTCGACGAACTCAGCTACCGCCGCCATCACGAGTATGTGGCCGTCGTCATCGATCATGAACGTGGCATCGTGGTGTGGTCGCGGCGCGGAAAGAACGCGGACACGCTGGGCGCTTTCTTCGATGAACTTGGCAAAGACCGTTACAAGAATATCGAGAGCGTAACGGTCGACATGTCACCCGCTTACACCAAAGCAGTCAAGGCCAAGGTGCCTAAGGCGAAATTGATCTACGACTGATTCCATGTGTAGCGCCTCGTCCGAGATGCCGTCGATGAAACGCGACGTGACGAGGTCCGCTGGGCTTGCAGCAAAGAAGAAAAGAAAGTCTTGAAGGGTACCCGGTGGGCGCTGCTAAAGAATCCCTGGAAGCTCTCTTCGACTGAAGTCGAAACACTCGATGAGATCGAGCAAGAAAACAAAAGCCTCTACCGTGTGTTGACGGTGGCCTGAAAGTGCGGATAAACGGCGCCTTGTACACGGGCCGCCAGGCCTCATCGGTGCCCAGATTGGAGGGTCGTGTTGGACGTCGAGGTCTCTTGGAGTTTCGTTCCTGAGTTCAGAAACGTGGTCTTGGTGAAGGGGATTGTGTCCGCCTCGAGCCAGCAGTCGCTATGGGCTACTGGGACAGCCTTTCCGTCACGCGGCTTGCTTCGAGCTTGCTGTCTGATCTGGTGGGTCTTTGCCGCTTAGGTAGAGAGGGAGCCCAACGAAAAAACCCGTTGTTTGGTGATGAGCAAACTCGGCACTGGATGTAGACGATGGAGTCTCGGCCTTCTATTCCGACAAGGCCACATAGGACTTGATGCCAAGATCTTGGAAAACAGGAAAGAGGTCTATGAGGCGGCAATGAAACGGAACCCAAACCGGTGGACACGAAACGTGCGGGCTTGGAACCGGGTCGATGCTGTAGGGCTAAACCCGAGGCCAGACGTGGCGTAACTAATTCGAAAATGGGACAACTATCTTGACATCCATCGGGTTACGAATTTGCATTGCAACCCACTAGGCCGGGCTACATCCGGTTGACGGTCTCGATCCCCAGCAACTTCAGTCCCTGCTGCAGCCGGGCGGCGGTTGCACGCGAGAGGGCGAGGCGAGCTTCGCGAACCTTGGCGTCGTCGGCCTTCAAAATCGGGACTTGGCGGTTGTGCGAGTGATAAGAGCGTGCCAGTTGCAACAAGTAGGTGCAAATCTGCGAGGGTGCCATATCTCGCGCCGCGCGTTCTAAGATCGGTGCGAACTGCAGGAGCCGGAGCGCAAGCTTTCGTTCCGTCGCGTCGCCTAAGAGCGTGGCGTCAAACTCGAGCTTACTCTCGTCGAGCCCTGAATCTTCGATCATCCGTCGAATGCGGGCGAAAGCATAAAGGACGTAGGGACCGGTGTCGCCGTCGAAGGCCACTGATTCTTTGGGGTCGTAGGTCATCGTGGTCTGCGGAGCCACGCTCAAGATCATGAACTTGAGGGCCGCGAGACCGATCTTGCGGGCGCGATCTATGACGACGGCGTCATCAATCCCCTCAGCGCGGTTGCGAATTTCTTTGGCGGCAAGCTCGGTGACTTCGCTGATCAAGTCATCGGCATCGACGACTTTCCCCTCTCGCGACTTCATCTTGCCATCCGGCAAATTCACCATGCCGTAGGCGAGGTGGTAGCAGTCTTTGGCCCACTCATAACCGAGTTTCTCAAGGACCTTAAACAAGACTTTGAAGTGGTAGATCTGTTCGTCACCCACCACCCAGACTTGGCGGCTTAGACCCTCGCCTTCAAACTTCTTGACCGTCGTGCCGATGTCCTGCGTGATGTAGACCGAGGTGCCATCGGATCGCAAGACGACTTTTTTGTCGAGTTTGTCTGCGGAGAGATCGATCTCAACGGCTCCGTCATCACGGCGGTAGAACACGCCTTTTTCAAGACCCCGTTCAACGATGTCCTTGCCGTGTTTGTAGGTCTCACTCTCAAGGTAGATGTTGTCGAAGCTGATGCCGAGGTCGGCGTAGGTTTGGTGGAAACCGTCGATGACCCAGGCGTTCATCGTCTTCCAAAGCTGGATGGTTTCCTCGTCACCGTTTTCCCACAACTGAAGCAACTGCTGCGCTTCGTTGCCCCATCGACTCAGTTTGAAAAAGTCGTCTTTGCTGACCTCGGCATTCCCGGGGTCTTGCTCGCGATAAGCGTCGAACTCGGCTTTGAACCGCTTTTCAAACAATACGTAGAATTGACCGACGAAGTGGTCGCCTTTGATGCCCTCGGACTGGGGCGTCTTGCCTTCGCCTTCTTTTTGGTAGGCGAGCATCGATTTGCAAATGTGAATGCCGCGGTCGTTGATGAGGTTGGCGCGGACGATGTTGCTGCCGGTCGCGGCCAAGATGCGACTGATGGAATCACCGAGACAGTTGTTGCGGACGTGACCCAAGTGCTGGGGCTTGTTTGTATTGGGAGACGAGAACTCCACCATGACCTTTGCGGTGGATTTGGCCTCATCGGGCTCAATCGGGAACAGGGCCGGTTTGATGGCCGCCTCGAAAAGGGACTGGTCGCTAAGCGTTAGATTGACGTATCCAGAGACCGCTTCAGCGGCATGAATGATGCCTTCTCCCCGCTCCAAGATCGCTGGCGCCAAGGCCGCGGCGATCATCGGTGGACCCTTGCGGTAGGTCTTGGCGAGATAGAAGCAATTGAGGGCGAGGTCGCCGAATTTGTCGGGGAAGTCAATCGCCACCTCGGGCGCGTCTTGTTCATAGACGTCGACGCAGGCTTTGCGGCAGATCTCTTTGATGCGGTCGAGGAGCATGTTGGGTCCTGGGCGACGAGATGAAAGCGAGGCTTTCGGCTAAAACAGCTACAATGAAGCGGATCGTGAGGATCTTATCTCATCTCGTCGGTGACGCCAGACGCGATGGATGTCAAGATAGTTGTCCCAATTTCAAATTAGTTACGCCACACCTGGTCTCGGGTTCAGTCTGACCACATCGACGCGATTCCAAGCCCTTGTTCTTCCGGACCACCGATTTGGGTTCCG
>JAZGFI010000021.1:0-15843 GCA_036479435.1 Planctomycetota bacterium | reverse complement strand
TAACGTTTGTGCCGCGCGAATGCGTGCCCCAACCACTTGACTCCCATAGGTGCTCGGTGAGGTCAATCAGGAACTCTGACCAACTTCGCTCTCGCGGTAGCCATCAGTGATGCGTGTCCTTTCGGTGTGCCAGGCGAAGCTGGCGCCATCCAGTCAGATGAAAGGAGCTGACCATGTAAAAGAGTCGACGAAACATGTAGTAGACCGGGCGTGCTCCTCAGTAATGTTGGGTGCGAAGCCCCGGCGAGCGAGATCGCCAGCCGCAGCGTGAGCAAACCGATGGGATGAAGCTTCGTTAGACACAGTTGGGAGTGGCCAATCTCTCGGAAATGCCGAAGCCGGCACGAGTAGGGAAGACGTCGACACGTGCACCTGGTTGGCTGATGGGATGGCGGGACCAACCAGATGCGGAATCGCTGAGTGACATCGTGAGAGCATCGACAACAAGATAGACGTCGCGTAGGATAAGATTGGCTGTCTTGGCCGCCGAGTTTCAACGGAAACATGGCTGACTACCGAAATATCGACAGTATGGAAGATTCGCGTGAAAGAACTGTTTTTCGATGCTGCGCGTTTTGATGCCTTTAGGAAAACAAAGCGCTTTGGCAGCCTCGACGGTCTTAGGTGCTTGTCGGTACTTGCCGTACTTTGGCACCATTCTGGCCTAAATGTCGACTGCGCGTTGTTTCATCGTGGGCAATTAGGAGTGCATCTTTTTTTTGCAATTAGCGGATTTCTTATTACATCACTGTTGATTCGCGAAAGTGAGCAATATGGTGAGATTTCACTATCTAAATTCTACATGAGAAGGTCGCTGCGGATCTTCCCACTCTACTATGCCGTGCTGCTGGTTTACGTTATTGTCGTTGCGGTAATGGAACAAGGAAGTTCAGCAGGAGAGCGGTTCTTCGGAAATCTGCCCGCCTACGCCACTTATACTTCGAACTGGTTCGTTGACTTGGTGTCCAACGACCGAGTCATCTTTTACTTCGCATGGTCACTTGCAGTAGAGGAGCAGTTCTACCTGACTTGGCCATGGATTGAACGTTTTGCCAGGCCGTTGACGAAAATGACTCTACTATTTGGCTTGATGGGAATCGTCATGGCCAATCACTTCAACTTGTTGCACAACATCTTGCCTGCTGATTCAGTGGGACATCGAATTCTGTGGAGCATCGCGCCCTGCATCCTCTTCGGCGTCCTGATCGCTCATTTGATTCACACTCGTTCTGGATTTGCTGCGCTAAACGCCCTTTTTGGCCGTTATTGGTCGGCTCCCACGACACTTCTGACAGTAGTTGTCGTCGCATCGATTGAACCAGGCGGCCAAATATGGGAATATGTGGTCTATTTGTGTTTGGCTGCTCTTGTCGTTTCCTGCGTCATCCGGGAAGATAATGGCCTATCTCGAATGCTCCATCTCCGGCCGTTAGTACGGATGGGAACGGTAAGCTACGGGATCTATTTGATGCACATGCTTTGCTTTAATGCCTCCCGAATTCTTGGGGCTGGCATCGGGGTAGAGAACGCCTGGGCGCTGTGGATCTCTGGAGTTCTGATGACCTATATCGTCGCGGAGCTAAGTTTTGCCACCTTCGAGCGGTATTTCCAAGACCGAAAGTCTCGTCTTGCACGTTCATAAGATGTGGGCCCAGCGAAGGAGTCATGAGGGTGTGGAATCACCGGAGAACTCAATTTGTATTACGTTCGGCGCCTCGTTAACGGTGGCCCCTCGCGCTGGGGAAGTGCGGGTCTTCGAGAGTCCATTTGTCGGCGGGAGTTTTGGGGATTGAGGACAGAAACAAGGAGCGGCCTTCGTTGGATAGGAAGCCGAAAGGCTGAAGAGGAAATTACAGAAGAGAAGTCACAACGACAAGGCTCGCAGCCGCAGGCGGTTGTTAACCAAAATTTCATATCTGTATCAGGACCTGACTATGTTTTCCATTGATGATTTCAACTCCATTCTTCCGCGGAAAAAGCTCGATGAAATCGCCGAAAACCAAGCAGAGGCCTACCAATCTGCCGACCCCTTTCCGCACGCCGTATTCGACGGTCTCTTCTGTCCCGAATTCTTGCGAAAAGTTGCTAGTGAATTTCCTGAAAAAACGTCAGATTGCTGGCGTCAATTCGACAATAACAGAGAAAAGAAACTCGCGAGCATAGGAGACCAGCAACTCGGGCCTTATGCTAGAGCTTTGATAGCCAATCTTAATTCTGGGACTTTTGTTGACTTCTTAGTAAAGCTCACTGGTATTGAAGGGCTGATTGCTGACCCTTATCTGGAAGGCGGCGGTATGCATCGTATTGAACCGGGAGGCAAGCTGTCGGTTCATGTGGATTTTAACAAGCACAGAAGGATGAACCTCGATCGCCGGATCAATGTTCTGATATATCTCAATGAGAACTGGGAAGAATCATATGGCGGGCACTTTGAGTTGTGGAACAGGGATGTGACGCACCCTGTGGTGAAAGTTCTACCCGTATTTAATCGCATGGCGATGTTTTCGACAACTGAAATTTCCTGGCACGGTCATCCGACCCCGATGTCTTGTCCGCCAGACCGGAATCGCCGCTCTATTGCCCTATATTACTATTCTGCGGGGCGCGATGACGGGTATGAAAACACTGAAGAACATTCGACCATCTTCAAGGAGAGGCCAGGAGAGTCCTTATTCGGTGATTTGCCCTCGGCATTTGCCGAGAAATTGAAACGCACCGCAAGACAGATCATTCCCCGCCCTTTAGTGGTTCTCATTAAAAGGGCAATGGGCAAGCAATAATGAGGCTTCATGCCATCAGTCGCTCACTCTGCGGCCGGCATCTCGTTCGCCGGGATTCGCCTCTCATTGCTGGCTGACATATACGTCCGGCCTGCTGCGTGTTTCGTCGACTCTTTTGATGGTCAGCTCCATTCTTCTGACGGGGTAGCCGCAAGCTTCGCCGTGTTTGCAAGAGACTGGAAATGGCTCGCCCCTTCATTTTAGATATCTCTCTATGCCCGAATCGGGCCTGGAGCTGGAGGCCTGCCGAGACCGGCAAACGCAAGCTGCGCTTAGGCGATTGCTTCGCCGCTGAGAGGAGAGGCCGAAGAGGAATGTGCGGAAGAGAAGTTGGGCACCACCTAACTAAATTCGAAGGCACTTGTCGCTGTCGTTTGTCTCCCCAGCAATATTTGAAGAGGATGCCGCGTGATTTGGTGTCAACAAGAAGGACGCAGGGCTATTTTGATGGATAAGCAACAACCTCCGCTCATCATATCGCATGGTTCATTGCGCGGCATCGCTGCTCTTATTGTCGTCGGATATCATTTGCAATTTTTTGGCGACAACAAGATTTGGCTTGAGGACATCACATGCATATGGTCGCGGGGCTATGTTTGGGTTGATTTCTTTTTCATCTTAAGCGGCTTCATCCTGACATACGTCTATGGCGATAGAGATGTTCATCGTACACCATTGAAAATTCGTGACTTCTATGTGGCTCGCCTTGCCAGGGTGTATCCACTGCATTTGTTCGCGCTTTGTGTGGTTGTTTGCTATCGGGTCTTTACGCAGTTCTATGCGCGTATAACACACTCTCCAAACGCGATTTACACCGTCCCTTGGGTAAGATTGCCGGATCATCTGTTGCTTTTGCAATCTTGGGGAATATTTGGCAAACCAGTATGGAATATTCCCGCGTGGTCAATTAGCACAGAGATGTTCGCCTATCTGCTGTTTCCCCTTATTCTCGCATTCTCCATTTCCTACAAAAAACTAGCCATTGCGGCGGCTTTCACAGTAGCATGTGCGTTCTATGGCTTTGTCGGCATGAGCAGTGGCAGTTTGGATATCATCGATGGTTGGGCCTTGGCGCGAGGCTTGGCGGGTTTTCTGGTCGGCATGAGCTTGTGCCTGACCCGTTCAGTGTGGCTGCGTATTCCTGAGAAAACGATCACTGCTATCCAAGTGTCGTCGGTCTTGGCCATCGTGGCGCTGATTGAGCTTCTTCCCAATGACACTTTCCTTATCATGCCTTTCGTTATTTTGATCGGCGCGACGCATGACGATCGTGGCGTTGTAGCAGATGGGTTGTCTTGGGCGCCCTTAAGGAAGTTAGGGGATTGGTCTTATTCGATATACATATTGCATGTGCCGGTATTGCTGGGGTTGTCATTCTTCTATCCGCGCATTCTTAAGTTCCTCAGCATAGAGCCTAATGGTCTCACTCGGTTCATTGTAATATTGTTGTTGTTTGGGCTATCTATCATGTCAGCAAGTCTGACTTTTGCATTTATAGAAAAGCCTGCGCGAAAGTGGGTATATGGGAAATTTCGTGGGTCAGCCCCGGCCTCTCCGGTGGTGTGACTTCGGAATCTTGGGCCCACATGTTCGCGGGGAGTGTGGAGCCTCTGGTGAGCAAGTTTGACGTTTAGCCGCCGCGATGTGCTGGCAGCGAACGCGCATTAAGCTGGATGGTCGTGCTTGTCTTCTTGGTCTGGGGCTATTAACAGTGAGTAGTTACTTTTCTTTGGTGCGGAATCGTTGCGGCTTAGGGCGGCTGGTGGCTCGCCTGCAATCAACTTTCCTTCTTTGTCGCTCGAAAAAAACTTGTAATGTTGTCAGGTAGATTGGTATCAATCGCCTCTGCGACACGGCCTTGGAGCAGTAGCCTCTGCATGATAATTCTCCCGACTTACAGCCCCTGCCTCATCGAAAACGGTGTGCTGAGGATTGATCGAAAATTTCACGTCGGAGCAAGTGTTTATGCAGAGCGCCTTGGGACCTCCGTTGTTGTCATCGCACCCACGCTGACTGCAGGCTGCCGACAGATGGATTTCGTAGAAATTCCGACCGACGATCTGTCATATCGAGTTGAACCTGTTCGCTGTGACGGAAACCATCGGCTCAGAGGTAGTGAATTGGATCGAGTGGAAAGACTCGTTGGGCAGGCTTCCTTGATTTACGGGACGGGATTTGAGACTCAGCTCTTTGCACAAAAATTGGCCAAGCCCTACATCGCTGTCGTCGAGTACGATCTACCAACACAGATCAAAATCGCACGATTCCCGGTTCATGGACGCATCCGCCGAGGAGTTCGGACAGTCAAGACACTTTGTCGATTCCTACCTAAAATCCGCGACCTGCGTCGAGCGCACTCAGTGCACTGCAACGGTTACCCGGTTCACGAGCAATCGCGTCGCTTTCATCGAGACTGCCTGCTGTATCTAGACTCTAGGATGGCTGACGCAATGGTCATCGAGTCTGATCGTCTCGACATGCGGCTCGCAGACTTCAAGATCGGGCGCAAACCGAGACTCCTCTATTCTGGGCGCTATGAGGAAATCAAGGGTGCCTTGGACGTTGTCGAAGTGGGTCTTGAGCTTTTTCGTCGGAAGGTGCCCTTTGTGCTGGATCTGTTCGGGGCCGGAAGTTTGGTCGGAGAAATGCGACGGAGAGTCGAGTCGGCTGGGGCGCAAGACTGCATTCATGTTAACAACGCAATTCCATACCCCGAATTGGTTGAAAGGTCCCACGACAGCGATGTTTTCATTTGCTGTCACGTTCAAGCTGACCCCTCTTGTACCTATCTCGAGGCCTGTGGATCAGGCTTGCCGATCGTAGGATATGGTAATCGCATGTGGCGGTCTTTCGTCAAAGACGCGGGAAATGGCCTGGTAACGCGCATGGGTCGGCCGGTCGAGACGGCCAAAGCGGTTCAGAATCTGCTTTCTGACTGGCCATCACTATCCGCATTCGCTCATCGGAGCCGGGACTTCGCAAAAAAGCACTGCTTCGAAGGAGAATTTGACAAGCGGATCCACGCAATACAGGAATTGTTGCGTACACTCTGACCGTGTGCGCCCGACGACTCCCATCTGTAGGTGTCCGATATGAGGGGCCATGGAGCCGGAAGCCAGAGAGCCAGACATGAGTGGCCGTCCACGGTTGGTGATCATCTCCCCCTGCCGCAACGAACAGATGTTTGCGAGCACCACGATAAAGAGTGTACTGGCACAGACTTTTCGGCCTCACAAATGGCTGATCGTCGATGATGGCTCAAGCGATGCGACACCCGCTATTCTCCGAGATTTTGCGAAAAAGGACGAGATGATCCGTATCGTGCGTCGAGACGATCGAGGCCATCGGCAAGTCGGGCCTGGGGTCGTCGATGCATTCTATGCTGGCTACGATCGCATTGTCGGCGAGGAGTGGGATTACGTCTGTAAACTCGACCTCGACCTGGAACTGCCGCCAAGGTATTTTGAGACTCTTATCGAACGAATGGAGCAAGAGCCCAGGCTTGGGACTTGTAGCGGTTGGCCTCACGCCCGGCGTGCTGACAAGGTGTTAGTTCCTGAACACGGCAGCGAAGAAATCTCGGCTGGGATGACAAAACTGTATCGCCGCCGCTGCTTCGAGGACATCGGTGGACTGGTACGCGGAGTCATGTGGGACGGGATTGATTGCCACCGTTGCCGCATGATGGGTTGGGTGGCGAAGTCCTGGAACGACAGCAGCGATCTCAAGTTCGTTCACCTTCGTCAAATGGGTTCTAGCGAGGGGAGCATTCTCCGAGGCAGGGCGAGGCACGGGCGCGGCCAACGCTTCATGGGAACGGGCTTGATTTATCTGCTAGCAAGTGCTGCGAACCAAGCGCGGCAGCGACCCTATCTGATCGGAAGCCTCGCCATGGTCTGGGGGTACCTTGCCGCCATGGTCAAGCGACAAAAGCGCCTCGACGATCCCGAGTTCATCAAATTCTTGAGACGGTTCCAGTGTCATTGCCTGCTAAGGGGAAAGCGCTGGGCCATAAAGAGAGTCAGCGAGGAACGTAAACTCGTTGGAATCTCCATCGCTTCGTCCAGAACTCAGCAAGAACCGTCCCCAGAGCTCAACGGACAGGTTAACGAGCATGAGCGCTGACCAAATCGCCAAACGAAGCGTCCTGTACTTGTGAAAATCGCGAGATCAGGCCTTCCAGTTGGAGCAAATCGGTATCCTCAGCTCTGCGCAGCCGGGATCCAAACAAACAGTCATTTTCTTCCGAGAACGCCATGAACCTGCTAGATGACACCAGCCATCGAATGGTCCTCCGTTACCACCCGCGAATCGGCCACTTGTTTGTTCCCAACCTGAGGGCCAGAATTCCGGGGGAAGAGGGCGGCTATTTCGTCAACACGAACTCAAGCGGCTTTCGGTCTGAGATCGAATATGAGGAAAAGAAAAGTGGTACGCCTCGCATCCTGCTGCTTGGAGATTCCTTTACGGCTGGCGATGGCTGCGGCCAAGAGCAATGTTTCAGTTCTCTCCTAGAGAGTTCACTCGGTGCTGAGGTCTACAACTACGCAATTCCAGGGACTGGCACGGACCAACAACTCCTGATCTTCGAGGAGTTCGCAAAGAACGTGGAGGCTGACTTGGTCGTGCTCTGCGTTTATGTTGAGAACATTGAGAGAATTCAGGTGTCGGGGCGCGAGAGTCTAGTTCGCGTGACCGGTGACCGAGTCATCGTTCCGAAGCCGTATTTTCGATTGGAAGACGATGGCCTAGTCCTCCACAACGTCCCCGTTCCGATGGAACGAAATCCAGTGGAAGCTCAGAAAGCCGGCAAGCTTGATAGCGCCAATTCGCAGCGATTGATCTACAAGATGCGGAGTTCCTACCGCCGGCATCCAGCCTTGATGAAAGCCGTCGCGAAGAGCCGCCAATCTTTGCCGGGGCTCTGGGGGGGCGCTTATCGTTTGGCAGGATTCGACCCCTACCCAGATTATCTTTCGAACGAGAGCGAAGGATGGCGGCTCATGGAGGCGATCTTGGATCGGCTCGTGTCGCAGCTTGACGGGCGCCCGCTCATGATCGTTCCGATTCCAGAGTTCAGGTACCACTTCTACGGCATTCCTGCCGCCTATCAGGTGCTATTCGATTCGTTTGCCAGCCGGCGCGATGGAGTTTCGGTTGCGGATATCACTTCTCCTATCCGAGACCTTACTCGGGAGGATCGCCAGAATCTCTACTTGAAGACCGACCCCCATTTCGGCCCTCAAGGGCACAAAAAGGTCGCCGAGCTGATCTCGACCGCAGTCCGACAGAGCGGCGTGCTCGGCAAAGAGACCAAGGCGCCGACGGCAAAGCGAAAGTCGGCACCATTGCCGAAGAGTAAAGGCAAATACGTGCTCGGTTTGTCGTGTTTTTACCACAACTCGGCCGCGGCTCTCGTGCACAACGGGAAGATCGTGGCGGCCGCAGAAGAAGAGCGGTTTACGCGAGAGAAAAACGATCAGAGATTTCCACGGCGAGCCGTTAACTTTTGCCTGGAACAAGCCGGAATCCACCAAGATGAAATTGATGCGGTTGTCTACTACGACAATTCTGCGCTGACTTTCGAGCGTATTTGCCACACGCTACTCGCTTGTGGTGAAGAGAGTGAAAATGCATGGATCAGGTCGATGCCGACTTGGGCTCGGACCAAGCTGAACATCCCGAAGGTCATTCGTGAGAATATGAAGTACGAAGGGCTGGTTCTTCAAAACCTCCATCACCGTTCCCATGCTGCATCAGCGTTCCTTGCATCTCCATACGAAGAGGCAGCTATCCTCACCGTCGATGGTGTCGGAGAGTGGTCTACTGCCAGTATCGGCAAGGGGAATGGCTCCAAGATTGAGCTCTTGAAGGAGCTGAGATTTCCTCATTCCCTTGGTTTGCTTTACTCGGCTTTCACGCAGTTCACAGGTTTCAAAGTGAACTCTGGCGAGTACAAGATGATGGGCTTGGCGCCCTATGGTGCTCCGAAGTACGTCGATGCCATTCTCGAATATCTCGTTGACTTGGGTGAGGACGGCTCCATTCGTCTGAAGATGGAGAACTTCGCTTTTCTGACCGAGCCGCAGATGGTCAACGAGAACTTCAACTCGATCTTCGGGGGTCCGCCAAGGAAGCCAGGTGACCGTATCACTCGTCGCGAGGTCGATATCGCAAGATCAGTGCAGTTTGTTACTGAAGAAGCAGTGCTCCGAATGGCGCGTCATGCTCATGAGCTTACGGGACTTCGGAAGCTCTGCCTCTCTGGTGGGGTTGCATTGAATTGCGTTGCTAATGGTCGCTTGTTGAGAGAAGGGCCATTCGATGAGATCTGGATTCAGCCGGCCGCAGGCGACTCTGGAAGCGCGTTAGGCGCAGCCCTTGACGTCTATCATAACTACTTTGATGAGCCCCGCGTCATACCGAAGGACGGTAGGAGTCAGCAAGGTGGTTCCTACTGGGGACCGTCGTTTTCACCGGCTGAAATCGAGTCTTTTCTCGACACTTTTGGATGTCAATACCACTTTCTTTCCGGCGGTGAGCGTGCCAAGAGAGTGGCTAAAGAACTTGCCGCTGGGAAAGTCGTCGGGCACTTCGACGGTCGCCTTGAATTCGGGCCAAGAGCCTTGGGGAATCGGTCCATACTGGCTGATCCGCGGGATCCGGAATCTCAGGTAAAACTAAACCTCAAGATCAAGTACCGCGAGTCGTTTCGGCCGTTTGCACCGACGGTGCTTGCGGAGAAAGTCGGCGAGTACTTTGAAATCGATTGCGAGAGCCCGCACATGCTTTTGGTGGCACCAGTGTCATCGAGCCGACGGATGCCATTTGAGCTCGACCGGTCTTGTGAGGACCTCATGGAACAGGTGCGTTTGCCAAGGAGCGACGTCCCGGCGATCACTCACGTTGACTACTCCGCGAGGGTTCAGACCGTTCGGCGAGAAGACAATGAGTCCTACTATGACATCATCAGAGAATTTGAGAAACTGACCGGCTTTGGGGTCGTCGTCAACACCTCATTTAATGTGCGGGGCGAGCCGATCGTTTGCTCGCCCTACGATGCTTTTCGTTGCTTCATGCGAACCGAAATGGATGCTCTCATGCTGGGCCCGTACTTGCTTCTGAAGGAGGAGCAAGGGGAGTGGCCCGAGCCCAAGGGGCATATCGAAGAAGAGGAGAACGTCGTCACCTCCACGTCCGATGATGTAGATGACGAATTCTCGCGAGATCTGAGGGAAGTTTTTCATCGGGACTTTCTAAAAGTGGCTGCTCTCATTCCCAGTAAAGACATTGAAGTTAAGCGTGATGGCTCTGGGTCCACGGCGTGGACCGACATGGACTCCAATTCCAACTCGCGGGAAGTCTTCGTATTTCCCGATGGATTAACCGAAGATGATCCAGACCCTAAGAGGCTCGCTCAAGCTGTTTGCTTGCAATGGCGCCCCGGAAGCGTTGCGACGAGCCTTGAGTACATCGTCCAAAAACTAATCGAATTGGGGCAGCTCCACGAGGCTCGTGAGGCAGCGCAGGACGAAGCTTCAGTCTCCGATTCCATGTACGTCATGTATTAGGGCTCTGGCCTGAGCTCAACGTGGATCGATCATGAGCAGATACGGAATCGTCGTCATCGGAAGGAATGAAGGGGAGCGCCTGGTGCGCTGCCTCCGGTCAGTTCTTGTGCTTCGCGTTCCAATCATCTATGTCGACTCGAACTCTGAAGATCAGAGTGTCGAGAGAGCCGCGGACATGGGCGTGACGAGTCACCGCTTGTCTGCCAACCCGAACGCTGCCAAGGCCAGAAATGCCGGCTTCGAGAAACTGATGTCTGATGGCTCACCACTGGAATTCATCCAATTCGTTGATGGAGATTGTGAGCTTTCTGAAGACTGGCCAGTACAAGCGCTGCAATGCTTCGACGAAGAGCCGAACGTGGCGATCATCTGTGGCCGCCTACGTGAGCGTGATCCAACAAGTTCAGTTTTCAACCGGTTGGCTGACATCGAGTGGGATCGGCCTGCAGGCGTAATCCGGTCTTGCGGTGGAATTTTCATGGTCCGAAGCTCAGTCTTCCGCAGTATTGGAGGGTTTAATTCCAACACTCCGGCGGGGGAGGAACCCGAACTCTGCATGAGAATTAGAGATGCGGGGCACAAGATCCAGCGACTTGAAGCCATGATGGCTTCGCATGACTCAGCCATGCATAGCTTTCGACAATGGTGGTGGAGAGAAGTGCGGACGGGCTATGGCGGCCTGGACGTCGCCATGCGACTTGGCTGCACTGACTTCAGTAGGTCACTGCGAAGTGCGCGTGTGTGGGCTCTCGGATGGCCGGTTGTGCTGACCGCGACGACCATTACGGCCTGGTACTTTGTCGGCTGGCGATGGGGAATTGGATTGGGAGTGTTCGTGTTGGCCGCTTGGCCCGCGCAGGCGCTGAGACTGGCAATTCGTGCGCGCGCCCGCGGATATTCATTTGGGACTGCCACCGCCCATGGTCTCCTCACGATGATCGGGAAATGGTCTCAGCTCCTGGGACAGTGGCGTTGCGTTAAGGATCGTCGCGCTGGGCGCCTTCCGGTTGTGATTTCGGAAAAAGTCGCACCATGAGGCCAGCCTGTTGCATGAGTCCTTTCATATCCCTCACTTCGGTTGCGTGCACCATGTTTCTGCCGTCGAGGGCTTTTCTTCGTTGGGTCGGCAATCGTTCGCACGCTATCCTGTGCGGGGCTACTCGGGGTCGGAAGTGGATCTGCGTTGAGTTGGGAAGATTTGCTCGCCTGCCATTGCGGTGCGGCCGCTACTTGGTGCGCCCGCCGAAACTCTACCGGCTTGAAAGGGCAAGAGGCCGCTAATTCATGAGTCTTCGTGCTACAACTGTGACCGTAACCTATCGATCAAAGTCCACGATTGAAGGGGCTCTCTTGCCCCTTGAGTCGATGGCTCACTCTGGAGTTGCCGAATGCGTAGTCGTTGATAACTCGAGTGACGATGCCACGGCCGATGTTGTCGAGGCGAAATTCCCCTGGGTGCATCTCGTCCGTGGTGAAGAGAATGTCGGATTTGCGCGTGCATGCAACCATGGCGCTCGCCTCGGAGCCGCGCCAATGATCTTGTTCTTGAACCCGGATGCTTCGATCGACGAAAAAAACTTGGGTATCCTCTGTGATTTCATGGAAGAGCATCCCCGCGCCGCCGTCGTCTCGCCGGCTCAGTGTGGAGATGCGGGTGAATTGCAGCAATCGCGTCAGTTCCCCACTCCCTTTCGGATACTCCGCGCGGCGACTTTGGGCACACGAGGATCTGTTGTCATCACGCCCGGAGATGCCCCGCGACAAGTGGAGTGGGTTTGCGGCGCGGTGTGGCTCGTTCGCAGGGAGGCATTTGAAGAGCTTGGTGGATTTGATTCGAGTTTCTTCATGTACTTCGAAGAAACAGATTTTTGCTTACGTGCGCACAAATCAGGCTGGGAGACTTGGGTGTGTGGTCTTTCCTTGGCACGTCATTCTGGTGCCGCTAGTGCCGATCTTTGCGGGAAACGTGTGGTAAATCGGTGCATAACGAAGTACTTTTATGAAAGCCGATTCTATTACCTCTTAAAGCACTACGGCCGTGTCCAAGCCGCCATGGCAGAGATTGGTGAGATTGTGATTCTCACGTTGCGAGCCGCGACTGAGGTGGTCTTCCGCCGCGAACGGCGTAACTTCATCGGGCAGAGGCTCAAGTCGCCTGTACTCAAAGTGCCTGCGGGAGCTGGCGTACATGACGACGTCGGAGCCGAATCGCCCAGGATTCTTAAAGCAACAAGAAAGGTGGATTCAGATGCTTGAATGCATAAGCGCAACGAGGACGAGTTTTTGACCGCTCCAAAACAGCAAACGACCTGGACCAAGGAGCAAGTCACTGAGCTTCTTGAAAAGGAGCTTTTCGAGTTTCAGCGATTTGAGTTGCCCTACGGGCTTGCGACGCCGGGCCGTGATCGGTCAGCGACCGCCAATGCGATCTTGCCGAAGGACATGACAGGCAAGACTTACCTTGATGTCGGTTGCTATCAGGGGTTCTTCGTCATTGAAGCCATGCGTCGTGGGGCCACTCGAGCCGTCGGCTATGATATCGATCCAGAGAACATTCGAAAAGCGAGGCTGCTAGCCGATTGTTGTGGCGTGAACGCTGAATTTGAGGTTTTAGATTTGAGTCGTGACGCGATCGAGGCGAAGTTCGATGTCGTCTCCTGTTTGAACGTCTTGCATCACGTTGGCAATCCTCTGTTGGCCTTGGAAAAGCTCGTCTCTGTGAGTCGTGAGACCTTGGCAATTGAGATCTGTTCGATTACTCCAAGAGAACGCCGTCGATTAGGGATGTCGAAACTGCGAGGGTGGTTTTTGAACCGGGAGCCGATTATCTACGTCAATCCTGCGATCATGGACAAAAATCCCCTCGTCAAAGCGAAAGTATTAGACCAGAAGTTCTACATCACGAATGCTGCTCTCGAGAACTTGTTGCGTGACCATCACACTCAGTTCGCGCGGGTTGAGACTTTGCCGCCGACTTTTAAGGAACGTTCGATCACGCTCGCACATCGACGCCGAATCGATGAGCTCACCGTGTTCGTCGCTCCGCTACCTGACGATGCGAAGAGTTTTGCGGCCGCGGCGATGAGTGGGGCAGCACCGGGTGTTGCCAAGGCGGCCGGACTTTTAGGTGGCAAGGATCGACGCGTGCTTTCGCTCAACGAGCTACATGACAGTGGTGAAGTCTCGATGCCGAAGGCTTTTGTGCATGGCAGCTTCTTGCGTCACCTTGGACACTCAGATGGAGCGGGGCCCTTTCGACACGAAGTGTTGGATTGCATCGATTCTGCGAAGAACACAACGCAATTATTGCTCTGGCTGCCGCCCGAGGAAATACAGCGACGATCGCGCGATCATGTTGCAAGACGAAGCAAGGACCTCGCCGAGGACGGTCGATATGGAGGAAGTGTGCAACACGATTTGAATTTCTACTTCAACTCTGAGGAGCGTGTTAGGCAACGGTACCGAGAGTGGATCGCGGCTAGCGAAAAGCAGGGAGTTGAAACCCTGGTCGTCCGTGCAGCGGATTGGAAAATCATGACTCCCGATGAGTGGGATTCATCGGCGAGGCCTGGATAAAGAGTGGCGGTGAACAGGCTTATTGGATCGGGAAAAGAGAAGCGAGACTACTCTTTGGCGCCAATCTGGGGTGCCTTGGCCAGGCGGCGGTCCTTTCTTGGGGTCTGGTTCACTCTGAGTCGCTACTGCGCCCTCCATTGGCTCATGTTTGCGCGTGGGTATCGCCGATTGGCGTTGTCTCGGAATCATCGCAACGGATTTTATGTAGTTTTGATTCAAGAACGCGTCGCGTCTCAAAAGGTCCACAAAGTCCTGAGGTATGATGGCTTTCGCGCATTCGAGGTGTATCGGGGGATTCGTGGCAGTGGTTTTTCCCGTTTTCAGCAAGCGCTGACGGGATTGGTCGGATCGGACAGTATCGGTTTGCACGTCTGTTGTTGTCACCGGGCCTATCGATCTGGAAGCTACGAGAGTGAGTTTGTCCAGGGGGTCAACTTGCTACAGGTTCAGTGGTGGATCGATGGGGTCGAAGCGGTCGATTTTTCCGATGTTCAATTAGCTCAGATTCGAGATGGCATCGTGGAATTGTCCAAAAACCTGGAGCGCTACCAACTGGAACACCAAGTTGTGCCCGGAGATTGGCAGCCGTACAATCTCATTTTCGACGAGGCCCGCGGTCGGATCGTGAACGTTGATCTTGAAGGATTTTACAGCCATGAGTCAGCGGACATGGACATCATTCAGGGGCAACTGTCGGAACTCGTTGTTGCGCTGAGCGGGTCCCTTGGCACGGCCGATGAAGGTGGTGGAGACGAGGATAGCCAGCAATGAGCGATCAACGGCTCTGCTTTCACCATATCGGGATGGCCGTCCAAGACATCGCCTCCGCGACGCGAGTCCTTGAGGATTCGCTTGGGTGTCGCTCCACCGGCCCACCGGTAGATGACCCACTTCAAAAAGCGACAGTGAGCTTTCTTAAGAGCGAACACGAAGGTGACCCGACGATTGAGCTTGTGGCGCCGTTGGGCGCCGATTCACACCTTCACGACGTTCTTCAGCGCGGTGGTGGGGCTTATCACATCTGTTACGAGGTCGACGATTTGGAAGCGAAAGTTGCTGAGCTAAAGAGCAAACGCTGGCTCGTCATCCAACAGCCCCTGCCGGCGGCTGCATTTGACGGGCGCCGGATCGCCTGGCTTTATGCGCCTACTCGGGCGCTTTTTGAATTACTCGAAAGTGCCGTCCAAGAGGAACGGGTTGAGAAATGATAGCAAGAGGAGCCATTGTCAAGGCCTTGAAGGCTGCCGTGAAGAGCTTGAATGCCCAACTTCCGGCTGAGCAAAGGCTGAGTGATGGAGAAGACGCCATCATCTTTGGAAGTTCGTCTGGTCTCGATTCCCTTGGGTTTCTGAATTTGGTGCTTTGTATCGAGAGTGAGCTTGAGGCCGCATTCAGTTCGGCGCCTAGTATCGCTGAGACCATCATGAGCGGCAGCGACCAAGAGCCTCCAAAAACGATCGGAGCGTTGGCGGATTTCATCTTGGATCTCTTTCAGGACGAGGCGAATGGCGCCAGCAAAGAGTAGTTGCCTCGTCATTTCCGAGTTTAACGCGGCGAATCTCGCTGGTTATCTGAACAATGATGAGTCAGGCGCAGATATCAACGCTCGAGTCGCGCCGATGGCAGCGGTCATGGCGACCCTGCTCGATCCCCAGGCTTCTGTGTGGCGGGAAAAGCCGGATTTCACCATTATTTGGACCCAGCCCCAGGGTGTGATTGAGTCCTTCGCCGCAGTGTTGCGGAATGACGAAATCGAGCCAGAGAACCTAACTGCTGATGTCGACAGGTATGCTGATGCGATCGTGGACATTTTAGACCGTACGTCTCAGATCATCATTCCCACCTGGACCACGCCTCCATGGCGGCGCGGTTTGGGGCTCGGCGACTTCGGCCCCAGAGGTATCGCTCGGGCGCTC
>JAZGFI010000020.1:0-2627 GCA_036479435.1 Planctomycetota bacterium | reverse complement strand
TCGAGTTCGTTTGAAACGATTGGCTCACCCGCGACGGCTTGGGCGAAAGCGTCGCCGTCGCGATGATAAGGCAAGCGAGTAAAAAGCTCTTTCAGCCAGGCGTACGGTTCGACACCGTTGGACTTGGTGCTGCTGACGAGCGAATAATGAATCGCTGCCCGGCAACCGCCATTGTGACTTGCAACAAACAGATAATTCTTTCGGCCGATCGCCGGAATCTTTACCGTCCGCTCGGCCAGATTATTGCTGTAAGACAGAAAGCCTTCCGTTGTGTAACGGCACAACGCATCCCACTGATTGAGCGTGTACGTGAACGCCGATCGAATCGGGCTCTTGGGCAAGATTCGTTTGTTATCTTTTTCCGCATCGAGCCACGCTTTGAAGCTTTCGAGAATCGGAACCGAATGCTCCTGCCGCGCAGCAGCCACCGCTGCAAAGTCACGATGCCCCTGCAGATTTTCTTCCGGGTAAGACTTGCGAAGCTGTTTCTCGATTTGCGATAGCCTCGCGATAAACGACAACGCCTGGTTGGCCCGGAGCGCATCGTTATCCCGGGCCTGATGCCAGTACCTGCGCGCGTGAACCCAGCAGGCAACTTCATTGACTTGGTGGCCGGCGTAAATCGAATCGTAACCGCTGTAAGCATCGGCTTGCAGAAAGCCATTGAATCCTTCAAGAAACTTCACCGGCCCATCGCGTTCTCGGTTTCGCGTAAAGTCAAACACGATGTAAGGATGGTCGCAGTCGCCAAGGTACGGCCAGAACTTCGCCGTCTGAGCCGGGCCGCCTTCGAGCAGCTTGATCGAAGTGTCGTCGGTGTGAATGACTTTCGACTGCAGAATCAGAAACTTCATCCGCAACACAAACGCCAACGCCAGATCGGCGAGCTGAGCTTGCCAACCGCATTGACTGCTCCGACGAATCGTGTAGCCGTAACGCGATGTGATATCTTCAGTGCGATAAAGCGGCGTGTGATCGCCGAACTTCGAGAGCACGGTGTAAGCACATAACCCCGCCGCGGGAAGGCCTTTTTCGATCGGCTGCGGCGGCTTGTCGGTGATCGCCACTTCCCCAGAGACGCCCTCGTTCTGGCAGTTGCGGCAAGCGTATTTCACACGATCATGCTGGATGACTTTGAGCTTGGCCGGAATTAGCTCCAACTGCTCGCTCGATTCAACGCCGATTTCATGACGCTCGTTGCCGCAGCAGGGGCAAGCCCGCTCTTGATCGTCAAGTTCGTAACGAATGATCTCGCGAGGAAGATTCTCAGGGAGTTTACCTTTGCGACCGCGTCGACGTTTGCCTTTGCCGGAAGGCTCGGTTTCAAGCAGGACTTCATCGCCGGCGTGTTTTTCAAGTTCCGCTGCCAAGGCCTCGAGGTCTTCGAGTGAAAACAAAGTCAGCTGAGCCGGGTCGATACGTTCCTGACGCGAGCCACGAACCTTTTGCAGCAGCAGTTTGATTTGATGTTCCAGCCGGGCAATGGCTTGCTGTTTGCTTTCGATCGTCTGAGTGAACTGCTTCAGTTCGGCCCGGTGTTGTTGACGTTGTTGCTCAATGCTCTTTCGCTGTTGCGCGAGCAGCCCCTTAAGCCGTTCGTTTTCTTTTTGCAGTTCCGTTGCGTCCATGAAAATATAAACCTGCGAAACTCAAAAAGGTTTCACGCAGATTCAAACTTTCCAAAACATTTGCAAAAAAAAAGCTCCGCCAGTTTGGCAGGTGGCGAAGCATGTTTTGAATTTGAAATGGAGATCGCGATTGAGTTTTGATTAACTCTCCAGCGAGTACCGTTTGCGACGTTTACTCGAAAGGTCAATGCCACGAAGCAGCATCATCAAGTCATCGCTTTTGATTTCGACGTGCGTCTGGTCGGGCTTGAAGCCGGGAATCTGAAAGCTCCCGCTCTCCAGTCGCTTGTACCAAATCGCCAAACCGTCTTGGTCCCAGTAAAGGATCTTTAGTTTGTCGCGGCGACGATTGACAAACAGAAACAGGTGACCCGAAAGTGGATCCTGCTCCAGCACGCTTGTGACTTGGCCTTGCAGACCGTTGAACCCACGACGCATATCCGTCGCGCCAGCAGCAAGATAAATTCGAGTTCCGCTGGCGAGATTCAGCATGGCTTGGGTTCCCGCGCAAGCCGTTCAAAGGCGACAAGAGTATGAAATATCAAGTCCGGCGTCGCAGCTTGCGTCACGTTGATCGAAAAACCGCCGGGAGCAGCGATCTCTAAAACGGATGTTTGCTGCAAGCCGCATGCTGGCTCGGATATGATTGATCGAGCTGAATCAGACTGATTCCCTGACGCAGGAAAGCAAACTGGGGCGTTGTCAGCGACCTGCTGGCAAGGCGAGGTCGCTACAATTTTGACTGGCAAAAAGTCCTGCTTGACTGCTTCCGAGTGCCGACCAAGCTTCTTTCGCCACTGATAAAACGAAGCCTCCGAAACACCTTCCTGGCGGCAGAACTCTCGAACACTCTGTCCACTTTGCGATTGCTCTGAAAGCACGAAACTCCAGAATTCTTCCTTCTCATTTGACGCTCGTCCCATTACGGTTCCTCCAAACTGAAAGCAAAAACTTTCAATTTAGCCACCGCGTCAACGTGCAGTTCTACGAACGCTCACG
>JAZGFI010000019.1:0-4843 GCA_036479435.1 Planctomycetota bacterium | reverse complement strand
TCCGTGCTGGCCTATTGCGTTTTGCATTGCATAGGTAGCAAGGATGGCCCCAATTTTCTAGCCCGAAAAAGACCTAAGTCTATGTTTAGTAAGGATATAAGTGTCGTCGCAGAGGATCCGCACCCCTGTAATTCGACCCAGTTCTCCTCAAAGGTGTGGCTTTCCATTTCATCGTAATCATCGAAATCGATCGTGTCATCAAGGTGCTCCCTTAGGAAGCCAATCACCTTGGTGGTCGTTAGACCATGCAACGACCGCCCAAATATCCTGAGATCTGGATGCGCACAGATGATCCAGTGCAGCCGGTCGTTGCGAAACCAGAAGCAGCAGCGCATGCAGTCATAGGCTAGTCGCCGATCGCCGTCGTCAGCGAAGTAGACCTTGTCGGGCCTACCTAACTCGGACACGACGAAATCCTCGGTGCAACCGAAAAGCAATCGATCCATGCCTTTCCCAACGATTAGTTTCATGTTTTCAGATTTCCCAAGGCCCTGGCGTTTGAGGAGGAAAAGGGGGCCAGCCCCCGAGGTTTTCAAAGGCATGGCTCGGATGCCGAGCGCCAAGGTAAATGAGGCTCAGAATCCAACGAGCCTCAAAGAGCGTGGCGATAAATCGCCGAATTGCCCTCGACTAAGTTGGCTGCCGCCACCGTCGCAGAGCATTCTCGAAACCGATCGAGTACGCGCTGCCCTCGGCCCAGATCAGATCGAAGTCGGTGCCGAGCGAGGCGACGTTCGACATGTCGACGGCAACCGTCGAAATACGGTCGTCGAGACCAAACTCCTCAGCCCGCGCTCGTAGCGTCGCAAGAAACGGTGGATGAATGTCAACCGCCGTGAAGTGAGCACCGGTGTCCTCGGCGAGCACGGTGGTCGATCCACCGGTGCCACAACCAAAGTCGAGTCCACGTTCGATCCGCAACGATTTGGGCAACAACCGCAGTGCGCGACGGGTGGTCTCGACGCTGCCAGGGCCCTGCCGCGGTGTGTTCTCAAAGAGTTCAAATAACAAGGTCAGATCGTCGGCTTCCATGGCACCCCCGCAACAATTCGACCATCGCCAGCCCTAAACTGATTTGTGACAGCAGAGAGCGTGGCGCCTTTCATTGACCGCTAGGCGGCTGCCACAACTCTACCTTGTTTCCCTCAGGATCGATGACCCAAGCGAACTTGCCGTACTCGTCGTCATTGATCTTGTCGAGGACGTTGCAGCCTTCCTCTTTGAGTGCCGCAACCAATGCGTGAAGGTCTTCAACGCGGTAGTTGACCATGAACAAGGCCTCGCTCGGAGCGAACTGATCGCTCTTTTCTGGACCAACGGACCAGATAGTCATTCCGCCGGTGGGCTTGCCATCCGAGTCGGTCCAGGCGAACGCGGTGCCGCCCCACTCTTGGACATCGATGCCAAGATGGCGCTTGTACCAAGCCTGTAGCGCAGGTGCGTCCTTGGCCTTGAAGAAGATGCCGCCGATGCCAGTAACTCGCTTCATGAGAGCCTCCGATAGGTGGTGTTTTCCTTGGCTTGTGTGGAGGGAGCGGTGGTCGCCCCGACGATGGTGGTCAAGGCCAAGGCGCCGGTGAGGGCGAGGGCGAGGGCAAGTGCTTTCATGTGAACTCCCTTCAGGCGAGAGTCAGCCACTGGGGGCGGAGACTCGAGTTCGCCTGGGTGCTACTATGCTGGAGAACCGCGAAGGGAACTTGCCAAATCTTGCGAACTGACCGAAAAACCGAGGGCGCCGTCTCCGTGGACTACGTCGAGCGCATCAACCGCGCGATCGACCACATCGTGCGCAACCTCGCTCAGCCCTTAAGGCTGGAGGACGTGGCCATGGCGGCCCGCTTTTCGCCCTTCCACTTCCACCGCGTCTTCAAGGCCCTTCTGGGGGAGACGCTGAACCAGTTCGTGAAGCGGCAGCGTCTCGAGCGGGCGCTGTACCTGATGTCCCACGCGCCTAAGCGCTCCTTGACGGAAGTGGCTTTGGGCTGCGGCTTTTCTTCCTCCTCCGACTTTTCGCGCAGCTTCAAACACCGCTACGGATCCCCTCCCAGCGTGTTCGACCTCAACACCTTCCGCAACTCGAGGCGCGAGGAGTTCGAACGAGCCTTGTCGAGTCAAAGCGGATCTCCTCGCCTCACGACCCTGCCAACTGGCCAAAACCCCGACGGCTTCCAAGTGAAGCTTCGCAACCTGCCCGCGCGCACGGTCGCCTACATCCGCGTCCTCGATCCCTACCGCGAAGGTGTGGCCCAGGCCGCCTGCGAACGACTCCTTGCCTGGGCGATCGAGCGCAAACTCGCGAACGGCCAGTGGCTCGGCTACATGTGGGAGGAGCCCGAGATCGTAGCCCTCGCGGATTGTCGATACGACGTCGCGCTCGTGGTCGACGACGTCGAGCCCGCGGGTGAGATCGGCCGCTTCGAGTTCCCGCCGATGCGCGTGGCCGAACTTGTCCTGAGCGGCGACATCGCGCTCGAGGCCCGCGCGTTCGACTGGCTGTATAGGGCCTGGCTTCCGCGGAGCGGCTACGTGCCCGACGATCAACCCGCCTTTGAGGCCTGGATCGGTCGTCCCTTCGCCCACGGGAACGAGCATTTCGAGATCGCTTGCCAACTCCCGGTCAAGCCCGCCTGAACTGTCGGCTCACGCTCCCGCCTTCGCAGTCCGCAAAGCACCGCTCGTACAAGTCGGGCCACCGGTTGCATGAACGTTTAGACCAACGCCGTTAACTTAACGGCGCCCAAAGCTGCGCCGATGACGCGAGAAGAGGAAGCGTTCGGTCAATGGCAGTGATAGGCGCCGCCCTAACGCTCCTGCAAGATACGATTTCGGGTAAGCACGCGCCCAAACGCATTACGTCGCAAACGTCAGGCCACGACGTCCTTGTCCACATCACCTGCCTGTGCCTCCGGCGCCGCTGAGATAGACCGAGACTTCGAGGTCCAAACCGAGTTCCGAGCAACGCGTGAGGAGCGACAAGGGGAAGCGCTTGAATGGACCGAGCCCGTCGGAAGGGACCGACCACCCGAAGTCGAGAACTCCGTTCGCTACACCGGTGCGCGCTCGCGGAGCGAACCATCCGCAGGAATGAGCTGTTAGGCGTTCGACTGCAAACGATAGATGTACGCGTCTTCGACGTATTGGCCGCCAATGACGTTCTGCCTGAACCGAACACCAGACATTCCTTCAAGAACGACCGACTTTCGAAGTAGGCGTAGAACACGCGCTGAGGAACGGATGATCTGGATTGCCTCGACATTCAACGCATCTGTGTCTGACTTTTTCAGCGCACGCTGAATCGAACGGTAGGCGCTTTTGGGCCCCCCTGCTAGTCGAGCTGGCATCGAGACAAGCAATTTCCAGGTGCCCTCTTCAGAGTAGTAAAACCACAAGCCAGCATCGACGATTTCGCCCTGGCGGTCTAGCGCTTCCATGAGTCGCTCGCCAGCTTCAATCATCGAGGTTGAGAGTTCTTGAATTACCAACTTTTCTTCACCCAAGTCAAAACGCCGTGCTTCCGTGATACGCTAGCGGAGTACATGTCTTTTGCCAATGCTCTCGTGATCTGGGAATCATATCGCGATCGCTCGGACCAATCTTTGACCACCATCCAGTTTAGCTGGAGTTGGGGTTGAGTCTTCATGTCTTTTTCGAATTCCTCGCGTAGACCGGCCAAACCAATGAGCTTCTCCAGGCTGTGCGTGTAGGCTTGGTGCGCAAGATCCTTGTCTGGAAAATCATGTCTTCTGGTGTTCTTCGCGATGCGAGCTTTCAGGGCGCATTCGATCGCGTAGCCGCACAGATAGTAGGCCCCTGCATTCATTCCGGCAGTCTGGAGGCAACGCGACTCCTTGATCCGCAACGAGGATAGCTTCTTGAGAGTTTCGCGATTCATGCCTTCTCTTCAATACGCCCAACGGCTACGCAGTTTAGCTGCGGGTGGTGGTGGCACGGACCCGGCTCTATCAGGACAGTGACAACGCCGATCCGTCGGCTGCAAACGCTTGTTGGCTGGCCCATTGCGAGTGCCCGTTAGACAAAACGCGCGACCCTTTCCGCGACGATCCAAGTGCGGGAAACGAACCCAGGCTCAGCGTTTCTCATCAGGGATCTTGGACCAAACCTCCCAATCAATGCTGCGGCCCGGAAATGCTGCATTCTCGAAAGGCCACTCCTTCGCTACCCATTTTTTGACCGCATCGTAGAGCCGATCTTCCATGCCACCGGCGAGTTCACTCTGTCTAGCCCAGAGATAGACTTCCGCGTCATAACCTAGCTTGCGGGTGGGGTCTAGATAGACGCAACCCTGCACCGTCGCCTCCGAGAGCGACACTACGGTGTAGGCAAAGGATCGCCGAGTTTGAAACTCCTTTTGGTGCCATCCGAGGTCTATCAGGTTTTGTTCTAGAGTGAGGCCCTCCGGCCACGTTCCTTCTGGCCAGATGTTTTTGAGGTGTTCGACACTCATGGTGACCGCCTCGAAGTCCTTAACAACGTCGTTGATGGTGAGCATTCGAAGTCGAAACTCATCCGTCTCCAGCTTCGCCGGCACCTTGAAGTCTTTTGGCACAAATGGTTTCATTCCGGTCTCCAACTATCCCAGCCCACCCGGCGGTGGGGCCGACCAACGGCGGCCGCGAAACGGCCGCACGTCTGCAACGGTTTGTTGGGCTGCGTTACTGAATCTTCGTCGATTCTTGAATCAGCCATGAGCTCTGCTTGGGTGCGGATCCTCTGCGACGACACTTATATCCTTACTAAACATAGACTTAGGTCTTTTTCGGGCTAGAAAATTGGGGCCATCCTTGCTACCTATGCAATGCAAAACGCAATAGGCCAGCACGGA
>JAZGFI010000018.1:0-59802 GCA_036479435.1 Planctomycetota bacterium | reverse complement strand
CACTCGGTTCCAGCTGGTGGTCGACCTTGGCCGGATGGGATTGGGTACCCATAGGGTTTCGAACAAAGTTTCAGATCTGACTAAGTCATTTCGTACTCCTTGACTGAGCTTTCCCAGCGCACTGACGCGAACTTACAGGGTTTAACCCTCAAGGTTCGCGTCAGACGATTTTCACTACCCTTTGATCCAGTTCGCCGCCATAAAAAGAGCCCCCACGAGCAGTCGCTGGTGGGGGCTCTTAGATGGTATCGAAGGCGAGACTAACGGCTGAGGTTGTTCTCGGCTTCCTCGAGGTCGACGATTTCGACGCTCAGGATGATGAGCAGGTCAGAGAGCTCATCCGAGCGACCCTTCTTCGAGAAGAAGAAGGACAGAATCGGGATCTGCGAAAGAATGGGCGTTTCGGAGCGACGGTCAACCGTGGTGATGTTCTTCAGACCGCCGATCACGACGTGGCCGCGATCCGGAACCTTGACCGTGGTCGAAGCCGAGCGGTACTGGAGTTCCGGCAGCTCGATGGTGACCGAGGTGGTCAGGCCAGCGAGCGGCGTCACGAAGGTCTGAATCGGGCGACCGAGAACCGCCACTGTCGGGCGGAGCTCAAGGGTCACGTAGCGGCGGTCATGACTGACGGTCGGGCGCACGTCCAGGACAAGACCGTCCTGAATGATGTCGACCAGGGGGTCAGCAATGAAAGCCGTCTGCGCGACTTCAACGTCGTAATCCTTCACGTAGGTGACTTGATTCACCAGAGTGAGGTTGGCGCGTTGGTTGTTGTAGATGGTCAAGCTCGGCGCACGAAGAACGTTGGCGAAGGCCGACTTCTCAACCGCGGTGAAGACCGTGTTCAACTCGAGGTCGTCCAAGAAGGCAAAGCCAACGGAGGCTCCACCCGTGCTCGACAAAAAGCCACCCAACGCGCGGTTAAAGATGTTCTCGGTCCGGGCGCGGAAGTCAGTTTCTCCATTGTTGTTGAAGAAAGCGCCTGCGCCGGGGCTCTGGCTGGCACCGGCTGGAAGACCGGGGCCACTGTTGTCGTTACCCACGGAGGCGTTGTCGTCTTGGCCGTTGGTGACGTCGTCGAGCAAAGCGATGTTGCCCGGCGCCGAACCACCCGTGCCGCGAATGTCGAGGCCGATTTCATTCAATCGACCTTCGCGAATCGAGATGAAGCGCGTTTCAACGTGGACGGCGATCTTGGTGAACTGACGCAGGTCATCGAGAAAGGCCTCGATCTCACGGTGAACATCGGGGGTCGTTACCGCGACGAGCTGACCGGAGCCAAGCTGAAGGTCGCGGTCTTCGATTTCCCAGGTACCAACGCCGACGTTGTCGCGGACGAGTTCGAGCAGAAGCTCGGGCTCGGTGTCGCGAACCGAATCGCCTTCGGTACCGAAAACCGCCGCCGCTCCCTCTTCACCGGCGGGGCCGGGGCGAAGGGTCAAGTCGGGAGCCACGAAATTCGGAAGCTGAACCGTGAGGTCGCGCACTTCATAAACCTCGGGGTAGACCGCACCGGTCGACTCCGTCTTGCCGACGACAAAGATCATGTCGTACTTAAACACGTAGGCGAGTTCTTTGTCCTCCAACATCGTGCTCAACGAGTCACCGAAGTTGTGGTCGCGGACGGTGAGTTCGGCGGGCTCATCACCCTTTTCGTCGCGTGCGGCCTTCGACAAGACGATGTTGACGTTTTGGGTGTCGCGGATGTTGTCGATGGCTTCACCGACTGTCATGTCCGAGAAGTCAAAGGTGACCCGCTCGTTGGCGAGACGGTTTTTCAAGGCCGTGACGGCCTCGCTGTCGTCACGAACGTCGGCACTGCGGCCCTTGTTCTTGCGGAGCTTCGTAATCTGATCCCAAACATCACGCTCTGGAAACTGAAGGATGTGGTGCCAGGGGATCTGCGTCTCGCGCATCTGGCGCTTCCAATCCTGAAGCTGTTCGCGGCGACGCTTGTACCAGGTTTTACGCCAAGCAGCGTGACGCGCCTGACGCGAGAAGTCGCGGAGATCCTTGGCCTTGGCGAAAGTAGGCGCTTCGTAAAGCACCTGCTTAGCGAAGTCCTCGGCGCGATCAAAGTCTTGGTCTTCGAAGGCCTGGAAGCCGCGCTCCATGAGATTGCGGACCTTGGCGATCCTGCGCTCTTGGTCCAAGTTCTCTTCTCTGCGAAGCTCGTTGTACGAGTCTTCAATCGCCTGCGCTTCGCGGGCCGATTCGGTTTCTTCGATGCGGCGGTGTGACTGATCAAGTAGATCCGCCACGTCGCGCTTTTTGTCGCCGAAGTTCGTGTTGTAGGGGTCGTAACGCATCAGCGTGTCAGCGACTTTCAACTCGGTTTCCGCGTCTTTGTACTCGCCGAGCGAGTAAAGCCGGGTGGCCTTGGAGAAGCGGTCGTTGACTTCGGCTTGCTGGCGCTGGCGCATCAGTTTGACCTGCGCTGCCGATTGCATCAGGGCATCGCCACCGCCGAGACCGAGCGCATGGTCGATCTCTGCGATGCGGTTTTTGACCATCAGGTTGCCGGAGTCAAGCACGAGCACTTCAGCGTAGGTCGCCTTCGCATCTCGGAGCTCACCCTTGGTCACCTGCCGGTTCGCCTGTTGAAGCAAGACTTGGATCTTGGCGCGCTGCTTTTGCTGCTCGGGCGTCAAGTTGTCTTGCATCGACGCCATCGGCGTTTCCGTCATCATGCTGCCCGACGTATCGACCGAGCGCATCGTGCCCGGTGAGTTGCCATCAGCGTCGTCCTGCTGAGTAGAGCAGGCTGCGCTGAAGACGAGACTCATGACGAGCATCATCGCAAACGCGATACGCGGCAATGAGCCGCTAGTAGTATTCAGGACCACATTCAGAACCATGTTCGACCTCTGACCCATTTGTGGGGCAATCCCCGATTCACGTCACCTAAAGAGCGTTGCCGCTTTTAGGTAAGGACCTTCTTTGGTGCTCGTTGGCGCGGGATTCTACACGACGCTAAAAGCGAGTGTCAAGGAATGCCGCAAGGGTACGTTTGCTGGCCGCAAGTTCTTTTCCGTGAAGACCTTGGGAAAAGGTCTCCCCTCTTGGCTCGAGAGCCAAATTCGGGGTTTCGGAAACCCGCAGCGCAGCGGCAGCGACACTATCGAAATGCCAAGCGAAAGACACGAATACGCCGATATTTCAGCCGCCGGACTGGCGCCTCTTGCGGTCGCGCAGCTTGGCCTCCAAGAGCTTGAGGTCTCTGTGCCAAGCCTTCCGGCTGCCGTCGAGCGATATGGCGCGTTTCAGGTCGTCGATCGCCGCCCCGAAGTCGCCCTTCCATTCGTTGGCTTTGCCGCGCAAGGCCCAGGCCAGAGCATCCAGCAAACCGCGCCGCTGTTGTTCTTCAAAGAGAGATAAAATGGCTTCAAAGGCGGCCTTTTCGCCGCCAAGCCCAAGACTCGCGAGTCGGACGAGGTGCATTTGATTGTAGACGCGGGGGTCCTCGGGGCGAACCGCACGCAAAGTCTCCAGCTGATTGAGCGCTTCCGACAGCAACTCGCGCCGGGCGGAGTCGGGCAAAACTAAGTTTCCGCGAGCGAGCCCTGCCAAGCGAAGCCTTGCTCTCGCGATCCAAAAAAGTGCCGCGGGATTGCCAGCCTGCACGGATGCTTCCAACAGCGCGACGCGACTTTGCAGATCGACCACCGCGATAGCGCTCTCTTCGGTTGCGAGGCGCTCAA
Source organism: Planctomycetota bacterium (assembly GCA_036479435.1). Lineage (GTDB taxonomy): Bacteria > Planctomycetota > DRQF01 > JAZGFI01. Next base: position 56,098 of record JAZGFI010000018.1, on the reverse strand, counting down.
TAGCGTGGCGCAGCCCATCCAGCGCGGCCACGACCCTCATTTTTCCCCGCGGGTGAGGCAAAGTGACGTTGACTAAGTCATCCGGTTCGGCGGCAACGGATTTACCCGCTGCTTGCAAATATGCGGAAGCGGAGAGAGCGACAGGAGGATCCATCCGCAAATCCTTGCGATGGAGCGAAGTCAGCCTCGCCCGGTAGCGACGCATCGTCTCCCTCAAGAACCGAACGCGCTCTGGCCGGAGCGGAGCGAGGTCCTTGGTTTCTTGAGGATCTTTCTTGATGTCGTAGAGCTCCGCCTCACCCGCCGCGACGATCAACTTCTCGTCGGCGAGCCATAAGGCGCGGGGCGCCGACCAATTAAACTGACGAAAGGGGTACATCGACTCGCCAAAGTGGCTTTGCGACTCTGTAAAGACCTTGCGAAGATCGCGCCCCCGCAAGTGCTGGCCATGAGGGGGGTCCCACCCCACCATCGCCGCCACCGTCGGCAAGACATCCAACACCGATGCTGAACCCCTTGGCAAGCTTGCCTTGCCTTCCTTGGTCGCAGGCATCTTGACGGCGAAGGGAATGCGCATGGTCGAGTCGTAGGTCAAGTAGCCGTGTGAGGGCTCGCCGTGTTGCCCCAAGCTTTCACCGTGATCAGCCAACACGATGACGAGCGTGTTCTGCCACTGCCCACGCGCCTTGTAGGCCTCCAGCAAGCGCTGCAGATGCAGATCCATGTACGCGATCTCACCTTCGTAAGGAGACGCGCCGCGAGCCTCCCAAGTTTCGGAAACTCCCGTGTGCCGGCGGTGAGGGTGGTGAGGATCGAAGTAGTGCACCCACATAAAAGATGGCGCGTCCGCAGAATGCTCCTTCAACCAGGCGAGGGCTCGATCGGTCGTGGCCTCGGCGCTGCGCTCAACAAAGTTGCTTGCCCCACCCCGCGAAGCAGAATCTGAAAGGTCGTCGTAGGTGTCAAACCCGGCAGCCAAGCCAAAACGTCGATCCAAGGGCTGCGCACTGACAAAAGCTGCCGTGGCGTAACCCCGGTTCCGTAGGCCTTCTGCGAGCGTTTGAAAACTCCGATCAGCTGCAACTGACAGGGCGAAGCCGTCGTTTTCGCGCACACCGTGCTGGGCTGGCTCAAGCCCCGTCATCAAAGAAGCATGACTGGGAAGCGTTAGGGGCGCGGGGGCAAACGCGCGCTCGTAGATGCGGCCGTCGTCCCCCAGAGAATCAAAAGCTGGAGTCGGGCTGTAGCCACCGGGCCGGTACCCGTAAGCCCCCATGCGATCCCAGCGCGTGGTGTCGAGGGTCACGATCAGGATGTGTTGGACGCGCGCGCCACCAGTATCGCTTTTGCCTCGGTAAATTAACCAAGCGGCGAGGCACGCGACGACAAGGGTGAGAGCCAAGAGCCAATTGCGCGGGCGAGAGAACGTGGTCATTGGGGTCCACCGGCTGGTGTCGTCAGGTGAGTTCTGTGGTCGGGGCGAAAATGGAAAGCTTAGTGAAAATCGTCTGACGCGAAGGTTAAGGGTTTGGTTTATGAAAACGGACCGAAGATGGGCGTCTTCGGTCCGTTGGTCAATCTAGGCACGAGCGTGGGCGCACGAGGCGCGAGGGTCAGGGACGCAGTTCTTGCTGGATCCGGTTGAACCACACCTCGTTCTTGACGATGCTCGAGTTTTTCGCGAGGCCGGTGAAACTGATCGTTTCGTAGCCGACCGCGTGAAACACATCCAAGATTCCTACGACGTGCATGTGAGGCACACCGAAGGCCGCGTCGATCTTGCCCTTGGCTTCCGGCTGTTGGGCCCGAAAAAGCTTCAAGCGCTTTTTGATCTCGCGCAGAGCGTTGTTCGACGAGCCCGTGATCTCTTCGCTTTCAAAAAGAAACTTAGTCTTCTTCGGCGAACGCCAAGAGCGACCTGCTACGGCCTTGAGAGGCTGACGGAGCTTCACGGTGATAAAGACGTCTTCGACGATTTCGTTCGATGCGTTCAGACCCAAGTCCGTCGGCAAATACGAATTCAACTTCTTCTCAAGCGTCTTAAACTTCAGGGTCACGATAAAGAAGATGAGCAGCTGAAAAGTGACGTCGATCATCGGCGTCATGTTGAGCTCCATTTCTTCTTCGACGGCTGATTTCCTCTTCTTGGCCATGACTTATTCGTCTCCCCCTGGTTCTTCCGCCGTCGCAATTTCGACCTTGTAGATCGCCACCTGCGGTAGCGAACAAACCTGTAGTACGCCCTTTACGTAGTCGAAGGCCTGCAAGCCATCGCAACGGATCAAGAGCGATCTCGACGACAAGTGCGGTTTTTCCTTGTCGCGATACTTCACGTTCTTAACGCCGTTCTGCAACAGGTAGTTCGAAAGTTCTTTGAAGGTCTTATTTTTGCCGTTCACCAAGATTCGGTCCGCGGTGCGCAAGCGCTCCTTGCTCCAAAACTTCTTGCCTTTAGCCGTGGCCAGCTCCCCAGGAGTGGGACTCGGCGCGGTGATGTTGATGATGATCCGGGTGGGATCATCACCTTCATCGTCTTGTCCAGCCGTCGACCAAGGCAGGGTCAAGAGCGCAATGTCTTTCTGCGTGTAGTCCGTGATGATGATGAAGAAGAGAATCATCTGAAACACGATGTCGATCATCGGCGTCATGTTCATCTCGATTTCTTCGTCGGGCGCTTCACCGCGATCGCGGATCTTTTTCTTCGCCATGTTCAGCTCCTTTGGCGAGGCTCATGAGCCTCAAGTTCGCCGCTCCAGCTCATCCACACTCATATTCGAGTTTGGACCTAGGCTGCAACCATTAGTGGGTCTGGGCGGGCGCAAGGCCCGTTCCAAATGAAGCACGGTGGCGCCTGGCCACTCGGGCCAGGCTTTCAGCCGCGCCTAGTTGCGGAAGCGGTCGAGGAGGTCTTCCGTCATGGCCCCGATTTCGAGGACGATCCGGGTCACCTTGTTACGGAAGTAGAAGAACCCGACCATCATGGGGATGGCGACCAGCAGACCGAGAACGGTCGTGATCAGGGCTAGCGAAATTTCATCGGCAAACTCGCTTGGCTCCGGCGCCGACGAGGTCGCGATAACTTCGAAGGACCCGATCATTCCCCAAACCGTACCGAGCAGCCCAATCATGGGCGCGATGGCACTGAGGAGTGAAAGCCAACTCACCTTGGCGTGCAACTTGATGGCCTCTTCTTCGGCGATGTCGTGTGCGGCCTGCTCCATGGAGTCATAGCCGTACTCAACCTTCGGCAAGGCGGCCGAGAGCACGTTGGTGAGGTAATTCGGATCGGACTCGCAGATTTCCAGCGCTTGCTGGTACTGCTCTTCGTTGAAGAGCTCTTCGATCTCGTCCAACACTTCCGGCGGCGCGAGCTTTTCGCGACGGACGTTGATGAAGTTCTCAATGATGAGAGCAATACCGACGACCGAGAGCATCCAAAGGACGGCACCAATCCAGCCCCCACCAGTAAAGAGCTTCTGGGCGCCAATGGCGTAGAGGTTCGTGCTGCAGATCAAGTAGGCCGGAAGGACGGCCAGAACAGCGGTAATCTTGTAGCGCATGGTCAGCTTCTGTCTCCAACAGTTCACGGAGCTCTCGACACTCGTATCGAGCTTCTCCGAAGTTCCCAGTTCGCCTCGATGTCGAGGCCTTCCGTATTTACCCTGCAAGATAAGGAACTCACAACAAGTCCCTGACATCTTTCGAAGGTCGTCTTGTCGACGTCCCAGTTAAGGGACGGGTGTTTGTCACCAAGACCTTCGGGGCGGACGTTTGTCACAACGACCTTCGCCGCAAGACCGCAAGGCCTTACAACCGCTCCGCCCTCCGCTCGAGGTCGAGCGAAGCTTGGAACTACAGAGCACCAAAGGTGCCCCGGTTTCTCAATTTCGGCGGGCGATTCAGGCCACCGATCGTTTTACATCTTCTTCAGATTGTCGCGGGCGTGGAACGCCTCCAACGACTCGGGAAAACGGCGAATCGTCTCCTCAAAATAGCTTTTCGCGAGATCCTTGGCGCGCGTCAACGTGCCGTCGAGTTCGAGATGAACGAGGCCCAGAAGATAGCAGGTCCGGGAGAGTTCGGAAACGGCCGTGTAATTTTCGGCCAGAGCCCGGGTCAGCATCTCGTTGGCCCGAAAAAGACCCTCAGCATCGGGTTCTCCCGCCATAATGACCGCTGCACGGCCCGTGCGAGCCGCCGCCAGGAAAAGCGGAGAGCCCGCCCCCCGGCTTCTGAGATTGTCGTAGACGTTTTTGGCCTGGGAAACATCGCCAGCGGCGATCTGAGCCTCTCCCTGCAGACTACGGGCCCGGACGTAGATCACCGCCTTTTCGGGCTCCGATGTGGCGTCCTTAGGCAGATTGGCCAAGGCCAAGGCCTTGGCCGTGGTGACCGCCTTGTCAAAACTCTTTGCCGCGATCTGAGCCTCAACTCGGCCCAATTCCGCGCGCGCATCCCAATTGCCGGCAACTTTCTTCTGCTTGAGGACGCTTTTTAGGTTATCGAGCGCCGTTGTCGCCGCCGCCGCGTTACCCGCTCCGATCTGACAACGCGCCAAGCGCAGCGAGACGGCGGGGAAACGGCGGCCTTCGGGAAAGTCGGCGAGGACGCCCTGAAAGGCCTTAGTCGCGGCGGGAAACTGTTTCGACGCCATCAGCGCGCGCCCCAGATAAATGGACGCGTACTCTTTCAGCCAAGGGCGCTGCGCAACTTCGGTCTCGAGCGAAGTCTTCAGGCGTGAGATCGCGTTGACATGATCACCCAAGTTGAAGTACTCGACACCACGGCGGTACTGAACCGGTGGCGCGTCGTAGACGATGTCCAACACTTCGCTCGTGGCCACGGTACGCCGCCGCGTCGAACTTCCCTGAGTGTAGGTCACCTCAAGGAGTCCTTCTTTTTGGACCTTCACGCCCGCGAGAGCCGGCTTGCCCTTCAAGATGATGGTGTCGGCCCAAGCCAATGGGCTCAACATGAGAGCGAGCGCAAGGATGCCGAATAGGCGCATCGTCGGGGTCTTCCGGAGTGAGAAAATCGCTGCTTTGATCGTCGGGTTCATGGCGGCGCGCATCACAGTTGCGACCTCAGCCACTGCCACTGCTTGCTCCACTTGGCACCGCCGGGAGGATTGTCAGGGCCACCTTTTTGGAACGTCGATTCGACGAACTTCTTCAGCTTCTTCAGCGACCTCGTGTCTTTATTCGCTTGGGCGATCTTCAACGCCATCAAGAGCTTATAAAACTCGGCCTTCGGCCGAAGGAGCGCGTTAGCGGCCTCTTTCGCCGGCGTGCTGCCCGCCTTATTCGACCATTGGGCGAGCTTTTTCCAAATGTCATAGGCGTCTTTGAACTCGGAAGTTCCTGGGAAGTGCGCGTAGCGTCCACGCTGGTCGGGCCCGGTGACAAAACCGCCAAAGATCTCCGCCGCTTCCGCGAGTACCGAACGCGGCTTTTTTGGAGCGCTGACCAGTTCTACGTAGATAACCGAAGCTTCTTTGAAGAGTTCTTCGCTCTCTTCCTTGCGACCCTGGCGAAACGAGAACTTAGCTTTTTCGAGCAGGGTACGGGCCAAGCGACGGCGAAAGATCCCCATCGCCTTCTCTTTGCCTCTTTGTCCGCTGAACTTCTTCATCGCCGCCCTTAGGATCTCGTAGGCTGGATCCCACTGCTCGGCCTCGTAGAAGATCTTGTAGCCCACCGTCCAGTTGCCCGGCTTGCGCGGTTGCTTGGCAAACAGCCAGATGCGATAGGCCTCGCCGGCGCGCTGCATGGTCGCACGTTGTTTTTTGCGGCCCTCATCACTGAGGGTCGTCATGGTCGCGGCGCTATCGCGCAGGAGTTGATAGATCTGAAGCGCCGCCGAGGGCACGTTGCGATGCTTGGGATCGGTTTTCACCATCTCGTCAAAAATCGCCTCTGCGGCTTCGGCCTCGCCAACCGCGACGAGCGCTTTGAAGCGATTGAAACGCACGTACTGCCCCGCGTTCTCATCGCGGGTACGTTTGCCGAAGCCGTCGGTCACCGCCAGCACGCGGCGATAAAGCGCTTCCTTTTTGGTCACATCCTTTTCGAGATCAGCCGCGCGCGACAGCGCCCCCGAAATCTGCAAGTCTGCCTCAATGAGGGCACCCTTGCGAGCTGACAAGCGAGTGGGGTCAGACTCGACGTTGGAATCCGTGTACTTTTTGTAGTCCTCGAAAGCCTTCGCGGCGGCAACCCACTGGTCCGCCGTCGCCGTCGCCCGGTTGGCCCCAAGAATCTGAACGCTGATGACCGCGGCTTTCACTGTGGCGCGCTCTTGGTACTCGGAGGGCTTGCTCGCGATCTTGGCGTAGGCCCCCTTGGCCTCTTCCCAGCTCTTTTGGCGACGCAACTTCTCCGCTTGGTTCCACGCGAGCTGAAGCGAGTCGCCCGTGCCCTTGCCCTTGGGCGGGTTGTTGACCAAATAGCGATCGGCCTTTTCGCGCAAATCCTTGGCAAAAGCCTGACCGCCCGCTGCCCGCTGAAACTGACTCAGCATCGAGCGCCAATAGCGAAAGACCTTGTTGTTGAGCTTGGGGTCGACCCGGAACTGCGTGTTGTTGAAACGACGGTAGGTGCTTTCAAAGGCGATCGCCGATTCAAAATCGCGTCCCAGCCGATCGAGGGCTTGACCGATGCGATAGCCCGCTTGCCGACCGAGGTCGTTGCGCTCGACAACATCTTCAACCTTGTGCAGATTCTGCAGAACGCCGCGGTATAGCTCGATGGCTTCATGGTACTTGGCCGGGTTCTTACCGGCAGCGATGCGGGCACCGTTGGCGCCAGCCATCAGCAGTCGGGGGTCAAAACCGGCCTTGCTGACCGCGGTGTTGATGATGAGTGACATCAGCTTGTCGGCTTGTTGCCCCTGATAGCCACCCTTTTTGGAAATCGTCGCGGCGATCTCTAACGCTTCGCCGGAGCGACCTTCGTTTTGGTAAGCGTTGGCAAGTTCGATCAGGGCGAGGTCGCCACCAATGGCAAAGTCATATTTACAAGCTTTGAAATCAGCCCGCATCTTCTCGCCGTGGGTAATGACAAGCCCGGTCCAACCGTGGCCATTTTCGAATTCGAGCAGTTTCCAGTAGGTGCTTTGTGCCAGCGACAACAGCCCCGCCTCAGCCGGTATGAAACTGCGACCATTCGCCGCGAACTGTTCGGGCGTGTAGACGATGCTATCGATGACGTAAAAGTAGTAATCGGCGATCTCTTCCGGCTTAGTCTCGCTGCTCGATCGCGACAACTCGGCCATGGTTTGCGCCAGCCAGTAGTAGCCGTAGATGCCGTAGACCTGGCCATCGTTTACTCCGGCGAATTCCTCTAGCTCTTCGCGCAGATCATTGAGGCGGTTGAGGCGATCGGGGTCGGCGCGCTTTTTGGGGTCCGTGCCCGTCAACCAGGCACGGCGTAGTTGCAGAACAAAGTGGTTCAAGGTGGCACGGCCCTGAATAGTCTTCTCGTCACTTCCCTCTTTAGCGTCCGCGAATTTGTCTTTGGCGTTGGTGTAGATGTACTCAGCTTTGTCGAGACGATTGAGGTTGGTTTTGATCAGGTCGGCAACTTTGTCCGCAGGTACGAGCCCCTTGCTGACCAGGTCGATCCCTTCGTTCGCGACTTCTTGCAGCGTGTCCGCTAATGAGAACTGAGTGTCCCAGTATTCCGTCGAGGACTCATCGATGCTCTTCGCCACGGACTCGAGGATCTTGATGGCTTCGTCGTTGAGCTTGGCGCGCAAGCCGATGTCGTCGGTGCGTTGGGCGGCGCTTCGCTTCAACAAGGCAAGCCCAAGCCGGCCCTGATTCTTTTCGTCATTGGACGAACGCGAGGCTAAATCCGCGAAGACGGTCTCGGCCATGTCCTCGAAGCGGAGATCTTCCAGCAGCGCTTTGCCCCACTCGTACTCGTATTGAGCTTTCGCGCAGGGGGCCTGGAACGTCGCGGCTAGAAAAAGAGCCAAGAGCGCGAACGAACGCAGACCGGCGGTCCTGACGTACACCATGATCGGATCCTCAGAGTACAAACTGTGTTGGTCGGGAACGAATCCTTGACCGGCGGGAAAACCGGAACGGACGGGCTTGGGAGGGAACATAGCAAACCGATCCCAAAGCTTGAAGGTTCAGGCAAAGTCCGTTTCACACAAAATTGGAAAATTGAGCCTTTTTCCATCTCAGACCTCGCCGGCTGCCGGCGGATAGGCCTGAGCAACAGGTGGAAGACTCAAAAAAGGCCCCTTTCGCGCGTGCGAAAGGGGCCTTTTTGAGATGAGGCGTTTAGTGGATCAACGATCCATCGCGAGCGCCTGGCTCCAACTCTTCCATGATGATGATCTTGGCCTTCAAAAGGATGATCACGTCACGCTGGGTGGTCGACTTACCCTTGCGCGAGAAGAAGAAGGAGAGGATCGGGATGTCCTTCAGAAAGGGGACACCCGAATCGAGCGACTGCTCGGAAGCGAATTTCAAACCACCGAGCAACAAAGTTCCGCCGTCGGGCATCACGACCGTGGTGTTGACCTGTTGCTTGCGGAGTTCGGGGAGCTGAATCGTGACCGCCGAACCAACCGCGAGGTTGGTCGTAAAGCGGCGAATCGGGCGCACCAAAGTCGCAACCGTGGGCCGCAACTCCAAAGTGATGAAGCGGCGATCGTGGGAAACGATCGGGCGCACATCCAAAACCACACCTTCGCGAATCTTGTCGACGATGGGGTCGGCGATAACCGAGGCCTGGGCGATTTCGACGTCGAAGTCTTTGATGTAGCTGACTTCGTTCAAGACGGTGAGGTTGGCGCGCTGCGTGTTGTAGACCAACAAGCGGGGCGCCGTTACCGAGTTGATGCGCTCGTACTTTTGCACGGCGCGCAAGATCGCTTCGAGTTGCACATCATCGAGATAGGCAAATTGGAAGCTAAGACCGCCACTGTTGTCCAAGGTGTTGGGATCGCCGAGCACCTCGTCGAAGAGGTTTTCGGTACGAGCCCGGACATTGGTGTCGCCGTTGCGATCTGAAAAGAACACTCCCGAGTCAGTGCCGGTGCCGATGCCACCGGGAATGGCGGGCGTGCCGACGCCGGAACCACCCGGAATGCCGAAGTCATCGAAGGGGTTGTTGGTGCCAACACCTGGGACGCCAACGCCACCGCTGTCATCACCGAGACCGCGAAGGTCAACGCCGATGTCTTGAAGGAAGTTGTTTTCGATTTGAACGAAGCGCGCTTCGATCGCGACCTGGATGCCGGTGTTGCGGCGCAGATCATCGAGGAGCCGGCGAACGAGACGTTGTTTTTCCGGAGTCTGGCGAACGATGAGGGTGCCGTTCTTCGGGTCGAGGCGGTTGCCACCGTCTTCATCCCAGTTCGGATCGACGGCGCGCTTGATGAGTTCTATCAGGCGTTCCATCTCGATCGCCGAGTTGGGCTCGGCATCGTCTTCCTCTTCTTCGCTGAGGTCGACGCCGGAGGGGTTCAAGTTCAAAGCCACGCCCGGGAAGGACTGAATCGGGTTGGTGAGGTCTTTGACGTCGTAGAACTCGACGACTTTGTACTTGCCTGACTCTTCGGTCGTCTGCACGCGAACCAAACCGTTTTCGACTTTGTAGACCACGCCGAGCTGCTCGAGGGCCGCTTTCAATGCGTAGTCCGCGGAGACCTGGGTGAACTCAAGCGAGAGTTCACCGGCGTCTTCGGCCGTGGTCTTGGCACTGGGCGTCACGTAGACGTTGACGTCGGCCTGAGTGCGGATTTCATCGACGACTTCGTCGAGCGTCTTGCCATTCCAATCGACGCGCGGCAGCACGGCGGCTGCGAGCTTGTTGGCGACTGTGCGGTCACTCTCGCTGATCTGTTCCGAGGAATCGGAGATCGTGCGCGGCTGGCGAGCCTTAATGCGGGCCCAATCATCAGGGAAGATTATATCTTGCGCCTGCGGGATCATCCTGATCTTGGCTTCTTGGAGGAGGATTTGAGTCTCCTCCATGGTGTTGGCGACGTTCTCGCGGTTCTGCAGGGCCAAGCGGGCCTTGCGAGCCTGAGCGCGAAGCTTCTTCGCATCTTCATCGCGGGGCGCGAGCCTAATGATCGCGTCCGCGATGTGCTCGGCGCGAGCGTACTGCTCGGCTTCGATGCGGTCGAAGAGGTTTTCGTAGAGATCGCGGATCTTGCGGTCGAGCCTCAAACGCTCCTTGTCGGCGGCAATCCGTTCGGCCTTGGCCGCGGCCGTTTGAAGCCTTTCGGATTCACCACGCTCAAAACGGTCGCGCTGATCGCGGGCCGCGTCGAGGGCGTTTTTGACCGCATCGGCGGTAAGCGTCGTGTTGGCGCGGGGGCCAAACTTGAGCAGCTGATAGGACTGGTCGAGACTGCTGACGGCGTCGTCATACTCGCCGCGACCAAGGGCTTCGAGACCTTGACGGTGCAGGAAGATCGCCTTTTGGGTGCGAGCCTGTTCCTTGGCCGTCATCTCCTGCATCGCGCCGCCCGAGACCGACGTGCCCCCGTTGACCAAACGAGTCATCCGGAGGTAGCCATCCGACGCGTCGAGGTTGGTGGGGTCGTAATTCGTCGCTTGACGGTAGAAGTCGCGCGCCTCTTCGTGGCGTCCCGCGTTGGCCGCGGCGTTCGCTTTTTCAACGAGAGCGCGGACGGTGGCTTTGCGACGCTCTTGGTCAGCAGCCTCCATCCCCAGCGCCGTTCCGTCTTGGGTGTTTGGAGGCGTCGATATATGTGCATTCGACATGCTGGACATGCTCGAATTCGTCGAACTGGAACTCATCGTCGTCGGCTCGCTGTCGTACTGCTGTTGCGAACTACCGCAAGCCGTAACGAACAGTGCGAGGCCAGTCAGGACGGCACCCGTCAGGTACGACGTCTTGGAAAGGATCATCTACTTCTCCCGTCTTCCATCAGCGACCATGGACCCGGCCCCGTCGATCGTCATCGGGGTCGTCGGGGTCAATAGACCGGTCGCTCCTTGAGATTTCTCCGCGTATCGAGGCGAATTATAGGGGTGACCTCCAACGATGCAAGCCTCCGAGGCTTTCTGCATCCGTCACATCTCCAACACCGCAAATACTGACCAAACCATGTCTTGGGAAAAACGAGGCGTTTGGACCCACTCACTGCGCGCGAGAACTTTTGCGCTCTTTTGCGAAAGCAGCCAAAAAGTGTCATCGGCGCGCAGACTAACGATTTTAACTAGCGCTTGAGAATCAACTTCTCTTTTTGCCCCAGCTCATTTCGATACTCCAAAGTCACAACTTGTCGCTCTCGAATATAGGTTGTTTCGCGGCGCCGCAGCTTGCCCTCTTCATCGAAAAGGACTCGCCCCGCGATGTCGAATAAAACCTCGAGACGCGACTGCTCGACAAACTCAACGCCGCTGGTGATCTTTTGGATGTGGCAGTTGGTGCGGTAGTCGACACCGGAGCCCACATCTTTTTGCCCCAAGTCCGTGTCCTCACGGGCATCGAACTGTTTTTCGTGCCAGACGCCGTCGCTGAACTTGCGAATCATGACGCGGGCACGTTTTTCGGCCGGGATCCAGTCCAACAAGGCGACTTCGTAGTCCCGTTTGGGGCGAGCGTGTACGGCCCGTGAGCGCGGAGACTCACTTTGTTGAAGGCGCGCCAACACCGGATCGGACGATACCGCGGTCACTTCGTAGCTGTAGAGCGTACCGGGTTGAACCGCGCGGTCGAAATACTCTCGGGCCTCGGCTCCGAGTTTCACGAGCGCGGAAGACTTTTCGTCGCCGCTTTTTCGGTAGAGGACGAATCCGTTCGCCACGACCGTGCTCAAGTTGTTCAACTCCCAAGTCACCCGAATCCCGCCCACCAAAGGTTCAATCTCAAGGGCGCGAGGTGCCTGGAAGCGAATCTCTAGTTCGCGGCCATCCTTGGCATCCGTCAGCGAACCGGGGTGGTAAAAAAGCCCCGCAGCGAGATCTTTTGGGCGCGGTCCCTCACTCCAGCCAGTGCGGATGCCCTGAGCCGTGTTGGTCAAGCCGGCTAACTCGGTCGCCAGCTCAGTTTTTTGAAAACGGTCGGTTTCGAGCGCGGAGTCCAAGGCGGCACTGGAGGTCTCGGCGCGCTCAAGCGCCGAGGCACTGGCTTTCGCTCCACTTCCGATGCCGAGCCCCACGACCGCGCCCAGCGTGGCGACAACCAGCGCGAACAACAAGATATCGAGATTGTCGAGGAGGAGTTTCACAACTCAGCCCTCCTTCGGGAGTTCGAAATCAAGGACGGTCAAATCGAAAGTAACTTGGACGCGGGTCCCACGGCTCAAACCCTCCGCGACGTCGCGGTCGAGCTTCAAGCGGCTAACCCCAACCTGGTTAACGAGCACTCGCATGCCGACTGTGCCCCCGATACGCGCCGCACTCGGGTCCTTGAAGGGCCCATCAAAAGCGTGGAGCAACCGGCGCAACTCGACGGTGGGCACTTCCATGAAAAGCCGGTAGGGCCGACGGGCAAACAACCTTTTACCGAGGCCGACGGCCGTTTCGGCTGCGCCAACTTCCATGGGCTTCACCGGCAAGGCACCGTATCGCGCCGCGGCGCGGAACAGGCGATCTTGCACCCAAAACTCGCGCTGCAGATCGCGCAGATCGGCCGGGGGCGGCAGCTCATCGCCCTTCATCCAGGAATACTCAATGAGCGCCGCCACCGCACTCTTGGCACCCAGTTGCTCGGCCGCCGTCACCAAAACCCGCCTCAAATCATCGGTGCTGACTAAATAATAGCGCTTAAAATCGACCGCCGAGGGCCGCCGGGCCCAAGAAGTCTTGAGCTCGGGGAACCAAAGGTCGAGGTTTTGCGCATCGCGATCGAGGAACTCAGATTGTAGATCACCGAGGTCCTTGCGGGCGGCGTTGAGGGCGAACTCCTGAGCCCCAAGGGTCTTAGCGCCGACAGCTCGGGGGGCGAGATCATCGGCGCGCTGCGCGAGAGAATGCAAATCCGAGGCACGAGCCTCGATCTGATCGAGCTTTTTAGGCACTGACAAAAACCAAACCGCCCCCGCCGCAACCACGCAGGCCCCAAACAGGATCCAAAAGCGGTAGCGCGTCATGATCCGGCTCCGCGCTCAACCGAACCAGCCGGTTCCGCGGTCTTAACGGCAGACTCGGGGGCCTTGACGGCCGGCTCTGGCGCCTTATACACAAACTGGTAGTCGATCACCGTAAAGCGCCGACGAAGGATTTTCGTCTTGCCGACAGATTCTGACATCGGCAAGCCCATCAAGCTCGGTGCCTGGTAGCGGTTCTTTTCGATGACGTCGGAGACGCGGCCGTTCGACTTCAAGCGAGCGATCACGCCGCTCATGATCGCGGCCGCGCTATCGACACCAGGTCGATCGAGTCGTCCCAACCGCAATTGAACCCGTCGTCGTCCCAAGGCGCGACCCTCAGCAAAATCAGCCGGCTTGGTCTCAATCCGCAGCAAATAAGTGCGATCGTCTGGCCCTTTCGGCGCGGCCTCAGCCTCAATAGCCGCCAAGACATCTTCGACGGCTTTCAAAGCGGCCTCGCGGCCGCGGCTAGCGCTTTGATAGGGAGCCAGCTCATCGCTGATGTCCAGCTCGCGGCGGTGTTTCTCGAACTTCTGCGTCTGGGCGTCCGCCTGGCCGACTTGGTCCAAGAGGGCCTTTTGAGCGCTATTGAGCTGTTCCACTCGTTTGGAACTCTGCCACCACAGCCACCCGACCAGGGCAAAAACCCCGAAAATCGAGAGCGCGTAAAACACCTTTCGCACCCCGATATCGCGTTCAATGCTGGGGTCATAAAGTTTGACGTCAACTTCGGCTTCGTTGTGACCCTGCAAGGCGAGGCCAGCGGCGTGAGCAAAACTTGCGGTGTGTCGCTCAATTTCCGGGGTGACAATCCCCGGATCGATTTTCAGTTTGCGGAAAGACTTGACCGCGTAAACCTCAAGCCCCGTCGCTTCTTTCAAATAGCTTCCGATCGAAGGAACGAGGCGACTCGCGGGTAGCAACACGATGCCCTTCAGATCGACGTCGCGGAGCGTGCCCCGGTAGTACTCGATCATGCGAGAGAGTTCGGAGGCTAAACGCTCCGTGTAGGCGTCTCGCACCTCTTTGAAGGCTTTCGGGTCCTCAGGTTTCACTTCCCCGCGACCGATGCGCACCGCGGCGCGATGGCGAGGCTCAATGCTCTCGCGGATCGCCTCGACATAGGAGAAGACCCCGGTCGGCAGGGACCTAAACCAAAAGCGACCGCGATGAGAGATCACCACGTCAGAACGGTCATAATCGACGCTAATGAGCGCGTAGCCGTCTTTTGCCAAGCCTTCATAAGCCGCGTAGTTAAAGAGCGCGATCGGTGAGATCTGAACTTGGTCGACGGGAAACCGGACTTTGGCCATGCGACGCAAACGCTCGTCCACGACCTCTTTCTTGATCGCGAAGAGCATGATGTGCGCGATGTTCGCGTCGTGATCTAAATTGAGAACCTTGTGGCCCCAGTGGACACCATCGAGATCGAAGGGAATCTGCTGCTGCGCCTCGTACTCCAACAAGCGCATCATGCTTTCGCCTTCGACCATCGGGGTCTCGACGTAGCGATTGAAGGCCGTCGAGGCGTCAACGCTAATCACCACGCGGCTCTTCGACAGGTCATGCCGTTTGGCGAAGACAAAAAGGGCGTGGGCGAGGGCCCCGTGCCGCTCGAGGCTCTCGATGTCGTCAATATCTTCGGCAAAATCGACCTGATCGTGGGCGACAATGCGCATATCACCGCCATCGCGGACGATCTTCACGCCGCGAATAGAAGCGGTGGTGATGTGGATACCCCAAACGGGCAAATCAGCCATCGAGTTACGAGACCCTTTTTCCGAACGGAACGAGCGAAGCGCTAGCCAGCGCCGGACTATAGACGGCAGCGATTCCCAAGGTCAAGTTCTGAGCACTCTTTGGCCCAAGACTCGGTCAACTCCGTTGTTTTTGACCCGGATGGGGATGATCTCGTTCATCAGCTCATCACCGCCGTCAAAATCGACCCGGACAAAGCGGTCACTGAGGCCGGTCAACTGGCCGGTTTGGGGATTCCGGCGGCCCTCAATGAGCGCCGGAACCTCGGATCCGACCCACAGCTCGCGGAATTCGCTGGCCATCGCGTCATCGAGATCAGCCAAAAGCCGCTTATTCTGCGCCAAGACCTCATGGGGCACGTGATCCGGCATCGTTTCGGCGAGGGTGCCCCGTCGAACGCTGTAGGGAAAGATATGCATCTTGGCGAAATTCATCTCTTCGCAAAAACGGTAAGAATCTTCGAAGTCGCCGCGACTTTCCCCGGGGAAGCCGACGATGACATCCGTGGTGATCGCGGGTCGGTCCAGGCGTTCCCGCAGCTGAGCGACGCTGCGCCTAAAGCGATCGACGTTGTAGCGGCGGCGCATACGCTTCAAAGTTGCGTCGCAACCGGCCTGGAGCGGAAGATGGAAATGCGGCAAGAAAAAGTCCGGCGATTCTGCAAACAAATCGATCAGCTCGTCCGAAATTTCGTGGACTTCGACGCTTGAGAGTTTCGCGTGCCTAAGGCCTGGGATCTCCCGCGTGCGCCTGAGCAGCCGCATCATCGCCTCTGGGTCCTGCCGATCGAAGCCATAGTAGCCTAAATGGATTCCGGTGAAGACCACCTCTTTGTAGCCGGAGTCAACAAGGCGGAGGAGTTCTTCAATAATCTCCTCTTCGCCGCGGCTCTGCACATCACCGCGCAAAGCGGGGATGATGCAAAAAGTACAGTGATCGCGGCAACCGTCCTGAATCTTGACGAAAGCCCGCGTGTGCCCGGCGAACTCGCTGATGCCCTTGGGCATTTCTGGCAGTTCACCCTCCATGCCCAAAAGCTCGCGCGCGACCCAGGGAACCAAGCCTTGCTTTTCTTTGTTGCCAAAAGCCCTGGTGACGCCCTCGATCTCTTCGACGCGTTCGCGATCCGATTCGGCGTAGCACCCGGTGACCAACATCTCCGCGTTCGGATTGAGACGCTGCTGGTGGCGCAAGGCATGACGCGATTTCGTCCCGCTGTGCTCGGTGACGGAGCAGGTGTTCAGCACAAACAGGTCGCTCCCCGCGCCATCGGGAGCGGCGTGCATCCCCAGTGACTCGAGGCCTTCGCGCAAGAGTTGCGTTTCGTATTGATTGACCTTGCAACCGAGATGGTGCAGGCGAAAGGTGCGAAGGTTGGGCACACAGGGCTCCGAGAGTTATGCGCCATTGTGAAGACCAAGGCCTTGTCGTTCAAGGCTGCTGATGAGCCCTTAGGCTGCTACAATCGGCCCGTGAAGCTTTCCCTCGTCATCCCCATGCGCGACGAAGCCGAGGCCTTTGAGGCACTCGCTGTGGCCCTCGATGCTCTCTACGCGCAGATTCGCACCGAACGGCCAGATTTGGCGTTTCGAGTCATCTTGGTCGATGATGGCTCCCAAGACGCGACGAGATCTTTGGCCCAAAGCTGGCAGCAAACGACCGCTCTCCCCTCGCAAATTTTGAGTCTTGACCCGGGCCGAGGGCTCGGAGCCGCGATTTCCGCGGGATTCGACGCCGCCACCAAGGTAGAAGCCGAGTTCAAGGTCGAGGCGGGAGCCAAAACTGGCGATCGACATTACTTGGCCACCGCCGATGCTGATCTCGCCTATCCCCTGCCGACCTTGTTGCCGATGATCGAAAAGCTCGAAGAAGGCTACGACCTTGTTTCCGCCAGCCCCTACATCCCGGGGGGCCGCGTCGAGGGGGTCACCGGCCGGCGTCTTTGGCCGTCTTTGGCGGCGAACGCGATGCACCGCTTCCGCTTTGGCAACGACAAGAACGCGAGCCGCTGCCCGCATACTTTCACCTGCGGCTTTCGCGTCTACCGCGCCGCACTCTGGCCGCACATCCGACCGCAAGCTCCGGGTTTTCTCGCGACCACAGAATTCATGGTGCGCGCGCTAAAACGCGGCGCCCGCGTCGCTGAAATCCCCGAAACACTCTCGACGCGCCGCGCCGGTCAATCGAAAATGAAAGTCTTGCGAACGACCTTCAGCCATCTTCGTTTTGCGTGGCGAGGGCCCAGATCATGACCCGCCCGAATTGCCTCAATGAGTTTCCAAGACTAAAAAGCAGCCCGGGCGATGGCGGGTTTTTGCAAGTGCTGATTCAGGAGTTGACTCTTCGCCGCCTTAAAGGTGAAGGACTCGAAGTCGTGATCACGGTGGACGATGACAGGCCTTGTTTGCCGCACAGTAGGCTCAAGAAAAACCTCGCGGCTTGGCTCGACCAACAAGCCGGCCAAAAACTCGAAGCCCGGGCCGCTGAGTTTCGAAACCGGGCCGCCGTCGGCGACACGACGACTTTGCACCACGAGTCTTTTTGTTTTCGACACGCCAGCGGCGGAATCTTTCCCTGGTTAGACGAAGTTGAGCCGCTGGCGCTTTTGTTTTACCGCGACATCCACCCCATCGGCTGGAACATCGCGAACGGAGCGAGCGCAAACCGCTCGGAGCTTGGCGCGCTCGACGCCGTTATCCAACGCGAAGCCGAAGAGGAGATTCTCTTCTTCGATCCCCGGACAAAGACCCTATCCACGCTCGCTCAAGCCGAGATCCCCTCGGAACTCGAAAAGGCATTGGGACTCTGGCAAAAAAAACTCGTGCTGGCGCCCAAAGCCCCGCGGCGACTTGACCTTCAGGACCAAGCATTGGGCTCCGACCGGCTTCGAGTTATCGATCGCCAAGGAACGACTATCGTCACCGAGAACCTCTTTTTGGAGATCCAGGCCGAAGACTTCGGTCTGGAAGCGGCCCGTGTTGCCCGCATCGCTGCCGCCACTGCCCTTATCCCTCTAGACGGCGAAATCCTCGGTGGCCAACTCTTAGACCGCCCCGTGGGTCTTTTTTCTCGGGACGCACTTCGCCAAGAACTGCCGATCCCGGCACGCTGGTACCAGGGCGGCGCGCCAGGCCTTGCTGCGCCGCCGCGGGCTCCTTTGTGCCCGATTACCCGCCGACTAACGCGTCGACTCGGGACCGCCGATGGCTAAGACGAGAGCTTAGTTGACGACCCTGATCGTCAACGAACCACTCATTCCCGCCCCGGGCGTCATCGACATCATGGGCACATCGACCTTGCCGATCCCACCTACTTCCGCACTCGCGGGCACGATCGCGTCGAAGACGACAAAAGAAGACGGCAATCTCGAACTGGCGGGTACCGGCTCGATGGTGACAAACACGCGCGTGATCGAGCCCGAGATCGCGGCCGGAAACATCGGCGCCGGCACATCATTCAAAAAGTCCTCACCGGGCACGCCGGGTTTCAGCTCCGGGCCGCGCGACAAGGAGATGCCGTCGTTGTCATCGGCCGCCAAGGGATTGGCAAAGGCACCGGTCGAAAAGACACGACCCGTCATGAGTTCCTCCACAAAACCCTCGTAGCGCCAACCCGAAGGCAGGGTCGGCAAGTTGAGCAAAGTGATGCCGCCGTTGGTGCCGAAGAGCAATCCTTGGCCGTCGTCGTCGGGCACGCCAGCCGCGTCATTGCTAGGCGTTTCAAGTTGAAACTCCCCGGTCATGGTCGAGGTGTTGACCAACAAGGGGCTGTTGCCCGTGCCGGCGCCTTCGACCACCATCACGACCATGCCGGTTCCCAAAGCCCCGCCGACAAGGGTGCGGTCGGCGGGAATCAAATCGCGATCGCCTTCGGTCTCCAGCGTAATGAAGGCGGACTCTGCGGTGCTGAGATCAAAGGGCGTCGCATCCGGGTGTACGCTCGAAATCGTCGCCGACCCGATCGTTCCGAGCAAAGCGAAATCATCCACCGAAATCAACTGCCCGCTGACCACGACAAAGCGCCGGAGCAAGACCGGTGAACCCGCATTGTTGGCCCACAGGGCATAGTGGCCCCGACTCTCGGTAAACACCGCGTCAAAGACCAAAGCCGGCAACGCCACGTCACTTAGCTCAAGATTCGAACCCGAAACCGCGATCGTTGCCCGGACCACCGGCACCGCGGGTAGAACGCGAGTCAAGGTGGTGAGCTGTGAGCTTTGCCCGTCGGCAGCGACCAAATTGGGGGCGA
Source organism: Planctomycetota bacterium (assembly GCA_036479435.1). Lineage (GTDB taxonomy): Bacteria > Planctomycetota > DRQF01 > JAZGFI01. The sequence goes on along the minus strand of JAZGFI010000018.1, from coordinate 37,006 downwards.
TGCGCGCTTCGAGGACTTCGATGCCAAAAGGCGAAGCGTCGGTATCGGGCGAGGGTTCGATGCCGATGAAGCAACGAAAATCGCCGTTCACATCGAAGTTGTCGGCACTCAGTTGAAGCATGAGTGGCTCAAACATGAATTCCGGGCTCAGCGCCTGGACGAAATCGCCGCCGGGAAACATCAGCCCCGGGTCGTTACCTCGTTGCGGCGCGAGCATCGCGTCTTCGTCCGGCCCCGCAGCCTGCGAAAACCGTCCGAGGCTGCGGGTCTCACCGTCGACAACGGCCCAGCCTTCGTAGCGCAGACCAGCGGCGAGGACCGGTAACTCCAGACCCGCTTCGATGCCGCCGCCCATAGCGGCGGCCTTGACGAACCAAGCCCCTGCGAAATCGTTATCGGCGGGGTTGCTGGGGTCATCGGTCGGCGAACGAAGTTGAAAAGTACCGGAAGCGCTCGTGAAGTCGCCAAACCCGAGCTGCGCCATGCCGCCCTGGGTGGGGACCGCACAGGTCACAGTGTCCGCGACTTCGACGCCTTCGGCACTCAGGGTGCTGCTATCGCCAAGCAGCAACCCGGCGAGCATCACCTGGCAAGACGGCACACGGTTTAGATCGCCTTCGGGTTCCAAGGTGATGAAAAAGGCCTCGGCGCTCTCGATGAGAGGAAAGTCCTCTCCCAAAAGCGTGACGGAGGGGCCAAACCGTGAATCCGCGGCCGTCCCCACTAAAACATTGAGCGGAAAAGTACGAATTTGCGCGGTCGGTCCGGTTCCTAGGACGCGAAACTTGCCCGTCGTGATGGCCTCTCCGTTGATCACGGCCCAGCCCTCGTAGTGCGTCCGCGTGCCCGTGGAATCGGGCAGCCCCACCAGCGTGATATTGAAGGCAAAGCGTCCGTCATCGCTGCCCCCGCCGCCGCAGGACGTGCACAACAGCGTCCCCAGCAACAAGGCGGAGAGGGACCGGAATGCAGGCCTCAGAAATTTGCGTACGAACTCAGCCATGGGGGCTTCCTTTCGGTGAACTAGCGCGCGGGGCCGCATCACGGGCGGCCGCAGCATTGAGCCAGGACTTCGTATACGGATGTTCGGGCGCATCGTAAAGATCCGCGGTCGCGGCAACCTCGACGATTTTCCCCGATTGCATCACAGCAACCCGATCCGAAAAGCGCTCCACGAGCTCGGGATCGTGACTCACCAGCAAATACGCGAGTCCCAACTTTTGGTTGAGATGAGCCAATAACTGCACAATTTCCGCGGCGGCCACCGCATCCAAAGAGCTCGTTGGTTCGTCGAGAACCATCAGTTCGGGCTCGACGGCCAAGGCCCGGGCCAAGGCGATGCGCTGCCGCTGCCCCCCGGAGAACTCGTGGGGATAACGCTGACCAATGTCGGCATCCAAACCCACGAGCCCCAAAAGCTCGCCAAGGCGGCTTCTAAGCTGCGCCCCTCGAGCCAAGCCGTGGATTACCAGCCCTTCGACGACGAGTTCACCGACCCTCATGCGGGGACTTAGGCTGGCTAGGGGTTCTTGAAAGACAAACTGAAACCGACGGCGAAAGCCCCGTTCCTCGCGCCGCGAAAGCGTCTTTTTCGTCGCGGAGTCGAAAAGAAGATGGGCTCCTTGCCAAACTCGCCCGCGGGCGGCGGGCTCGAGCAGAAGCAAGGCCCGGGCCAAGCTACTCTTCCCTGATCCAGAGGCGCCGACGAGCGCGAGCGTTTCCCCCGCGTGCAAAGCAATGTTGACGCCCTCAACGGCCCGTGAAGGGGCAGCCGGATAGTGGACGCTCAGGTCTTCTGCCCCTAGCAGATCTTCTTCGCTCACGCCCCGGCTCCTTTTGACGAAGAGGCGGGAAGATCCGCAGCGATCGGCGGACAGGCGAGACGCGCGGCGAATTTATCGTTCGTCGCCGAAGTGAGCGCGAGGGCTTTGGGGGCCGGGTCGATGTGGCAGGCGTCCACGGCGTAGCCGCAAAAAGGCTCGAAGTTACAGCCCGACGGGCGCAGGCCTGGGCCCGGCACGACTCTGGCCGGGGGCAGCTCGGCGAGTTTCTCCACCGAAACCCGCGGTCCTAAACCCGCCACGCGCAAAGCCTTGGTGTAAGGGTGCCGCACTTCGGCGCCGCGCGCATAACTCTCGACGACGCGGCCGGCAAAGGCGACCACCACCTCGTCCGCCATAAAGTCGACGAGTTTCAGATCATGACTCACGAGCAGAATCGCCGTGCCCTGCTCGGCCTGTCGCTCGCGCAAGAGCGCCAAGATCTCGCCTTGGACTTGCACATCCAAAGCGCTGGTCGGTTCGTCCGCCACCAACAACTCGGGGTTGTGAACCAAGGCTGCGGCAATCGCAGCACGCTGTTTTTCGCCCCCTGACAGTTCGTGAGGATAGGCGTCGAGGCGGCGCGCGGCGTCTTCGATGCCCACGCGTTCCAACCACTCCCCCGCCTCCCTTCGCGCCGCGGAACGCGAAAGGGATCGATGCGCGCGGATGGCCGCAATGATCTGCTCGCCGATCCGAAAGACAGGATTGAGCGCCGCGCCCGGATCCTGGAACACCGCCGCGATGTGGCGGCCACGCAAGTCAGCATCCTGGGGCGTTCTCCAAATCTCACGGCCCTGCCAACGCACCGCACCAGAGCGCACAAAGGCGACGCGCGGCGGCAACAAGCCCAAGAGCGCTCGTACGATGAGCGTCTTACCCGCACCCGACTCTCCCACCAAGGCCGTTGTGCGCCCCGCCGCAATGTCCATGCTGAAGTCCATCACCGCATCGACGGCTTCACCAAAAGGTCGATGAAGGGCGATCGTCAGTTGGTCGAGTTCACAAAGCATGCGGGTCGGATTCTAACAGCCGGCGCAATCTTGCGCGCTGAAGCTTCGGATCGTGTACCGGAATCGCCTCGCGCAAACGCTGCGTGTAGGGATGCTGTGGCGTCCTGAGGATTTCGTCGCGCAGCCCAATCTCAACCAACTGGCCGCGGTGCATGACGGCAATGCGGTCGGCGATGGCCCGCACGACGGCGAGATCGTGGCTGACGAACAAATAGCTAAGGCCTTTTTCAGCCTTGAGGTCGGCGAGCAAATTCAAGATCTGCGCTTGCACCGAAACATCCAAGGCCGAAACCGCCTCGTCGAGCAGAAGTAGATCCGGTTCCAAGGCCAAAGCGCGCGCGATGCCAATGCGTTGCCTTTGCCCCCCCGAAAACTCATGCGGGTAGCGATCGAGCGCATCCGCCGTCAGGCCGACCTCGGCCAACAACTCCCCCGTGCGATTCCGGCGCGCCGCACGCGCCAGCGAAGGATCAAACTCTCGCAGCGGTTCGCCGACAATATCCACCACGCGCATGCGGGGATTGAGCGAAGCGTAGGGATCTTGAAACACAACCTGAAGATGGCGCGACCAAGGCCGACGTTGCCGCGGCGACAATCCAGAAATGACCTCACCCCGCATCTTGACGACGCCGCGATCCGGCGCGTAAAGGCCCAGAATGACGCGCAGCAAGGTCGATTTTCCAGACCCGCTCTCGCCCACCAAACCCAAGGATTCTCCGGGCGCGATCTCAAGACTCACGTCGTCAAGCGCGCGCACATCGCCACTGCGACCATGAAAGGTCAGTGCCAGCGATTCGACCGACAGCAGAGTTTTGCGTGAGGATAGATCCCCTTGAGCTGCATCCATCACCTCGGCCCTTCCCAAAAACAGGCGACGCGGTGTTGCGCGCCGAACTGTCGGTCCGGCGGCACGAGTTCCTCGCAAGACAGATCGGATGTGGCCTGAATACAGCGAGCGGCAAAGGCGCAGCCCGCGGGAAGGTGGCGCGGATCGGGTGGGGTGCCCCCGACCAGCTTGAGGCGATGGGGCCGCGGCCCTTCGAGCGGCGGTCGTGACGCCATCAAACCCTGCGAATAAGGATGAGCGGGGGCGGCAAAGAAGGTCTCGACCGGGGCTTCTTCGACGATGCGGCCGCCGTACATCACCGCCATGCGATCGGCGAGACCCGCCACGGCGCCGAGGTCATGAGTGATGAAGATGATCGCGGTGCCCATGGTTTCACGCAGGCGCAAAAAGAGTGCTAGGATCTCGGCCTGGGTCGTGACATCGAGCGCGGTGGTCGGCTCGTCGGCGATGAGCAGTTCGGGTTCGAGCGCCAAAGCGATCGCAATGAGCACCCGTTGCCGCATGCCGCCCGACATCTCGTGGGGATAGGACTTCATTTGAGCTTCTGGCTTGGGCAAACCCATCTTCCCCAGCCATTGGGCGCCTGCAAGTTTGGCATCGGGACGCGACATCCCGCGGCGGCGAAGCACCTCGATGATCTGGGTGCCAATGCGCAAAAAAGGGTTCAAGCTCGTCATCGGATCTTGGAAGACCATCGCGATGTCGAGGCCTCGTCGCCGGCGGTGTTGTGCTGGACTTTGGCCGATAATGTTCTCGCCGCGAAACTCCAAGCGGCCACGAGTGAAGCGGGCGCGGCGATCCAACAGACCGAGGGTAGCCAAACCGGCGACGGTTTTCCCCGAACCGGACTCGCCGACCAAGCCGAGGATCTCGCCGCGTTCAAGCGAAAGATCCACGCCGTTCAGCACCTTCGCCGCAGGTGCTCCATCCCGACCTGGACCATCCCCACCCGGAAACTCAAGCGCCAGATCGTCGAAGCGCAGCAGCCGGGAATCCGCCGCGCTCACGAGTTGGCCTCGGTCTTCGGATCGAGGGCATCGCGCAAGCCATCGCCGAGAAAATTCAGCGCGAGCAGGGTCAGTGACAAGACGGCGGCCGGAAATGCCAGCAACCAGGGGTACTCACGAAACAGCGAAGCGCCCTCGGCGATGAGAGAACCCCAAGAGGCCAAAGGCGGCTGGACCCCCAAGCCCAAAAAAGAAAGAAAGGCTTCTTCCATCATGACGCGCGGCACCGTCAAGGTCGCGTAGACCAAAATCGGCCCGAGCGCGTTGGGGAGGACGTGTCGCAACAAGATTCGCCTTGACGGCACCCCCGTGGCGCGCGCGGCCAGCACGTATTCTTTTTCCTTCAGCGACATCACCACGCCGCGCACGATGCGGGCCATCGTCAGCCAAGACACCGCGCCGAGGCCGATGAAGATGTTCAAGAAGCTGCGGCCAAACCACACCATCAAAATGATGACGAAAAACATGTAGGGCAGCCCGTAAAGCACATCGACCACGCGCATCATCAAAGAATCAACGCGCCCGCCGTACCAGCCGGCGATCGCCCCCCAAGTCACGCCGATACCCAAGGCCACCAGAGTCGCCGCGAACCCCACTAAAAAGGAAATACGGGCGCCCACCAAAGTCCGACTTAGAAGATCGCGGCCTTCGTAATCTGTGCCGAACCAGTGTGCGACCGAGGGCGATGATGCCCCGAGCGCCAAGTTTTGGTGGTGGTACTCATGGGGGGCCAGCCAGGGAGAAATTATCGCCACGAAGACAAAGAACAACAGCAAGAACAGCGAACTGAGTGCCGCCCGATTGCGTCGAAACCTCCGCCACGCGGCGGACCTTAGCGACACTCCTCTTGATCCAGTCTCGGCCTCGGCGGCGCTCATCGTCGCAACCTCAGTCGTGGGTCGACCCAGGCCAGGCCCAAGTCCGACAAGATGTTCATGACGATCAACAAGCTGCTGTAGACCAGCACCGTCCCCATCACCATGGTGTAGTCGCGGTTAAACGCGGCGTCGACGAACTCGTTGCCAAGGCCGGGGATATTGAAAACGCGCTCGATCACCACCGAGCCCACCGCGAGGCTCGCCATCGCCGGGCCGAGGTAAGAAACCAAGGGCACCAGCGCGCCGCGCAGGGCATGCTTGAAAACGACTTGGACTTCCGACAGCCCTTTCGCCCGCGCGCTGCGAATCCAATCCTCCGACAGTACTTCCATCATGCCGCTGCGCGTTAGGCGCGCGATCGTCGCGATATATAAGGCCGACAAGGCCAAGACCGGCAAGACCATGCTCGAAAGCCCCGTCCAGCGCGATTCCGGGAACCACCCCAGCTCAAGCGCAAACACCCACTTCAATAAGGGCCCCAGAACAAAACTCGGCACCGAAATCCCCACCACGGCTACGCCCATGGCCAAATGGTCGTAGCCACCCGCGCGATTGTGGGCGGCTAAGGCCGCGGCGGCACCCAGGGGAATGCCCACCAACAAGCTAAAGATCAAGACCGCGAAACCCAGCGACAAAGAGACTTTCAGCCGCGGGATCATGAGTTCGACCACGCGGTAGTCGGGCCGGGTCATGCTGCGCTTTAGGTCCGGTGTAAAGGAGATGAGCCCGCCCAAGTAGTCGCTGTACTGCACGAACAAGGGTTCGTCGAGTCGCCAGGCTTTGGCCTCCGCAACGCGCACGGCCTCCGGCACGTCGCGCTCGCGGTCGAAGGGGCCACCGGGGGCTAAGCGCTGCATGAAAAAGCTGATGGTGATCACCACGAACAAGGTCAGAACGCTGTGAATCAAACGCCGTGTCAAAAAGCCCGCCATCAACTCCGCCTCTTCTTGCGGATGTACTTCGGCGGGTGCAGATCGCGACTGTTGGGGTGAATCCCTTCAAAACGCTCGGGCCGCAACAAGTAGGGGGTGCGGAAGTAAAACAGCGGAATGATGGGAGCGCCGCCGCGGATGAGCCTGCGCTCGGCTTTTTGGAGAAGCTCTAAACGTTGCGCTTGCTTAGCTGGCCCCAAACGGCGCGAGTCGGCGACGAGTCGGTCATACTCCGCATCCACCCAACCCGTGCGATTGTTCGTGGCGTCCGACATCAAGAACTCCAAAAAAGTCGTCGGGTCGGTGTAGTCCCCCACCCAAGACCCCCGTGAGACTTGATAGTCACCGGCGCGTTCCAAAGCCATGTGGACGCGCTTTTCGCGATTGTGAAGTTCGACTCGAATGCCGAGGTGCTCGCGCCACATCTGCTGCACGGCTTCGGCGATCGCCTTGTTCTTGACGTCGGTGTTGTAGGCCAGAGTCAGCGATGGGAAGTTTTTGCCCGCCGCAAATCCCGCATCGGCCAACAGGGCGCGTGCGCGCTCCGGGTCAAAACTAATGCCCTCATCGCCAATGTCTTGCCAGGGCACAAAGGCGGCCGCGCAAGGCGGGACGATGCCCCGCGCCGGTTCTTCGCCGAGCCCGGTCAAATGCTCGGTGATCGCCGCCCGGTCCACCGCGTAGTTGAGGGCCAAACGAACGCGCAGGTCATCCAAAGGCGGGACGCGAACATTGAGACGATAAAAGTAGGTACCCAGATACTCCGGAGCCTGCAGCGCCCGACTGAGCTGAGGGTCTTTGCGCCAAGCGCGGACTTTTTTTGGATTAAAGCCCCGCACCCAATCCGTCTCTTCTGCCAAGTACTGATCCAAGGCGGTGTCGATCTGATCGGTCGAGTAGTAAACGATGCCGTCGAGCCCTACCTGATCCGCATCCCAGTAGTGCGCGTTGCGCGCCACGGTCAACGAATCCCCAATCCTTCGCTTCGCCAAGACAAAGGCGCCATTGCCGACAAAGTTCTCAGGTCTCGTCCAATACTCGCGATGGCGCTCAACCGTGGCCCGGTGCACCGGCATGAAAGTCGGAAAACACAAAAGCTCCAGAAACCAAGGCGTCGGCGAAGCCAACTCGACCTCAAGTGTCTTCGCATCAAGGGCCCTCACCCCCACCGACCCAAAGTCATCCTCGCGACCTTGGTGGAAGTCCTTAGCTCCCTTCAAACAGTACATCGCATCGGAGTAAGCACCGACGACGGCGTAGCTTTGCTTCCCTTTTTCCTCGCGCCCCGGCACCGTCAACACCCGGCGCCAGGCGTAGACAAAGTCCTCCGCCACCAGCTGGTCGCCCTGACTCCAATGGCACTCGCGCAGAAAAAAGCGAATCCGCAGCCCGTCGTCCGAGATCTCCCAACGTTCCGCCACGCCCGGAATCGGCTTTAAGGTGTGGGGGTCGTAGCTGGTCAGCCCTTCAAACAAAGCGAGGTTAATGCGCTGATCTTCGACCACCGAAATCAGCGCCGGATCAATCTGCGAGGGCTCGGCGAGGTTATTCATGACCAAGCAATCGCCCTTGCGGTCCCCGGCCTCACCCGTAAAACCGCAACTCGCAACAACCAGCAATAAACATACAAAGGGAATGAAAGCGCGCATCCCGCCATCTTAGCGCCGATCGGTGACGCGCGGCTAGATAGTGCGCAAGTGGGATAGGCGCGGGTTGAGTTGGTTGAGGGTGGTGCGGATTTCGTCGGCGATGCGGCGGTGGCCGCGCTCGACAGCGGCTTCGAGTCGAAAGAGTTGGGCTTCGACTTGACGAGGGCGGCGTTCGACGAATTCGCTGAGCCTGGTCCAGGCCAAGTCACCGCGCGGGCCGCCGTAGGAAAGCTGGCCCGAGTCGTCGAGGAAGTGATAGAGCGCGGAGAGGTAGTAGAGTTCGTCGAAGTGGGGATTGCGGCGATGGCCGGTGGCGCTGCGCGCACCGTCCTGATCAGCGCTGAGCTCGCCGCTGCGCAAAAGGGATTCTTCCAGGGCTGTGCAAGCGGTGTCGATGTGGCCGCGCCGGCCGGCGACGAGGCCTAGAGACAAAAAGGCCTCGGGGCGTGAATCGTCGATGGCCATGGCTTCGGCGAGGATTTCGGCCGCGGCGTGGTACTTTCGGTATTCGCGATAGTCTTCGGCGCGCACCAAAAGTCGCGAGTAGGGATTGGATTGGGCGGCGGGGCCTAAGTCGTCCTCGAATTCGTCCGAGTCCGGCAGCAGCATCTCGGCGGCTTCTTCTTCGTCGGCGGGGATGTAGATACCGAGGTGATAGGGGTTTTCGATGGCCACACTGCGCGGGCCGCGGCCCACTTTGGCAAGGGCGTCCAAACCGTCGTGGCCGACGCGGGCGTCGAGGCCCATGCCCAAAAGCGAGTCGAGGACAAAGCCCGCTTCGAGGGGCGATTTTGCGACGTAGATGCGGGCGAGGTCTTGGGCCGAGCTGGTGTCGAGGTCGTCAATTTCCAACGAGCGAATGAGCGGGGCCGACTTTACCTGGGCCTCAAACTCGGGACGATTCTCGGTGGTGACGACGGCACCGCCGCAAGGCGCGCACTGGGCCCCCACGACGGCGAACTCGTTCCAACAGGAAGGGCAAAAGTGGACCGGTTCTTCGTGGCCTTCGAAAACACCGGCGGCGTAGGCCTCCTCGGCGGCTTCGATCTTTTTTGGGTCGGCACTGACGCCGAGCTTTGAGACCAATGTGACTTGGCAGTCGACGCAGGTGTCGAAACCCGCTTGGTACTCGTCTTCGCATTTGGGGCAAAAAGGCATGGATTAGTCGTTCACACTCTTGGAAATGGCGATGCAGTCGATCTCGACCCGGACGTTTTTGGGCAGCCGTGAGACTTCGACCGTCGCCCGGGCGGGGAGGCTCTTTTCGAAAAAGCGGGCGTAGACTTCGTTCATGGTTCCGAACTCGGTGAGATCGGTCATGTAAACGGTGGTCTTAAGCACCCCATTCAAAGACGAACCCGCCGCCTCTAAGACGGCGCGGAGGTTGTTTAAGACGCGTTCAGTTTGGGCGGCGATATCCGAAGCCACGACTTCGCCCGATTTGGGGTCGAGTGCGACTTGGCCCGAACAGTAGACGAGGCCGCCGTAGACCACGGCTTGGGAGTAGGGGCCGAGGGCACCTGGAGCGTCTTCGCTCGCCACGATTTTCCTAGTCGACACGGAACTTCTCCTTCATGCGCGCTGAGACAGCGGGAGCCAAAAACTCGAGGGTTTCGCCCCCAAAACGGTAGACCTCGCGAATCAACCGGCTCGAAAGGTGGGTGAAACGCTGGTCGGGAAACAAACAGATGGTCTCAAGGTCGGGGGCCAAAACGCGATTGGTCAGGCCCATCTGCAGTTCATACTCAAAATCTGTGGCGTTGCGGACTCCGCGCAGAATCGCCTGGCAGCTCTCGCGCTCGGCGCAGCGCACCGTAAGACCGGAAAACTGAACCACACGCACGCCCATTAGGCCAGCGACCATCGCCTCCAGCAACTCCACGCGTTCATCGCCGCCGAAGAGGGTCTTCTTTTCGACATTGACGCCAACGGCGACCACGACCTCGTCAAACTGGCGACAAGCGCGCTGAATGAGGTCCAAGTGGCCCAGCGTGCAAGGGTCGAAACTTCCGGGAAATAAGACTCGTTTGGTCACGCGCCGCTCCTAAAGGCATCGCTGGGGTGTGAAGGCTAAGCCTTCGTCAGGTACTATAACGCCCTGGAGTTGAGAAAGAGACCCTTTGCCACCATGAGCAGCCAGCCTTACTACATCACCACGGCCATCGACTACGTCAACAGCCGTCCCCACCTCGGCACGGCCTACGAAAAGATCTGCGCTGACGCGATTGCGAGGTTCCGCCGCTTAGAGGGCGACGATGTTCTGTTTTTGATGGGAAATGATGAGCACAGCCTCAAAGTCGAGATCGCAGCTCGCGAGAAAGGGCTCAGCGCCTTAGAGCACTGTGACCAGATGGAGGTCGAGTTCCAAAAAGCCTGGGCGGCTCTGGACGTCGAGTTCGACGACTTCATCCGGACCACCGAAGATCGGCACAAGGCGACCGTGCGCGAGATCATTGGGCGCATTCATGCCGCCGGTGACATCAGGAAAGACAAGTACAAAGGCTGGTACTGCGCCGGGTGCGAGGCCTTCAAAAACGAAGGCGATCTCGAAGAAGTCGAGGCGAAAGGCGGAAAGCCCAGCCAACGTTGCCCCGAACACCCCGGCTCTGAACTCACTTGGCTCGAAGAATCGAACTACTTCTTCAACCTGTCAAAATACAACGGCTTTCTGTTGGAGCACTACGAAAACAACCCCGACTTCGTGCAGCCCGTCGTGCGCCGCAACGAGATGCTCGAGCTTCTGCGCAGCGGCCTCCATGACATCAGCATTTCGCGTGAATCCGCGAATTGGGGCATCCCGCTTCCCTTTGACGAAGACGCGGTCATCTACGTTTGGTTTGACGCCCTTATCAACTACGTCTCGGCGACGGGTTGGCCCGAGAACCAGCCGAAGTACGAACGCTATTGGCCCGCCGACCTTCACCTCATCGGCAAAGACATCACGCGTTTTCACTGCGTGATTTGGCCGGCAATGTTGGCGAGCGCCGGGTTGCCGTTGCCAAAGAAGATCTTCGGTCATGGCTTTGTGAACATGGGCAAGAACCGCATGTCCAAGACCATGGGCACGCGCGTCGATCCCATCGAACTCAGCGAGCAATTCGGCGTCGACGCTTTGCGTTACTACTTGATGGCCGAAACGAGTTTCGGACGGGACCTGGAGTACACCGCCGAGCGCTTGGTGGTACGCTCGAATGCGGAACTCGCCAACGGACTCGGCAACCTCGTTTCGCGAACGATTTCGATGATTGTCAAGTACCGCGACGGCCTTGTTCCCGATCCCAGCGCCAACGAACCGTCGCTCATCGCCGACGCGGCCGAGAACGCACGAAAGGCCTTGCGTATCTCTATGGCCACGCTTGATCTCAAAGGAGCCATCGAAGGCGCCATGAGCATCGTCGATCGCGCCAATCTCCTCGTCGATCAAGAGGCGCCCTGGGCGCTCGCCAAAGACGAGAGCAAAAAAGACCGCTTGGACCGCGTTCTTTATGACCTGGCCGAGGCCTGCCGAATTGCCAGCGTTCTCTTACATCCCTTCATGCCGCGCAAGATGGCCGAAATTCGCAAAGTGTTGAAGTCCGAGATCGACGCCTCCGCGCTCCGTCTCAGCGATGCGGATTTCGGCCTCCTGAAACCCGGCACCCAGCTTGAAAAGATCAGCCCCGTGTTCCCCCGCCTCGAACTTGAGGAGGCCGACTGACTTGAAGCGCCGCCGAGGTTTGACCTTCAAACTCGCGTTCATCTTTTTGTGCCTTGGGATCATCCCGATGGCGGTGCTCGGATTTACTGCCTACCGAATCGCCCGCGATTCGATGACCGAAACTTCGATTGAGTTCTTCGTCAAGCGCGTCGCCGAAGACAGCGCTAGCCGTATCAACATCAAAGTGAGGGGCGATCGCGATAGCACTTCTTTGCTCGCGAACTCCGGCAACCTCCGCGACAACGTCGATGCTTTGTTTTCGTCGGTGCAGGGCGACCTCGCCTATGACGCCGCAGAATCGGCGATCCGTCGCGATCTGAACAACTGGGTGCAGATCCTCGGGACGGTCGACATCGTGGCCGTCATCGACCTTGACGGGCGTATCGTCGTCACTAACAACAAGGCTCGTTCAACCCTCTCGGGGCCCTTCGCTGAAGTCCCCCAACAACTTGAAGCGAGCCTTTGGAGCGGCCAAGAAAAAAGCAACCCGCTTCAAGGCAAAGTCATGGCTGACCGATTTTGGTGGCCAGCGGCTCGTGACGGTGCACTTACTTTTATTGACTTTCACCGCGAACAGCATGTTCTTACGAGCTACGCCTACCCGACTTTCCTCGACGACAAAGCCGACATGGCGGACCGCGAGCGCCTGAAGAACCCCGAAGCCTATAGCTACGGATATGCGACCGGCATCCCCTTCCCTTCCGATGGCAGCGCCCCCCAACCGGCCGGACCCGGCCAGCACCAGGCAATCCTGGTCGCCTTTCACAACTGGTCGGCCGTGCAAGCCGAGCTCGACGAAGTCAACGAGCAGTTCGCGAATCACCCGCGCTATTCATCGGCTTACACTTTCATGTTTCGCGATGACCTGGACACCATCATCGGGCACTTTTACTTGAACAACTACGAGTTGAAATTGGTGGACGATTTTCAGCTCACCGAGCTGCGCGAGGCAATGTTGGCTGAGCCCTCGGGCGTCAAACGCTACAATTACTTGCAGGTGAAGGTCTCCGGATTTGCACCGGTTAAGGACACGGGATGGCGACTCGGATTCGGCATCAACGAAAGCGACTTTTTGACAGAGGTGACGAGGCTCAGAAACCTCACTATTCTCGTTGGCCTTTTAGTGACCGCCGCCGTCATTGCCTTGATCTTTTTCTTCGCACCCCGATTAGTGCGGCCCTTAAAATCGCTCACACAGCAGGCCGATGAAATCGCCCGAGGAAACCTCGACGCCAGGGTGCAGATCAACAGCAACGACGAACTCGAAGAACTTGGCGCGACCTTCAACACGATGGCCGAAAACTTGAAGGAGTCGGAGAAGAAACTGATCAAGGCCCAAAAGACCGAGGCATGGCAAGAGATGGCGCGACAAGTCGCCCACGAGATCAAAAACCCTCTCACTCCCATCAAGTTGTCGGCCCAGCTCATCCATCGCGCGCACAGCGATCAGCATCCGGACTTCGATCAGATCCTCGAGACGAGCCTCGGCAACATCGTTGAGCAAACCGAAAGTTTGCGCGTCATCGCTTCGGAGTTTTCGGATTTCGCCTCTTTCCCCAAGGTCGACCCCAAGCCCCTGCGCATCCTCAAGATCATCGAGTCTTGCGTGGCCCTCTATCAAAACCGCGGCCGCGATGACGGCGAACAGATCGACGTGAGCATGGAGGCTTTGGCCAGTGCTGACGTTGAGGTTTTGGTCGACGCCGGTGAGATCAAACGCGTGTTTTTGAACCTCTTCAACAACGCCTTTGAAGCCATGCTCGACGGCGGCTCTTTGGTCGTGAGCGCCCTAACCATTGAGGACAAAGAACGCGGCTCGGTGGTTGATATCCGTTTCAAGGACACCGGCTGCGGGATTTCTAAGGACACGGAAAACCGACTGTTCGAACCTTACTTCACGACGCGAAACTCCGGGACGGGGCTCGGCCTCGCCATCGCCAAGAAGACCGTCGAGGGCTACGGCGGCACGATTTCCATTCACAGTGCCGTCGGTGAAGGCACCACAGTCAACATCACGCTTCCTATCCACTCTTCTTAGCTCGCAGACGGCGATAGCTCTTGCGGGCGAGCCCCGCCAAGTTTTGCGAGAAATCGGGAATCGCGATCCGAACGCCCCTTCTTTACGTCCAAAGAGAAGGAGGCTTCGATTTGCCGCGAGCGATGTTGGGACTCATGCCGTCATTCGTCCTGGGAGCGGTCGCTGGCCCTTGGATTGGGCACGCCGGATCGCGCTGGCTTTTGTTGTGCGCGGCGATGATGTTTCTTGGCCTTGTCTTCGCCTCTCAACCGGGGCTAGGCCCAAGGCTTCAGATTTCATTTTACCTGATGATCGGTTTCGGATTTAGCCTGGGTTGCTTTCACACTCGGCACGAAACCGAGCAAGTTTGGCCCCAAGGACTGAGCGGCATCGTTTCCGGGAAGGCCCAAACTGGAGATCATTGGCGGCGCCCGGGATACGGTCATTTGTCCGCGTCGCCAGATTCGCTCCACCCGCCGGACATCATCACCGTCCAACTGAACGACCTCATCATGGAAGGTGTCGGCCCCCATCCTTTGGGAACAGCTCAACTGCGCCTGCCAGACGGCATGCCGGCCCCCTTGGCGGGAGTGGGGATTAGTTTTACCGCGGAGATGCGCAGCTACCGAGGACGGCTTTACTTGCGGGTGCGCGACGCCCGCGGCATCACTTGGGATCGGGACTACTACGGCGGCCTCGCGAGACAGTTCGGCGCCTGGCGGAGCTATTTAGGCCGCCGCTTCGATCGTCAACTTAGCCCGCGGGCGGCAGCACTTGCGAGGTCTTTGATTCTTGGGGAGCGTTTTCGTTTGTCGGCCGATGCCGGCACCTTGCGCCAAGCCGGCGCGGCCCACTTTCTTTCCGTGAGCGGCTTGCACTTGGGCTTGCTGGCTCTGTTGCTGCTCGCATTGCCTCTGCCCTACCCGATTCGGGCCCCGGCCTTGGCGGCCGGCGTCGTTTTTTACGCCTTGCTCAGCGGCGCACGCCCACCCGCTCTTAGAGCTGCGGGCATGTTGCTCATGGCCCTCATCGCGCGCCGAAGGTGCCGCGCGTTCTCAGCTGGCTGGACTTTGCTGGCCACGGCAACCGTTGCTTTGGCCCTTTCGCCGGGACTTGCCAAGGACCTCGGATTTTTGCTGTCCTTTTCGGCCCTCGGCGGGATCTTGTGGATCGGAATACCGCTATTTCCGGGGCGCCAACAGAGTAAGGATTCGCTGGATCAGCTGGAATCCCAGCTAAATCCAAGACCCTGGTCCCAAAGACTAGGTCGGCACGCGGCGGTGGGCACCGGTGCGCTGCTTGGAACCGCACCAGCGGCCCTTGGCATCTTCGCGACTCTGGCACCGGCGAGTCTCGCATCGAGCCTGTTGCTGTTACCCCTAGTGGCAGCACTCTTGCTGCTCTTTCCGCTAACTTTGCTGTGGGATCTAGGCTTCGCAGCCGAAGGGCTAAGTGATGCCTTTTTTTGGCTTGCCGGAGTGATTGCGAAGATCCCCGGAGGACAAGTCGCCGTGACGGCCCCGGACGATTGGGCGCTGTTGGCCTTCATCACCAGCTTGCTTTATCTCGCCTTGCGCTTGAACGCCCAGGTCTCGCCACCGCGACGAGTCGGCACGGCTCCACTCGTCCCCCTAGTCGTCTGCCTCGTGGCGATGGTGAGCGCCCCAGCCCCACCCCGGCTTCAATTCAAAAAAGCTCGTGGCACCACCTTCATCGCGGCTGGCCAGCACGCTTTGTTCTTTCCATCGGCGTCACCGATAGATCCGCGAGAAAAAGCTGCGGCCCTTGAAGGTCGCGCGAGCAGACTCGGTAGTTCTTGTTTGTGGATCGGGCCGCGGCAACCGCTCCTCTACCCTTCCGGTGGATCATCGGCGGCTGGAGAACAAAGCCCTCAACGTCTCTTCGGTCCCTTTAGCCTCGAACCACTGTTCAAGTCGGCACCGACCCGCGCAACTTTGGTGACTCTGGGCAAATACCGACTCTTGATCGCACCCGGCGTCTTGGCGGAGCACATCCTCGAAGAAGAGTGGTCTTTGCCGGACGAACTCAGAATCTTGGTGGTCTCGGGCCGCAGTGACTACGGAGCCCTGGAAGAACTCCTCATTCGAACCCAGCCCCGCATCTGCAAGCTCGACCCGCCGGGCCCAAGGCGGCTTCGGGACCTAAAGAATCGCTACCGATGAGCAAAATAGAAGGCCATCAAGGCCCACAAAAAAACCGGCGACCGAGGTGAAGGACCTTGGTCGCCGGGTGTTTGAGACATTGAGACCCGCTGGAAAGCGGAGTCTTAGACCGAGGCCTATCTTTTCGAGAACTGGAAGGCTCGGCGAGCGCCGGCCAGACCGTACTTCTTGCGCTCTTTCATGCGACTATCACGCGTCGTGTGATCGTTCGCGCGAAGCTCGGGAATAAGGCTCTCATCGATCTTGCACAAAGCGCGGGCCAATCCCATTCGGATGGCCCCGGCTTGACCGCTCAGTCCGCCACCGCGAACGTTGACGAAGATGTCGAAGCGTTCCCGAGAGTCGGTGTCGTTGAGGGGTGAAGTGCATTCGTACTTGTGATCCGGACGCGGAAAGAACTCCGTCATCTGGCGTTTGTTGATGGTGAAGGAGCCGGTGCCCGGCTTGATCCGGACGCGGGCGACCGATGATTTACGGCGTCCCGTGCCCCAAGTGAAAGTGGTGTCTACGGCCACGTGTTATTCCTTAGCTCTTAGGGTCGAGGGCGACGGGTTTTGCGCAGTGTGCGGATGGTCAGGTCCAGCGTAGACCTTCAACTTCGAGAGCATCTTACGACCGAGCTTGGTCTTGGGCAGCATGCGGCGCACCGCGAGCTCAATGATGCGCTCGGGGTGTCTTTCCATCATGGTGCGATAAGAGATCTCTTTGAGGCCACCGATCCACTGCGTGTGGTGACGGTAAACCTTTTGTTCGGCTTTGCGACCGGTCACCCGGATGTTCTCGGCGTTCGTGATCACCACGAAATCGCCGGTATCAACACCGGGGGTGTAGGTCGGTCGGTGCTTGCCCATCAAGACCTGCGCGACCCGAACCGCGAGGCGCCCCAAGATCTGATCGGTCGCATCGACGTGATGCCATTCACGATCAGTTTCGGCGCTTTTTGCCACGAATGACTTCATTGTTCGCAATCTCTTTGTCGCGGATGACTTCTGCTTCGGGCCCCAAGCCCGCCAGAGGGACGAAGATAATAGCAGGGCGAGTTCGAGCCTCAACCCTGCCCCTGGGAAGATTTGCCCCGGGGCCACAATCGCCCGAAACCGACACAAGCAACTCAGCCCCAACGATTTAAGCACAAATTTTCCCTCTATGGCGCGTCAAAAGGCAAGATCAGCAGCTGAAGGATGTCTCTGCGCAGCAGATAGCCCTCCCCTTGATGAAGACCACGGAGCCCCGAAAAGAGCACGACCGCGACCGGTTTTTGCGGCGGCGCGTAGCGGCCGAGAACATGACGGAGGAAGGGAATGCCGTTGTCCTTGCGAATCTTCTGCGGGAGGACCCCCTGCCAAGATGCGGGATCGGGCATCTTATCGACTTTGAGACGCCCACCTTGGTAGGACGCTCGATGAAGACGCCCATTCAGCCGGGCAAAGGCCACCAAGGGCTTCGCCGCCCAAAATCTCGCGCTGTCTTTTTGCCCGAGTTTCGGCTCCAAAACGAATTCATCGGCCTTTTGCGTCCAAGTAAACGGGGCTTCCTCCAGCGATCGCAGCAGGAAAATCTGCTTGCGCCGAAATCGATCCAAACGAACGTTTTCGAACTTTAGGCGATCCCCGTCGACTCGTACCGATCCTGAACCCTGGGCACGGTTTTCGAAAAGAGGCCGCGGGGCAAACGCGCGATCAAAGCTGAGATCCCCCGGAGCCCCATTGAAGGATGCGAAACACGCGAGTTCGTCGCGCTGGAGCAAGGTGTCACGCCCTTCCCCCCGTACCACCAAGACTTCGAGGCTTTGCTGCAAAATCTGAGTGTCGGTGAAAAAGACCTTTTTGAGTGCGTACTGGGCACCGACGACCACCAAGGCCAAGACGAATCCCACCGATATCAAATAGACCGCTAAGCTCTTTTTGCCGTCTAAGTACAGGGGGAGCAAAAAGATCAGGGCGAACACCAGGTGGTAGATGGCCAGGAAAATCAAAACGGGATTGAGGTCCACTCGCCCCCAATTCGGCAGTGCGAAATTCGAGTACAAGTTTTGGTGCAGGGCTTCGTGCGCCAGGACTCTCGGCGGCGAACTGAGAATCGGCGTCAAAGACTTCAGGAGGTGGTAACGGCCGTCGCCCCATCGCCTCTCTGAATTTTCGCTGGCTCCCAATCGGGTGACGTCGCCGCCGAGGCCAACCCAGTCGGCAAGAGCAGAACTTTGTCTGGGCGGCAAGGCGCGCCAAGCAGAGTCTAGGATCCAAACGGCGGTGATAGGATCGTAGCCGATATGAGAATCGGGCAAATCAAGGTGCGGAAGGCGAACCATCTCGTTGCTATTCTCAGGCATCGAGTTGGCGACATCGTCGACGGCCAAGATCAGGCCCGGCGTTGGCTTTGGGCTCAGGGTCCGCAGCAAGCGACCGCTCTTGTCAAAGATCTCGATCGACTCTCCGGCCTCGAGAAGACGGGGATAAATCCAAACTGGCGCCGCGGAATTCGTTCCTTCGAAGGACCAAAACTCTCTCGACGCAACCTTCACTTTTAGTTCACCGACGCCAGCCTTAGCCACCAGCCCGATCGGGTAGCTGGCACCAGGGACGAAAGCGTTGCCACTCGGAAGAATGACGCGCAGCGAATCCGCGACGCTGGGTTTCGTCGCTCCTGCTGCCGGCCCCTTGTAGAACGCCATGGCCAAGCTGCCGGCCGCGATGACCAAAACAAAGATGCTAGCCGCGACTTTGCTGCCAGCGGAATTCGGCCCTTGGTTTTTTGGCCTGCGGGGCTCGTCTTTGCCGCGCCGCTCGCGCGTCAACCAAAGAGTCACCTGGACGGCGGCGAAGGTCAATCCGGGGACGAGCAAAGAAACCGGTGCATAGTCGTAAACGATCGAGAGCACGCGGGAAAATGGCGTCCACTCGAACTTCGGAGATTGCCCGCCGAGTAGTCCTTCAAAGAAGTCAATCAACGGGAAGGCAAAGGCAAAAAGCCCCCCGACGGCGACGATAAGCAAGCGCATGCGATAACGCAGAGCGCGCAACAGCAGCAACACGGCGCCGTGAAAAACGCCAGCCCATAGCAAGATCGCCAGTACCCCGTTGCGATGGACTCCCGCAATCCATGCCAGTAAGAACAAGGGAACGCTGGCAAAGACGATCGCGTAGCCGCCGACCCACCACCAGGGAGCGATGGACCGGCTTTTTTCCGGACAACGCACAAACAAGGGAAACAGCAGGGCCATGAACCCAAGCAGTGCCAAGGCATAGCCGCCCATCGCGCGGTCGCGGGTCAAAAACCCGAAAGGAAGCAGCTCTTGAATCCCCGGCCACAGCGGCAAGACACTAGCGGTCAAGCTGAGGGCCACAAAGGAGAGGATCATCGCGGTAATACCGCGGTTGACGGAACTCATGTTGCCGGGTGACGGAGTCGCTTCCATGGGGGCGCCCTAAGGGGCCTGAACGATGGGGCGAATGTAGGGGCGCCAATAGGGCATTTCATAGCGCACGTCGATCAGGTCAACGCCATGAAGATCCGCCCGCAGATTGAGCATGCCGAGGAAATTCCTCAGTTTGACTTTCACCGGAATTTCGGCTTTCTCGTAGCGGTGCTTGCTGCTGCGGCCCCAATGCACTAAGACCGGACGGCCGCGCACCCCTAAACCCTCATCGCTCCAGCTCCGATTCGTCACGAGCACCACTTCGCTGCGATTGGCGGTGAGGCGGTTTTGAAAGTTACTGGTGTCGATGGCGATCACGCCAATGCGTCCGAACACTTCGTGCTCTTGTTCGCGTTCGAGATCGTGGAGCACCGCGACGCCTTCGCGGACCGCATCGAGAAACCAGGCTTCGCTGACGTCTTCGTTGTCGACGACGTCAGGATCGGCCGATCGAGTCTGGATGATCGGAAACGGCAACATCGGTTCGCTGCCTTCGATGGGCAAAAGCTCACCGTCGCGGTCGGCGACAAGGTACACGCCGTCGCGCTCGACCGTCGCAAAGGGAAGTCGGTAGTCGAGCTTGATTTCCAGGCCGCGCGGAAAAATGCGACGAACGGACTCGACGCGGCGCACCCAGGGATTGGACTCGAAGTCCTGCCTGACCACAAATCCAAGATCTCGGTCAAAGATGCTGCGACGCAATTCAATCAGTGATTGGTCGGCCAAAGAGGCCTTGGCGAGTGCCATCGCACGTGATGGTGGCGGAGGATTCCAGTGGACGGCGACCAGATCAACTTCGTAGCGCTCGGACCCATGTAGCGCGTCACCCAGATAAACCAGGGCGGTCAGCAAGGCGGGAAAAAGAATGAGCACCACGACGATCTGAGTGAGGCCCGGTGCGGCCGGTGCGGCGGATGAGCCTTGAGAATCAACATCCTCAGGCTGGTGTTCATCCGGCATAGAGACGCTTCGTCTTGAGACGATAGCGTCGCCTGCGGCTTCGACCTTCTTCACCCGCTTCCCCATAGCCAGATCCTAGCACCAAGGCGGCCAAAGTGCCACGAGAAAGGCCTCGCCGGGGCAAGTCGGCGAGGCCACAAGACCGCGGAAGAAGGGGTTCTTGTCGGTCACCCTAAGGGCTGACTTAGCCGACTTTGGTGTTGGCCGCGGCGTTGATGAAGTGCTTACCGGACTTCTCTTTCATCTTGCCGTAAGTGCGGTCGAAGTCTTCGACAAACAGCTGCGTGGTTTCGACCACGCTGCGGAGCAGTTCGCGGTCAATCGTGACGACGGGCTCACCGCCAGCGAGTTCAATCTCGTGATTGATGAGTCCAATAGCGAGGCGAACGGGGTGAAGGCGGCGGTCGATGTATTTTCCAGCGTCCATGAGTTCTTCCTTTCGGTTTTTTCGAGGGCGAAAGACCGCGATCCGACGGATCGCTGCGAAGGGGTCTGTTCGTCCTTCAGGCAAGTTGGCAGGTCCTCATGGACCCACCAAGAGGCGAGGAACCAAGCAACACCAAGCTGCCCGTATTCCTCGTCAATTGGGGTGCCCCCAACGGTTTGCGACGGTGAGGCGCCGCGCCCCGGGAACCCCCAGTGACACCGCGACGCTATCGCTCTGCGGGGACAAGTTGCACTATCTCTCAGGGCTCAGACTCAAAAGAGGGTCGGGGGTTTCCCTTGAGCGATGTCGGCGAATCTGATGACGTCGCCGCCCAGATCTTGATCTCGCGCTCGAGCTCAACTCCAGCCTCATTCTGGGCTCGTTCTTCGATCAGCTCGACGAGAGTCAATACGTCGTAACTGCTTGCAGCACCACGGTTCAGGATAAAATTGCCGTGGCGGCGCGAGATCTCGGCGTCGCCGCGTCGCTCGCCTTTTAAACCGAGGCGCTCAATCAGCAAACCGGCGCTCTCAGCCCCGGGGTTTTTGAAAATGCAGCCACTGCTGGGCACGCCCAAAGGCTGCGCGGCCTTTTTGGCGCTCAAGATGTCGGACATGCGGCGACGCAAGTTCGCCGGGTCGCCTCGAACCAAGCGCAGCGTGACCGCGGTCACTATTCCCGGAGGCAATTCGCAGCGCCGGTAAGAAAATGAAAGCGAACGCTCTCCGTCACGATTCGACAGACACCGTCGTTCGCCCTCAGGGCTGACGAGTTCGACTTCCGCCACGACGGCCCCAAACTCAGCTTGCCGGCCGCCGGCGTTCATCGCGCAGATTCCGCCGACCTGGCCGGGGATGCCGGCCAAGGCCTCGCAACCCTCAAGCGCCATGCGCACGGTTGTCGCAACCAAGCGCGGAAAACTCTCGCCCGCGGCGGCGCGGACCAACACGGCGCCACCCGCTTCGCCTTCGTCAGCGAAAGTCAAACCGACAAGACTCTCCGTCGCGATGATGGCCTCTTCGTGAATCCCATCGCAAACCAACAAGTTGGCTCCACCCCCTATCACGCGCCAAGGCTCGCCCTGGCGAGTTAAATCCGCGAGAAGGGCTGCGACTTCTTCGGGCGATCGCGGACGATACAGACGCCGGGCCGTCCCGCCGATCCGGTAGTAAGTCAGCGGAGCCATGGCCGCATCTTTGCTCAAGATGTCAGCGAAGTCGGGCATGTAAGTCTCGGCTCAGCTCTCGAATATCACCCGCGCCCATCACCACCCAGACTTCACTTTGGCTTCGGATTTGGCGGGGCAACAAATGCTCAATGGCCTCGTTGCGGTCACCGGCGTAAAAACAGTCGACGTCGAGAGTCTTCAAGACCTCCGTCAGCTTTCGCGCGCCCTGCCCCTCCCCCTGATCGCGGCCTTGAACCAAGTAGTCCCTTAGCACCACGACCTCATCGGCAAGCGCCAGTGAATTCAAAAATCCGGCAAAATGACGACGGGTTCGATCTTCAAGGTGAGGTTGAAAGATGGCAACTAAACGGCGATTCGGGTAGCACTCGCGCGCCGCTAAAAGGGTCGCCTCGACTTCAGTGGGATGATGGGCATAGTCATCGATCAAAGTGAGAGCATCGGTATCAACGAGCCGTTCGAAACGGCGTTCGACGCCGCGAAACTCGCCAAATGCGGCCTTGATCTGACAGTGGTCGACCGAATAGCCCTTTTTGGCCATGACCGCGGCTAAGGCCGCGTTGATTAGATTGTGCCGCCCCGGCAAGGGAGCCGGCAGCCAACCCGAAGACTGACCATCGGGATGCAAGAGTCGAAAGCCACCCGCTTCTTCAATGAGGCGCACATCGCATTTGCTAGAGCCAAGAGTGAGGACCCGTGCCCGCGCCGTCCTTCTCAGATCAAGGGCCATCGCGACCTCGGTGGTGGTAACGATCAATCCGTCCGCGTTGAGTTTTGCGGCGAAGGCAGAAAACGCGGCGCGCAAGCGGTCCATGCTGCCGTAGTATTCGAGATGATCAGCGTCAATGTTCACCATGATCGCGTGCCGTGGTTCAAGGTCAAGAAAGGACTCGGCGTACTCGCATGCTTCGGCGACGAAGGGAGCCCCAGTCCCGTAGAGGACACTGCCCCCGATCTGAGGAACAGCACCGCCAATAACGGCGCCTGGTTCTAATCCCGCGCGGTCCAAGATCAAGGCGAGCATGGCCGCAGTCGTCGTCTTACCGTGGGTGCCCGCAACCGCTGCCGTCGCACGATGAGCGGTCAAGGCACCCAACGCGCGAGCGTAGGTTTCGACCGGCAAGCCGCGCTCGCGCGCGGCCAAGACTTCTGGATTCTCGTCGGGAACCGCAGCACTGCGCACGACGAAGTCGACATCCTGAGGCAAATGCTGAGTGTCGTGACCGAACGCAACATCGACGCCGGCGTTTCGCAAGCGCTGCACCTCAGCCGAGTCCACCAGATCGGAGCCGGAGACGGTCCAACCGCGGTCACTGACGTACAAAGCGAGACCCGACATGCCGATACCGCCAATGCCCACAAAATGGACGGCCGCGGTGGCATTGCGATCCTCTTGGCCAAGACCCGACATGGGGTTCATCCCTATTCGCGCCGACAAAAACGCCGGGCGTTCTCGCCTTGGGTCACGTTCTCGTTCTCTTTCTAACTCTACTTTCAACATCTTCCGAAACGACCTTTCTCGCGGCGCGCCATCCTTGACGGTAAGGGGAACTAAGACTGAACTCCGGCCGCGGCAGGCTGTTTCAGCTAGCCGCCAACTCAAACTCGCAATCCGATTTGCGATCACCCTCTTCCCAGTACTCTTGCACGCCGAAGATGCGCGGCGCCAAACAAGCACCGGCATCGACGACGACATGCAGGGCGTCCAAGCGGCCGTTTTTGAACAGCACTTGGACATGCGTACGACTCTCGGTGGGGTGTCGCCAAGTCAAGACTTCGCGTCGCACCCCACCCGGTTCTGTCGTCCGCGGCGGCACGCGGTGCCAGGGGTCACCCAGCACTCGCAACACGGTAGAAACCGAGAGGGACTGCACGAGCGACAGGGTAATATTGCGCAGAGCTCTCACTCGTTCTTGAGGGCGGCCCCGCTGCAGGTCGCGGCTCCATTGCAACCAAGAGGCACGGGCCGAACCAGAGCGGCTTTCAGGCTTCACTTCAAACATCAGACATCTCCAAAACTGGGGGCACAATTCGGCTGAAACCCACAGGGCGGACCCCGGGTGCAACCGTAAGAGCGGCCACTCAAACGCAAGGACGGGTTATCGACTGGGCCAAAGTCCGACGCGATTTTGGACTCAGCTTGATCGCGCTTCGTGTCGCAGGCCGCAGCTACGCGGCGCTTGGGTTCGTCTCGCGCGGGCAAGCGCGCGAGACGTCGGCACAAAGCAAAGGAGGAATGCAAAGACTCGGGGTCGTTGGAACGACCGGGGCAAGACTCGATGCGCCGTCCTCCGACGGCTTTGATTAGTAAAAGGCGCGCACAAATCGCGCTCTAGGGAATCCGCAGAACCAGACCTTTTTTCACCACGTTCGGATTACGAAGTTGATCGCGGTTGGCCTCAAAAATCCGCTTCCATTTGTTTTCGGAGCGGTAGTAGCGGCGCGCAATCGCGCCGAGAGTTTCATGGGCCGCCACGGTGTGAAAACGGCCTTTTCCGCTCGGTGCGGGCTCGTCTTTGACGGCCACGTTCTTGACCGCCGAACGTCCACCCCGCGGCGGAATGATGACGGTCTGACCCGCGCGCAGATTGCGTGGGTTCAGTTTCGGGTTGGCTTTCACCAGCGGGCGATAAAGCGTGGCATCGCCCCAGATTCGTTTGGCAATGTGGCTGAAGGTTTCGTTCGCTCCGACTTTCGTCGTGCGCACGCTGTTCGTTCTCTCCTCGGCGTTGTCGCTAAGAGGGACGCTCTTTCCGGCCCCGTTCGCCCGGATCTTTTTCGGCGCCAGCTTGTCTTTGGACGAGTAGACCCACTTGCGGGCAGCGTCGAATTCCACGCTGCGGCCGCCTTGACCCGGACCCGCATTGCGAGGCACGGCGCCGCCTTTGCCGGATGTGTCGCCATCACCGCGGATCGGATAGTTCTCGCGATTCTCCGCGCTGAAGATGGAGATGCCCAACAAAACGGCCATCACCACGGTTAAGATACCGATGGCCCATTTCTCGATGTTCATAGCAGGTCTCCCCTGTTTGCTGCGGCGCAGGCTCGACCACTCAAGGTCGCGAATTGCAGAATCCCTGAATGTGACTGCAGAATGAAGGATGCGGGGGACCCGAGAGCCGGGAAGAGGTGGGTTAGTAAGTTCACCGATTTCTCGTTCGTTTCACGTGTGCGACGTGACAACTGGGGTGGGACGTGTGCGCCGCGACTCCCGGGCCCTGCATCATTCATTTCAAGTTCGATTTCTTTTCGCGAAGTCATACCAGTGACTCCTGGACGCCTTTTGGCCTTGAGTAGTAGTTGTGGACGATCTCGTCGTCTTCGGGGTAGTCCCCGATTTCAGCGCTGGCTTCTTGTCCAACTTGACGCGCCACGCTGACCAAAAGCCCTACAGCAATCCCCAAGGTCAGTAGCGAGGAGCCGCCGAAGGAAATGAAGGGCAAACTGATGCCTTTGGGCGGCACGAGCCCCGTCACCACCGAGACGTTGATCCCGGCCTGAAAGGCCACCATGAAGGTGATGCCAAAAGCGATGAGGTAGCCACGGTCGTCGCGGGCCAGACGCGCAATTCGAAACCCGTGCCAAAACAACAGGCCAAACAAGGCCAGAACCGTCAGGCTGCCGATAAGTCCACATTGCTCCGCGATCGAGGCAAAAATGAAGTCCGTTTCGACTTCCCAGACCAAATCGAGGTGGGCCCGCCCCGCCCCGAGGCCCTGCCCGAACAAGCCGCCGCTCCCCATGGCGTTCAAGGCGCGCTGCACCTGAGGGTGCGGCTCGCCCGACTGGAGGCTCTTTAGGCGCGGCAAGATGTGCGAGTAGGTCGTGACCATAAACAAGATGAACACCGGTAACACCACGAGGCCGGTGGTTGCGATGTGCTTGAAGCGCATGCCGCCGAGGAAAAACAACAGCAAGCCGAGGCAAATCAAAAACATGCTCGTGCCAAAATCGGGCTCGACCGCGACGAGAATCACGGTCAAACCCAGCCAGGCCACGGCCGGCAAAAAGCCTCGCAAGTAACTGCCCATAAGGTTTCGCCGCAAGTGGATGAATTGCGCGCAGCCTAAGACGACCGCCAACTTGGCGAACTCAGACACTTGAAGGTTCAAACCGAAGGGCCTGATCCATCGCCGGGCGCCTTTGACGTCAACGCCGAAAAGCAGGACCGCAATGAGGCCAACCCAAATCGCCAAGACCCACCAACGGCCCTTATCGGCAAGCCGGCGGTAGTCCATGCGAGCGACGAAGAAACAGGCGGTTGCGGCCACCAAAAATCGTAGACACTGCCCAACAAAAGTTTGGGAGAGCACATGACCGTTTCGAATCGCACTGACGGCGGTAACGCTGTAGATGGCCAACATGCCGATGAGCGCTAAGACGATGGAGCTAACCACGACAATCGTGGCGCTTTGTCGCGCGCGGAGAGCGGGAGTCATGCTAAAGTCCCCCTTTTCCGGGGCTCGCCGTCGCTAATTCCTGCGACGACTCGCTCAAGACGCATCGCGCGCGATCCCTTGACCAAAACAAGGTCGCCGGGTCGCAATTCATGTTGCAACCACAAAGCAGCCTGCGCCGCATCCTTGCAGCATTCAAAAACGGTATTCGAAGCGGCATTCGCGAACGCCGACTTTGCGGCGGACATCAACGGCCCCACTAGCAACGCCTTGGCCACTTTGCTCATCGCCACGGCGTCTTTGAGTTCGAGGTGTTGTACCGCCGCGTCCGTTCCCAATTCGGCCATGTCGCCGAGGATGGCTAAACGCCGGGCACCTGCGGGGCGGCGGGCAAGGGTGGTAAGGGCCGCGCGCATCGAGTGCGGGTTCGCGTTGTAGCAGTCGAGCAAGATCTCGGCGCCGCGCACACGCCGAAGCTCCATCCGCCAGCGTGGCGCTTTGATGTTGGCAGCGGCTTGCGCGATTTCGGTTTCGCTCATCCCGAGGTAGATAGCGACGCTAACCGCAGCCAGCAAATTTTGCAGGTTGTGTTCACCAAGCAAAGCCGCGTAGATAACTGGGCCCTGGGCACTCGTTCTAAAGGCAAGCTGCCCGTCACCGCTTGGAGCGGGGAAACCTGGCCATTCAAGACCCTGGCCAAATCCGTAACGTTGCATCGGCCGCGGGAATTCGCCACGGAGGTTTTCATCGTCGCCGTTCACCAAGAACAGACCGTCTTCAGCGAGGGCAACGCCCAGGGAGATCTTTTCGGCAAAGACGGTCGCCAAGTCGCCGAATCCTTCAAGGTGCGCCGCGGCAACGGCGGTGATCACTGCGACGTCGGGCCGAGCCAATTTCGCCAGAGCGGCAATTTCGCCGGGCAAGCTGGCGCCGATCTCCAAGATAAGGACTTCGGTGTTCTGGTCGGCCTCAAGAATCGTCAAGGGGACGCCGATGCGGTTGTTGAAGCTCGCCGGGGACGCGACGACCTTAAATCGATCCGACAGGATCGACGCCAGGGCGTCTTTCGTCGTGGTCTTACCCACCGATCCAGTGATGGCGACCACCTTGGCCGACAACTTGCTACGTACAAACTGCGCCAACTTGGTGAGCGCTTCTAGAGCGTCCCGGACCCGCACCACCGGACCATCGGCGGATTCGGCCTCGCTTTTATCCATCACCGCGACCACGGCCACGGCTCCGGCCTTGAAGGCCGCCGCGCTGAAGTCGGCGCCTCGAAAGCTCTCGCCGTCGAGCGCCAAGAACAAATCGCCAGGTCGCAGCGCGCGGGTGTCCGTCGACATCGAGTCTACACGGACCTCAGCTGCGGCCGACGGGCACTCGCCCGCGACAACACCAGCTAGCTCCTGAAGACTCATCGCGATCATGACTTACCGTTGCTCCTCAAAACTTCGTGTCCATCGTCACCCCGCAAGCACTAAGAGCCTGCGGGCTTGTCTTTTCGTTGGGCCCATTCCGCAACCACCGCGCGGTCGTCCCAGTCAAGAGTCTTCGAACCCAAGACCTGGAAAGTCTCGTGCCCTTTTCCCGCGAGCAAACAGATGTCGTTTGCGCGCGCCGCATCCAAGGCGGCCCAAATTGCCTCGCGGCGGTCGTCGATCCGGCACCACTGGGCGCGGCTTTCGCCAGCCTCAACACCGGCCTCGACATCCTTGGCAATGGCGTCGAGGGTCTCTCCTCGCGGGTTGTCCGCGGTGAAAAACACAAGATCGGCGCCCGCTGCCGCCAGGCGCCCCATCTGCGGGCGCTTGCCGGAGTCGCGGTCTCCACCGCAACCAAAGACCAAAATCAAGCGACCTTGGGTCTTCGCCAGCATCTCCCTTAGCCCCGCGATAACGCGCGCGTAGGCGTCGGGCGTGTGCATGTAGTCGACAACGACTTCAAAGCCGTAGTCCGCCGCCATGCGCAGCGTTTCCATCCGTCCCGGTACGCCGGGAAATCGCTCCAGGCCGGTGGCGACTTCTTCCAAAGTCAATCCCAAGGCCAGCCCCGCCGCGCTTGCGGCGAGGATGTTTTCGATGTTGTGCTCTCCGAAGAGAGAACAATGCGCGTCTTGGCGGCCCGGCTCTAAAGAGCCGACGCAAAGGCGAAAACGACTGCCAGCGATGCTGGTCTCAACGACTTCGACCCCAAGGTCGACACCGTCTTGGCCACGGGCCGAGTAGCACAGCAAGCGCACCGTCGGGTCTCGCTGTGAAGCGAGGCCTCGAAAGACGACGTCGTCCTCATTGAGGACCAAGGCTCCTCCGGAAACGATTCCCCCGACCAACTTCGCCTTCGCCGCCGCGTAGGCTTCGAGGCTGCCGTGGTAGTCGAGATGATCCCGTCCCAGACTCGTGTACACCGCGAGGTCGAAACTCAGCGCGGCGACGCGGTCTTGATCCAAAGCGTGCGAGGAAACTTCCATCACCACGGCGGGTAATCCCGCCGCGACCATTTCGGCCAAGGCCGCTTGCAGATATTCTGGGGCCGGGGTCGTCATCGACGACGCGCGACTCGTTTTTCCGGTTGAACTCCTCACCGTTCCGAGGAGCCCACAACCTCCCCAAGCGGACTCGAGGATCGATTCGATTAACGACGCCGTCGTCGTCTTGCCATTGGTGCCCGTCACGCCGACCAAAGTCAGCCTTTCAGACGGTCGGCCCCAAAAGTTGGCGGCCAACTCCGCGTAGGCACAGCGATCAGTAAGGCCCGGCTCGCCTTGGTCCGGCGACACCTGCGAAGCGGAGCCGAGCGACACGAACGCAACTTCCACGGGCCAACCTTCCGGTCGATCTCCCGCTGCGACGACCGCCGCCGCTCCGCGGCTCAAGGCGTCCTCGATGAAGTCTCCTCCATCTACCGCGCTGCCTCGCACCGCAATGAACAGATCGCCAACTTCGATGCGGCGCGAGTCTGCACTCAGTCCTGTGATCGGTGGATCACAAGACCCCTCCTCGCTAAGCCCCGTTCCGGCGAGCAGCGCTTTCAGCCGCACTAATACTCTGTGAACCAGTTGATGACGCGGCTTACAACCCCGCGCACCTGGGCAATGATCGGACCGGTCTCCGCGCTCGTCACCGGGGCGGGAATGAGCCTAGGCTCGTCGTCTTCCCGCGGCGCACGGTTTCGCCACAAGCCTTCCATCGTTGTTCGCATCATTCCTCCTCCTCGCGTCCCACCTCTGCGGGTACGCCGAGTTTCGTCAGGGTTCGCTCGATGATGGCGCGGACAGCGGGCCCCGCGGTACTCGTCGCGTAGATCCTCGTGCCGTTTAGTTCGTGTAACCCGACCCAGACCGTAATCATGGGATCGGCGGCGGGCGCCAAGGCGCAGATGCTCGAGCTGTATCCCATCATGTTGCCGTTCTTGTCGAATAGCTCGGCGGTACCGGTCTTCGCGGCGACCTGCCAAGGCAAGTCCTTGAGTGGCTTCGCGGTGCCGTTTTCAACGACGTCGATCAGCACGGTTTTCATTTCATCCGCGACCTTTGCCGAGATAAGCCGGCGGCGGCTGCGAGTGTTCGCGCGGCGATCGCTGCCTTTGCCAATCCAGTCGACAAGACTCGGTTCGCAATAGATCCCCCCGGTGCCGAACACCGCAAACTTCGACGCGATCTGGAGCGGAGTCAGGCTGATTTCTTGACCGAAACTCACCGACGTCGAAAAGTAGAGCGGATTGGCGGCAGCCCGAGACGCAAACAGCGGCCGCGGCTCGTGCGGCAATAAGACCCCAGTGCGACGCCCGAACTCGAAGCCTTCGACGGCGTCGTAGACACCGCCAAAACCGAGACGCTCGTGGCCGATCTGCGCCATTGCCATGTTGGAACTCACGCGGATAACACCGCGCAAATCCAGCACGCCATTGGGATGTGAGTCGCGGACACGGCGGCCTTTTCCTTGCCACTCAAACCGCGCAATTCCGGCGCTAACGTCGAACACATCGTCCCAGCTCACCAAGCCACGATCCAAGGCCCAGGCGGCGATGAAGGGCTTGAAGACCGAGCCCGGCGGATAGGTGTTCGCGACGGCGCGGCAAACCGTGTCGCGGATGTGCACGCGATTGGCGCGCACGTCTTCGACGGCAAAAGTCGGGTAGCTTCGCAAGGCGAGGATGCGACCGGTTTGGGTCTCCATGACGATGGCCGTCACGGCTTGGCAATCAAACTCCTGGTAGACCTTCCGGATCTCTTCGTCGGCGATGGTCTGGATGCCGACGCTAAGGCTGAGGCCGACGTCGTAGCCGTCTTTGGGCGCTTTGATCCAACGACCGTTCTGATCGAATTCACGACCCAAACCGTCTTTTTCGCAATCAAACTCGCCGTGCTCGCCGCTCAATAGTTCATCTAAGACGAATTCGATACCCGCGCGCCCTCGCGGACGGTTTTCGATGTCGGCACCACTCCTCCCGACGAAGCCAATGACCTCGGCGCAGAGTGATCCCTGCGGGTACTCGCGCTCCGACTCCGCTTCGAAGCTGAAGTCTCTAAATCGTTGATTGCGGCGCTGGAAAATTTCTTGCAAGTAGTCACGCTGGTAAGGCAACAGCCCCGACAGCAGCACGCGCCGGCGAACCCTGCGAGATTCGATGAAGCCGTTGGGACGCACCTGGTCGACGTGAGTTTGGCCGCCGCGTTCGAAAAAGCGCACGCTATCGACCTCAATCCCGATAGATTCGACGGCGCGCAAGGCGACCCTTAGGCGATCCTTAAGCGTGGCGCTTCCCGCGCGCCGCGGCATCGCAGGATCGACGATCAGACGGTAGGTGTCGAAACCGAGGGCGAGTTGAACACCGTCCGCATCGAGGATTCGGCCCCGGGTACCGCGTTCGAACTGAGAGCTGCCGATCTTGTGCCGTTGGCGCACGAGCATCGAATCTTGCAGACCGGCGAAGGTCTCGGCCTTAGTCACCTGCACATGGAGCAGGCGCGAGACAACCAAGGTGTAACCACCAAACAACAAGATCGCGACGATGCGCGAGATCTTTTGCCGTTGTTGATGGTTGATTCCCATGTCCCTCTTCGCGTTGCCGCGCCTTCGCTTTAGACTCTGAAACTCTGTTCGAGAAGCTAGTTCCCTTTGGGAATCGGGCCGACCGAAACCGGAATGACGGTTGCGTTCTCTTCCATGCCCATTTCCCGCGCCTTCGCCCGCAACACCGATTGGTTGAGGCGAAAGGCAATATCCGACCGAAGAACGCCGTTGTTGTTCTTTAGCCACGCTTCTTCTTCGCGCAGCTTTCTGATCTCGTAGGCGTTCGCGATGATCGCGCTTTCGAGATAAAGCGTTCGCAAGAGCACCCCGAACAAAGTCAGAATGCCCAGGCCAAAGAGCACAATTCTCAGCTTCGGGCCCATGGCGCTTAGTTCCCTGTCCGCTCAAACACACGCAGTCGTGCGCTTCTCGATCGACGATTGCGATCGAGTTCGGCGGTACCCGGCCCGATCGGCTTCTTCGTCAAATTGCGACCGTGCCCCTGTTTCTCTTCGAGTCGAAAGGCCTCTTTAACCAGACGATCCTCGAGCGAATGAAACGAGATGACGACGAGTCGCGCACCTTCGTCCAAGAGTTGCACCATCCGCGGCAAGACGCTCTCGATGGACTCCAATTCGCGATTCGTGGCGATTCGAAGCGCCTGGAAGGTCCGAGTCGCCGGGTGAGTCTTACCTCTGCTCCCGGTCACGGACCGCACCAATTCGGCGAGTTCCTTGGTTCGCGTAATCCGCGTTCGCTTGCGGACTTCGACGATCTTGTTGGCGATCGCGCGGGCGCGGGGTTCCTCCCCGTACTCACGTAAGATCTCTTCCAGCTCCGCGCCCGAGGCGGTGGCCACGATGCGCTCGGCGTTGATTTTGCCGCCTCGCGACATCCTCATGTCGAGAGGCCCATCCTCGCGGAATCCGAATCCGCGCTTGGGGTCGTCGAGTTGCATCGACGAAACCCCTAAGTCAAGGAGCGCTCCCGCCAGCGGTGTCGCTCCCTGTTGTTCCAGCCAAGCGGGCGCCGCCGCGAAGTCACAACGCGTCACTTCGAAACGCTCGCCGTAGTCTTCAAGACGACGGCGAGCCGTCTTGATCGCAGCGGGGTCGCGGTCGAAGGCGAGAACGACCCCCTCGGGGCTACTCGCCTCGAGAATAAGCTCCGTGTGGCCACCAGCTCCCAGGGTGAGATCTGCGTAGATCCCGCCCGAGCGCGGCTGGAGAAACTCCATGACTTCCTGCGGCAGAACCGGGACGTGTCCCCAGTCAGTCATCCCGCGCTCGGCGACTGCGGCGCGCTTCCCCAACGCGCTGCAGTGCTTCTTCGAGCCCAACTCGGAAGACTTCCTCGTTGACCTCGTGGAGTTGGTCGTAAACCTCAACTCCCCAGAGCTCGGTGCGGTCTTTCATGCCGACCACCACGATCTCTTTGATGATTCCCGCCTTCTTGCGGAGATCAGCTGGTATGATCACGCGGCCAGCCTTGTCTGTCGTGACGGGAACGAATGCCGCGTGAACCATGGTCTTCAGAGCCCGGTTCTTTTCGGTGTCGTCCGTCGCTTCGTCAAAAGCGCTAAGGAAGACCTCCTGCTGTTCCTCCGTATGAAGGTAAACGCACTTGTCGAGCAAGACCCCCAAGTGGAACGACGCGGCCTCACCCTCGTCCGCCACCTCCTCGCGGATGCAACGCGGCACGGTGAAGCGCCACTTTCCATCCAGCAAAGGATTGTTCGGTTGTCGTCCTAGCAGCATTCCTGACTCCCGACCTCGCGCCCGGGCATGGCCGCCGAGGCGCCTCACCGCCCCGGTCGACCCCCAATGCGCGGGTCATGCCTCCAAACTCCGATCCACCAGCCCCTTCGTGCCGGCAGGCCCTCACCACTTGCCAAGAACTGGATTCGCCAGTTTTCAGCGCGGGATCGGAATCGTTGGGGAATGCCCTCCAGCATCCCCTCGGCGTCCTGCCCGAACGCCCCTCAGCGTTCCGGCTCCAAAATCTGCTTCAGGCGACTCCCAGAGAGCCCTTTCCTTCCACCAACCGCCATAGTTCTACACTCATCCCCACCCCTCTGTCAAAGTTCTTTTCGGGCCCCAATACCGATATTTGGGCCCAATCCGCGACAACCCTCATGATCTGGGGGTCCTATCTGGACAAACCCACGATATAGGCGGGTCGTCCGGCAGAGTTTTTTTCGATGGTCCCTTAGCCAGGGCTTACTTTGGGCCTACAGCCTGAGCCCAAATTGGGAATCCGCGCGAGACAGCCATGCCCACCCAGCCCCACGCCGAAACGCTCCAAGTCCTCGATGCGCAAGCCAATGCTGTCTTGGGTCCGCTATTGGAGACCCTCCGCTGCGTCGATCTCCAAGTCGACCGCGCTCACTTTCGACGCGCCATGCGGCAAGTCGGGACTTTTTTAGCCTTCGAGATCGGCAAACACCTCGAAACCAAGCCCTGCGCCGTCGAAACCCCTCTGGGCCACAAACAAATCGACCTCCCTCTTGAGCCTCCCGTCCTCGCCACCGCCCTCCGCGCTGGCCTGCCCTTTCTCGACGGTTTCATGGACGTCTTCCCCGACTCCGACGTCAGCTTCTTCGGCGCCTCCCGCGCCGAATCCACAAAGCCCAAGACCGCCTCCGACGACCTCGCCTTGAACGTCGACATCGGCTACCAGTCCTTGGCGGTCTCCGCCGGCAAGACCATGATCTTCGTCGACCCCATGGTCGCCACCGGCAGCACCATCCTCGACATCTACGCCGCCCTCAAAGCCCGCAAGCAAACCCCCGCTCGCTTCATCGTCGCCGGCCTCGTCGGCTACCGCGACACCTTCAGCCGCCTCCGCCAAGCCATCCCCAACATCGAAGTCTTCTTCGCCACCGCCGACGACAAGCTCAACGAACAAAACTACATCGTCCCCGGCCTCGGCGACGCCGGCGACCTCTCCTTCGGCCGCAAGTCCTAGTCCTTCGCATTTGGCCCGAGGGCCGCTAAGCATCGTTCTGCAGCGAGCACTTGACTGTCGAATACCCGCCCTGGCGCGTTTTTCTTGCCACGCCGCCATTCTGGCGCATTATTCTCGAACTGTTCCTGTTTTTCGGGAAAAGGCATGTCTGAACACCAATTACCGATTGGCGGAAACAGTCCAGCTGGGTGAAGCTGGTTTTTGCCCGACCGTCCGAAAGACCGAAACCCTTCAACGCCTTCAAGAGACCAACCTCAACGAGCGATGTTTGAAGGTCGTGTCGGCTTACTCTCCCGAACTTCTAAAGCGAGCGCTCAGCTACCTCTATACGAAGGAAACGAAATCATCCTTCGAGATTGAACACATCAAACCAAGATCAACTCGGTCCGAACGCTTTATCACCATGTTGCAGTTCGCAGAAAAGGAAGACTTCTGCGAGAAGTCCCATTTGCTTGACTTGCAAAACCGAATCGTCGATCCGCGCTTCAAAGAATCGGACTATCGCAGCGACCAGAACTACGTCGGCGAAAGTGTGGCCTGGCAACGGGAGAAGGTCCACTTCGCAGGTCCGAAGCCCGAAGATGTGCCGACGCTCATGAGCGGGCTGATCTCGGCCCATCAGCGAATGGATCAAGGTGATGTTCCACCCATAATCCATGCCGCGGCCGTCGCCTACGACTTCGTATTTCTTCACCCCTTCGAAGACGGTAACGGCCGCATCCACCGGTTCTTAATCCACAACATCCTCTCCCGGCGGCGTGTTACGCCCGAGGGAATCATGATTCCGGTTTCGGCCTCGATGTTGAAGAATCCGAGCGACTACGCCGCGTCGCTCGAAGCGTTCTCGCGCACGCTCATGCCCTTGGTCGAGTACACGCTGGACGAGCAAGGCCACATGACCGTCGAGAACGACACGTCGAGGTGGTATGCCTACATCGACATGACGCCCCAGGCCGAGGCGCTTTGCAAGTTCATCGAGCACACCATCGACACCGAGCTGACCGAGGAGCTGTCCTTCCTGGCCAAGTACGACAAAACCAAAACGGCCATCCAAGCCATCGTGGACTTACCCGACCGAAAGATCGACCTCTTCATTCGCTTCTGTCTCGAGAACAAGGGGCGCTTGTCCGCCCGCAAGCGAAACCATCAGTTCCACTTTTTGTCCGACGCCGAAGTTTCCGCCATGGAAAAGGCGATCCAGGCCTAGCCTTCACGCAAACTCCACCTGGCGCCTGATGTAGTGGTCGAGCAAGGTTGCTATTTGGCAATTCGCTCGCGCCAGAAGATGCCTTAGCACTCGCGATAGTATTACCGTTAGCCCTTAGAGTCAGGGGTCCAATGCCGAGTCTAGGCGATGCGTTATGGTCTTGGCATGAAAGTTCCATTCGAATGCGCGGGTCTTGGCGAGCAGCTATCGGCTCTTTTGAAGATTGGGAATGAGGTTTGGGCGGAGCGGCCTGATCTTCAGGAGGCGTTTCCGGCGGGAGGCGCGGCGGCGGCGCGGGACTACTGGTATTGGTTGAATTGGCATGGGACTCAAGTTGAGCACTGCCGGCGGGCGGAAGAGATTCGGGGGTTGTTGCCGGCGTTTCCGCCAGAGCACTTGGCGGGCCGGGTGTTTGGGGAAGAGAGCAATGCCCGCGACTTCGTCGTGAGCGGATTGGTCAATTGGCGGCGGTTTTTGGATTGCTTGGAGGCTGCGGGCGGCAAGATTGGGGCGGGGATGCGGTTGTTGGATTTTGGGGCGGGCTGCGGACGCATCTTGCGAAACTTTGCGCCCGAGGCTTCTGCGATCAAATTGCAAGCTTGCGATGTGGATGCCGAGTCGATGCGATGGGTGAGCGAGAATCTGCCGGTCGAAAAGGCGCAGGCGGTGCCGCACTTGCCGCCGACCGAGATGCCCGGTGAACATTTTGATTTCGTTTATGCCTACTCGGTGTTTTCGCACTTGACGGAAGAGGCGAGCCGGATGTGGCTGGCGGAGATCCAGCGCATCTTGAAGCCTGGAGGCTGGGCGATCTTGACGACTCAAGGACGTCATGTCGGCAAGGTGATCCTGAACGGCGAACGCAGCCATCCCTTCCCGAACGCAAAGACCCTCAAGCCGGAGTGGAAACGCTTTGAGTCCGAGGGGTTTTTGTTTTTCCCCTACGGCGAAGTGAGTTCGAACTTGGCGGAGAACTCAGAGTTTTTTGGTGAGTGGGACTTGGAGGCCTACGGGTCGACTTTTGTTTCGCCGGCCTATGTCGAGCGCGTGTGGACCGAGTTTTTGGATCTGCAGGCCCTGCACGAAGCGCCCGATGCTTGGCAGGATTTCGTGGTTTTGCAAAAGCGGACGTCTTGAGCGAAGCGGGCCCTTGCTCCGTGGCATGGTGACGACGAGGGTGGTACTAGTAAGGTGGCGGCGTTGCGCCACCGCATAGGTGACGGCGTTGCGGCGGGCACGGTATAGACAAGGGTGGTACTGGAAGGTGACGGCGTGGTGCCTTCCATGAGAGGGCCCCGCTAGTCAAGGGATGTCCGTCGCTTTTTCTTCTTTCTTGCTCTTCGGGTGTTTTCTTTCCGCGCTAGCGATGTTGATCAAAAAAGAGGACCGCGT
>JAZGFI010000017.1:0-102606 GCA_036479435.1 Planctomycetota bacterium | reverse complement strand
TCCGCCACACTGCACTTCGCCCGATCGCTTCGGGCTCCGCCCTCACTCTTGGGGCGAAGCGCAGCGCGGCTCCGCCTGTTCTCACTTGCAGCCGCTCCGCGGCAGCTGTTCTTACTTGGGGGCCAAGACGAGACGAAAGCCCAGGTAGTTGTACCGGAGGTCCGGGGTGAACCTGTCGCGATTCGCGGAGCGACAGAACTGAGCCTCGTAGAACCAGCTGCCGCCCCGAAAGACTCGATTGGAGCCCGACGACGGGCCTTCCGGATTTTTCGAGGTTCCCCCATATTCGCCGTACCAATCCTGGCACCATTCCCAGACATTCCCGTGCATGTCGTAAAGCCCCCAGGCGTTCGCTTTTTTTGCAGCTACCGCGTTCGCGTACTTTTGCCCCACGTCCCAAGCATTCTTGTCGTACCACGCGTAAGCTCCCAATCCGGACTCGCTTTCCCCAAAACAAAAGACCGAAGAGTTGTCAGCCCGACAGCAAAACTCCCACTCCGCCTCCGTCGGAAGCCGAAATTTCCAGCTCCCATGTGAATAGCGTTGGTTCATAGCGGCGCAGTATTTCTGCGCGTCCTCCCATGAAAGATAGCTGGCCGCAATATTCGCACCGGTCTTGACGTAGGCCTTGCCCGACCAAGGCTGACTCTTCATCAGGCCTTTCCATTGCCCCTGTGTAAGCTCGGTTTTCGCCATGTAGAAGTCCCGAGTCAAGGTCACGAGATGCCGTTTTTCATCGTCATCGCGGTTCTTTTCTGAGCTCGGGCTTCCCATTTGAAAGGAACCCGATTGAATGAGCTTAAAGTCCATCGCCAAATCCGAGTTAAGCTGCCTGAGTAGTAAAACCGGCGATGGGTCATCAACACGCTCAATACTCAGACTCTTTTCCGCCCGATTCCCCGCTTGATCTTGGGCCCTAACCGCGATCGAGTTCGTACCAAGGCGCAGCGAAACCTTCCTTGAGAACTCGCCGGACATGGACACTGTCGTCCGCCGATCATTGATATGGATTTCTACCGGATTGTCATCACGGACCTGCCCCTTGATCAGCCACTCAGACTCACTCGTCTGCCGCGGCACGACCATGAGAGACAAGACTGGATCTTTTCGGTCGACCTCAATCATCTCGATCCGAATCGTCTTTTCTTCACGATTCCCCGCTTGATCTTGGGCCGCAACTACGATCGAGTTCGAACCAAGACGCAATTTCACCACGATCGAGAAACGTCCGTCCTTTGCGACCACCGCACGCTTACCATCGACCAGCACGCTGGAGAGATTCTCATCCAAGGCAAGGCCTTTGACGGTGATCTCTGAATCTTCCGTCTCGGACGGTAGGCCCGATAACGAAAGCGAGGGAGAAATCACATCGGCAGCCAACACCTCGGCTTTCTCGATCGGTAAACGCTCCGTTTTCCCCGCAGGTTTTGCGACGCCATTCGCTTGACGATCAAAAGGCCCACCGTCCTGCGGCTGGGAGCGATTCGTCCACCAAAAACCGCCTCCTAGGCCCAGCGCAGCCACAAAGAGCGCCAGGAATAATATCCATGAATTGGACTTGGCAGAGCGGGGCTCAGCCTTCGCTCGTTTCTCGGGCTTCGATCGCCGAACCTTCGGTTTCGGCCCCGCTGATGATGGATCGTTGGGGCGATTCCCCGTCTTGGTTGGCACCAGAAAAGGGTTGGATGATTCCTTCACCTTGACTTTGATCCGAGCCAGTGTTTTTTGGGGCGGTGGAGACACCAAGAGGCTACGAGCGTCGAAGTCATGCAAGGAATCAGAATCGCTGAGAACGCCGCCGAAGTCATCTTCGCCGACGGATAAGAAAGCCATCAGACGCTTGGCAACTTCAGAGGCTCGCTGCGGACGCTGCTCCGGATCTTTGTCGGTG
This sequence comes from Planctomycetota bacterium, assembly GCA_036479435.1. Lineage (GTDB taxonomy): Bacteria > Planctomycetota > DRQF01 > JAZGFI01. Next base: position 100,715 of record JAZGFI010000017.1, on the reverse strand, counting down.
CATTCTTTCAGCAGATCAGCCAAGCCCTCGGGAAGATCGCTGCGCTTCAGGCGAATGTCAGGGAAGGCTTCGTTACAGACGCGGTGCATGACTTGCACCAAGGCCCCGGATGCGATCGCGTTTTCTCCCGCCAGTAAATAGTACAGCGTGACCCCCAAGGCATAGACATCGCCGGACGGGCCCACTCGCTTCGCATCCGAGTACTGTTCCGGGGGCATGTAGTTGGGCGTGCCCATGACCATGCCCGTTCGGGTTTCGAGTTGGTCTAGACCCTCGGCCGCTTTCGCCAAGCCGAGATCGGCGACTTTCACCTCGCCGGTAGTCGAGATCATGATGTTGTCGGGCTTGATGTCGCGGTGAACGACGCCTTTGGCGTGCGCCGCCGCTAAGCCAATGGCCGCGCCCCGCACGATGATCAGGGATTCTACGACCCCCAAGGCACCCTTGCGCTCGACGCGCTCCCGGGCGGACTCACCACTGACGAACTCCATGATGAGGTAATGAAGGCCATGGCTTTCGTTGACGTCAAAAACCCGGATGAGGTTTTCGCTATTGATGCCAGCCGCCACGCGGGCTTCGCGTTTGAAACGAGTAACGAATTCAGCGCTCTCCATCGCCAAGCTGGGCTTAAGACACTTGAGGGCGACGTCGATGTCCAAAGAAAGGTGCTTGCCACGGTAGACGGCACCCATGCCGCCCTGCCCAATTTTGGCGTAGAGCACGACGGGTTCTAGAACCTTGAACCCCTCCACCTCCGGAACATCTCGCAGAAAGGGGTCACGGCTGAGATCGAATGGGTCGGGAGTGCTGGTGGACATGCAATTCCTCAGAGAACGGCCGAAGGTCTCAAGATCATAGCTCGGGCCAAAGAAGGGTCAATCGCCGAAGTCGGCAGGAACCCAGCGAGTTCTCAGCTGATTCGGCGGTCATCGGAATAAGCCTCAGATGGCGCTGAGTCAAGGTCTCAATATTGATCAAAGTCCGAATCGGGGAATAGAAGCCAAGACCAAAATGCCCAAGGCGGTTCTTAGTGAATCTCGGAATGAGAGGGCTCTGGTTGATGCTGCATCTTGCTGAGCCGACAAAGCCCGGCAACAGGCTGCGATGAGAGCCGCCGGTTGCCGAGCCCCAAGCATGAACTTCAACCAACGAGCTCGCATGGGCCCCGGGTCGCCAGAATCCCCGGCCAAGTTCCCGAGGTTCACAAAGGCGTCGGCCTGGAGACTCTCGACTCCGACATTCTCCTTCAAAAACCGCCAACACATGGCCCCATTGGGAGCGGCGGGGACCTTGCTCAGCACTTTATTGCGGGATTCCATCGCCAAGTCCCTTTGCCCACTCTTTTCGTAGGCCGTCATTTCCAGGATGTAGGGGGCCGGTTGAATGCCGGGGATTTTTCTTAGTGAGACCAATTTCTGGAGCGCTTCTTCGAAAGCGCCGACTCGCAGAAAGGCGGCGGCAAGGGGCGCTTGATGCTGCGGGCCGCTGTCTCCAAGGTTCTCGATCGCTTTGCGAGCGGCCACCTCTTCCGACCACAGTTGGGTCTGCCGAAAAACCCATGCAGCGTTGTGAGCGATTTGCCTGGACGACGGAGAATCGATGAGGCCTCTCCGGTACGTTTGGGCCGCTGACGCCATGTCGCCCAAGTCAATTTGAATATTTGCGAGTCCAATGTGGGTCCGCTCGTCATCACCCGCAGTTTCGACCAAGTGTTCGAAGAGGCTCTTCGCCTGCTTAGGCCGCCCGGTTCGGCGAAACAGATATCCCAGACAGACTGCGGCCTGAACGTTTTTGGGGGAGATATTTCGGGCCTCTATAAAACAACTCTCGCTCTCTTTGTATTTCCTCGAATCCTGGAGGCAGGACCCGAGATGAATCCAGGTCTCCATTCGTTGAGAATCAACTTCGAGCGCTCGCCGATAACATTCGATGGCGCGCCTTGGCTCCTTGGGTTCAACGTTGCGAAAAGAATCGCCGAGCCAAGCCAGCACATCGGGGTGATCTGGTTTGATCTGGAGCGAGTCCTCCAAAGCGGCGCGCTCTTCTAGGTGCCGTTTGAGGTAACGAAGCACCTTGGCCTTGACGCGAAAAGCCGATGCACGGTCGACGCCCTCGATGGCCAGAAGCTCGTCGGCCGCAACGAGGGCTTCTTCACCACGCTCACACATGGTCATCAACTCAATATGGTTTTCTCGCATGGGTTGAGGCAGATTGTTGGCACCGGCCATCCGTTCGAACATCTCGAGTGATTGGTGCGGATCCCACTTCGCAAAACAAAGGGCAGCATAGTGCCAGGCTTCTTGGGAATCTGGCCAACTCGACTTGAGAATCGCACCGCACTCCAAGGCCCTGGATTGGTCTCCGGCCTCCACCGCGGATTGCGCCATGACGAAATACAACATGGCGTCTTTTCTCTTGGACCATCTGATGCCGGACAACACGGCGTCCAAAGCCAGCCGGGCTTGCACCACCGGAGTGGTTCCGCCCTTGCGGAACAAACATCGCGTGGCGAAAACGAACATCACCAGATCGACGTTCTCTCCGGATTCAAAAGCCCGTTCCCTCAAGGTAGGCAGATCGAGTCCTTTGGCAGTCTGAGACTTTAGACCCTCAAGGAAAGACAAGAGTTCTCCCTTCAGAACGACGCCATTGCCCGCGGGCATTTCCTCAATCAAGCGCCGCGCTTCATCTTCGCGACCTAAGCGCGCAAGAGTCATGACTTGCCCGACCCGAATATCCACGCGTTCTGGTTCAGCAATCCTGGCCACTGAAAACAGCCGCTCGGCTAATCGGAAATTCTGAGTCGTGAGCGCAAAGAAGCCTCGCTCAATTTCAGAATCAGTCTGCTCTGACAACACCCGTTCCCGCAGGTCTTTTTGGTCTTCGCTTGCCGACATGAGCTGCCGAGTCAAATAGCCGACGGTCACCAGCAGGGCCAGCGTGCCCAAAATGATGAGTGGTCGGCTCTGTTGGCGCACAAATCGCAAGCTGCGCTCTATCGGGCGAGCTCTTGCGGCCAGGGGTTTTTTGGATTGAATGAGACTGTCGAGATCGTCTGCCAATTCCGAGAGGTTTCGGTAGCGGTCTTGCGGCTCTTTTGCCAAACAACGCATTACAACCGCGTCTTCGAAAGAGCCCAACTGCGCATTGAGTTCGGAGGGCTTTCGCGGCATTTCAGTCCGAATTTGACTAGCGAGTTCCTCGGGATCTTCGCCTTCGAAAATGGGAAAACCGGTGAGGCCTTCGTAGATCGTCGCGCCAAAGCCATAGATGTCGACGCCAATGCCGCGACTTGAAGGAGAATTATTTAGCTGTTCTGGCGCCATCGAAGGGAGCGAACCGATTAGCTGTCCGGTGTAAGTGAGCTGCGTCGCCTCCTTGGGAGCTACTGCAATGCCAAAATCGATGATGACCGGAGTGCCGTCTTCGCGCAGAAAGATGTTCCCGGGCTTGATGTCACGGTGAATGATGGGTTCGGGCCGTCCATGAGCTTTGGCCATGAGCCGCAGGGCCTGTGCCATCACTTTCAAAAATTTATCACGCGCCGCCAGGGACCTCGACGGCGCATCTGGAAGGGCGAGATTGATCCCCGTAACTCGCTCACGCCATGCATTCATGTGCTCGCGCAGGCTATGCCCTTCCAGCCACTCCATCGCGATAAAAGAGGTTTCAGCGAAAACGCCGTGGGAGTAGACGTCTCTAAACCCGAGTCCGGAAAGCGAGCTTAGAACTTGGGCCTCGCGAAAAAGCCGTTTCACAGCTTGAACGCGGCTCCCATTCAGAATCTTGAGAGCTACCAGGCGCCCGAGTTTGTTGTCTTTGGCTCGAAAGACTAGGCCCTGCCCTCCTCGGCCAACTTGTGCTTCGATGTCGAAGTCGCCGATGCGTGAGGGAAAGCCGCCCGTCGATTCTCTTTGGTTCACTTCAGCGTGAAGGCGCCGAATATTAGATGCGATCTCTGGGTTTTCTTCGAAACGCGCGATGAATTCTTCAAGGACGAAGTCGCGACCAAGAGACTCAGCTTCCCTGTTCGCAACGAAGTAACTGACTATCGCTCGGTCGAGGGTTTCATTGCGCTCGTTCATCTTGCTCCCAGCCTCTAATGCCCAGCGACTCGGCGACTTCACACCAAATTTCGAGTTTTTCTATCCGCTGAAACAAAGACGACTTCAGAACACGCAAGGTCTCGCGAGTCTTTCCCGACTCGCGCGCTAACTTCGTCAGCGGGACTTCATCCATGATATGGACGCTGACCAGTTCCTGCTCGCCTGGCGACAGCGTTTTTACTTCAGCCCGAACCATTGCCACGGCATCGCGATTTAGAAACTCAGAGGACGGCGTCCGCTCTTTCCCTAGGACATCGCCGGAGATCTCGGCGAATCGCGGCCTCGACAAAGTTCTTGCGATGAGGTTCTTGGCAAAGCCGATTATCCAAGCCTCCAAAGTTCCTTTGCTGCGATCAAAGCGACCAAAGGCTCGCAAGAACTCGAGCATTGTCTCCTGAATGATCTCCTCTTGCTCGGCCAAGAAGTTCGAACCCAAACGACAGCAGACGTAATACGAGACAACTTTCAGGAGGCGCCTTGAAAGCTCTTCTCGGGCTTCGTCATCACCCCCGCGTACGCGGAGCGTGAGATCGGTGATGGTTGCCACAGTTTTTTTCACCTCACGAAAACAAATGAGCGATTTTTGGCCCCAATCCCACGACCGCAGCGCGAGAACAGTCGCCACAAGGGCCAATTCACTTCATCAACCCTAGTTAGAGGAAATCATGAAACTCCAGTTTCTAATTGCTTTGTGCCTCTGTCTCGCTGCCGCTCCGACGCTGATTGCCCAATGCGGAGGAATCCCGGTGGTTCCACTAGCTCCGATCGGCGGTTGCCAAGACGGCAGTGCGGCCCACACGATTCCAAGCGCAATGATCTGCACACCCTTTTCCTTGACTCCTTGCCAAGGGCGTTGGAACCTGGTCGGGGTGACGCCATCCGGGACGGCACCCTTTCCGAATCGCGACCTCAACATCGGGGGTATTTCTTCAGTTAATGGCAATGGCCAGTGCGATTTCGCCGTCACCAATGGCCGTCTCGGAAACATTTCGATCAATACCGGACACACCAATTTGGTTTCCAGCGCGCCTAACAACGGCCCATCCTATCTTAAGGTGGCGCCGACGCGCCTGCCATTCCCCACCAACGCAATTTTCTCCGGAGAAGGCTGGCAAACTGCCAATCGCAGCTTCGGTCCCGATCAAGTCGCCTGGCTGTTCGAATTCGACCTGCCGGTAACTCGAAACTATGTCGTTTCGATCCAGCCAGTCGCTGGCAGTAACGTCAGTCAGCTGGCCTGGCGTGTCTTCGATCCCGGCACGAGTCAAGCCTGGCGAGCCCGAAGCTCCAATATCTTGGGCGGGGTTGGCTCCGCGCCCTCGGCACCAATCCAGCTAAAACCCGGCTGGCATGCGATCGCCGTGTTCAACAATGGGCTTCCTATCAACACTAATTTTCGTTTGAATCTGACGGCAGTTTCCCAACCCGTGCCCGTCATTAACAGCGTCTCGACGGTGTTGGCCTGTGATTCATCGCCCCTCACGATCCAGGGATCGGGCTTTACACCTTCCTCGGTAGTGACGATCAACGGCATTCTAAGAACTCCGGTGTCGGTAACGCCTACGTCCATGGTCATTCCCTTGCCTTCCAGTTCTTCCGCTCCCCTGCCACCGATGGTTGGATACATCTACACGGTTACCGTAACCAACCCAGTTCTTGGCGGCGGCGGTGGTTCAGATTCTCAGAACGCTTCGGTCAATTCTCTGGCTCCCCCCACGGCCACTATCTCCCCCTTCCCCCCGGTCTTAGTCGGCAGCCTTTCAGCCATTACGGTCAACGGCTCAGGCTTTACTTCAGCTTACGTCGTCACGGTCAACGGCAGTCCTCGCACGACCACTTTTGTCTCAAGTACTCAACTCGCTTTCTTGCCGACTACTAACGACACGAGCATCGCTCAAACGCTCATCATCGGTGTAGAAAACCCCGCTTGCGGCCTGGTTTCAAATCTCCAGAGTCTCGATGTTATTTGCAGTGTCCCGGGCCTCAATACGCTCTCTCAGGCCTTCGTCATCGAAGGCTCAGCCTCGATTACTTTGACTTTGATTGGATCAAACTTCTGCGTCGGGAGCACGGTGTTTTGGCAGCCACTTGGTATGAGTGCCATCGCTTTACCGACAACCGTCGTAACGGGCACCCTCGTCCAAGCGGCGGTCGCCGCAAGTCTTTGCATTTTGGCGACCGACGTCGACATCTACGTCCAAAGTCCGAGTCCCTTGCCGGTTTCGTCAACGACTCTGCCCTTTGAGGTTCGCGTTCCCTATCGCGGTACCCAAGAGGACTTTATTGTCAGATCCGGAATCAACTCAACACCGACCACGGGGCCGGGTGCAAGCATCAAGTTCGCCAACCCCGGTGACGCGCTATCACTGGAAGTCGAATCACCCGGCGGCGCAGCCGACTTCATTCACTACGGGATTTATGCGCAGCTGGTCCCGACCGGAGTCGTTCCGAATGGATCGCTGATCTACAGCTATGTCGATGACCCTGCGTTTCCGACCTTCAACTTGATTGGCGGTAGCTTGGGCTTCACTCAGCTGCTGTTCCCCGGTCAGAACACTGAACTTTTTAGCGTTCCAACTGGACTCGCTGGCCTCAGTCTTTTCATTCAAGCGGTTTCCTTTCCCAATCCCAACGCCACCGTGGTCACCAGCGCCATGCTCACGGACGCCCACGAGATTCGACTCTAAGAGCGTGGAGCTAAAGACGGCCGTCGACAAGTGGCAAGTGATCTTCAGGGATTCCAGAACTTGATCTCAGCCTACTTTCGCCACTCATGATAGACAGATGGCCTCTCCGACTTTTAAGCTGGAGAGGCCATCTCTTCACTATCCTGGTCACGCGGAGAAAGAGAAACGGCGCCCTTCGATCAGCGATCTGGTCGAAGGGCGCCGTGTTTTGAAAGCGAGTGAACTACTTAAAGGTCTTGAAGCTGTTCGAGCGCAACTTGTCCATGTAGGCACCCAAGGCCTCTTTGACTTTTGGCACCAAAAAGTAGATCCCGAGGATGTTCGGGAAGGCCATGGCCAAAATCATCGAGTCGCTGAAGACGAGAATATTGGTCGCGGAAACCAGGGCGCCGATGAAGACGAAAAGACAAAAGACCACTTTGTAGGCCGTCGAGGACCGCGGCCCGAAGACGTAAGTCCAACAGCGTTCGCCGTAATAGGACCAAGAGATCATGGTCGAAAAAGCAAACAAGAGCACCGCGGCTGATAGCAGCAAGGGGAACCAGGAGATTACCTGCTCAAACGCCAACGATGTGAGCCCGGCGCCGTTTTTGGTCTCGCGAGCCGCCACGTAGGCTTCGTCAGGGTTGTCGTAGGCTCCGGTAATGACGATCACCAAGGCGGTCATGGTGCAAACGACCACGGTGTCGATGAAGGGCTCGAGCAGAGCCACAATGCCCTCGCGAACGGGTTCGTCGGTCTTGGCTGCAGAGTGAGCAATCGCCGCCGAACCGACTCCCGCCTCGTTCGAGAACGCAGCGCGTTGGAAACCAATTACTAAGACTCCAATGAAGCCGCCGTAGGCCGCACTGGGGGTAAAGGCGCCACCGATGATCAAACTGATGGCGTGGGGAATCTCGGTGTAATTGGTCACCAAGATAAAGAGTGAGGCCAGCACGTAGACGCTGCACATGGCCGGGACAATCTTTTCGGCCGTACTCGCGATCCGTTTGATGCCACCAATGATGACCATGCCGACTACCAAGGCCATCGAAGCCCCATAGATCCAATTCCATTTGTCGAGGCTCGCCGGATCGACATCCATGTAACTGCCGACCGCGAACTTGATAGCACCCATGGACTGCACAACTTGGAACATATTGCCGCCGCCGAAGCTCGCCATGATGCAAAGGCCGGCGAAAGTGAAGGCAAGTATCTTTCCAAAAGTGGGCAAGCCGCGTTCTTTGAGGCCATCGGCAAGGTAGCGCATCGGCCCCCCGGACACGTGACCGTCCGGTTGGATGACGCGATACATTTGACCCAAGGTGCACTCGGTGAACTTGCTCGACATGCCGAGGAGGCCTGCGGCGATCATCCAAAATGTCGCGCCCGGTCCGCCAGCCGTAACCGCAAGGGCGACGCCAGCGATGTTCCCCAGCCCGACCGTCGCCGAAAGCGCCGAAGCCAAGGCCTGAAAGTGGGTGACCTCGCCCACTTCGTTCGGGTTGTCATACTTTCCGCGGACCACACTGATGGCGTGACCGAATCCGCGAAAGCTAATGAAGCCCATGTAGACCGTGAAGAAAATCGCGCCGACGATCAGCCACAGGACGATGGCGGGAACCCTGATTTTGGAATCAGCCTTGATACCCCTCGACTTGTCCGCTTTGACGTCGTCCCAAAAGACGAGGTCGAAAAAGAGGACTTTGTCCATGATGGCGTTGACATCGCCCATGACCAGGTCGACGTCTTTTTCGAGACTTCGAAACAGGCCGGGTTCTTCTTCCTTTTCGGGCTCCTCGGCCCCAGGTTTCGGCTCCTCGGCCGCTTGCATCTCGGCATCGCCCTGTTGGAGGCTGGCTGACGATTCTGACCCCGCCCCAAGGGCTGGCGAAGCGGTCGCAGCGAAGGCTGGCGAAACAGCAAAAGCTAAGGCCAAAGCCGCAAAGAGTAAAAGACGTGGCATGGGCAGATCCTGCGGAGAAAAACGAGCAAAAGGCCATTCGACCACCTTGGTCAACTCGGCGGATCTTAAAGCATGGGCCGGTCACGGCAACCGAGGCGGAGCTCTAAGGGCGGCTTAGCCAAAAAAAAACCGACCCGGAGTGATCCGGGCCGGCTATTTGGCGGAGAGACAGGGATTCGAACCCTGGGATCGCTTTCACGATCACACGCTTTCCAAGCGTGCGCATTCGACCACTCTGCCACCTCTCCTTTTGAGACCTCAGCTCAATCAGCTGGTCAGTAGCTGAGCGAGCGTTTGCAGCGGAGGGACAGGGATTCGAACCCTGGGTACCCTTGCGAGTACACTGGTTTTCGAAACCAGCCCGTTCGACCACTCCGGCATCCCTCCTGGCCTCCAAGCGGCGCATGCGCCACCCGAGCGGTCCGCGGGGATCTTATGCGGGCGATGTGGCCTATTCAACGGCCTGTATCGGGCGATCGTTTCTGGCGAAAAAAGTCCTTGAGGATCCCCGCGCATTCGTCGACAAGGACGCCGGGGATGATGTCCAAGCGGTGATTGAGGGCCCTTGACTGCACGATGTTGAGGACGGAGCCGCAAGCTCCCGCTTTGGGATCAGCCGCCCCGAAAACGACCTGTTTGACCCTCCCTAAGACCAAAGCCCCGGCACACATCGAGCAGGGTTCGAGGGTGACGTAGAGCGTGGCCCCGGTCAAACGCCATGATTCCAGAGCCGCAGCCGCCTGGGTGATAGCGATCATCTCGGCGTGGGCGGTGGGATCACAGAGGACTTCACGTTGATTGTGGCCACGACCGATAACGCGCCCATCTTTGACGATGACCGCGCCAACCGGGACGTCACCCGCCTCCAGAGCGGCTTCCGCCTCCTTTAGGGCCTGCCGCATGAAACGATCGTGATTTTGGGCCCAAGGGGGGGCCGCCCATTCTTCGATATCGTCGCTCATGGGCAAAGTCTACCAAGGTCCCAGGCTGTTAGGATTCTCACCATGATGCGTTTCGCTGCCTTGTTTTTGTTGTTGTTAGTCATGGGCCAACACACTACTTGGGCCCAATCCACTCCGAAGACCGCCGCCCCCAGCGTCGTCAGCAATCTCGAAATGAGGTCGGAAAGATCGTGGTCGAGCGGCGAGTGGCTGCGCTTTGGCGTACCCATTCCGCCGAGCGCGGCGCTCATGTCCGTAGATGGCCTTTCCCTTCGAGACGGCCAGGGACATCGTTTGCCAGCTACGTTTTTCGTGATGTCGAGAAACCAAGCTCCGGCCGACGATCCCGATCCAAGACGAGCCATCGCCATCACTTGGCTCGGAGTCATCACGCCGACGCCAGCGGCCTCGGCGGGACCCAAGATGACTTTACTTCACGAGTATTTGCCGGCTGAGCCGAAAACAGCTCCACGGCCCGCGCTCAGTTTTGAAGTAGACCCCCGAGGCGACATCCGGGTCAAGACTTCGCGGTTCGATGTCAAGTTCCTAAGCGGGCAGCAAAACCTCATTGAACAACTGACCGTAAGGGACTGCTTTGAGTCTTTAGCTCCTTCCGGACGACTACATTTCGCCGATGAGCAAAACAAATACCTGAGCCCCAAGCCCTGGCACCTGACCTACGAATCCGTCGCGGCCGGGGGAGCACTTACCGTCTTGGCGTCCACCGAAGTAGAAGGCTTGCAGTTCGAGGCTCGGTTTCATTTCGCGCCCGGCGCGGACGAGATCGTGATCGATTGTCGCTTGCTCAACCCCGGCCCCTATGGCCACCGCGACGCCAAGTCTGCTCATCGCTATTTCAGGCGCCTGGCATTCGAGTTGCCCGGCCCCAAAAAGTACGCCGGAGGCTTTTTGGGCGGCCAGGCTTTTGGCGCCTTAGACGGCGTTGATGCCATGGTGAGTGACCCGAAAACTCAGACCTTGTTGCAGCACCACGTCATCGACTCGAAAAAGAAGCCGCGGGAATCGCTGCCATTCGAGTTTTGGCAGGGTTCAGAGTTAATCGCACGAGGTCAACGGGCGCCGGGAACCGCCGTCCTTCGCACTGAATCCGAGATCTTCGCTTTTGGAGTCGAGCGATTTTGGGAGAACGCGCCCAAAGCGCTGAGCTGTCGGCCCGGGACGATCTTGGTTGATCTTTTTCCCGAAGGCGGGTTCGGACCGGTGTTCCGCGGCCAATACGGCACACCCGAAAAGGGCCCGATCGACAAGCGCTCCACGCGTGCCTACCGCTTTGAGGGGGCGCGGGCCAAGACCATGCGCATCCACTTGGGCCGACTGCGCGGGCCGATCGACGCCGCTGACCGGCGCTTCGCCCAGAGGCTTCGGGCGCCGATCGGCGTGCTAGCCACGCCATGGCCCAAGAGTCACCGCGACTTGTTGGGGCAAGCCCTCATCGCATTTGACCGCAATTCTCCCCCGGCCCTTCGCTTTTACGAACGTTTTATGACTCAGTTGGTGGACGACTCGGCCGCGGATTTCCAAACTGGTTTGGGGCGCATCGGTTTGCCCGCGTTTCGCGAACGTGGAGGCACTTTTGGGACGAGGCTATTTTACGGATGGATGAATTGGGGTGACTTCCCCTGGGGCGACGGTTTCTCTTCGAACCACTATGACCTTCCCTTTTCGACTCTGTTTCAGTTTCTGCGCCGAGGCGACCCACGGTTTCTTACGGCGGGCCGTGAGATGGCGCGGCACCGACGCGACATTGACCAAGATCACGATCGCCAATCGAAATCCCCCCGCCGCGGGGGCCAGTTTTATGAAAAGGGTCACTGGCACGGAAACTTCGGGCCGCCGACGCCTAGTCACACCTGGCTTGGCGGGCCGATCTTGCACTGGTTACTAGAGGCCGACGAAGGGGCAAAAGAAGCCGCTCTCGCCGGGCGCAAGTTCCTTTACCGCACCAAGCTCGATCATTGGGACGGGCTCTGGGGTGCTCGCATACCCGGGTGGACCATCGAAAACCTCTTGCACCTTTTTGAGGCCTTTGGCGATCACCAAGACCTGGAGTACGCAACGCGTATCATCCGCGCCGTCGAAGTTGCCGAAGCGGGCCGCGGCGCTATTTTCAATCGCGGCTACAAGATCCCCACCGCCAAGCCTTGGATGCACGCGATCTTGTTCAACGCCATCGCTCGGCATGCGCTCGTGACCGGCTCCAAGGAGTTTCATCCCCTACTGCGGCGCATGGCTAACTTTTTGCGTAAGCGCGGCCTCAAGACTGAGGGAAACCGGGTCCTGGCATGGCGACTGGTGACCGAAAAAACCCAAGAGCACACTTCCACTCATTCGCTTTGGCCGCTGGCGGCCAGCTTCGCCCGCTCCTACCAGGTTTTTGGCGAGCCCGCCGACCGGGACCTGTCGCGACAGCTCTTCAAAGTGGCGGCGCGAGGCCCCCGCGGTCTCGGAACGGTCTCGACGCGTATGCGGAATTTCCCGAACTCGGAATCCAAAATCGTCTCGAACATCGCTCTGTGGGGTGGCACCGCACTTTCGGCCTGGCGACACTAGCCTCCCCCTCTTCGTGAGCCTCAGCTGAGCCTCCAGACTCAAAAGTCACTTTTTTTGCCATCTGTACTACCCAAGCGATGGGCTGCACTGTAAAGTCCAGTGCATCGACCGGCCCGGCCCAGGCAGTGGGAATACGAGCGAAAATGAGCTTGGAAAGGCACCAGAGGATGGCGACAGGCAGCGTAGATTATGGCTCGAATCGATCGATTCGGACCTTGAGACGAGATCTTGGCGAAAAGGCCGGAAGCGTCAGCGAGGGGAAAATCGCCAAAGGGCCTAGTCGTCGGAAAGAACCCTTCGGCCCCAGACTCGCGGGTCGAGACTTGGGCGGTCGGTCCCTTGTGGGTGCCAATCTCGAGGGTGCCGACCTCAGAGCTTGCAACCTCAGCGGGGCTGATCTTCGCGGCGCACGGCTCTATGGCGCCTGGTTCGACGGTGCGAACTTAACGCAGACTCGTTTTGACATGACCCGCATCGTCGAGATTGCGCTGCCCGAATCCATGCCGGCTGACATCGTGAATCAAGTGCGTGCCTTTGACTTCCAGCAGGTCATGACGCGCTACGTTGGCCCCAATCGCGAGTCTGAGTCATTGGTTTGTCCCTATCGCGATTCCCGGGTCGAACCCCTTTTATACCGCTGGGGCTCAGACACCTGGAATGCCGGATGTGACTGGGCTCCGCCATCGGAAATGTGGACTTTAGAAGAGATCATCGCCAGCGTTCTCGACGAACTGGGTTGCCGGCATGGTCTGAGGCGACCGCTGCGTTAGGGGCTGGGGGTTTGCCTTTTCATGTTCTGGAGCCAGAGCTTGCGACTTATCGTTGAAAGCGGGGCCGCTGCGGCCTGGAGTTCGTCAATGGAGAAAAACTCGAACTCTTCTCGAGCGGCCAACGCGGCCAGGCGGCCAGCGCCGATCGTCACCGCGTGAAGACGGCAATCTAGCCGGTGATGCGTAATGCTATGCCGAGCGCGGGCGAGTTCCTCCCCCACCGAGCTATCAGTACCGAGGTCACTCAACATCTCTGCCAAGGCTGACTTGGCATCGTCGCTAGGCGCCAGCCAAATCTCAGGCAATTGCCAAAACCCCGGCATCCGGCTGGCGTCCGCGGTACGCCGCTGCAAAAGGACCCGGCGGTGGCTTTCATCCTGAATCCAAGCCACCGCGACCAGGCGAGGGATCGACTCCCGGCGCTTGGCGAGCTGAGGAAATTCGTCAATGCGATCTTGTTGAAGGGCCGCGCAGTGCGTTTGAACCGGGCAGGCATCACAATCGGGCTCACGCGGTCTGCACACGGTCGCGCCCAAGTCAAACAAGGCCTGCGTAAACTCTGATGCCCGGCCCGAGGGAATCATCGCAACCGCGTCAACCGCCAGGGCTCGCTTGCTCGCAGCACTAACGTGAAGCCCGCCCCGCGCCAGTAAGCGCGACAGAACACGGATCGCGTTGCCGTCGATGGCCGCAACGGGTTCATTGAAGGCAATGCTGGCGACGGCGCCCGCGGTATAGTCGCCGATACCAGGGAGTTCTCTGAGCGCTCGGTAGTCAGTGGGCAAAGAGTCCAAGCTTTCAGACACCAAGAGATCCGCGGTTTTCTTCATGGCCCGAAAGCGCCGGTAATAGCCGAGGCCTACCACTTCTTCTAGAAGCTCCTCCTCGGAAGCTTGAGCCATCGTCACTAAGTTTGGAAACCGCAATAAGAACGCGGCGAATCTAGGGGCGACGGTCGCCACCGTCGTCTGCTGCAACATGATCTCCGAAACCCAAACGGCGTAGGGATCTTTAGTCCTTCGCCAGGGGAGGTCACGCGCTCGGTCGCTATACCATGCAACCGCAAGTCGGCCGATGTCGGGACGATGGTCCTCGGTCAAGACCGTTCGTCGTCGGCCGTCGGCACCGTGCCAGAAACATCGATTGCGGGGAGCATCAACGGCTCTGGAAGCACGGGCCGCAAAACCTGCGTTTGACTGGGATAAAAAAGCTCACTCTCTCGATCGTAGCGACCCGGAAGGTAGGGCCCGGATGGCAGTTCGCCCGACGACTTAGAGATCAGTTTTCGATCTCGAAGCGAAAGCCAACAGTCCTCCAGATCAATCTCCTTCTCCGGTTGTTTGAGGCTGCCCTTCAGCGTGCCGCCAGGTTCGAAAATCCACCCGACCAAGATTCCGTCGAGGGTCAGGTCATCTTCTTCCGGCACCGTCGTGGCGGGATGGATTTGCAGGGTTCGAACGTTCATCCATCCGGGGATCTGGGCCGCCGCTGGTTGCGGCCCCTCCAGATTGACCTTATCGGGTCCTTGCAATCCTTGACCTTGACCCGAATTGGATTTGCAGGCGACCGCCAAAAACGCAGCCAAGCCGACGATCATCGTTAGACGTAAACAGGACATGGCGCCATTCATCTCAACTCATTTCATCTCGGGAAGCGGTGTTCGCGCCTTCGGTATATATCAGGTGACCGACAAGACCGGTAGATCGACTCTGAATGTCGATCCGCCGCTATCGTTGTCAACGCGACTGAGCTCGCCCCCCAAAAGCTGAGCCAGAGCCTTGGCGACGGCGAGCCCCAATCCATCACCAACAACAGTGAGGTCTCCGTGGTGCACCTTGCGATAAAAGGGCTCGAAAATCTGCTTGGCCGCATCCGCGGGGATACCGGGCCCTTGGTCAGAAACAGAAAAGCAAATCGCCATGGCCTGGCTTTGCCAGCTCAATGTCGTGACCGTACCTGGCGTCGCGAACTGCGCGGCGTTCTCTACCAGGTAGCCCAACAGTCTTAGGGTGAGTTCACGGTCACCTCTAAATTCGCAGTTCGCAGCGCCAGCGACGACTTCGAAATCGACACCACGCGCCAACGACGCGTTGCCACGGTTGAAAACAACTTCGCGCAAGAGTTCCGCCGGGGTGAACTCGCTGATCCTGAGCTCCAACTCGCGCTTTTCCGCGCGCGACAACAAGAGCAAGTTTTCAACCAATCGAATGCTGCGGTCGGTGTTACGGCAAATCAATTTGATGAGGTCAGCATGGTCCGCTGAGAACTCCAAAATATCGCTCACCAACAAGTCGATGGCACCCTTGATCGCCGCCAAGGGGGTCTTCAATTGATGCGCGGCAAGTGCGACCGCCTTATCGACCGCAATTTTCGAACTCGCATTTGTCAGTTTCGAATCCACACGTTCGGGCTCTTTTTCTGTCTTCATATCAGGTCAACCGAATGCTGAGGGCCTGCTTGTTTACTGAGCGCGCAAATCCTCCGAGATCGAGAGGTCGGCATAAAAGGTCCTCAAGATCGAGTTCTCTGCCGTCCCGACGGCGCGGAAGCACCCCCGCTGCATTTTGCAGACCTACGATTCGCGGCCGAACTTCATCGGGAAGGTCCGCTAGTCGCTCCGCCACCTTCAGTCCGCGATCCTCCGGCAAGTCAAGATCTACGACAACGATATCGCAAACGGAGTCCCCGCCTTCGAACAGTTGCTCGATCCGCTCGATCCAGTTGTCGTTCGGGAGGGCGACTGCTTTCATGTCGTTGCATTCAACAACATCCGTCATCAAGGCGCGGTGAAAGTCATTTTCCTCAACGATGAGAACTCGCGTGGGATGACTCATGGGCTTCTCCTCAATTCTGTCTTTTGTCCTTCGTCCTCGATTCACCCGAGGCATGAGACCGGACTGCCACCACTCATTCTCGTCCGCTTTTCCTCTGAGGTCAAGCAACAAGCTGAAGCCAGCGGGTAGTGGCCGCTTTTAGTCAAGATTCGACAAATGATGCCGAGAGTGAATGAGCGAAACTCGCATGGTGTCTTCGAGGCTTAGGTCTCCAAAGTGCGGCACCGCAAGGACTCGCTCATGGCCACCGGCTCGCAACGACCTCGCGATCCGGTCGCGGCCGCTATCGAAGCGCGAGACCAACTCGCCCGCGGTCAGCATGACTTGCGGGATCAAGAAGTCAGGGCAGCTCAGTTTTGACGGAAATCGAAAAGTCAGAAGGATCCAACGGAAATGGAAAGAGCGGTTGGGGTGCGCTGACGCGGCCGGCGGAGGGCTTTGGTCGAGCACATCTGCGATGTGCTCCATCCAAAGCGCAAGGTGCAAAAGATGCTCGGCGGCGGTCCAAGTCCCCAGGGGAGCGCCTTGGGAGAGCGAGTCTGGGTGGCGTTCGATCCAGTTGACGGCCAATTGATGATTTCGAACCAAGTCGCGAAGAGCTAGGGACGGAGGCTTGGTCGGCATGTTTCCTGTGGCCCTGGAACTGATAAGCTGTCGCGGTCCGAGTTCGGACGATAACCTAATTCGAAAGAGCGCAGACACCCCCCAGCCATGGCGCGACAACCGACACCCACGACTTATGCCGGCGTCTTTCTCCTCGCCGCTTCGATCATTCTCTTTGAAATCGCCCTAACCCGCGTTTTCGCGATCATGATGTGGCACCACCTCACCTACATGGTGGTGTCCATCGCCATGCTGGGATTCGGAGCCGCCGGTAGCGTTCTTACCTTGCGCCGCCGGAGACTGCTAGAGCAAGACTCCCAGCGACCGCTCGCGTTCTACTCCGCCTTGTATGCCGTCGCGGTGTTGCTCGCCTTCGCGATGTCGACCGTCATCCGACTCGACAGTCTTAAGCTCTGGACAGACAAGGGCAATCTCGCCGCGCTCTTGCTGCTTTACGGGGTGGTGGCAACGCCCTTGTTTTTTGGCGGGCTGGCGATCGGCTTGGCCCTCATGCGCTGGCCAGAGAAGGTCCATCGCATGTACTTTGCGGATCTCATTGGCTCCGCCCTTGGCGCCGCTCTCAGCGTCGCCCTCTTGGCCGAGTTCGGCAGTGCAACGACCATCGTCTATGCCGCCACGCTTGGTGCTTTTGCCGCCGTCTTCTTCGCGATCACCGCTTCCGCGCGGGTCTTGATGGGCTTGGTGCCTCTGCTCCTCGCATTCTTGTTCATCACTATCGGCTTCAGCGGAGGCAGCGAACGCATCGGGATCCCAGAGATCAGCTGGAGAGTCCCATTCGCGCCCGGCAAGGAATTTACGAACGACATGCCGCTAGACCGGCATCTGCCGAGCGCTACCGCCGAAATCTCAGTTCGAACCGCCGGTCGCCAAGCGCCGGTCATCGGCGGCGATTTTGGCTTAGTTGAAAAACGGCTGGTCAACGGTCGCCTCGTCGCTCAAGACGGAACGGCACCGACCATGCTGTATGAAAACGCAGCCGATATTGACTCTTTTAGCTTTTTGGATGACTCCCAAACCGGTTGTTCGTACCTGTCATTTCTCGCTTCTGGGCGCAGAGAGCCGAAGGTTTTAGTGATCGGCAATGGCGGCGGCATTGACGTCATGGTGGGACTGGCATTTAAGGCAAAAGAGATCACCGCGATCGAGGTCAACAAGGCCATGGTTCGCATGGTCAAAGACGAATACAACGACTACCTCGGCGGACTTTTTGACGAAAAAGATGGGCCCCATGCCGGCCGCGTCAAGCTCATCCACGCGGAAGGCCGGTCTTTCCTCGAACACAGCGACGAAAGTTACGACATTATTCAGTTGAATGGAGTCGACTCCTTCACTGCCTTGACGACGGGCGCGTACACACTGTCCGAAAGCTATCTTTACACCACGGATGCCGTCCGCGCGCTCTACGCTCGACTAGCCGATAACGGATTCGTCAGCTACTCGCGCTTCATTCTCAGCGGCTCGCAGAAACCACGCGAAACGTTGCGGCTCGCGAATATAGCGCGTCAAGCTTTGGTCGAACTTGAAGTTTCAGATCCCTCGTCTCAGATCGTCGTGTTTCAGGGCATCGATTGGGCGAGCACTCTGATCAAAAAAGGCCCCTTCACTGCGGCCGAAATCAAATCCCTCGAAACGCTCGCTTGGTACGAGGGCTTCAAAGGCATCATCTACGATCCCACCACCGCGGACAAGATGGCCGAGCTCGCAGTACCCGCCCCCTCTCCCATGCCCGTCACGCACTACTTCCGCTCTTGGTTGGCGCGACTGACCTCGCTTATGACTCGTCGCATCGACAGTCAGGCTGCAGCCGATGATCTAGCGGCCGCCTTCGTGGCAAATTTCAAAGGGGACACGGATCGCGGCGAAGAGCTACTGAGGAAGACATCTCAGCGCTTTCCGCGGCTTCTGCGCAACAAGGCCTACGCCACTTTGAAAGACGAACTCGCGCAGGTTGTCGAGCGCGGCCGCCAAGAAGCAAAAAGTTTTGCCGAAACTCGCAAGGCCTTCGCTGCCGTCTTGGGGCGCGACGACAAGCGGCGGCGGGAGTTTATCCGCGACTACGAGTACGACATCTCGGCTTGCACCGACGATTCACCCTTCTTCTTCAACTACTACCGTTGGAATTCCTTGCTCGACAAGGCTGGAGATTTCGGCGGGCCGGCCAATACTCGGCAACGCTACCACCCGGACTTCCCCGTCGGCCACATGGTCCTGCTGGCGAGTTTTTTGCAGATCGCCATCTTCGCCATCATTTTGATCATCATGCCACTGCGCGCTTTGGGCCGGCAGGACTCACCCCGAGTTCGCGGTGCCTGGCGATATCTCGTCTACTTCGGCGCGCTCGGCCTGGGCTTCATGACGATTGAGATCGTCTTGATGCAAAAGCTTTTGGTGATGTTGGGCCACCCGACCTACGCCATGGCCATCGTTCTGCCCGCAATCCTCGGATTCGCCGGCCTTGGGTCGTGGTGGTCACAGCGTTTTGGAGCCCCCACGCGTCCACGACTCTGGGCGCTGCTCGCAGCAATCTGGGTTGGGGTCTTGATCGCCATGGTCACCATTGAGTTCTTGGGACCCTTGCTGCTGGGAAGTCACATGGCCTTCCGCATCGCCTTGACGATGCTGGCCATCGGACCTTTGGGGCTCGCCTTGGGCACAGCCTTCCCCTGGGGATTAGACATCGTCAATGCCAACGAACCGCGTCTCGTCCCTTGGGCTTGGGCGGTGAACGGTTTTGCTTCCGTCCTCGCCTCCATCGCTGCCATCGCTCTGAGCCAAGAGATCGGATTCAATCGCACTCTGCTGGCGGCGGCGGTGGCTTATGCCATCGGTTTGATCGTCGTGCCCCCGGCTCGCACGAAGGCCACCGCGCCATCTTCGCTTGCCGGATAGTTTTTTACTTGCGCTTTCTCTGGACTCCTCGGGCGTAGGCCTTCCAGAGTTCGTCCAAGGCCTTGAAAGCGTCGCTGCCTTTTTTCGTGCCGTAGATGTCGTGGAGCTCTTCGCGCCATGACTGCAAAAACCCCGACTTGCGACGGGCGTAGGTGCAACCTGAACGCAGCAAGCGCTGCATGTTGTCGCGATCGTTGCGGGCCAGAAAGTCAACAAAACTCCACGATTTCGCAAAGTCAAACTCGTCCATCTTGTAGAGGTCGCGACGTGCGAGGTCTGCGAAGGGCACCCCTCGTTTGAGAGCCATGAGGTTGTAAGTCGAACGCTGACCGCCATCCTCGAAATTCTTCGCACCTTCCTCGCCGATGTCTGGCTTGTCGTACTTTCCCTCTTTTTGCTGAAACCAAGTGATGGTGTTGCGCCCGAGATACTCAAAGCAAAGGTAGTAGGCCATACCTTCCTGCAGCCAAGTCATCGCATCGCCCCCTTTAGCGTAATGCCAATCCGCCAGGGCATGCCCCAGGCTGTTGACGAGCCAGCATTCGTAGTCACTGCCCTCTTTTTCTTTGTAGTAATAAGCGTGACTGATGCCGCGCAAATTGCGCGTGGCCCGCCCTGAGCCTTCTATCGCGCTCTTTTTGAACTTGCCCCAAGAACCGCCCATGAACTCAGGGTAGAACTCCTCAAAGGCTTTGGCTTCGTCCGGGATGAAAACAAAAAGAGCAAACACTTCTTCGGGAATGATGTCCGGTTCGTCTTCGCTGACGTAGGGATCGACGAACTCGCGGCGAAATCCCTCAATGACTTTCTCGGTCGACTCGATCGCTTTTTTGAGCGTCGTGGCCGGGATTGATTTGGGCGCGAACAGGCGAACGTGACGGCTTTCAAAGCCGTGAAAACGCAAGCGACCGCCGGTGATTTTTTCGGATGCCTCACGAAGGTCCGCAGGGATTTCGATCGTCTTTACCGAGGCGATGGCCGACCGACCGCGGGATTCGATGACGTCTTCGCGGAGTCTTTTCTCTTCTTTGCCGAGCGACTTTTCTTTGCGCTTGGCCGCCTTTAGGAATCCGTGGGTTCGCAACCAAAGAATATCTCGACGTAGGGCACCTAGCAGAAGCCGCTGGGAGTTGATCCAACCTTGAGTATTAGCTTCATTCGATTCGCGCGCCGCCACGATCTGTTTTAGCCGAGTCTGGTTGAGTTCAAATTCTTTGGCAAGACCCGCGAGATTCTGCGTGTGCGAGAAGTACTTCGCGAATTCCTTCTTCGGCAATAACTCGCGCTGAATTTTCAAGACGCTTCTTTTAGACCGCGCCGTTTTCACGCCATTCTTGATTCGGTAAGGAACCCGATTGGGTTTCGCCTGATCGATGACCCAAAGCTCGATGACTTTGGTCCGGCCCGGCAAGTTGATGGCACCATCCTTCAAATCAAAACCTGACTTGTGCTCGCCGAGCAGGACCATTTCACCGTCCAACTCCGTAAGGTGCCTCTTGAACTTCTTTTCAGTTTTCTTGTCTTTCAGCTTGATAGCGAGAATCTGAGCGGACGCGGAGGTGGCGATGCTGGCCAAAATCAGGCCAATGAGGAGTTTCTTCACGAATTCTCTCGTCAGTAGGGACGGCGAAAGTGGTCGGCGGGTGATGGCCAGATTCTACGTTTCTAGCCTACTTCGGAAAGACCTTTCAACAATCGCGACCTTCATTCTCTTGCCTGGAGGCCAATCCCGTTCTATGAAACGTCATGCAAGAGCCCATTCACCGGAAAATTCGGCGTCCCGCCTTCGCTTGGCTACTTTGCGGATTCGCCCTCGTAACTCTGGCTTATCCGGTCTATCAGCAGCTTGGAGACGCCTACGCCCACAGCCGAGCTGGCGCCAAAGTTGCTCGCTACGCGCAAATGGCGGAGACGACGGTCCACTTCGGCTTCACCACCACTCGTTTCATGCCGGTGGGCTCACCTCACCCTTCGGCCAGCTCTGCCGCGGAACTGCCCTACGCCTTCGAACAACCCGTACTCGATCACTTGCTCCGCTCCGTCGCTCGTCGGCAGTTTGGCGAGGGCGAAAAAGTCATGCGCGGGCCGAGTTTCGTCGCTTGGCTCATCGCGGGACTGTTGGTGTTCTTGCTACTCGCAAGACAAACCGGTGTCGCTGGCTCGGTCACGGGCCTCTGCGCTTGGCTCAGCCTGCCCGCGGCCGGCATCATGGTCCTCTCATCGGTGCAGTCGGCGACGGCGATGGCCGCAGCCCTCAGTGGGATTTGGTTTTACTGCCGATTTCGAAACAATCCTGGCCGGATGAATTATGGGCTCATGTTGGCTTCGTTTTTTGCGAGCATGCAGTGCGCTTGGGCGGGCTACGCTGCACCCTTACTACTCGCCGCTGCGGCGGGATTGGGGCTCGCGCAGCTTGCGTCTGACCGCAAACGCGTTTGGGTCGGACTACTCTCGACCATGGCCTCCGCCTTTGTTGTGACTTGGCTTCATGCAGATGTTTTTTCTGGCACCAGCGGTCAGTTCTTTTTGGCCCTCAAAGGGCTCGGCGATTTTCCTTTTGCTGAGTTAGACCGTGCGACCGGACCAAGAACGCTTTTTTGGAGTCTGATGGCGCTTTTTGGACGCGCTTCTTTGGCGCTCATCTTCGCCTGTTTACTTCAGGTCTTGGTCGGCTCGGACGCAAAACCTTGGCGAAAACCCTGGTTCTTCTGCCTCGTTTGGGGCCTGGTGGGTTTCACCCTTTCACCGGCATCAACGAGCGTGACCGATCTCCGCGCCATCTACTGGCTTCCACTCGTCGCCGCGACTTTCGCCTTGAGCGCCGAGATCATCGCCAAGACTCTTCAACCCCACCTAAAATTCAATGCTGGCATCTTGGTCGCGATCATCGCCATGGGTGCATTTGGCTGGTTTGCTTGGTCTCGCCCCCTGCCCGCTCCGGCCGTCGCGGCGGGAGAAAACCACCGCAAGCTCGCCGAGAGCCTGCGGCGTTGGATTGAGCCTCAAGACCGCCGCCTCATCGTCACCAATTATTCGGGCTACGATGCCGACATCCTTGGGAGCTATCTTGGCGCCGATCTGGTGACGGCTCCCACGCTCACTGCCGCCGACCTCGACTCGAAACTTCGCCCGCGGCTCCAAAGAGAGTTCGCGTTCCTGAAAGGACAGCGCGCCCTATTTATCGTTGCCCCCCTGACAGACTCAAGCCCGGACGCCCAACGGCGCGACGCGGCGCTGCGGATTCAACTCTTGAGAATTGGATCGCCCTACAAAGGCTACATCGAGACGATCGATATCAGCACTTGGCTTTGGAAACGATGAACGGCGAAGTTCAGAGTTTTCGAGCTTCGAAGTAGAACAGCGAACCGCGAAAAGTACGTGTCGTTTTTCCATCCCAACCCACAGGAATTGAGAATCGGTCTCCTTTTCGCAGACTCAAGTAGTCGGACATACGCTGCCTCATGAGCAGCGTTTCAGATTCATGTCCGATGACACGAGTCTCCGATTCACCCGGCTGAAACACGAGATCAAAAGCCCGGATCGCTCGGCCCTTGCCAAAGCGTTTCATCGAGAGGTAATGCGCCATCGTGGCCGCGAGAGGATCTAGAGTCTCTTCGCTGCCACGGCTCACAACCGGTCCCTTGCGATCCCATTGGCCCCAGCTCGTGCGGACGAGATCCGCCACGACTCGGCTCTTAGATGCCAAGTGAGGCAAGAGCACCAGCGGTGTCGTCGCCGAAGAAAAAGCGATTTCGCGCTCAAAGGACTCAGCTCGAAAATAGTGCGTGAAGGCCTCGGGCTTGTTCTTTGCTTGCTGGAAGAAAAAGCGCATGGCGGGCACGGCAACATCGCCGCGATTCGCGACGCTCAGCTTCAGAGATTTCTCAAAGGGCATCGGCCAGCGCGCGGTTCGGCGGCGGCAAATCCCCTCAAACAAGACTTCGCGTTTCGTCCAGCGTTCCCGCCCCGGCTGAAACTTGCGGGCCTCGGCGAAGAAGTCAATCAAGGGCACCGAGACGCGTTGCTTGCCGTCAGCTTCGACTTCAATCACGAGCCCCGCCAATTGGTCGGCACTCAAGAACGGGAGAAAGTGCTCGAAGCTGACTTCCTCCAAAAGGCCACCGTCACTGGCCTCAAAAATCGTCTTCGATTCACTCGGTTTCAGGCTCAAGCTCGCATCGGCGGCAGGATGAGACCCCTGCACCTTGGCGGCTTTTGTTTTGGGTTTGGTCAACGCCCATAAGATCTCCGCATCTTCGCGGACCACAAAAAAGAGCTGGGCGGCGGCGCTTTTGGTGTCAAAAGGGTGGACGCTGGACCCGTCGGGATAACGACGACAGTCCGCGGTCCATGCCGCGGGGTCGTTCTCAGTGCGAATTTCCAATGACTTGATGAAGGGGATCGGAAAACGGAAAACGACGCCCTTGCCGACGGCCTCTGAAAATGGAGGTTCGAAAACCTGAAACTGCCCGCTTCTGAGCAACTTCAAGTCAACGCGCAGCGACGGTCTCGGAGCGCCATCCAGATAAAAGGACAGATGCCCCGAGGCGTTCGCGATCCACAACCTGACCAAGGCTCCTGGTCCCTCGAACTTGGCCAGCGAGTACTCCGCGGCGCGGCCAGTTTTTTCGGCGACGAGTGGTTTGTCCGCCGGGTTGTGGAATTGGCTTACGAGATGCCAGTCTTTTGATCCCGGCATGAGCAACAGCTGCGGATGCGCGAACTCCTTCACCAAGCCCGCCACGGAAACGTCCGGCGGCGGACCTTCGTCGGGCGGTCCTTGCCCCAGGGCTAACTGCGGAGCAAAAAGACCACCGGCCGCGAGCCATAAGATCGCGCCCAAGATTCGATCAGTCCAGATGCGCTGCATCGCTATCTCCCATTTCGAGCCCCGCCGGAAAGTATTCCTTCCACCGCCTCGAGACGAGGCTGGCCGTCTCGGGGTCCGCGAAGAGTTCCTTAGGGTAGTTTGGTTTCAGCCGCGCGTCGATGACCAAAGGGGCCTCAAAGACCCGGTGGTGCCGGAGCACAGCTTCGCTTTTCGTGAACATGTCTGCCGCCGGTTCGAACCGTGTGAACGTCGTCCACAGAAAGTTCACCGCGCTTCGGGTGGCCTTTTCGGCGTCGTCGACCAAGACGACCATGGGCCAGTCGGCGAGGCCTTCACTGCCAGTAAGGACTTCGGCGAAGGCGGGGTCGCCTTCGTAACTTGGGCCGCTCACGACGAGACAGCCGCCGCAGAAAACGCGCAGATCAGAGCAGCCCGCGGGAAGCGGGCCCTTGAATTCACGACTTAGATCGCGCTTTTTCTCGCCGACACCGAGGAGCACTCCCTTGCTTCCCAAGTTCACTTCCGGCCCGGTGTAGTCCAGGGTGTCCATGCTGAGGTTGGCGAAAACGTATAGATCGCTCCTCAGGTCTGCACGCTCTAGCACGCACTCGAGGGTGGCGGCAAAGTCCTTGAGATCGACGCGTTGATCCGTCACCAAAAGGAACTTCGTCAGTGCGAGTTGGCCCTCGCCGAGGATGCGGAAGGCGGCCGCCATGGCTTCACGTCCGAATCGTTCGCGAACCACCGCGGCCGCGAGGCTGTGGTATCCCGTCTCGCCGTAGGACCATAGATCGATGACTTGCGGCATCACGACTGGGAACAACGGTGACAGCATCTCTTGGAGATAGTCGCCAATGAAGAAGTCCTCTTGCCGCGGCTTGCCGACGACGGTGGCCGGAAAAATCGCGTCTTTACGTTTCAGCAGCTCTGCACAGCGAAAAACCGGGTAGTCGTGCCGAAGTGAGTAGTAGCCGTAGTGATCGCCAAAAGGACCCTCGGGCTGTCTTAGACCCGCGGGGATCTCTCCGGACAAAACGTACTCTGCATTCGCCGGTACCGCCAACTGATGGGGACCGCGGTCTAGCATCGCGATCTTTTTCCCCAACACCAAAGACGCCAACATCAGTTCGGGCACGTTTTCAGGCAGCGGCGCGATGGCACCGAGAATCAGAGCCGGCGGTCCGCCGATGATAATGGCCGCCGGCAAGGCCTCGCCCTTCGCTTCGGCGACAGCGAGATGATGACCGCCACCTTTTCCGATCTGAAAGTGCATCCCGGTTTCACGGTCGTTGAAAATCTGGGCGCGGTACATTCCAAGGTTGTGCCCCTTGGTTTCGGGATGCTCGGTGTAGACCAGCGGCAGGGTGATGAAAGGCCCCCCGTCTTCGGGCCAGGTCGTGAGCGCCGGGAGGCGCGTCAATTTGGGTTCTGATTGAACGACCTCGGCAACCGGGGCCCGGCGCGAACGGGACAGCCCGACTTTGGCGAGACGCCGCCACAGCCCGCGCTTGCCCCAAAGTTTCCCCAGGCTCGGCGGCATGAGTTCTTCGGGAAGGCGGCTCAGCTCGGCAATCGTTTTTTCTGCGTGCTGACCGAAGGCAAGGTCGACCCTTCGTTTGGTACCGAAGAGGTTTGTCACCAAGGCGCCGTCTGAATCTTGAACCCGGTGAAACAACAGGGCGGGTCCACCGGCGGCAATGACCCGGCGATGGATCTCAGCGACTTCAAGGTGAGGCCTGACCTCGACGTCGATGTCGATAATCTCGCCTTCGCGGCGCAGAATCTCGATGAAAGCTCTGAGGTCAGCAATCAAGGTCGGGGAGTTCCTCTTTGAGGATCGTTAAGCATTCATCGATTCGATCTCGATGTGTGCGAAACGAAAGAACGCAAATCCGAATGGCGAAGCGCCCTTGGAGCAGAGTCGAAGTCAAAAACACTCGCTGCCTCGACATGATCTTTGACAACCAGGCCTCGTTCAGTGCGTTCAGGCGATCTTCCGCGCAATCGGCCGGATGGTAACGAAAGGCGAAGGTCGAGAGCTGGGGTTCGGCGAGAATTTCCAAATCCGGCCACTGCGAGAGTTCTTCGAATGCGTACTGCGCAAGGTCCAGCTTCTCATCGAGCTGCTCGCGAAAGGCGCGGGCCCCGTGCAGTTGGAATGGCAGCCAGACTCTCAAACCGCGAAAACCGCGGGAAAGCTCGGGTCCGTACTCGCAAAAATCAAAGCGAAGGGGGCCGTCGTCGGTCTCCTGGTAGGGCGGCATGTAGTCCGAACGCTCGCTGTGCGCTTGGCGCAGGTGTTCGGCCTCGCGGACCAATAGAGCACCCGTACCGTAGGAAGTAAACAGGCCCTTGTGGGGATCTAAGGTCACGGAATCACTGTTCTCTATTCCCCGCAACTGACTTTGCCCGCGCTCGGTGAGTTGAAAAAAACCGCCGTAGGCCGCATCGACGTGAAACCAGAGGTTTTCTCGTTTGGCGATCTCACTGAGACGAAGAAGGTCATCAACTGCGCCGGTATTCGTCGTACCGGCGCTACCCACGAGCAGGAAGGGCTTTTTGCCGCGCGCTCGATCGGCGGCGATGCGCTCCTCTAGATCATCTAAATCCATCCGGTATTCGCCGTCGACAGCGACCTGCGATAGCGAACTCTCCCGAAGACCCGCAATTCGGGCGGATTTTCGCACACAATAATGTGCCTCGCCGCTGAAATAGACCATACCGTCCGCAAAGTCCTCTCCGAGTTTTTCCTCGCGGGCGACGACAATCGCAGAAAGGTTCGAAAGCGACCCTCCGCTGGTCAGGATGCCACAAGAACTCATTGGGTAGCCGACCATGCGGCAAAACCAATCGGCGACTTCAATTTCTATCTGAGCCAAGCCCGGTGCGGCCGCCCAAACGCCCACATAGCGGTTTACTCCGGCGGAAAAGGCGTCGGCGAGGGCTGTGTGCGGCAGGCCTCCTCCGGGGATGTAGCCCAAGTAGCCGGGGCCCGCGGCGTTGAAACTCGTCGGAACGACGTCGTCGAACAAAAAAGTCAAGATCGACTCGAAATCGCGTTCTCCCTCTTCCGGCATCGGAGCCTTAATGAGCTGGGCAACTTCTCGGCCATCCCCAAGATATCCGGCCGGCTGCTCGCCGAGGCTGGCGATGTGGGCGACGAGCCGAGAGCTCAAGGCCACAAACCAACTCTCAAGTTGTTGAGGGTCGACTTCGAGGGGGTAATCCCCTGCGGTTTTTGAAGACGGTTGTCTTTGCATGCCAGCATCGTAATCCCCAGCCAGCGGGTCGGGTAGCCGACCGGGGATACTTCTGCTCAAATGACCCGAACCAAGACCTGCAGATCGCCTCCAAAAGGAATAGCAACGTGAGTAAAAAGAGTGACCGTGCCCCGCGCACTCTCAGTCCCAGTGAAATCCGGTGGACCCTCGAGAACCCCGAGGATGTCTACGAAAGCACCCTAGGAATCGAAGCGACATCGATTCCCCTGGGCCAAGAGCGCGCGCTCAAGGCTCTAAGGATGGGGCTTGCGATCAATCATCGCGGCTACAACACCTTTGTCTGCGGGCTAGCCGGGACCGGTCGGACGCGAACGCTCAAGCGTTTGGTAGAAAGCCTGAAGCCCAGCTGCCCGTTGACCGATGACTTTTGCTACGTCCACAACTTTGAGGAGTCGGACCGCCCAGTCCTGCTATCGCTTCCGCGCGGCCGCGGCCCAAAATTCAAGGAGGCCGTCCGTGAGATGGTCAAGAGTTTTGCGCGCCAGCTCAAAGCGGTCATGGGATCGGACGATGCCAAGCAACGCCGCAGTCGGATCGAAGAGCGCTATCAAAAGAAAAGCATCGGACCGGCCGAGGAATTCAAGAACAAGATTGAAGCCGCCGGGTTCATCATCGCACAGGTAAAAACCGCAAATCAGGTCATCCCCGATCTTTTGTACCGCAACGGTGAAGAGACCGTTCACGTCTCGGAGATCGACGCGCTGGTTGAAGCGGAAAAGATCAGCGCTGACGACGCCGATAAGATTCGCCAAGCCTACGAAGGCTTGGCTTCTGAGCTAACCGAACTCATCTCGACTCAACAAGAAGTTCGCAGTGAGTACTTGGCGGCAGTGGCGGATAGCGATCGTGAAGCGGTGTCTTTGCTCATTGAGGGTTTGGTCCGAAACCTCCAACGCAATTTCGCCGGTCGCGATATTCTTAGTTGGTCCAAGACCCTCAAGAAGTCCTTGCTCGACAACCTCGCTGAGTTTCTAGAGCCGGAAGAAAACGGCGACGGCGCACCGGCCGAAAAGACGCCAATCGAAGAAATGTCCGCGTTCGACGTCAATGTCATCTTGAGCAATCGCGGCGAAGCTTGCCCGGTAGTGATTGAGAACAACCCCACTTACCAAAACCTCTTTGGCGCTTTTGACACCTATCCCGTCGCCCCCGGCACCTACAGCACCGATTTTAGACGCATCCGTGGCGGCGCCTTGGTCAAGGCTCAGGGGGGGTACCTGATCCTCAACGCAGAGGACCTTCTCAGAGACAAGAGGATCTGGGAGGAACTAACGCGCTGTCTTCGCACCTCTGAACTCGTCATTCAACCGCCTGATGCGCAAAGCCTGATGGGGGTGCCGCGCATGATCCCCGAACCAATGCCGCTCAACCTGAAGGTGATCGTCATCGGCAGCCACGGGCTCTACGGCGCCTTGCTCGAAAACGACATGGACTTCGGGAAGCTGTTCAAAGTCAAAGCCGACTTCGAAAGCACGCTCGAAAACACGTCCGAAAACCGGAAACGCTACGTCGACGTGCTCGTCCACATCATTCGCGAAGAAAAGCTGCGAGACTTCGATCGCGGAGCTCTCGAGAGGATCTTGATCGAGAGTGGTCGATACGCCGGGAATCGCAAACGGCTCACGACCATTTTTACGCCAGTTGCCGACCTCATGCGTGAAGCCGACTACTTAGCTGCCGCCGACGGTGCCAAGGTGGTTTCTTGTGCGCTCGTCCGCAAGGCGATCGAAGAGAAACGCCACCGCAACAACCTGTTCGAAGAGATCCTCAATCGGCAGATCGAAGAGGGCGACGTTTTTATCGACACAGACGGCCAACGCGTCGCGCAAATAAACGGCCTCACGGTCATGGGCACGCTCGATCACGAATTCGGTAAGCCCGCGCGCATCACCTGCTCTATTGGTGTCGGCAAGGCTGGGATCGTGAACGTCGAACGCGAAGTCGAGATGACGGGTTCGACCTTCGACAAGGGCCTCATGATCCTTCAAGGCTTCATGAATGGCCGCTACGGTCAAGAGCATGCACTGACGCTCTCCGCTTCGATTAGTTTCGAACAGTCCTACAGCTACATCGACGGCGATAGCGCATCGACGACAGAAATCTACGTGTTGCTGTCTGCTCTCACCGGCTTGCCCCTGCGGCAAGACTTGGCGGTTACCGGCTCCGTTGATCAATTCGGTCGTGTTCAACCCGTCGGCGGCGTCAACGAGAAGATCGAGGGCTTTTTTGACACCTGCGTCATGATGGGACTGACGGGCAAGCAAGGCGCCATGATCCCAGATACGAACGTCAGCGATCTCAGTTTGGCGGAGCGCGTCGTCGAAGCCGTCGAAGCGGGAACTTTCCACATCTATCCCATCGAAAATGTCGATCAGGGCATCGAGTTACTCACGGGAGTTAAGGCCGGCAAGCGGCTCAAATCCGGCAAGTGGGCCCGCAACACGGTCAATGAGGCCGCGCAATTATCCCTGGATCGACTTCACAAACTCGCCAACGACTCGGGTGACTAAGAGGTGACTGAAGTCATGAAACGAACGCTTGAACCCGAGTACATGGACACCGTCGACGAGGCGAGTAGCTACGACGCGATGGACCACCGCGTGCCGAACAACTCATTCGTCGATCGCCTGATTGGTCTCGGGGCAAAAGGCCGCATCCTCGACGTCGGCTGTGGTCCGGGGCAAGTGTCGATCCTCATGGCCACCCGCATGAGCGACGTAGAAGTTGTCGGCCTCGACGCCGCCAAGACCATGTTGGACCTCGCGGAGTTACATCGACGCCAAACCACCAAAGATCAGGCGGCACGCCTGTCTTTCGTTCTCGGCGACGGAAAATCGCTGGGCTTTCCCGACGGTCATTTTGACGCCGTCGTCAACAACACCGTTCTCCACCACATCCCCGATCCCCTGCCCTTCCTTGCCGAATGCTGGCGCGTTCTTCGGCCCGGAGGGGTCTTGTTGATTCGCGACCTTTTTCGCCCGCAGAATCCCGAAGCGGCCCTCGCACTGGTCGACGAGCACGCCGCCCAGGACTCACCCATGCAGCGGGAGCTTTTCCGGGCTAGCCTCCATGCTGCCCTGACCCCAAAAGAACTCGATGAGGCCGCCCGAGGCGCCAAAATCGAAGACTTCGAGATCACCATCGACAGCGACCGCCACATGTCCTTGCAGATCTCAGCGAGGACTTAGGCTCAAATTCGATTCGACGAGAACAGGCCAGACGCGGGTGCGTCTGGCCTGTTGATTCAACGAGAAAAGGCC
Source organism: Planctomycetota bacterium (assembly GCA_036479435.1). Lineage (GTDB taxonomy): Bacteria > Planctomycetota > DRQF01 > JAZGFI01. The sequence goes on along the minus strand of JAZGFI010000017.1, from coordinate 69,976 downwards.
AACCGCACTGGCGCGGTTGGCCTTTTCTCTCAATAGCGACGACTGGATTTGAACCAGTGACCTAGGGCTTATGAATCCCTCGCTCTAACCAACTGAGCTACGCCGCCAGAGCGAGACAAATTAAGGCCCAGAAGGCCGGTCTTCAACGTTTTGAGTCGCTTTTTCGTCTTGGCGGACCATCGTGGCGATAAGAACCGGTCAGCCTAAGGGGCTGGCGCCCGCATCTCGGACGACACGGCCGGGGCCAGAGGCCGACCCAAGGCCCGGGAAAGATGCCTCAGATCGTCCATGAGACTCGCAAAACGCTCCAGGCGCAAAGATTGCCGCCCGTCGGAAAGAGCCTGCTCTGGGGCCTCGTGGACTTCGACCAGCAAGCCGTCCGCGCCAACGGCGAGCGCCGCGCGGCAAAGGTCAGGCACAATTTCTGAAAGTCCCGTCCCATGACTGGGGTCAACGAGGACCGGCAGATGGGTCTCGCGCTTCAAGATGGCCACCGCGGCCAAGTCCAGAGTGTTACGGGTACGGGTTTCAAAAGTTCGAATTCCGCGCTCACAGAGAATGATCTGTTCGTTGCCGCCCAATCGTATGTACTCGGCCGCACTCAGAAATTCGTCAATCGTCGCCATCATGCCGCGTTTTAGGAGCACGGGCCGGGGACTTCTGCCGACCGCCTCCAGCAGTCGAAAGTTCTGCATGTTTCGGGTGCCGACCTGCAAGACATCGGCAACTTCGGCTACCGCGTCGACATCTTCCGGCGACATCACTTCGGTGACGATGGGGAGGCCCGTCTTCAGTTTAGTATCGGCCAGAAACTTCAAGCCCTCAGACCCCAAACCCTGAAAGGCATAGGGCGACGTACGCGGCTTGAAAGCCCCGCCACGCAAGGCGTGGGCTCCGGCGGCTTTGACCGCCGCTGCGACTTCGAGGAGCGACTCTCGGCCCTCGACGCCGCAAGGACCAGCGATCACAACCGCCTCACCGCCACCGACGCTCGTGTCCCCGATGGGCACCACCGTGTCCGACGATCGAAAATCCCGCGTTACCAGAGCAAAGGGCGTTGACGACAAATAGACTCGAGCGACTTCGGGCCAAGCCTCAATCTCTGCCGCTATCTTCTCGTCTGCTTTTTCCAGACAAAACATTGCGGGGCCGGACGCCTCCATGCGGCGGCAATAGCCGAAGCCACCGGCTTGAAGGCGGGCCTCCAAGCGCAATGCCGTGTCATCACCATCAGTCCCTGCAAATGCAAAAAGCATGAAGTGAGACCTTCCTACCAGCGCTCGCGACTGTCGATGTAACTTGCCAAGGGATGTTCGGAGCCCTCTTCGCCGCACAACCCCACTCGCTCGGCCTGCATCATCCAGCGTTGTGCCGATGACTTGTCCTTGCCGAAGAAGTGAATCATCGCCAAAAATCCGGGCAAGTTGGGGTTCTTGGGAGACGCGGCAGCAGCTTTCTCGAAGACCGCGATCATCGCTTTGCGAGCTTCCGGGTTCTCGGCCATGGAGACCATGAGTTTCTCACGAGGAATGCGCGGCACGGGAATCAGAGAGTCCTCGGATAGGTCGTCCCAACCGTCGGCATCGACCGCCGTTGATTTGCAGACCACGGCCAGTTGCTCAGCCGCAGCGGACCAATTTTTCTGATCGACGTAAACCTGGGCCAGCCCTTCGCGAAGATCGAGGTAGAAAGGAACGAGCACCAAGCCCTCATTGAAGTAACGGACGGCTTCCTCGAGCTTGCCGATCTTGTATTGAGCATCGCCAAGAACCAGGAGTGTCGCCTCAAGCTTGGGGTTGAGCTCACGTGCCCTAAGGGCGTAGGGAATGGCGTCTTTGTAGTGATTTCTCGCCTTAGCTTCAAAGTCAATACAACGCTGGCTGAGGCCCTTAACGGCCTCGGCGGGAGCCTTCCCCCCGGCTTTTTCGTTCTCGAACTCAATCTTTTGCTGGCACAGCAGCTTGAGGCGCGAAGCGGTATCACCTCGACGCTTGTGGATGATCGCGGCGCGCAGAGGAAAAGAGGCATTTTTGGGGTGGGCCTTCATGAGCTCGTCAATTTTTGGAACATCCATGTCCCAATACGAACCCTCCTCGTTGACCTCCGGGCACTGCATCTGCAGCAAATGCGCGACGGGATGGCGCGAGCCGGTGATGGTGTCACTCAGGCCGTACTGCTCGGCGTCCTTCACGAGCTTCCAAGCCGACTCGTTGCGACCGAGGGCCTGCAGGCAGGCCGCGTAGCTAATGACGAGATTGAGGTTGCTGTGGTCTTTTTCGTAGCGATCGCTGAAAGTCGCCAGCAGTTCCTCGCGAAACTCGCGATCGATCAGCCACACGGCGCAAGCACCAAGAGTTTGGCCGAAACTCGGCGCCTCGCCGGAATCCAACCAGTCGCCGACGTAGGCCGCCGCCTCTTTTTTACGTCGAGGCTGCGGATTTTCGGGCCGGGTTGCCATTCGCAACAAGTTCCTGACGTAGAGCGATTTCATCTCTTGGTCGCTGGCTCCGATTTCGCTGTAGGCATCCAGGAGCTTGATGAGTTCCTCGTTTTTGCCCCGTCGGTAATACAGCCGCGCAAGAGACCGGTAGGGATAGGGAAACTTGGGATCGAGCTTGCGGATCTCCTCAAGCTCTTTCTCGACTTCTTCCAACAGTTTGCTTCTGGCGCGAACGTTGTCCGCACTCGTAACCAGCGACAGCATTCTTTGGACCAAGCGCATTCGCATCCCGATGTTGGCGGGATTCTTCTGCGCCATTCCGCGTAAGTCGGCCAGATCGTCTCCGATCAAGAGCGTCGAAGAGGATTGAGCAAGCAGGGATGCTGGCATGAGCCCGAGGGCGAGCGCGAATCCGACTAAGCAAAGGACTCGGAATGCGTTGGAGCTGGCGATCATGGAAGCTGAACTCTCCGTAAGCTGGAATTCCTATCGATACGGGAGCATTGTAGGGAGGGTCGAGGACGCACAAAAGGGATGCCACGAAGCATCTACAATCGGGCAAAAGGAGCAGAAAAGGATGTCAGATGGCCCATTTGGCCTCGGAACCGTGGTCCTTGCCCTTTTGGTGCTCGCGCTAGGCCTCGGAATCGGCGCGGGCATTCATTTTGTGGTGCTCGCTTTGAGCAACGATTGGGTCATTCACGCCCTCATCTGGCCGCTCTTGCTTTTTGGCGTCTTCAAGCTTTGGCGAGCCGCCCGCCAGTACCGCGGTTACGACGCGGAGGCTGCGAGTCGGCAACTCTCCGAGGAATTTGCCCGGGCTGAGATGAAACGCGCCACCGAACGCCGCCTGGCCAAAGAAAAAGCCGAGGCGGCGTCACCTTCCGAAGAAAGTGCAGCGCCGCCTCAAAGTCTGAACTCCGACGAAGAGACTACTTCACCGGAGGAGCCGGAGTCTCCGCCGGCAGCACCCAAATAATCTGGTGGCCTAACTCGATCATGAGACTGGGCATGGCCGCCAGCAACTTGCTGAGATCTTTGTGTTTCGCGATGAGCTCGAAGTACTCGGTCGAGAAGGGCTTCACCTTCTTCAGCAATTTCTCGCGCTCTTTGTCCGACTTCTTATCGAGCGCGACGTCAACCCAGGTGCCTTGCCTCATTTCGAAACTACGCGCAGCGAATCTTTTGATGCGAACACGCTTTGCTTGGTCGCGTTCTTCCTCCGACTGTTCCGCCGGGCCTCCCTCGCGAAGAGACTTGCGCACGAGACTGTCCAGAACGCCATCCTTTTTGGTCCCGGTCACCAGATTGACCGGCGCTTTCGCCCGCGCTGCAGGCACGGCGCCGCCTGACGTGAAGCCACCCGCCGACCCGGGAGCAGGCGAGCCATTCGGTGAATCCTTGGCCTTGCCGTCACTACCGCTAACTCCACCAAGACGTCCCCACCGGGCGCTGCGGTTGCGCTGATCGAAAAGTCTGGACGCCGAGTCGGTCCGTCGCAGTTGCTGGCGGTCGCTATCTTCAAGGACGAGATAGGAAGTAAAGGGCGTCACGATGCCGTATTTTTTGCCCAAGCGAACGATTTCATCGCGGAGTTCGCCCTGCTTCCCGTTGATGCGAATCTGATCCCAGAGGTAGCCGACTTTCCGTTTCGCCCACAGCAATGGAATGAAGTCGCGTCCGTCCGACTTGCTCTGAAAGCGGCCCTCGAAAACGTATTCCTTTTTCGTGTTGCCGATGCGCCCCTCGAGTCGGATCGCCTTGACGCCGGTGCCCTCGTAGCGACCAAAGATCGTGATCTCACCGCCTTTGAACAGATCGGGGAGCCGCTTTGGATAAACGTCAGTGATCGTGACGCCGTCGACACTGATCTCAAGGTCGCTCATGACCGGGTTCGCGATCTTGTCGAAAAAGCTCGACAACACGACTTCGACGTTCTGCGAAGGCGTCACGTAATCTCGCGTTCCCCGATTCTGATCGGCCAGAGCGTCGAGGAGGTCGGTGTTGACGTCATAGCCCACGCCGAAGGAAAACAGTCGCAACGGGACTTTGGACGACGTCTTTACTTCCTTCAAGATGGTCTGCATTCTCGTTTCACCGACCGTGGCACGACCGTCCGTCAAAAAGACAAGGATGTTGACCCTGCCGTCTTCGCTCGCAAAACCTCTGATCGCACTCGTCAGGGCTTCGTGGATGTTGGTGCCGCCGCGAGCTTCAAGTCCCTTGATATGCGCGATCGCAGCGGCGACAGACTCCTTGCTGACGACCGTCAGCCCCGGCTTCATGGGCCGGGCCTCGGTGGAGAAACTCACGATCGAAAAGCGATCGTTAGAGTTGAGCCCTTTAATGCCGTATTGCAGAGCATTCTTTGCCTGCTCCATTTTCTCGTCCTCGCGCATGGAGCCCGAGGTGTCGACGACAAACACGACATCCTTCGGCAGGATCTCATCGGCGGTAAAATTCTGCTTCGGCGCCAAGACCATCATGAAGTGGCCTTGGCCATCGCCGCTTTTTTCGGTGAGGAGGTCGAGGCCGAAGGCGCGGTCGTTGCGGCTGAAGTAGAGCTGGAAATCGCGTTCGGCGTCCGAGTTCTTGGCTTCGTACGAGCAGGTCATCTTGCGATCACCCTTGCGCACTTTACCGATATCGTGTGACGACGAGAAAACAGTCTTCAGCTCCGACGCGGTCTCAATGGCGACTTGAACGCTCACTTGCGTTACGGAACCGTGGCGAAACGTCTGGGTCTTCAATGGGTAGCGATACTCAACCAAGTTGCCTTCGCGTCGCAGCGATTCGACGTAGCTCAGTTCAATGTCGATCGTCGCGCCCGGATTGAGAGGAAAAACTCGGGCACGGAAAAGTCGCTTGCCGACGTATTCTAAAAGGCCCGGGTCGCGATTGCGGCGCACAATGCCCTCGTAGATCCGGCGCGCTTTGTCACTCTCGAGCACCTCACCTTTCACCATCTTCCCATTCATGGTCATCGCAAAGTCCTTGAGGACCGCATCGGCCGGGATTGGAAACAGGTAAATTCCCTCGAGGATGTAGCGTGATTTGCTGCGGAAAGTCTGACGCACGGTCGTCGTAGCGATTTCGTCGTGAATCGCCACCGACACTTTGTGTGAACTAATGATCACATGAGGTTGCGGCCGGGGTGCCGGGCGCCAAATACGCTTGCCTTCGTGAAGGCGAATGTCACTAATCCCCTGTGCTGCCGCGAAGCTCGCGCAAAGGCAAAAGAGCAGTGAACTGAGCAAGTATCGGATAAACATGTTGCGGCCCTCCTTGGCGAAAATTCCGCGGGCGTCAAAGCTCAGACGCAAGGCGAGGACCAAAGTTCTCAGAATCAAAAAAACCTGCTGTACGGAGTCAGACTAAATTCTCCCGCTTTTTTGGGTCTGACCTAAAAAAGCGGGAGAATTTAGTCTGACTCCGTATGACAGGTTCTTAGAGGCGGCGGGAACGGGCTTGTCTTAGGGGACGGAGGCGCAAAGCCCTTTTTTGGGGACGATTGCGGCCACCGAAGCGGATCAGGTGTCGCTTGGGCCCATCGGGCCCTAGGTTTTCGAGTTCGATGATGAGCTGACCGTCGGTCGCACTCGGCGTGGCAATGACTTTGAGTTTGCTCCCACCAAAGATGTCTCCGAAGCCTTTCAGCTGTTCACCCTTGATGTCAATACGCGCCGAAAGACCGCGAAAGAGCGAAAAGAAGGCAGCTGGTTCGCGGAGCCCCTCGTCACCACCCTCGACAACGCCCTCAAGGCGTCGGGAAGCGTCTTCGAAAAAGCCAAACGAGAGGCTAATGCAGGCACCAGAAAAACCTCGGTTCTGACTCTCGCCACGGAGTGTCACGCGCTGTTCTTCTGAAATCTCGGGAAAATCATAGAAGCGACTAACTTGTTGCAGACGCACCGACTGCCGCCGTACTTCCGACCGCTCAATCGCCTGCTGAATGCGGCGAATTCGCAACTGAGCCCGCCCGGATCGCTTGATCTCAAAGTCAATCTGAGCCAGCAGGCGACCGACGTCATCAGTGAACTGGCGAACCGGCACCCGAAAACTGCCGAGGCTCACCTGGTCCATGTCCCTGAGGAAACGGAGATCTTCCCGCAAAGGACTGCCCGAGATGTAGTCGTCAAAAACTCGGACCATTCGATTCGGATCAGCCTGGCGAGTCTTCGAGACTCTAGCGAGGTGGTAGAGATTGTCAGCGTTCTCGCGGAAGCGCCGCAAACGTCTTCCCGGTGACTCCGCCGGAAATTCGATGGAGGTAGGGTCAACTTGGGCCAGGGATGAGAACCGATCAGGCCCGAACACCGCCGGCGTCTTGCGGCCGAAGTCGAAGGCGAACTTGCCGACTCCCGTCAGCAACAAGACTAGCGCCGCCGCCGAAATCCAACGCGGCACCAGAGGCTTTCTCTGAACGGGCTTAAGGAAGTTCGTCGAATCGGCGGGCATCGGCGCAGGAGCCACCGTCGTCAACTCTGGGACGCCTGAAACCGCCGAAAAAATCGTCTCGTAGCGGTAGTAGGCGTCCGCGCAGGAATGGCAAGCATCGAGGTGTTCGATAAAGGCAAGGTCTTCCACGGAACTCAAACGCGCGTCAATGCGCCGGCTGAACAGCTCTTCGGTGTCGGGGCAGGTCAACGGCATCAGGGGCTTTTCTTTCCGCTGAGGTAGGGGTCCAGCTCTTCAACGAAGCGCCGGCGCGCCCTCGCGAGACGAGAACTCACCGTTTTGGCCGGACAACCAACAATCTGAGCCACCTCTTCGTAAGCCAATCCTTGCATGGCGCAGAGCACAAACACCTCGCGAAGTTTGTCGCTTAAGGTCATCAGAATCGACTGGAGGTTCTCCTCCATTTCCTTCAGCAGTGTTTTGTCGACGGGTCCCTGATTCAAGGGTTCCGGTGGCTCCAGCGAGAACTCGCCGTCCTCTCCCTCTTGCGTCAAAGCCGTAGCGGGCTTTTTCTTTCGCAAATGGTCAATGGCGAGGTTGCGCGCCACCGTGAACAGCCAAGTCATGAAGCGATTGCGCGGATCAAAGGACCTCGGTGAGCGATAAAGCTTCAAAAAGACCTCTTGGGCGAGATCCTCTGCGATATCACGATCTCCGACGTATCGAAACACGAAGGTCAGGATCCGGTTGCGATAGCGGTGATAGAGCGCCTCATAGGCCTCAACATCGCCCTCGGCGACCCGCACCATCAGAACCTCGTCAGAACTCTCGCCCCGGGTCGCAGCAAGTTCTGTCTCGGACCCGAAGTCTCGCTTCAGCGTCATCTTAGGACCGCCATCCCTGCCACGAGGTCGAGCGAATCCCAACCTCTATCCTACACAACGGTTGTTCGCGACAATTGCTCCCCCATTTTCGCTTCTTGCGCCGAGGATCTCGCGATGGAGCGAGGGGCAAAGACGGCGCCGTGCGGTTTAACGAGGTCATTGTTCTTGAGCGGGCCCATGAAACGGGCTCATTCCTCAAACTAGGGCGGCGACCGCCTCCGCGACCCGCCGGTGGCGTTTTTGCCCAAGCTCGGGAAAAATGGGCAGCGCCAAGACCTCCCGAGACGCCCGCTCAGCCTCGGGGAGAGAGCCCTCTGCGTACCCCAGCCGCGAAAAGCAATCCATGAGGTGTAGCGGCTTGGGATAATAAATCGCACATCCGATGCCCTGCTCCGCCAACTTTGCGGCAACCTCATCTCGGTTCGGCAATCTCAGCACGTATTGATGTGCCACGTAGCTGTCGTCAAGCGGAAGCTCCGGCAGGCCCATCCGCCCCTCAAGACCGCGATCGCGGAAATACTGGTTGTAGGCGGCGGCGTTCTCGAGCCGTCGCCGATTCCAGTCGTCTAAAAACGGAAGCTTCGCGCCGAGTACGGCGGCCTGAAGAGCATCCAAACGGAAGTTGCCGCCAATGATGTCGCTGTCGTAGGGGCGGACCGCACCGTGCGTGCGCAAGGCACGGATTTTCGATGTGAACTCAGGATCTAGAGAAGTGACACAGCCGCCGTCACCTGCAGCACCAAGATTTTTGGTGGGGAAAAAAGAGAAACAGGCGGCACGCCCCAAGCCACCAACCGGCGCACCTCCCTCATCTTTGGCACCGACAGCCTGTGCCGCGTCTTCTACTAGCGGCAAGCCCGACGCATCCGCCCAGTCTCGGATCGACCGCATGTCAGCACAGCGACCGTAGAGATGCACGACAATGAGGGCTTTAAAATCTTCGGGATCGAGCCCTTTCAGGGCGGCAGGGTCGAGATTAAACGTGATCGGATCGATATCGACAAACACCGGCGTTGCGTGCAGCCTCGCGATGACCCCCGCCGTCGCAAAGAAACTGAAGGGCGTGGTTAGGACCTTGTCACCCGGTCCGACCCCGAGCGCCATGAGCGTAACAAGCAGCGCGTCGGTCCCGGAGGACACTCCCACCGCGCTCCCTTTCGGCAAACCCAGCCAAGCCGCATAGTCTTCTTCAAATCTGGAGACGGTCTCACCGAGAATGAAAGCCTGATCTTCGAAAACGGCATCAACCACGGCGCGAACCTGATCTTTGGTCCCGGCGTACTGTGCTTTCAGGTCGATAAAAGGGATGGCATCCAAGCTCGGCTCCGGGATCAAAAAACAGTGATCGGTTTACTTCAATTCCGACATCAATGAATGGCGATGCGAAAACGAATAGTCGCGCCCGCATTCGTCACAACTGACCTCATGATCAGAATCATCGTCCCGGACCACAAGCGCTTCTCCGCAGCGACAAACCCAGCCCATGCGCCGAGCGGGCGCTCCACCGACCAGGCAAAAGGCCGGTACATCACAGGTCACCACGGCTCCCGCCGCGATCATCGCAGCTTCGGCGATGTGAGTGCCGCACAGAATCGTCGCGTTGGCTCCGATGGTGGCATCGTCGTCAACACGCGTCTCAGCGTAGGTGTCCCGGCGCGGAAATCGGGCCCGCGGACGCTTGACGTTGGTAAAAACCGCGGACGGTCCCACAAAGACCCCAGCGCCCAAAGTCACGCCATCGTAAAGCGACACGTTGTTCTGAATGCGGCAACTCTCGCCGACTACCACTGTCGAAGCGACGAACCCGTTCTTGCCAATCACGACCCTGGGTCCTATCCAAGCCCCCGCCATGATGTGAACTTGGTGCCAGATTTTGCAGCCAGCCCCGAGGTGTGCGCCCTCTTCAACCAGGGCGGTGGCGTGTACAAAGGGAACGTTCCCGGTCATGAGCGTCCGTGGGGACTAGCCCTTGACGGGCTTGTCGCCTTTGGCTTTTTCCTTCGTTGCCTTGTCGTCGTCGCCCTTGTCCTTGGCGTCGGCGGGCTTTTTGTCTTCGGGCTCTTTTTTCTCGTCACCCTTTTTCTCGCCGTCTTCCTTCTTCTTCGCGGCTTCGCGTTCAGCGGCGACCTTGGCGGGATCGTAAGTCCATGAGTCTGGCATTTCCGCGAAGGGGCGCGGCCACCAGGGCGCGTTGTCTTTTTCCTTCTTCGGGTTGCGCGATCGGATCGACCTCAACAGCGATTCTTTCTCTTTGTCGTAGCAAAGCTTGCCGTTTACGATCGCCCATTGCACATGGGTGGCGTAATGCAAAAGCTCGCCGTCGACAATGATAATATCGGCGTCCTTGCCGACTTCGAGCGAACCAACACGATCGTCAAGTTGATAGCACTGCGCAGCGGTGTGGGTGATGGCGCGAATCGCCTCATCATTGGGCAACCCTCCGCCGACAGCGGCACCCGCGTCAAAGGCAAGTGAAACAGCATCGCGTCCAGGACTACCGTCCAGGTCAACGGTATTGCCGATCGAAGAAATGGCAACGCGGACACCGTGCTGGTGCAAGATCGCGGCGTTGGCCACCGTCGAACCCGTGGGTCGGTTGAGTCCATCATCCGGGTCATCACGGTCGCGAGGACTAACAATGGCCATCACGCCCGCTCGTCCCATGTCGCCAGGCACGGTCCACCCGTGTACCGCTCCGCGAATGACAGTTCGGAAACCAAAAGTTCGCACCAAGTCGCAAACGTCGCGGATCTCCTGAGTTGAGGAGACGTTGAAGACCGCGGTGGTCTTGCCTTCCAACAGGGGAAGGTAGCGAGCCGCGCCCCCCAGCTGTTTTTGAGCCGACGCTGCTTTTTTGGGCTTCTTCGAGCTCGCGGACTTAGCTCCACCCTTTGCACTCGACTTCGTAGTTTTGGCACTTTTCTTTTCGCCGCTACGCTTTTGACGAAGAAAGTTGAAAGCCTTGCGGAGGTCAGATCGCAGCTGCACTTTCGCGCGCGGATTGCGGGCGGAATACGCCATGGCAAGGTAGAGGCTTTTACGCAGGACGTAGTTTTCGATGGAGTCCATCTGGACTTTCACCGCCGTCGTCCCCGTGATCACCGTGGTGATGCCATGGGCCAACGCGAGGATGTTCCAAAGACCGCTCGGATGCGAAGTGTCTTCGATCTTGCCGCTCGCGCGCGGAACGATGCCCGATCCATTGAGGGCGACCAGGCCGGGATAGGCGCGAAATCCCATGCCGTCTAATTTTTCGGCGTCTTCTGGAACATCAAGATTGCGGCCGATCGCTTCGATTTTCTCGTTCTTGACGAGAATCTCCGCGCGGCGCCGAATCGGTCCGGCCACGGGATACACATCCACGTTGTGAATGTGCAACCAGCGATCTTTCTTCTTGTCGTCGTCGTCCTTTTTCTCTTCGCCTTTCGCCGGAGCGTTGGCCGATTTCGTCGGCTTGCTTCCGCCAGCTTGGGCGACAAGGGCACCGGCGATCAAAAAAGTCGCACACCAAAAGACTGCGAGTCGCATCACGTAAGGGGTTTTCACCATTAGCTCCTGTTTGCGTCTAGCCATCGAGGCCAACGCCTAGCGCAAGCGCGCTTTCGTTTTTACGATCTTGCCTTCGACCATGACCTTCGCGACCGTCGAGTTGAAATCGAGGGGGTCACCCGTCAAGAACAGCAAGTTGGCGTCCTTGCCGACTTCGATCGAACCGAGGCGCTTTTCGAGACCCAACATCTCTGCCGCGTGCAAAGTTACAGTCTTCAAGATTTCGTCGCGCGGAAATCCATTCCGAACCATACGTGCGATGTTCTCACGCATCGCCGCATACGAACTCCAAGTTTCCATCTCAGGCAAGAAGACCACCCGACAGCCCTTGCTATGCAGCAACAGGCCGAGGTTGAACTTGTCCTTGGTGTAGGGAAAGTGATTCGTCACCGGGAAGATCGCGATGAGAGCTTTTTCCTTGCCGAGTTTTTCGGCTACCAAGTGCAGGTCCGATTCCGGGCGAACGTTGAAGGCGCTGTTGCGCTTCACCACGCTGTTCCGGATCCGATAGGCATGTCGAAAATCATAGGTCTTGGGTATCTCCTCCCAATGGAGGAACGAACTACTCGCTGACGTCGACGGTGCCCAGACCATATAGGGACTCATTCCAAACTCGACGATGGCCGTGGCACCCTCTTTCTTTTGAATGAGGTCCACCAAGGGCGCGTATAAGGGGTTGATCTTGGGGGCCTTAAAAGTCCCGCTCGAGGCACCGCCTTTGGGCTTAGGCTTCGGGCCTGGTTTGGGCTTTGGAGTGGGACCAGGTTTGGGCTTCGGCGTCGGCTTCGGTGTTGGCTTGGGTTTCGGCTTTGGTGTTGGCCTAGGGCTCGGTTTTGGGGTCGGCTTCTTCTTCGACCCCTTTTTCTTCTTCGCGTCAAAAGCCTTGCGAGCCTTCTCGATCTTGTCGAGCTCACCTTGCGCCGACTTGAAGGCACGCAGGATACGGCTCTTGTCGTTGCCGGGGCTGTTGAAAGTGACGAGTACCGCTCCCTCGTTTTGAACGATAAGGTCTTCGCGGCTCGTACCACCCGTCTTCAGCACCATCACGCGGCCGGGAATCCCCGAACCAGGCGGTACGATTCCAAGCGTGGTGTAGCCCGCGTAGGCGATCGACTCTAGATCCTCAGGCTTGCCCCGGAAGCTGGAAGCTTGGGTACGATTCGGCGTCACACCCCCGCCTGATCCGTTGCGAATCAGGCGCGACAAGGGATTGATCATCCCCGGCATGACCGTGAGATCCGTGGCGTCGATGACTTTGGTCCCAAAGGGATAGTCCACGTTCTCGCCAATGGCCTCGATCTTGCCGTTGCGGATGACGATCGTGACGTCTTTTAGGGCTTCACCCGCGAGCGTAATGACTTTGCCAGCCTTGACGACGACCATGTCGTCATCAAAGACAGTGCGGCCACTCTCAGCATTGGCATCGAAGGCCAGCGGAATGCTGTGCGCAACCTCCGCCCGTCCTTGCATAAGGTTGCTAGCCCCAGACTCAAAGGCGGTGCCGATCACAAAGACCAAGGCCACCATCCCAACAATCAATCTACTCACGACATACTCCGCGTGATTGTTTGCAGATCACAGTACCACGGCATCTCAATAGATCCGCCGTTCGTCTGCGTTGTATACTTCGCTTCCCAAAACGTAGACCTTGTCGACGCTGGAACGAAAATCGATAGGGTTGCCCGACCACACGACGATGTCCGCGTCAAAGCCGGGCTGCAGGGAGCCAATGCGATTGGCTAATCCCAGAGAATCTGCGGCCCAATAGGTCATGCCCTTCAACGCCGCGTAGGTGTCGAAACCGTAGCGCACGGACATCGCGCCTTGCATCGGAAGGTCTTCTTGGGGCAACACTCCGGCGTCGGTGTTCAATCCGATCTTCTTGACACCGTTTTTCCAATAGCCGGCGGCCGTTCCGTTGATCGTGCGATCCACGGGGTCCATCCACCACATGCGCGGCCCGATCATCGCGTGAATACCTCGCTCTGCAACTTGCTTGCCGAGCTTGTAGCCATCAAAAGTGCCGTGGTCAATCATGAGTTTGATGCCGAACTCGTCCGACAGCATCGCGATAGAGGCGTGCACCACCTGATAGATCTGAGTGTGAACGCTGGCCGGAAAAGTCCGTCGAAAGAGCCCTCGAAAAGACTCCCAGTGCGCGTCGAACTTGGGCTGTGTTTTCGACTTTTTGCTTTCGAAACGATTCCAAGCCTCGTGATAGTCTTTGGCCTTCTGCAAGGTTTGGCGCAGGTTGTAGTTCATGTAACTACGACCTTTGCGGAAGTAAAAGCGCTCCGGGTTGCCAGCCTGAGCGATCTTCACCGATCCGATTTCCTTCAAGATAAAGTCGTCCATCTCGGAACAGCCGACACGTGCAACGACGCCAAAACCACCCAGGTTCGTCGCCGAACCCGGAATCAACAGCACCGTAGTGACACCACCGGCCAAAGAGCGAATGTTGCTCTCAGTTCGGGGCATGGCGAGATCCAAGGCGCGAAGGCCCGGATTTGTGAGCGACCCGAACTCACCGACGAGACTGCCGAATTCCTCCGACGAGGTGTGATTGTGCGGATCGATAAGACCCGGAACGAGCCACTTGTCGCGGTGATCGATAACCCGGTAGTCAGCGGGGATCACGGCTCCACGCTGAGGGATGATCTTCTCGATCTTTCTGTCCTTCAAAAAGACGATGACGTTGTTTAAGACCGTGTCCTTTTCGTCCATCGTCAGGACTTTGCCGGCCATTAGCGCCAGCTTCTCCTGCGCCATACCTGGCGACGCAAACGCGAGCACAAAGACTAGGGCCGCGACAAGAGCGATGAGGGGTGATCCAATCGGGCGTGCGATCATTGGACTTCCTTTCCACGAATCAAGACTTCGACCAAGCTGGTACGAGCGTCAAAAGGCTCGCCGTCGAATATCAACAAGTCACCATCGCATCCTCGACTGAGAGAACCGACCGAATCGTCCATGCGCATCAAACGGGCCGCGTCGTAGGTCAAAGACCGCAACGCCGTTTCAGGATTGAGTCCCTCCCGCACCGCCGCGCGAACGAAACGCGGCAATCGAGACGCTCCCCAAGAGCCGTTGCTCTGGAACAAGGGCGAAACGCCAGCGCGATCGAGTTCGTCGGGGATTAAGATATTGCGGGCCTTATCCTGGCGGGTGTACTGGCGCCAGATCGCGATGCCAACCGAGTTACCATCGATCTTATCCAGCACTTCGTGTGCCCCTGCCCCGCCGAGGATCACGACCGGCAACTTACGTTTGCCAAAGGCCTGCACCACGGCACCGACAGCTTCGGCTCCGGTTGCCGCGACCATGATCCCCGCTTTGCCACTGAGGACTTTGCGAAAGGGCTCGAATCGCGCGCTGTACTTCGGTTTCTTCGGGCCTTTTGGTCCGCTAGCGACAGCCGTGACCGCTCGCTTTACGGTGATCTTGGGTTTGCCCTTGGAGGTCCGTTTTGCGCTGAGATCGATCTCGAAAATGCCATCGACATCAACGCTACCTTTCAGCACTTCAGGCTCCGTCATTTTCGCGGTGACGCGAACGTTTTCGAAGGGCGCATCTTCGGGCTCGACTTTTGCTTCGAACGTCGTCCCATCAAAGGTACCCGTAATGGGCGCGTCCTGGCTGCCACCGAAGGGGTCGGTAACCGTGCCAGTAAAGTCAGTCCCTTCTAAGGCGAGGCGCATCGTGAGCTTCATCGGCTCGCCCATGGGCCCTCCGCTGAGAGTCGCTTCCCAGGTGCCGCTCAAAGCGTCGCTGGCCTCTGCGCTGGGCTTGGGGCTGACTTTGGGAGGAGTTTTGCCTTTGGGAGCTGCGGCCTTCGGCAGCTTGCCGTTCTTCTTCGCGGCTTCGAAAGCGGCCAACTCTGCTTCGTACTTGAGCCACTTTTTGTGGTAGTTGTCAGCTGAGTTCAGTGTCGACTCCAGACTCTTCAACACGCTGGCGCCGCTTCCTCTCACGGTAAGCTTCACTCCGGCGGCAGCTTTCGAAATCAGCTCCTTGCGGTTTTTTCCCTGGGTCTTGATGGCGATGATCGGTGAGCCGCTGGACGATCCCTTCCCCGGTGCGACGACGGCGGTCGTGATCCCGGCGCGCGCGACGGCCGCAAACTCTGGGCGAGCCCTTGAAAACAACTTGCTCAGATTTTGGTCTGATTTGACCGTACTGCTGTCGCCTTCAAGTCCAAGGGTGCTGTGGATATCAATGAATCCCGGAGTGATCACGGCCTCGGGGCCAGCGTCGTGCATGCGAGCGTAGGCCGGTCGCTGCACTCGATGTCCGACAGCCACAACCTTGCCGTCTTCAATCAACACTTCGGCGTCCAAATAAACGCCACCCTTGCCGTCATAGATCTTCCCGGCCCGAACCACCACGGCCTCGGGCATCTTGTCGACGGCCGCCAAACTCCAAGCCTGCGAACCGAGTACCCAGGCCTGCTGAACGCGTGAACTTGTGCCCAAGGGGTCACCATTGATGACCACAAAATCGGCGTCCATGCCCGCTTTGAGGCGACCAACGCGGTCTCCAACTCCCAACAAGTCCGCGGGACGTGCGGTGACGGCCCGCAGAGCGGCCCCTTCGGTCATGCCGCCTTTGACGGCGAGCGCCGCACTCATGAGCAAGTCGTCACTGTGGCCGCCAATGATGACGCGCACCCCGCGGTTCTCCAAAACGGCGGCGGTACGGTCGTCCTCAATGATGGGCGTTACCGGGTCAAAACCATTGAAGCTCGGATCGGGAAGCGCATTGTCAAAGTCGACAACAACCGAGATTTTTGCGGCGGCGATCTCGTCCACCAAAGCATGAGCTTCGGTGGCACCGGCGAGATAGATCGGCAAACCGTTTCTTTTGGCTGCCTCGAGCGCCTGCAAAATATCGCCACGGCGCTCGGCATCGAATCGAAACGGGCGTCCCGACTCGAGGAATTCTCCCAAGGCCAACAACTTCAAGCTGGGTTCGTCTTGGTTTTTCGCCACCCGTACATCACGCAGGAGCGTCTCGAGTGCCAAGATGCGGCCGAGGCGTGTCTCGGGGCGACGACGTTCGGCGGGCCGGTAAGGAACGTCCATCGAACTCGGCGTTACGAGTTCGGCATCAGGGCTCTCGCCGCGCCCCGCTTCGTCATTGAAGTTCACCGTCAAATCAGCCTGGCGAACCAGAACCGTTGAATCCTCGGCATTCGCGCCGAATCGCACGACGGAACCGATACCGGAGACAAAACGTCGGCCGGGCGAAGTGAGGCGAGCCGTGGTGACGCCGTGTCGCCAACTCGCCTGAAAATTTGCGTAGGGATTGAACTTGTCGGCCGCGACATAACGGGCACCCATCCCCGTGGCATCGGCACCGACGAAAATCCGGCTTTCCGTCGAAACCAATCCCGGGAGCAAACTCGCCCCCCGAAAATCAACCACCGGCAAATCAGCGTCAGGAATCGCGCCGGTGCCTAAAGAATCGATCTTGCCACCGCGAATGATCATCCAAGCGTCTTCGAGGTAGTCAACTTTGTCCAAGACGTAAATCCGACGCGCACGCACGGCGTAGTCTTGCGCCGGGCGGCCCGTTTCATCGTCGCCAGCTTGCGCTGCGCTTCCGAACTCGACCGGCCAGAGAAGCGCGATGGCACACAGCACCATCATCCAGGAGCTTGCCTTTAACATCGCAGGGCGCTCCTAGTTCTTCGAGCCACCGGCAGGAGCCGGTGACTTCTTGGCGTCAGACGGTTTCGAATCGGCCTTGGACTTCTCGTCACTCTTAGCGGGCTTGTCGCCTTTGCTTGCCTTAGATTTTTCGTCGGTCTTTGCCTTGGCTTCCTTGTCAGCCCTGGCATTTTTGGCCTCGAGCGCCGCCGCCGATTTCTTGTCTGCGGCCAACTTCGTGTCAAAGGCTCCTTGCAAAAGGTGGCGCAATCGAAGGTCCTTTTTGTTGTCGTAAACGTGGCGCCCTTCGATGAAAACGTGTTCGACCCAAGTCATCGTGTCGAGAGGGTCGCCGCTGAGAATCAGGATGTTTCCGTCCTTGCCCGGCTCTATCGAGCCCAAGCGTGCTCCCAGGCCGATGGCTTTCGCGGCATTGAGAGTGATCGCCTCAAGAGCTTTTTGGCGAGGAATCCCGTTGCGGACCAATCGGGCCGCTTCGTACCAGGGTTCTTCACTACCGGCGATCGCGAACTCAATTCCGTTTTTCATCAGCACATCGGGAACGAAGGTGTCGATCGGCTCCTGTGTCATTCGATCGGCTTCACGGTGAACGAACTGACTCTTGGATAAGATGACCGGACGAGAGAGCTTCTTCAGGCGACGCACAGCCTTGAAAGTTTCCGAACCGAGCACGATCGTCATGTTATCCGCAAATCCCTGAGCCTTGGCGAAATCCAAAGCCGTCTGAACATCCATGGCTCGCGAGCAATGGGCATAGACATCGAGCTCACCATGCCGAATGCGCCAGAGGTTACGGTAGCGATCCTCGATCTTGCTCGGCTTGATCAACTTCGCGCCGAGTTTGCGCGCTTCTTTCGGCCCGACTCGAACTTCGCCGCCGTCTTTTTTCTGTTCCTCTTCGTAGAGTTTTTCCGCCAAACGTTTCAGGTAGCGGTCAAAACTGCGAAAAGTGCCGCGCAAGGTCGCGAGCTGGCCCGCGACGTCGCGCCCTCCCGCCGCCGAGAAAACAATGCCGAGTCCGCCTTCGGCTTCAACGGTAATCTCGCTGACCATCATACCGATGGGCCGCACGACGCGCGTCACGCCGCTAATGACCGCATTCGCGCCCTGTGCGATGTGGATTGAGGTCAAACCACCGCGCAGGGCATTCTCGAAGTAGCGAGCCGAAGGGTCGATCGCGTCCGCAACGCGGACGAATGACGCCACCGGCACGCTTTCGTTGGGAATGTCGAGGCCGCTAGATGTATAGGGATCGATCATGCCCGGAAAGACGGTCTTCCCGCTAGCGTCGATGACCTTGGCATCAAAAGGCGCCTTAACGTCAACTCCGACGGCGACGATCTTGCCGTTTTCGATCAGGATGTTGCCCTTCTCGATGACATCGCCGACGACAGGAATGATCTTGGCCCCTTCAATGAGGACCTTATCCGTGAACTGAGCCCACGTTGTGGTGCAAACTGCTAAGACCAACACCGCCGTGGTCGCGAAAAGCCGGATCATCATCGAAACTCCCGTGGATGGGTTCGCTTGTGCTAATGGTGAGTTGCGGAAATTCAAAAGACTTTCCCCGCAACACGACGCCCGCCAATAAAGACGTGGCTTTGAATACTGGTGGCATCAAGAGGCTCGCCAGACCACACGATCAGGTCGGCGTCGCGCCCCACTTTTAAAGTTCCCACTCGGTCCTGGACCCCGAGCAACTGGGCTGGGACCGTGGTCACCGCCGCTAAAGCCTCGGCGCGCGAAAGACCGCAACGCATCGCAAGCATCGCTTGCCGCGCGAGGCCGTACTCTCCCGTATTCCCTCCCGCGGTCAACGCGGTAGGGATCTTCGCATCGATGAGGACGCGGGGGGTCGAGAGTATCTTGTTCAAGTTGGGATCAGTGAAAAAGCGTCGTAATTGTCGCGAGACTCCGGCCATCGAGGGGCTCGAAGATCTCATGGGACCGTAAATGACCGCCGCGTGGTCGCGCTTTAGCTCCCGGATGTTCTTGTAGGCTTCGTTGCCCTGCTCGATGACGTAGGAAAACCCGAACTCTTTAGCGAGCCTCGAAGCCGTCGAGACTTCGTTTTGACGTCGCGCCAAAACCCGCATGCGTCGCTTGCCGGACAAGACTTCGCCGAGCACATCAAAGGCCGCGTTCTTGGCGACTTTGCCGCCAGCCTTCGCGATCCGAAGCCGATCTTTTGCCTGACCGAGAGCGCTTCGTGCCACGAAAATGCCGCCCATTCGCCCCAAGGGGAGGCGAGTGAAATCGCTAATGCCAGCGGGGTTTCGGGGTCGAGCGTTGCCCCTTTCCGGCCCCGATATGAGTACCAGCTTCGGCGCCCCATCACGAGTCAGGATACGGTTCTGAACGTCGCCCGTCCCGGTCTTAACTGTGGCACCTTGCGCCGTGATGACCGCGGAATTTCCGGCGGTCGCGTAGACCGTGGTCACGCCTTCACGAGCCAGCCGCTTCATCAACAACGAACCGAAATCCAA
Source organism: Planctomycetota bacterium (assembly GCA_036479435.1). Lineage (GTDB taxonomy): Bacteria > Planctomycetota > DRQF01 > JAZGFI01. The sequence continues at coordinate 50,550 of JAZGFI010000017.1, read as the reverse complement.
GCCGTCAATGGCGCGTCCTTCAGGCGTTACTTCTGACGATTGTTCGTCTTTTGACGCCCCCAGCAGAGCATCGGCGGCGGCATCAATGAAACCTGGTGTCACGCTGCCTCGAACCCGAAGGCGTCGCGTGCCGCGTGGGATCTCAATCTGAGATCCCGGCCCGATCGCAAGGATCTTGCCGCCACTGACAATGATGACGCCCTTCTCGATGATCGTCCCGTCCCCGACGTAGATTTTTTCGGCGCTGATCGCCAGGGTCTGCTGGGCGCCGAGGAGACTGGAAAGAGCCGACCACAAAACAAGAGTGGTCATCATAGCGGCGAGTTGGCCGAGCCTCATGGCGCGAGCTCCTTCTTCTTCGCGTTAGGTTTCTTGCGGTATTCACGACGACCGTCCACCCAGGTCTCGATGACCGCGGCAGAAAAATCGAAGGGGTCGGCGCTCAGTACGACGAAGTCCGCATCTTTGCCGACAGCCAGACTGCCGATGCGAGCGGCGACGCCGAGCGCTTCCGCCGGCCCGGAGGTGATCGAGGCAAGCGCCGCACGACGCCCCAGGCCGTTCTGCGCCGCGAGCGCGGCCCCCAGCCTTAGGCCTGCGGGCGCAAGATTCGGAGTGTCCGCGTAGAAGACGACCTGAATCCCCTTCTTCTCGAGTAGCGCGGGCAAAGTCAACCTGCGCTTGCCGCTCCGAAAAGTCGGCGTCAGTAGGGCCACACGCATTCCGGAGTTGGCAAACTCATCCACCACGCGGCGGATCGCATTGGCAGCCATCAAGGTGATGTCGAGATCAAATCTGCGCTTGAGTTTAAGACTGTCCTTGAGTGCCTGCTCGGTGCGCGCGTACAAAACGCCCTTGCGTTTACCTCTCGCTAGGCCCACCAAGGACGGACCGGCGCGGCCGCCCTTCGCGGTCTCCAGGATAAGGCGATGCAGCTTGATGAGCCCGATGTAGGACGCTGGCATTCGCAACCGGCTGTAGGCGGATGCATCAAGAGTCATCATCACCGGACCGTGCACCTCAACGACTCGCTTTTGGTACGCCGATCCCGTCTTGAGCACACATCCTTGACCGCTGTAGGCGTTGCGACGCTCGGGCAAAACGCCAACCGCGGTAATTCCCGCTTCGCACAGCATCGCGAAATCGCGGTGATCCAATGCCACCGCGTCTAGCGCGCAAGTTCTGGAGTCGACGGCGACCGCGGATTCGCGCAAGTCTTTTGGTGCGCCCGCCCGGGAGGCCATATCGATCATCCCAGGGATCAGCACCCGATCGCGGTGATCGATGACTTTCCAGCCTTTGGGCACCTCAAGCTTTTGGCCCAGGGCTTTGATCTTGCCCTTTTCAATCAAGATGACGCCGTCGATGATGTCGGGACCGGCACCAGTGACGATGCGCTTCGCGCGCACCGCAAACTGCTGCGGTTTTTGACTCGGGCTTTGGGCTGAGAGCGACACGGCGCAAGCCAAGGTCGCAAGAACACAGCCGACGACGATTCGGGTGACCCGTAAAGGGGGCAACAGTGAAGTCGAGATCATTGGCATCCTATTTACCGTAGATTTCCTTGCCGTCGATGTAGACCTTTTCGACGCGACTAGTCGCCAGAAAAGGGTCACCATCAAAGACGGTGAAGCTAGCCAGCCGACCAGGGCTGAATTCGCCGATCTGATCGCCGACGCCGAGCACCAGGGCTGCATTGCGAGTAATGGCATCCAGTGCTTCCGCGCGGGACAAACCGCGGCTTGCGGCAGAGGCGGCTCGCGCGAGTAGACTCTCGCTACCCGCTCCAAGACTGGAGATCACCACCGTGACCCCGGCCCTGACCAACCTGGCGGCGTTTTCACGGTGAGCAATGCCTCTGCGTGCCAGTCCTCCAGGTCCGCGATCGCTTTGCGTTCGGCTTGGTGAGAGGGTTCGACTGGAGCCCGGCAATGCGGGGAAGGGAAGACGACCCAAACGACGATTCGCGCCGAGGGACTGTTCTTGAATCGGAGTGGCGAGTGCCGCGTCTAGCACGACCGGCAATTCTGCTTTCGCAATCGCCTCAGCCACGTAGTGACCTTCGGTAACGCCCTCCAGGACCGCGTCGAGGGGATAGCGGTCGAGAACATCGAGGACGGCCAGAATATCCTCAGCCCGGTGCACTTCGATTCGGACCTTGAGCTTGCCATCGAGCGCTTTGCTTGCAACTTCCAGCGCTGGCTTGAAGCCGGGCTCCTTGGGCTTTTTTGGCTTAGCTCCCTTTTTTGACTTGCTCGATTTGCTCGAAGACTTGGACCCGCGCTTCTTCGGCCCGCCGGGCTTCGGATCCGCCAGGGCCATGTCGAGCCTGTAGGACTCAAAGTAGCGCTGCTCCAATTCGGCCGCGACCCGGTCGAATTCGTCGACAGGCCAGGGATTGGTGTGGGCGATGTGCTGCGGTGCCAAGGGATCGGAGGCGCCACAATGCGGACAAGTCGAAAAACGTTTCTGATTGGCAAGCCGCTCGCTGGCCAACAAAGGGCGGCGAAGGTGAGTCTCGGTGCCGTCGCCAATGATGCTCAATTCGGGCTTCAGGCGCGGGGGATCGATGAAGATCGCGGCGAAACCAGGATCAACCTGTTCTGGGAGATGATCACGCTCATGGTCGTGATCTTGCCCGTCGAGCTCCGATTCGAAGACCCAATCGTCGTGCAGATGAATTTCGTGCTGACCGGGAATGGTGCAGCCGTCGAGATCGCAAACCTCAACGCCATCATCGTGGTCTTCATGGTCTTCGTGATCATCATCGTCGTCGTGCCCCAGACCAAATCCGGGCCATGACAAGCCTGCAAGCCCGAGGGCGCTTCGCGAACGCTTCGGTTTTTTGACGGGACTCGGCGACTTCGGACGCGGTGACGCCTTGGGCTTGCTCTTCGACTTAGCGCCGGATGACTTTTTCGCGCCGCCGGACTTTTTGCTTTTCGGCTTGTTCTTCTTCGCCCACTCGGCGAGTTCCTCTTCGTACTTTTTGAGCTTCTCGCGGTACTTTTCCCAGCCTTCGCGGTAGGTCTTTAGGTTCTTGAGGTAGCTCTCGAAGCTCTTGATCTCGGCAAGTCGCGCAATGGGCCCGCGGGAATTGGTTCCCAAGCGAACGTGCATCGATTCGCTGCCCTTAAGAACGAGGTCGGCCACTTTGTCGACCTTCATTCCGGGCATCTTCAATGCCAGCCCTCGCGCCCCAACTCCGGAGTTCGCAGCCCCGCTCAAGTAGAGATAGCCAACGCCCCCTTCGATCGCGTCCTGGAAAGGATCGCGGTGGTAAAGGTTGACGTTATCGATGACCAGATGCTCGGGGTTGCGCGAGCGAGCTGGCTGCATGCCAGCAATCAATGCCGAACTGTCGATAAACGACGGCAGGACGAACTTACCCTTGAGGTCGATGACGTCGACGCCATCCGGGAGCTTGATCTTGGCTCCGACGCCTTGGATGCGGCGTCCGCTAAACAGGAGTTTGGCATTCTCAACCATCGCGCCATCGACCCAAACTGTCGCCCCCTCTAAGACCGTCGATTCACGGGTCCCCAGTTGGGCAAACGCGATCGAGGGCAAAACGAGGGCAAGGGCCAAAACAAGGGTTGGACACGCAGCGAAACGCGCAGTCATGGGCACACTCTCGGAAGACTCAACTTTCGCACGAAATGTCGGCCAAAGTCTAATTTCAGATTCAGAATTGGACCACAGAGTAACCAGAAACCGACGAATCGGTTCCAAGCGACAACTGACAATCTAACCGGGCTTTGGATCACACAAGGTCCAAGACGAAGGGAGCATAGAGTTTCAAATCTAGAGGGTCAACCGGTACCGCCGTGAAGCTCCCATATGACCGTAGACGAACGAAAGGCGGCCACCTTTCGTAGCCACCTAGAGTTCTCCGCTTTTTTGCTCCAGGACGGGCCCGCACCTCAGCATCTTTCGCTCTGGCGACGCCAGGCGCGTCCTGGCCGGTTGCTCCTATCTAGACATCCCGATTCTGTGGTGTGCGATTACGACCACCTGCCCCGCGTCGGCCGGTCATCTTCCTCAGGACGGTTTTGGCCTGTTCTGGGGCAAGAAAGCCAGCGAACTGCTCCTGCAGGTCTTCCCGCATCTCTTTCATTTCTTCACGAAGTTCCTCGCGGCTAATCTCGCCATCGCGCATCTGTTGCATCACTTCGCGGCGCCGCGCTTGGGCTTCTACAAGAACCTTGGTCAGTTTCTTGCTCTTTTCGGCGTCGAGCTTGAGATCCTTCGCGAGTGAGGCCCCGAGAACCTTGGGATCCTGTGAGGCAGATCGGTTCCGACCCCGGTTTTGGCCGCGGTTTCGGCCGCGACCTCGGTTTTCGCCTCCTCGTTCGATTCTGCGAATGGCGCGAGCTGCCGAGGCCTTGACGATTTCGCTCGAATTCGCCCTAAGTACCTTAAGCAGCTTAAGAGCTGGTTTGCCAACCGCGATGAGGCCGGCAAAGGCGGAAGATCTGATCTTCGCGTGCTTTTGCTGCGCCCCCTCACCCAAGGTTGTGATCCACTTTTCGAGCTCCAACTCGGCTTTCTTCGCCGTTTGCGCCGCTTCGGGCTTGGGAGCCTTAGCCGAGGCTTTCGTCCTAGCGGGCGCACTCGCCGCCGGACGAGAAGCCGGGGCCACTTTGACCGGCTGGCTAGTCTGAGGAGACGCGGCGAAGACCAGGGCCACCGGCATCAAGGCGAAAAACGCGAGGCATAAACTTAGAGTACGGAACATCTTGGGATCTCCTATCGGTCTGTGCTTCATCAACCCCGGTTAGAACGATGAGTTCCGTCGCCATCGAGGCTATTGGGGATCTCGGCCACAACACAGCGCACGCGGCCCTCGAGATTGACAAAGTGAATCTGGCGCCCCACCGACGGCTTACCGGGAGTGCGCAGCTTGCGCGCCCAGTCCTTCATGTCAGCATCGACGCCTCGCCGGGAAAGATCTACTCGGCCAACACCGCGATCTCGTAGGTGAGCGTTGAGCCGGGCCGCGTCGGCTTTCAGAGTCGTTTCGACGGGCCAAAGCTTGAACCAGGGGGTCTCAAAAGGCTCGTCGACCGTCGCGTAGCCATGCGCTCCGCGCAACATTTCAATGTCCGTACCTGCGGTCGCAGCGGCGAAAAGTTTAGAGCGTGATAGCGCGGGATCGGGCTCCAAAAGAAACCGGCCTAAGTGATCTGTTGACCTTGCTTCTTCCTTGGGATCGCCCGTCAGGCTGAGCCCTGAATCTGGGCAGGACACCCGCCGGTTTACCGTCGCGAGTTCCCCCGTCCAAAGCACCGCCTCTCGAAGTTGACGGTGACGCGAAATGAACTCCAGCTCGCCAAACTCCTGAATACTATCGATGGGCAAGCCCGGTGCGAGCTTGACCCCCATCCCGCGGCGAGACTTCACCTCACGCAACAAGATACTCAATGCTGGCGAGCCCTTTTCGGGGTCAACTTGACGTCGACCGTCGATGCGTCGATCCGGGTCGGCAAAGAAGTAATCCACCTCAGCCGGCAAGGGCGGCACTAGTGCGCGCACAAACCAAGTCTCATGCGGAGCCCCTTCGAGATTCGCGCGGGCCAACACCAGCTTGCCGGGGTCAGCATCAACGGCAATCACCGGCCCTCGCTGCGCGAGCGCTTCTGAGTCGATACCGATGCCACAGCCAATGTCCGCAACGAGTCCACAGCCCTCAAAACGTCGCGCCCGCCAAGAGGCGATCTCGAAAGCTGAAGACTGCTCGGCGGCAACTTTGGAAGCAAACAGCTCAGATGCCCGCGGGTGTTTGCCGCGCAGGGAACGCCGCCCTGATTCTTGATCGATGAGCGCACGCGCAAACGCCGCCGGAAACTTCTTGCGCAACGACTTAGCCAAAGAAATGGAGGCCGTATCCTTGCCCTCCAGTTCCACTGCCGCGGCGCGACCAAGATCGGAAATTAAGAATCGAGCGGCAGCAAGGTCGAACAACACGAATTACTCTGGCTCCGTTGAGTCGCTGAATTTCCCCTCGTCGACCGTAGGGGTATCCTCTTTTGCCGGCTGCGGACCAACGTCGCGAGCGATGATATCCGCCAGGTAGACTCTGCGAAACTCGACGAGTTCCTTTGGAGATATCGGGTCATTGAAGGTCTTAAGGTAAACATTGAGCGCAGCCACCACGTAGGGCTTCGACGCCCGCAGAAAAAGGGTCATCGCGATGAGACGCTTTTCGCCGCGTTCAAATTGGGGAAAGTGAAAGAGCCCCCAAGCCGCATTAGCCCGAATCAATAGGGACTCGTCGTGGGTCAACTTAAGAAGCCGCTTGGCGACGCTGAGACGGTCTCTACCGGCGCTGGCAAGCGCACGGGCCAGTCCTTTGCCCGCATCACCGCGATTCGCAGTTCGGCGACCGTCATCTTTTTGATCGCAGCCGCCGTTGGCTCTGGCGTTTTGGCCGAAGCTGAAGTCACATCTTGGGCAAACGAGAAAGCTGCGGAAAGCGAAAGAAAAAAACACGCGATGCCCAGCCGCCTTTGCGATCTAAAGTTGACTCGCGCGAAGGCATCATTCAAGACGCGCCCGACTTGCTTACGCATGACTTTTCCGCACGTGCCTGCGCTCCGCATGCTTAGCCTTCGCTGCGCAAAAACTCGCGCCAGCGGGCTTCGGCAACAGACTGCTTGACGCCAAGCCCCTTCTCAAAGATCGCGTCAAAGGCTTCTTGCCAGTCAATGCCCTTGGTCGTCCCTAACTTGAAGCGTGGCGCATTCACCGTGACGATGAAGTTCTTCCAGAGTTTTTCGAAACTCTCCCAGCCGTAAGTGTCGATCAGAAACCTCACGAAGGACTTGCCCTCTTTGTATTGCAATCTCGTCTCGTGCTCGTCGAGGCTCCGCAACAGTTTTTGGCATTCCACCATCGAGCGTAGGCGATTGTCGCGCAACATCTTGCGCGCATCAGAATGAAAATCGGTGTCGACGCCCGCCAGGTTCGCGGCGAGGCCCTCCACCAGCATCCTCGACAAGGGTCGCCCTGAACACCAACGAGCTACCAGCTGGCAGGCGATCGTGTGACGCGGGTCGAGCCCTGACCCACGGGCGTTGTAGTTGATCCACCAGGAATAATCCCAGCCGTGCGCTTCCATGCGCCCGGTGAGTTGGCGAGCTTGATCGTCACTTTCGAACAAATAAAGATGCCAAGGCTCAGGTACCACGATTTTCAGTTTCGCGCAGATGGAGACCACGCAATCACAAAGCGAGGCCGTGAGCTGTTCGCGAGCGGCTTCGTCTTTGTAGACGGTCTTGGTCAGCACCGGGTTAAAGTGGACAAAAAGGCTGGGTCCGACAATGCGCGGCCAGACGTTGAACTTACGCATTTCGGCCATGCGTTTGATGCCGCGTTTTCCCGACTTGCGATCGGCTTTCCCGCCCTCTTTTTTGAGCAAGCGAAAGTGTTTCCGCGCTTTGATCCATTGCTCATCAAGGAGTTCCAGTTTGCCCAAGTTCAAGTAGCCAGAATGGCGAACATCTTCTCGAACCCACTTTAAAGCCACGAGGGCGTTGAAAGTCTCACGCGCGGCCTTGCGGCGACCTTGGTGGAGATACATTTGGCCCAAAAACTGCTTGGCCTTGATGTGTTTGGGATTCAACTCGATGGCCCGCTTGAAGCGTTTCTCCGCTTCTAAGTAGTCACCACGCTTCCATTTCATGTGGGCGTAAGTGATGAGGGTAGGCGCGTCCTCGCCACGGTCTTTGAGGATCTGGTCGTAGATGTTGAAAGCTTCGTCCAGCTCTCCAGTGAGGTGGTAGCGTTGAGCCCGCCTAAACCGGGGGTCTTCAGCGGCGTCGTCGTCCTCTTCCATCTCGCCCTGAGCGACCAGGGCACCCGAACAGGCGAACGCAAACCCAAAAAGAAGAATCCAGAACAAGCCGAGAGCACTGAACTCCCGACCAAAGAAACGACCGCTGACGCTGTGCATGCAAAAAAGCCTCCTCGCTCCGCGAACGTTAGTCTAACGATCCGGGAGCGCGGAGGCCTATCTAAGATCCAAGAATACCAAGGGAATTATCCTCAACCCGGCTTAGAAGCGTCCCAAAGAGTCGCATATCGGCCCTGGCACCGAGAGAACCAGGTCTTCGGTCTAGGCCTAGCCCCCAGCCAAAAACGAGAGGACACAAGGCGCTGACGCGCTCATCGACCGCGAGTGGGTGTTCATGCAGGCTCAATGCGGAAAATTTCTACATGCGAAGAAGCTTCGGACTCTAAAGGCCAAAAACGCGGGGAACATAGTGAATTCTTGAACCGATTTGATTCGGAATCGCCACTTCGGGGTGAGGTGCGCCATGCGCCCCATCCGCTCTTCCAAGTCCTGGAGACTCTTTTGCCCCGCTTCGACGTCGACCCTCAAACCGTTCTCGAAGACGACGCCTTTCTGCGACGCTTGGCGGAACGCCTCGTGGGCGACTCCAGCACCGGCGACGATCTCGCACAGGATGCTTGGTTGGCCGCACTGCGAGCCGAGGGGACGCCCAAGGGCCCACGTCGGCCTTGGTTGGCGGGCACTCTCCGAAAACTACTAGCAAATGATCGGCGCCAAAGTCGCCTCCGCCGTCTGAGGGAATCCGCGGCGAAACCCGGGCCGCCTGGATCTGCCGTAGATGAATTCTTGATGCAGCAAGCGCTTCGGCAACGCGTCGTCGATGTCGTCGTCGATCTGGCTGAACCCTATCGAACGGCCGTACTCTTGCGGTTTTTTGAGGGTCTGCCGCCGCGAGAGATCGCCAAGCGCTTGGATCTACCCGTGGAAACCGCCCGCACGCAAGTAAAGCGTGGATTAGACCTTCTCCGTTCCACGCTCGACCGAGAGTTCGGTGGTCGCAAAAACTGGAACGTCGCGTTTGCGGTCGCGTTCTTGCCAACGGCAAGCACGGCTGGCGCGTCCCTTCTCCAAGGAGCTTTTGTCGTGTCATTGAAATCCAAGGTTGCCCTGGGTTCGGCGCTAGTTTTACTTCTATTGGGAGCGGGGGTTTGGTTCGCGTTTTTCGACGAAGACGATGCGAGCTGGAATGAGACCAATTCAAGTTTCAGCAGTTCCGATGGTCCCAACACCGAAGCGGCACGACGCAACGCGGCCGAGACAGCAGTCGAAGGAGCAAAAGCCGCCGCCCACAACTCCGAGGATCTTGACTCCTCGACGCTAAGTCCCCTCGTCGCCGCGTCCCCCAAATTTGGACGTTTAGAAGTCGATGTGATCTGGGAACTGGACGGTACGCCAGCCGCAAATGTACCGCTGCGAGTCTTACCATTCGGAGCGCCAGACCCCTTTCTCCACGAACGTTGGTACGAAAGTGACAACAGCGGCAAATTCACTCTCGACCGCTGCTACGCGGGCCATGGCTATCTTTCTTGCCCCTTTGGCGGCCTAGTACGCATCAAAGTCAAGGGTGGCGAGACTGCCAAAATGCAGTTCAAGATCCCCTTGGGTGCTACGATCAAAGGAAAAGTTCAAGGCCCCGAAGGCCGAGGCATCGCTGGCGCAGAGGTCTACGCCGGCGGCATGGCAGGCACTTTCGGCGGCAAGCCCGTCACGCACAGCGACGCGAGTGGAAACTTCCATCTGAAATCCATCTCCGGCGAATCGATTTTCGCACTGGGCGCAAGAGCGGAAGGGTTTGAGGCTTCACCCAATGTGATCATTGAAAACTCGCCGGGCGCTAAGTTTGAGCTGACGCTGAAGCTTGGGCCGCCCGCGTCGACCTTGATTGTCAGCGTCGTAGATTTCGAAGACCAACCCGTCCCCGACGCACTCGTACGAGTCGGCAACCGCGAATTCTCTCAGAATCGGCGGCCCGACGGCCATCTTGAAATGCCGAGCAGCCGCTTTGCGGCACGCAGCGATAGCAAGGGGATCTGCCGGATCTATGGAGCGGCCGCGGGCAAAGTGGCCGTCCATGTCCGATCTCCGCGCTTCGCTCCCTGGGCCGGTGAGGACGAGATCCCGGCCCAAGGGCTCACTCATCTGAAAGTGCATTTGCCTGAACCGGGACAGCTGGAGGGCCGCATTACACTTGCGAGCGGCGCTCCCGCGCCAGCCCTCTTGGTGCAGGTTGGGGAGTACGCCGCCATCGATGGTCATCTCACTCGCACGGACAAGGACGGTCGGTATCGCATCGAAGGTCTCGCACCGGGAGCTCGAAAGATAGAGATAAAGTCCGACAAGTTTGGCGACGTTCACGACACCATCGAAGTCATAGCTGGTGCCACTACACGCTTCGATACAAGCCTCAAACCGTCGGGAAAAAACATCGAAGGCATCGTCGTCGACAGTTCAAGCAATGCCGTTGCCAACGTCAGCGTCAGCTCTCAGCATTTCGCCAAGGGCCGAGTGCAGCACTATCAAGACAGGACTGATGCCAACGGTAAATTCACGCTCCAAAACCTCGCTGATGGGGACTACGCCCTGCAGGTCCTCCGAGGAACGACGACTTTGGTTCAACATCGTCAGATGGTCAAACCGGGATCAGCCCCCATCCGGATCGTCGTTCCCAGCGATCGCCTCCTCATCGGTGGCATCCGGGGCCTGATTCACGACGATCAAGGTCGCCCGGTAACGACGGCTCGCATCATTGCCAACCAAATCGGCGGGACCAACCGAGGCGGCGCGCATCACCGCAGCAAAGGAGATGCTGCGGATTTCGAGATCAAGGACCTCATACCTGGGCGCTACCTGCTCTACATTCGCTCCTCGGTTCATGGCCGGCGCACTTTCGGCCCCTTTGAAGTGAGCAAAGACAGGATAGTCGACGTCGGGGTTCTGACGCTAGTCGCTCCGGCGTTCCTCGACATCAGCTTGCGACGTGGCATCGGAACGGCGGATCTTCGGCCCAAGCTTTGGCTTACGTCCCCAAAGAACAATGGCAATCTAAGCGTGGATCTGAAAGACGACCCCCAACGCTCGCAGCCACTAGAGCCTGGTCCTTACCACCTCCGTCTGAGAGGGACGGGCGTTCAAGACCTTAGCCAGGACGTCATCATAATCGCCGGAAAAGTCTTATCAGTTTCCTTCGATCTTGAGACGGCGCGCCCGGTGCAATTTAGTTTTCTCGCAGCTGAAGGTGACGCGCCAGAGAAAGTCGAAATCATCGTGCGCAATCTAGTGGGCGAAGAGATTTACCGAACTCTGCGCAAACGATGGCGAGACCAAGACGAGGTCTTAGTCCTAAAGCTTCAATTGAAACGAGAAGTTTTTGTCATCGAAGCCAAAGATCCTCAGGGACGCTCGGCACGAGTTCAGGTTGAGGCGGACGCAGACGACGACGTTGTCATGAGCTTGCGTTAGGGAGGACGGCTTTAGCGCGACTCATTCCTGATTTACTGGCCGTTGGTGCTACGTTCTTCGCTTAGCTGACGCTGCATCTTGCCGATCGCAGCAGAAAGGTCTTTCAAGTAGTCCTTGTCGCGCAGTCCGACGCGTTTTCCATAGTCGCCCTTCATCATGCCTTCGAGTGCTGCCACTAACACGCGGGAAGAACCAGCCACGCGGTGAGTAAAGACAATGGCGCAGGTCACGACCACGATGAGGCCCATAAAAAAGAAGGCGGCGGTTGCGTAGGTGAAGACGGCTTTTACTTCCTGCGGTGACAGGTGCGCGAAGAACTCCTCGGTCGGCGCCATGTACATGACCAGAGCGCAGGCCACCCCGACCACTCCGAGCAAGCCCGCAACGGAAACGGCGGCCCTAAGTTGCATCGGTCGGTCGACCAGATACTCCGTGCGGCGCAAGGCGGTATTCAAAGCTTTAGGTGAAGCAGACATGCGATTTCCTCTGATTGCCAACTCTCCAATCTTCGTCCGACAACGATCGCGGTCTTGAGTCCGAGCGCCGCAAAAAACAACAGTGCATAAAGATCCTGGCATGAGCCGGCGGCTCGAATGCCGAAACTGAGGGCGAGGAAGCACTCGCGATTCCGGCGCAGTGTAACCGTCCAGCCCAACTCTCGCGTTAGCTCGCGAGCAGTCAGTCCCCGACAACTCGGGGCAATGCGGAGATTGGAGTGCCATGTCTAACTCGTTTCGCGCCAACACGATGAGGCCGCAGGAGCGCAGACGCGCCGCCAGATCCGACGCGGGTTTCTCAATCTTGGAACTCGTCTTGGCAGTTGCCGTTCTGACCATGGCCGCGATCGGAACCCTTCAACTCTCAGTCGCCACCGTCGGCCTCGAAGCACAAAGCCGAGAAACGGCCGTGGCGACGTCAATCTGTCGAAAGGTCATTGAGGATATGAAGGCAGTCCCCTTCAGCGAAATCTTCGAACGCTACAATGGCACGACGGAAGACGACCCGCCGACGGCGGAGTCTCCCGGCGGCGCGTTCACCGTCAACGCAAGTTGGGTGGGAGGACCACCAGTCGATTTTGACGTTGTGATCAACTTCCCGGTCAATGCGGATGGCGCTCTGTCCGAGGAGAGCGCGGCCCTTGTTCCGGGGTTTCCCACAGACCTCAACGTCGACGGTGCCTTGACGGTTGATGCCGACTTAGTGGGCTATCGAGTCCTGCCGGCCTTGCTCGATGTGTCCTGGGCTTCCGCCAGTGGCCAGACCAAGACCCAGCGAATCCCCTTGATATTCAGTGATCGAGGCATCGATGAGTAAGGCGGATAATCCGGCGCCCGGTGGACACTGGCGACAAGCGGGGATGAGCCTCGTCGAGATGGTCATCGCCCTTTCCGGGATCGCCGCGATCCTTCTCACGGCCTACTCCGTCATCACTGCGACCGCAGAGATTTCTGACTCGACGAAAGAGTTCTCAATCTTGAATCGAAAGGTCCACGCCGCGACCGAGCGCGTACTGGGAAGAATCTACCAGGCTCAAGTATCCGGTATTCTCATTGACTCAAGCGGCAGCGCGATGACCTTCCAAGAGGCAACCGACTATGTAGACGGTTCCTTAGTGATGGGGACAACTTCCATCATCGAGATGGTCTCCGATCCCAACGATCCCTTCGACGGAATTGACAACGACAACGACGGCCTGACGGACGAAGCCGACATCGTGCTGCGCACCGACTACGGCCTACCTAGCCAGAAAACGACGGTTTTGGCCCAAGACCTTCAACGGTACCTGGACGGTGAAACCGCCAATGGACTCGACGACAACGGCAACGGCTTGATCGATGAGAACGGGCTGAGTTTTGAGCTCGTCGGCAGGGCGCTGACGATTCGAATCGGTATGGATCTCGTCCAACACAACGGCAACATCTTGTCGCGAACTGCGGAAACGTCGTTCACGCTTCGGAACTAACGCGAACAATATCCATGACATACTATCCAGTTCACATGAACCTCGATCGGCGCGAGGCAGGAATGGCGCTCTTCATGGCGCTCATCGCCCTGTTCCTTTTGATGAGTTTTACAGTGGTCACGCTAACGGTCGTCGGCCGACATGGTGCAGAGCATTCAGCTTCCTATGAAAACATGCGCTGCCTTTACATCGCTGAGGCCGGCCTAGAGCTCGCTAACATTGAATTGAGCAAGGGCGAAAGCGGCAACCTCGGCTCGGAGGCGGCGCCTGTCAGCATCGAGTATGGCGAGTTTTGGGTGGTCGCAACTGAAAATGAGAACGACACCGTTACCCTGAGGTGCGAAGCCAGGGTTAACGGCGTGGTTCGTATCGTATCCGGAATTGCGGCACCAAATATTGCCGTCTTTCATCACGCGATCTTCGCGGGCAACTCCTCGGGAGACCCGAACTACTCCCTGAAATTCGGCGGCTCGGGAGCCCAAGCCGACGAGATCTCGGGAGATATTTATAGCGGTCAAGATATTGATGTCACCGGGCAAGTCGTCATTACCGGCGAGGTCACAGTAAAGGGAATCGCTACCGGCGTCGACGCAAAAACTTCGCTGGGACAACCGCTTCCCGATTTTGGCAGCATGAACTACGCGGTCAATCACGACGTCGATGTCGCGGCTGAGTTCGATTCTCACGGGGTTTCGGAGAGTGACGAAGCCGGGGGTATCGCTCTTCAACTACCGCAAACAAATGCTGCACACGTTTTCCGCAAAAACCCCAGCGACCGTACTTCCGCCACGGACCCCACTGAGAAAGACGACTACTTCCTCGAAGACCCCTACGAAGAGGCGACTCTTGATCCAGATTGGGACGGTAGTGACGCCTACATCGTTAGTCTTGATACAGGAGATGGCGCGACACGTCAGAACAAGACCTACTACATTGACGGCAACTTGTGGATTCACAGTCACCCGACTTATTCGTACAAACTGGCGTCAGTGCCCGAAGGATCGCAAATCACTTTTGCCGTCAAGGGCAACATCTACATCGGTGACAACTTCTTCTACTCAGACTCTGGGTTGGATGGTGTCGCTTTTGTGGCGCTGGTTGACGATCAGGTAAGTGATAGCGGCAACATCTACTTCGGAGACCCGTCGGCAGGAACATTGGAGACCATGCACGGGTTCATGTACGCCGAAAACAACTTCCACGAAAACAACTTGTCGTCCAGTGGCTCTGATGATGTCAGGCTCTTCGGAACGATGGCCGCCGGCAACCAAATCGAAATCGACCGCGACGCCAACGCTGAGTTCCACAACAAACTCGTTGTCGAGTTTGATCCCAAACTAAAAGACGGGTCGGTTCAGATCCCTGGTGCGCCCAGCCACGGGATGTACACGCTTGGCTACAGCATCGTAGCGTGGTTCCGCGACAGCGTGAACGAATAGGTTGACGCTATGAGAACGACACCGCGATCAAACTTGACGCATAACGGGCACCAGATCCTATTGGCGATACTGGTCATGAGCATTGTAGGAGCGACAGCACCGGACCTTAGATCGCAATCTAAAGACGCTAGCAACAACTCGGCTCTTGAAGCCGTGTTTGAGTCACTTCGCCCGTCACAGAACAAGGCTCGGGCGAGAGCCTCTAGGAAGCAAAAGCAGATCGCAGTCAACACGTTCATCCAACAAGGGCATTCCACCGAAGCGCTCTACGCGGCATTTTGTGGGTTGATCCCAAAACGCCAGAGCGGACCCAAAGGCCGCGAAGAATATCGAACGCTCAGCCGCCCTGAACGTAAAGTCGTCATTGACTCTTTGGCAGCCAAGTCGAGCGAAAGCACTTTGGATTTCCTGACTCCGCTTGCACTGGGGAAAGTCGATATCCACGCTCGCCTTCAGGCGGTGCGCCTTTTGGGTGAGATCGGCGAAGGACAATCCTTGGAATTCGTGGCCCAGGCGTTCCAAGAGACGAACTCACGGCTTTTCGCGGGCCCGACGGTGGCCACCACTTTTCGTACTTCACTGACAAAACTCCTCGGCCGTGAGCCCGACGGCATCAGGCGCTTAGCCAAGACGACTAGATCCTGTACGGGCCGGTCTCAGGACTTGTTGATCAGGATCTTCGCCCGCCTCAGAACTCAAGAAGCGCTCCTACACCTGGCGGGGATGCTGGGCGGTGCCAAGGACCGGCTCATCTTGGCGGAGATCGCAGAATTCCCGTCATTGTCGGCCTTACGATCGGACCAAAGGCTCCTCTTCAAGATCCGAGACGGGCTGACTTCTAAGAACTGGAAAGTCCGCCGAGCCGCGATTGAGGTGCTCGCGAAACATCGCGATGTTTCCTCCTACCGCGCGATCGCCGCGGCCTTGGAAGATGATAGCCCGCGGGTACGGCGCACAGCTTGGACTCAGCTGAAGTCGCTCTCCTCCGTCCCGTATCCGGCCGACACGGATCTATGGATGGATTGGCTAGATCAAATCGAGAATTGGCGCGCTGAAGAGTGGCCAACCATTGAGGAGATGCTCGATGCTGAGGATGCGGACATCGTCGTCAAGGCTCTCAAAGATATTGGCCGCCGCAAAGCCTACTTGCATGTGATCGCGCCGCACCTATCACCGCTTCTGACGCATTCGGACGCCCATGTGCGTTTGATGACCTGCCGAGTTTTCCAACGCTTGAAGAGTGCCGAGTCGGCGTTCGCGATCTGCGACGTCCTTAGTGATTCTGTTCCCGGCGTGCGAGCCAGCGCTCGCGACGCACTGGTTGCGCTTACCGGACAACGCCACGACGCCGACAAGAGCGCTTGGCAGCAATGCCTGCGCTCGATGGGTTATCCCAAGTCTGGAAGTCGATAGCCGATCAGGGAGTCTCGTGGTACTCGAACACGGCACCGTGGAACGAGCCATTGTCGGCCCGGATAACGTCATCTCGACTCTCAGGCGCGGAGAGCTCAGCCAGGTACTCGCCGTCAGCGCCGATGGTGAACAAATCGTAGTCGGAGTTCACCGGAAGGGCGTCAGCACCGGTCCGCGCCGCGCCCACCATCGGCGGCGCCGCGTCGGGGGCATTCGCAAGCCGAAGGTAGTGATAGGGGCGACCCCAAGGATCGGTGAAGCCCTCAATACCCACGTCGGAGAGGCTTGCCGGTGCGTAACCGTGCTGCCCAATGTAGGCGTCGATAACTCGCGACATCGTTTCCAAGTCGGCGACGGAAGATCTAATCTCCGCCGACTTCACCACGCTCTGGTAAAAAGGAACCGACATTGTGGCGAGGATGGCGATAATCGCCATGACCACCATGATCTCGAGCAAGGTGAAACCTCGCTCTCCCTCAATTCCATCTCGATGTCGGAAACAAGCCCAAAATTGGCTGGTCATTTTCGCCTCACGCTGTCCATCTCCAAAGATCTCATCGGTCAGCCCGCCTGATCTCTGAAGGAAAACCCAAGCCAGCAACGCCATAAGGGCATATTCATGCGCCTCAGCCCTTCGGCGGAACTTCGTGTGGGAGAGTGAATTAAGCCTGGACGGGGCCCCGGAAAGGCTCTCGCATGCGTCAAGAATCAGAAGCAGGGCATTTTCTCAGCCGGACGCATGCAAAAAAGCCCGAGACTCGCATGCAGCGATTCTCGGGCCCGTCGATGATGGTCGGGGGCGGATCCGAACCGCCGACCCCTTGATTTTCAATCAAGTGCTCTACCAACTGAGCTACCCGACCGTGCTTCGCTGCGGCGAACCGTGCGTGAGCGCCGGGATGTTATCGAGGGGATTCGGAAGAGTCAACGGATTGATGGCGGCCAGCGAGAAAGGCCAAAAATGTGGCTCGATCCTGCTTGATGCGAGCCGTGAGGGCCTCAGCGCCTTCAAACTTCATTTCTTCGCGAATGTGGGTCAAGAAGGTGACTTCAAGGTCACGGCCGTAAAGATCGCCCTCAAAGTCCAGTAAGTGGGCCTCGACGGTTTCGAAGCGATCGCGGCCCTCCCAGTCGTTGGGGGGCGCTTCTTTGAAGGTAGGACGCACTCCAATGTTGACCAAGGCGTCGAATTGTTGTCCATCGTTGAGCCGAACGCGAGTTCCGTAGACCCCGCGCGGCGGGCGCAGCTCGTGATGAAGGTCCAAGTTGGCCGTGGGGAAACCGATCGTTCGGCCGCGGCCATCTCCTTTCACGACGGCCCCGTAGATCGCGAAAGGACGCCCGAGCATCGAGGACGCCGCTTCAAGATCTCCGTCGAGGATCGCGCGGCGGATACTGGTGCTGGAAACAATGTGGCGACCGATGCTGACTTCTTTGGCGTGGCGTGCTTTGAAAGCAAACTCGCCAGCTCGTTCGATCAGATACTCGGCGTCACCCTCTCGGTTTTTGCCGAAGCGGCAATTGTGGCCCAAAACGACGACTTGGGCCTTCAAGATGTCCTCGAACACTGAATGCGCGAAATCGTCCGCGGGTGTCTCTCTGATCTGATCGTCGAAAGTGAGTGCCAGCACGTTCTCGATACCCAGTTCGGCAAAAAGCCGGAGCCGATGGCCGATCGAAGTGATGAGTTTGGGGGCTTTGCCGGCGATGACGGCGCGAGGATGGTGAACAAAAGTCACGACCACTGATTCAACACCGCGCTCAGCCGCTAAGCGGAGGCACTCGCGCAAGACGTAGCGATGGCCGATATGGACGCCATCAAAGACGCCAAGGGTCACCACTGAGGAGCGAAAGCCCGCGGCTTTGGCCGCGTCTAGGCTCTCAAAAAGCCGCATCAGGCCTTCGCGGCCTCAAAGCGGTCCCGCAACTCTTGGAGGCGGGCACGGTTTACAATCTTGTCCGAGGGACGCATTTTGTTGACGAAGATCTGGCCCTTCAGATGATCGATCTCGTGCTGTAGGACACGAGCGAAGAAATCATTGGCGATCAGGGTCTGCTCATGGCCTTCAAGGTCGGTGTAGGCCACTTCGATTTCTGTCGAGCGCAAGACATCACCGTAAATTCCGGGAAAACTCAGGCAACCCTCTTCGCCCCACTCTTTTTTGCCGGCGAAACGAGCGATGCGCGGATTCAAAAGTACGCGTTCTTCTTCCTCGTCGGAGGTAGCGCCAATGAGGATGATCTGCAATCCGATGCCGACCTGGGGGGCGGCCAGCCCGATACCGCGTTCAAGGGCCATGACCTCTCGCATGCCCGCGACGATCTCATCGAGATTCTCGGGCAACTCCTCAACCAAGGCGGCTGCCTTTAGGAGTACGGGATCGGGATAGTAGACAATTCGCATGCAGCATCTCCGCGTCTTCTGCGACTAAGGATAACTTCAAGCCCTTCGGGTTCAAAGACTTGCAAACCGCGCGAGGCCCGTATCCACTCGAAATCGAAGGTCAGAAGTCCAGGTCCGGCAACAGGAAAGGGAATTTCCTCGCCATTGAGGGCGATTTGATGAGGATATCGGCTCAGCCTATAACACGGGCTCGATTCCCTTCAGTTTGACGCGGAGGTCCAGGGTCGCCCCATGGATGTTTCAAGACACATCGACCGAGCAGAAAAAGAGGTCGGTCGCAAAAACTTCGATCTCGCCATTTCACTCTTCGACCAGATCCTGGCCCTTGATCCCGACAATGGCCGCGCCCGCCAAGGCAAACGGCGCGCCGAGCTCGCCAAGTACGCGAAGGCCTACCCCTCCTCGGGCAGCACGGCGATCAAAAACCTCGGTTATCGCATCGGCATCGGATTCGGCAAGACGCTGCGCATGAACAACATGGTCGCGAATATGTCCGAAAAGGCCCTTTCGAACGACCCCAGGAACGTCGCGTTGAACTTGTCGCTAGGCCACGCGCTTTTGGCTGCGGGCCACAAAAACGGCGCTGAAGCCGCCTTCGCCGTCGTCGCGGAGTTTGCTCCAGATGACATCGAGGCCCTGAAAATCCTCGGACGGCTCTACTACGACAACAAAAAGTACGACGAATCCCTCGCCTGCTACGAGCGCGTCATCAAGATCTCGCCGCGAGACCAAGAAGCGGTAAAGATGCGCAAGAACCTCGCTGCCGAGGGCGCCATCAAAAGCGGCGGCTTCGAAGGAGCGGGCAGCGCGCGCGATCTGGCCAAAAGCCAAGGCCAGATGGAAGAACTCGAAAAACGCCAGAAAATCGTGCGCAGCAGCGACGATATTGATGGCGCCATCAAAGACCTCCAAGCCGAGATCGAAGGCCAGCCCAACGAGGCGAGCCTGCACCGCAAACTCGGTCAGCTTTACTTTCAAAAGCGCGACCTGAAGCGCGCCGCCGAGTCTTTCCAGTCGGTGCTCCGCCTCGACAAAGACGACCGTGAAACCGCCGATCGGCTCGGCGACGTAAAGTTGCTGGAATTCGACACCAAGATTCGGGAATTCAAGGCCGAAGCTCAGGCGGGAGAAGACGGTGCCGAAGATCGCCAACGGCGCCTCCAAAAAGAGCGCAAGACCTTTCGGGTGGACGAGTTCCGCCGCCGAGTGAAGGTCCACCCCACCGACAGCGGTCTGCGTTTCAAGCTCGGCCAATACCTGCTCGACGACGAGGAATACGACGAAGCCATCGCCGAGTTCCAGATCGTCGTGAAAGACCCAAAACGCAAGTTCCAGGCCATGACCCTCATGGGCCGTGCTTTTGCCAAAAAGGGCCATTGGCAGCTTGCCACCAAGCAGCTGACTCAGGCTTTGCAGGGAATGGGTGGGATCAACGAGAAAAACCTCGAAATCGTCTACACCCTGGCCCGAGCCTACGAGGAGCAGGGAGAGGCAGAACAGGCTCTCAGCCACTATCAGTCGATCTATGAGATCGATATCAGCTTCAAAGATGTAGGCCGGAAGATTGAGACCCTGAACAGCCCTTGAAAAGAGCTGATAGCTAGCCCAAACTACTTAACTCCCAAGGATATACGAAAAAGCAAAAAATGGCTCACTCAAAGCAAGCTCAAAAACGTGTCCGCACGGACGAACAAAAACGAATTCACAACCGCATCATCAGCTCCAAGATGCGCACCGCCATCAAGCGCGTGAACGAAGCCTGTGAAGCCGGTGACTCGGCCAAGGCCCAGCTCGCCCTCAAAGAGGCCATGAAGCGCGTCGACAAGTGCGCCAAGCGCAACATCGTCCACAACAACAACGCCGCCCGCAAGAAGTCGGCTCTGGCCCGCAAGGTGGATTCCATTTAACTCCAAGGAGTTAAATGGAGCCCTGAGCGAGCAAAGCGAGTCGAACGGGCCGCCGGGTTAGACCATAATTCGCCTTCAATCAGCAAAAGCCGAGATCCCATCTCGGCTTTCTCCTGTGGTATCAGGCACCCCGCACCATTCCGTGGTATCGGGTGCCAGGATCCAAGCCGCTGGCCGCCAAAGCAGCGCGGCCCTCCACACCAGGCCAAAAAGGCGGCGGCTTGGTGCCTAGCTCCCTATGCCACGCCGGAGAATCAGCGCTCCTCCCTGCTCCCCCTATCTGCTCCCCCTATCTGCTCCCCCTATCTGCTCCCCCTATCTGCTCCCCCTATCTGCTCCCCCCTCTGCACTCATCCCAACCAAAACAAGCCTGGTACTGCAAAGTGACGGCGTGGTGCCTGGCACCCCGTAAGCACTAGGTCCGTATTTGACAAAGGGCCGGTCGACTTTCGCAGTCAACCTGCCCTTCAAATTCTGCCTTCCGCCTTTAGTGCTTAGCGTTTAGCGCGTGCCAAACACCTTCCCGTAGCGGTAGTAAACCTCAAGGCAAAGGGTCTGCAAGGCCGTCGCGTAAACGCGGCCGCCGTTTTCACCCCAGGCCCCAATCGGGTTCCAAGAACCCGAGAAGTTGCCATCGTCACGCTGCGTTTCGATAACGGCTTCTTCCATCTTTTTGTTCCACTCGGTCCAAGCACTGCCACCGACTTGGAACATCGCCAGCGTGCCGTAGTACCAGTAGTACATATCGATGGAACCGCGCGACTCGTCCCAAAGCGGGAGCTTTTCGAGAAGAAGGTCACTACCGAGTTTCACCATCGGGTGCTCTTCAGGGTTCTGACCGGCAAAGACGCGGACGAGCATGGCCACGGCCGTGAGCGATTCCGACTCGCTGCTGGGGAACTCTTCGATCTTGCCCTTTTCGCGAACGGGAAGACCGCCGGGGCTGTTGTAGCCCGTACGACCGTTCTCTTCGTCGGTCATGTCCTCGATGAAGGAAAGCGCCCACTCGAAGCCCTTGGGGTCGACAGCGAGGCCACCGGCCTTACCCGACTTGAGCGCCATCACCATCCAACCGGTGACCGAAGTATCGTTGTCGCCATCCGCTTCGCCGTAGCGCCAAGCCTTATAGGGGTTTTGGCAAGCGACGATGAACTCGATGCCCTTTTCCGCCGCTCGCTTGAACAGCGGAGCCTTGGTGATGGCGTAGGCCTCACACATGGCCAGCGCGCCGATGGCGTGGTTGTAAGTGAAGTTGTTAACCGTGCGGGGGCCGAAGCAGCCCTCGGAGTCCTGCTGTTCTTTGAGCCAGCTCAATCCCTTGCGAACGGTGGCCCGGTAGTCGCCGGCTTTGTGAGTTTCGCCCGCACCCAAAAAGGCGAGTAGCGCAAGGCCCGAGACGCCGACATCGTAGAGGGGTCCGCCCTTACCGTCGCACAGGGCACCCTTGGCCGGATCGCCGTTCTTCGCGAACTCGTCGCAGTCCCAGGAGCCGTCTTTCGACTGGTGGAGGCTGAGCCATTCGAGTCCACGGTCGACAACGGCCTGGCCGCGCTTTCCACGACCCTTGCGCAGACGACGGCGACCGCCACGGCGACCACCAAAGGCGCCGCCCGCACCACCGCCAAGACCGATCGCATCGTTGTTGGACGAGGCGTCCATCGGCTTGTCGTTGATCTGATCCTCTTCGCCGCGGATCTCTTCGTACTCTTCGTTGGTCTCGTCTTCGTCGTGCTCGTCGACTTCTTCGTCGACTTCGACCGGGTCTTCGATGAGCTCTTCTGGTTCAGGCTCTTCTTCTTCCGGTTCTTCTTCCTCTTCTTCCTCCTCGTCGATGATTTCCTCATCGAGCGCGACCTCAGTATCGGCCAAAGACTGGATGTCTTTGGGGTCGTTGGTCAACCACCACACCAAAATGAAGATGAGGGCGTGCAGGGCGAAAGACACCAAGATCCAAGGCGCGCGGCGCAACTGATCGACGAGGATGTCGTTGAAGGAGTCGCCTTCGAACTGTTGGCGATACATCTCGTAGGACATGGTTATTTTCACTCCTTAGACGGCCATACGACCGGATTTTCAAAACCGAGCACCCTGACTCTGCAAGGCGCGAGGTCTGTTTTCGGACTCGAGCGCCATCAACGCGCCCATCTCCCGAAGGTTCAGCCCCAACGGGATTTATCTGTTGCGGCGGCACCCTGCCGGTCGAAGACCTCGGTCCCGCTATGGCTCGAAACTCAATGATCTTAAGTCATTGAAGGCCAACAACTTAAGCCACATCTGATAGCGAGTCGCGGCCAGCTTCGAACTCGGGCAGAGTAGCCGCCCACCCCAATCTCGGCAAGAGCCCCCAAAACGCAGCCAAGGCCTCCGCCGCCGGGGGGACCACGACGCCAAAGAGCGAGCTTTGGCCACTAGCGGCGACGTTGGCTGGCCAAGTTGGCCTTGATTTGAACCTTTAGGCGCGGTGGACGAATGTAAGCTTTTTCTACCAATACACTTAACACGCGCGTCAGGGCAGCTTTGTTCTTGCGCCGCACGAGCTCATTGCGGATATCGGCCTGCACCTCGGTGAAGGGCTTGGTACGGGCGGTCTTGATGTTGTCGACCTTCATGAGCCAATAAGCGTTGACGAGGTGTTTTGGCCCCAGTATGTCGCCAGCCTTCACGCCTTCGGCAAATAGGAGCTTCTCGATGGCCTCGGGGACCTTGTCGGTTTTGCCCTTTTCGATCCAGCCGATGTCGCCGCCTGCGTCTTTGGTGGCGACATCATCGCTGTACTTCTCGGCCAAAACGGCAAAGTCAGCTTTCGTGGCGAGACTCGCTTTGATGCCGCGCATCCTTTGCTTCACTTTGCGCAGCGACTTTTTGTTGCCGCGCTTGTAGAACATTTTGATGTAGCGAACCTTGATCTCGTCTTTCGTGGAAAAGAGCTCGTCGCGATTGAGACGGTAAAAAGTCCGCATTTCTTTGGGCGTTACGGTGATGTCATAGAGCGGGCGGAGATCTTCCGAAAGTTTGGCCGCGGCCCCTCGCCCACTGACCACTCGCAACCAAGCCTGGGTCCTTTGTTGGCGCCGAAAGTCCTCAATGTAGGACTTTTCGCTGAGGCCCTGGTCGTTCAAAAAGCTCTCAAAACCTTCCTCACCGCCCCAGCGAGCGTCAATGTAGCGCGTCAAAGAACCGCGAACTTGCTCTTCGGAGAGCTTGACGCCGGCTTTTTTCGCGGCTTCTTCGCGCAAGATGCCCAACACGAGGTTTTGGACGGCAGCATTAAAATCGCGCTTTTGCTCGGAGGCACTCATCTTGTCATAGCTCGCTTTGTCGAGCTCTTGGAAGACGTCGTAGCGGGTCACGACCTTGTCGTTCACCACGGCTTCGATCTTGTTGCCACGCACGACCTGAGCCGAGGCGGGAGCGGGGTGAAACCAGGCAGCGCTCACTATACAAACCACCAGAATCGTTCCTAGACGCGTATTCGAGAACATCCTGAACCTCCCTTTCGTGAGCCGAAGTCTAACCGGCGGCGCCGACGACTTCATGTTCCGGCAAGCCTAGGCCTTTCGGTTCGGTAAGAGTGCCTTTTCCAGGAGACCAAGGGCTTCACAAGGGCGCTCGAATCTGGCCGGGTGCACCAGCAAGACGTCTTTGTTGCCGATCACCCGATGTTCAACGCGGGTCACCGCAAGTCGCCGCCGCAAATCGCGTAAGTCCTCCGGGCGCAACAAGATTCCACGGCCCTTTGAGCTCGCCACTCGTTTTAAACGGAGGCGTTCCGCCAGGGCGCGAATACGGCAAATGTCCACGAAGTCGATGGCCATTGCGGGTAGTCGACCAAAACGGTCGCTGAGTTCTTCCACCACGAGTCTAAAGTCGTCGTCGCGAGCGGCGCGGCCAAGCTTGCGGTAAGCCTCGAGCTTGACTTTGGGGTCGAGAATCCAGTCGCTGGGCAAAAAGGCCTCGAAGTCGAGACTGAGATCGACTTCGTCCGGCAAGACCGACCGTTCGCGTTTTAGTTTCTTCACCGCAGCATCGAGCAAACGGCAGTACATGTCGTAACCCACCGCTTCGATGTGACCGTGTTGCTGAGCCCCGAGCAAATTGCCCGCACCGCGAATCTCAAGGTCGCGCATCGCGATACGAAACCCGCTCCCGAGATCGTCAAACTCCTCGATTGCGCGCATCCGTTTTTCCGCATCACCCGTCAAAATCGTGTCGGGTCGAAGAAGAAGCCACGCGAAAGCCTTGTCGCGCTGACGCCCCACGCGGCCGCGAAGCTGGTGCAAGTCCGCGAGGCCGTACATGTCTGGCCGATCAATAAAAATGGTGTTGGCCGTGGGGATATCCAAGCCCGACTCGATGATGGTCGTCGCCAATAGCAGATCTGCTTCACGTTTCACAAAGGCCGTCAAGTTGTGCTCGATTTCCTCGCCTCTTAGTTGCCCGTGGATCACTAAGACCTCAGCCTCGGGCACGATGCGTCGCAGATCTTTCCGAATGCGCTCTATCGTCTTCACACGATTGTGAACGAAGTAGCATTGGCCGCCGCGTTCAAGTTCGTGAAGTACCGCCTTGCGTATCAAGTCTTCGTCGTAGCGAACGATCTTGGTCTGCACGGGTTGACGACCCCGCGGGGCTTGGGTGAGTGAAGAAATGTCGCGAATGCCAAGTAGCGACAAATGCAGCGTTCGCGGAATCGGCGTCGCCGTCAAGGTGATGATGTCCACCATCTTGCGCATCGTGCGCAAGCGTTCTTTGTGAGTCACACCAAAACGCTGTTCCTCGTCGATGACGACCAGGCCCAGGTCCTTGAAAGCGACATCTTTCGAAACCAAACGGTGCGTCCCGATCACGATGTCGACACGACCCTCAACCAGTTCCAAGATAGTCTCTTGTTGCTCGCGATGGGTCCGAAAGCGATTCAGGCAGCGAATACGAACCGGGTAGGCGCCCATGCGCTCGTGAAAGGACTTAAAGTGCTGCTCGGCCAGCACCGTCGTCGGCACCAAGATCGCGACTTGTTTGCCCGCCATGACCGCTTTGAAAGCGGCACGCATGGCGACCTCGGTTTTGCCGTAGCCGACATCGCCACAGATCAAACGGTCCATCGGCTTCGCCGCTTCCATGTCTTCGCGTATTGCCTCGATGGCGGCCAGTTGGTCCGGCGTCTCTTCGTAGGGAAAAGCGGCTTCAAACTCGTGCTGCCAAGCGCCGTCGGGCGGAAAGGCATAACCTTCGGATCGTTCCCGAGCCGCCTGGCTCTCGATCATGTCCGCCGCCAAGTCTTCCACCGCGTGGAAGACGTCCATCTTTTTCTTCTTCCAAGACCGACCGCCAATGGTCGACAAACGCGGGCCGTCGCTTTTGCCTCCGATGTACTTTTGTACGAGATCCGTTTGGGCTACGGGCACATACAACAGCAGCTCGTTGCGGTACTCAAGAACCAAAAACTCTTGAGTTTCACCACCCTTCACAATGGTCTCAACTTTGATGAATCGACCGATACCGTGGGCGACGTGAACGACGTAGTCACCCTCTTCCAAGTCAACGAAGTCGTCGATGGCCCGCGTTTCCGGGCGCTCAATTCGGCGCGCTTTAGGGCGCCGCTGAAACGCGATGTCGAAAAGCTCGCGATGATTGACCACCGCGATCTTGCTGTCGCGCAAGCGGAATCCTTTGAATAGGGTTCCAATCCGCGAGCCTAGATTTCGAGCGCGGAGCGACTCTGCCAACAGGGGCTCCGCTTCCTCTTCGAGCGCCTCCCAAAAGCGATGCTGCTCAGCTTCAGTGGTAAAGCACAACAACAAGTCTTTGCCTTTGGCGCTCAGACCATCCAGCGTCTCGATGGCGGCCTCCATATCGCTGCCGCGCGCCTCGATGCCGCCGATGTCGAAATCCTCGCCGTCCGATGCGTCGACCGGCAGTCGTTCGAAAAACGCCTGTGCGCGGTCATCCAGGGTCCTCGCCAGCTCGCCCCCTTTTTTGGATTTCGCCCGGGACATCTGACCTTCGTGGCGCTGCGCGGTCTCGCCGACTTCTTTGCGGTCACGAAGGATCAACTCAACTTCGTCGGAGAGGCTTTTCAAAAGAGGTGGTCGCGCTTCGCGAAGATGGTCTTCAACGTCGTCTCGATGAGTGAGCGTGACTTCGATGTGTTGGTGTTCCCGGATCGAACGTTGGCTGACCGGATCAAAGCTCCTCAGGGAGTCAATCTCATCGCCAAACATCTCGATGCGCAAGGGCTCAGAAGCCAAGGGACAATAAAGGTCCACGACGCCGCCGCGTACCGCAAACTGTCCGGCGCGTTCGACAATGGGAACGCGCTCAAAACCACCCTCCGCTAAAGCCGCCGCGATCTCGTCGCGATCTTTCTCCGCCCCTTTGGACAAAGACAAGGTGCGCCCTTGAAGGCTTTCGGGGTCGGGAGACTCTTCCAGCAGCGCCATCGCCGATGTGATCACACAAAAGGGTGATTCGGGATTCGCGAGGAGCCGAGCAATTTCGACGCGGCGTCCGTAGGCCGAGCGGTCGACTCCTTGCAAAAACCCAGATTCTTCAGAGGTCGGCAGATACAGCCAGTCGACGTCGGGTGCGAACAGCGCGACATCGTCGGCCATCCCCTGCGCCTCGCCAATAGAGGGGAACACCGCCAGTCGAGGTCGTGGGCGGTCATGGGCCAGGCCCGCCAACAGCGCGGCGGCCGCCGAGCCCACGATGTTTCCCGCCGCCGGGCGTTCACTTCGGTCGAGAGCCTCCCCAAAGCATCGGTAGGCTTTGCTTTTTTGGAGTCGATCAACAAGGTGACCTAAACCCAGCGCCGTTTTCTGCCGGCGGCTCACAGAATAGGACGCCGAGGACGCCGGGTCGGATCGTTGTCGAACAAGCCCGCCCCGAACTCGTCAGGGTTCGAGTTTTTTCGCGGGCTGGCCGGCGGTGTTTTTGAGGCGGTGGATTCCAAGTGCTCCAGAGCGCGCCGGGCGGCCTCTTGCTCCGCGGCTTTTTTGCTGAGCCCGCGCGCATCGCCCAAGGTCACCCCTTCGACGACGACGCTCACGTGGAAGGTCAAGGCATGGTCGAGCCCCTCGACTTCGTCGAGCTCGTAAGTGGGAGAAACGTGGTATCGCTGCTGAGCCCATTGTCCCAATCGAGACTTGTAATCGCGGTCACCGGGCGCCTCGAGCGCCTCGTCGATCGCCGCGCCGAAAAACTCATCAACGAAGTCGATGGCACCGTCCAATCCACCGTCTAACCAGATGGCACCGAGGATGGCCTCGACGGCATTGCCCAGGATTTTCGACGGCAACTGGGAGGGATCGGAAAACATACGGCCGACATCGAGCTCCGCCGCGAGTCCGAGTTGCCCTGCCACATCCGTGAGGCACTTGCGCGAGACAACCTGAGCTTTGACCTTCGTCATGCGCCCTTCGTCAATCTCCTCGTCTTCGGCGTAGAGGAAGTCGGTCACGACGAAACCCAGCACGGCATCGCCGAGAAACTCCAAACGCTCATTTGAGGGCCGAGATTTCGTTTTCGCCGAGCCGTGGGTCAGAGCGATCCGCAACAGCGATCGATCACGAAACTGATACCCAAGAATGTCTTCGACTTCGTCGTAGCTGCTCTTCGCCACTAAAGCGACTCTTCGAAGGGGTCGAACAAGCGGCGGTACTCTTTTTCCGCGTAGGGATCGGTCATGCCTGCGATGTAGTCGGCAACTGTGCGGTGAAGGCCTTCAGTTTCGGCTCGCGCCTTAAATTTCTTCGGCATCAAGTAGGGTCCTTCAACGAAGGCCTGAAACAGCCCTTCGATGAAAAGCCGCGAACGATTACGCATGCGGCGCACCTGAAAGTGAGTGTAAAACGAATCGTACAAGAACGCGCGCAATTCTTGATCTAAAGTCGCGGCCTCGGGGCTAAAACGCAATATCGGAGCTTGCTGCGCTCGCACATCTTCAAGATCCTCGATCGCCAAAGTTTGCAGCTGTCGCGCCGATTCGCGAATGAGGTCGTTCAACAAGTAGTTGATAATCTCGCTGACGCATTTGAGCCGTCTCATTTTCCCTGAGACTCCGTGGTAGCGGCGATCGACGTCTTCACCAACGCGCTGCCAAATACCGAGTCCTTCGACCATCTCCGGCTGCAAGATCCCGGACGCCAATCCATCGTCCAGGTCGTGGCTGTTGTAGGCGATGCCGTCACAGATGTCGACGAGCTGAGCCTCAAGCAGTGCCCCCTCGTTGGGATGATAGTCCTCATAGGCTGAGCCTTCGAAGGGACGCTTGTGCTTGACGATCGACTCGCGCACTTCGTAGCTGAGGTTCAATCCCGGAAAATCGGGGTAACGTTGCTCCAAGTACTCGATGATGCGCAAGGACTGGGCGTTGTGTTCGAAACCACCAAAGTCCTTCATGAGGGTTGCTAGAACATCGCCGCCGCTATGACCGAAGGGCGTGTGCCCTAGATCGTGAGCGAGCGCCACGGCTTCACTCAAATCTTCGTTGAGGCCCAAGATCCGCGCGATAGACCGCGAAATCTGCGCGACCTCAAGCGTGTGGGTCAAACGGGTGCGATAGTGGTCGCCGGTCCGACTCACAAAGACCTGGGTCTTGCTCTCCAGCCGGCGAAATGCCGTGCAGTGCAGGACGCGATCGCGGTCGCGCTGAAAATCGTTGCGCCAAGGGTCGGGGGTCTCCGGGTAGCGACGGCCCTTAGATTGCGACGATCTCATGGCATAGGGCCGAAGGACAAGGTCCTCCCGCTTCATGTAGTCTTCGCGGCTGATGAATGACTCGACCATAGCTCCCCCGCCTTCAACCCAGACGACGAGGATCGGCTCGGGTGACGTTTTGGACATTATGGTGTTTCCGCCGACAAGGGGCCAGAGACAGCTTTGGATGCTAGGAGGTTCTCATTGACAAAATCGAGGCGCGCGGTCATCGACGTCGGTAGCAGTACCGCAAAGTTTGCCATCTACGACTGGAGTTTGGGCAAAGCTCAGGTCTACTTAGAGTCCGATGACGTCGCGACTGGCCTTGGTAAGGGCCTCAAAGTCGGCGGAAAACTCCCCGCCGAGGGAAAACGGGCAACCTTGGCCGCGATCTCGGATTTTGTGGCTCGAATCGAAAGCGCAGGGGCCTCCCTCGATTTATTAGCCGCGACGGAGGCCGTGCGCCGCGCCGCCGACGGTGAAGTGTTCTTGGATGAGTTGCGGGCCAGGCTCGGTGAGGCCACTGACGTCCGCTGTATCGACGCCGAAACCGAGGCGAAGTGGGCGCTCAGATCGGCTCAAGAGAGCCTCGAACTTCCTGAACGGCCCCTCTTGTCGATCGACACCGGAGGCTCAAGCCACGATTTCGCCATGCTGGATTCAAACCCAGGACGCGGTGGCGCCGACGACTGGGTGAGCCTTCCCTTCGGCATGATTCAGCTGATGGAGATCGCGCCGCCCCAGGCCGCCGCCGGACGGCTTGGCGCCCAGCAAGTCGACGACCTCTCCACTTTTCTTCGCCGCGAATTCCACAAGCTTCGAGTTTGCATGAAACGAGGGCGGGGACTCCCTCAGCGCATCGTCGGAACTAGCGGCGCCATCTTGTCGTTGGCGACCGTCGACGCTGAACTTGGGCCATCATCGAAACAAGAGCGCGCCCGCTTGGTGCACGGGCGGATCATCCAACGCCTAACGATCGACTCCATGATTGCCGTTGCCGCAGAAATGAGCGCCGCAGAACGCCGGCTCATGATGCCCAGTTTGACGGAACTGCGCGCGCCGATATTCGTGCACGGAGCGCTGATCTACCGGGAATTGCTGGAGGTCATGGAGCTCGATGAAGTGACGGTGAACGCCCGCGGAATGAAACTTGGAGGCCTGCACGAGTTGCAAGACGCCCGCAAGCCATAAAAACAGCTGCGAATCCCGAGGACTCGCAGCCGTTCTCATTTCGGATGCCGAAGAGAGGATTTGAACCTCCACTCCCCGAAGGGAACTAGGACCTGAACCTAGCGCGTCTGCCAATTCCGCCACTTCGGCGTGACCGGGGCATGATATGCCCGCCGAAACCGAAGAAAAGAGCATTTTTTAGCGGGATTGGATTGAAGGGACTTTTAAAGCCACAATGCAGCTGGCAGCAGCCAAGATCTCCTTCGACCCTCGTCCCGGCAACGTTAAAATGGCCCCTTCCGCCCAACAGAAAAAACGCGACCTTGACCAAAAAATCGTCGCCAAAAACCGCCGGGCTCGTTTCGACTACGAGATTCTGGAGACACTCGAAGCTGGCATGGTCCTGCGCGGAAGCGAAGTCAAGTCGATTCGGGCCGGAAAAGCCTCTATCGCCGAGGCCTACGGCCGGATGGCAGACGGTGAGGTCTGGCTGCTCAAGATGCACGTCCAGGAGTATTTGGACGCCGCGAGCTTTAATCATCTTCCCGATCGACGGCGTAAATTGCTCCTGTCGAAACGAGAAATCAAAAAATGGCACAAGCGCGTCACCCAAGAGGGCCTGACCATCGTTCCGCTCACACTTTTCTTCAATGAGCGCGGATTTGCCAAGATCGAAATAGCCCTGGCGAAGGGCCGAAAGTCTCACGACAAGCGCCAGGCCATCAAGAAACGCGAAACTTCTCGAGAAATGAAGCGCTTCGCTCGTTAATAAGCATAGCCTGCGTCGTTTTGGCGGCGGAGGGTAAAACGGTACCATTAGCTTTAAGGTTCCGTTCCAACCCAAACTCAACGGGGGCGATTCGGTTTCGACCGGGCTTTATGACGTTGGGGTGGCGTGCAGAGGTTCCGGGCATCCTCTTAAAACCGCCTGGAAAACTTTAGTTGCCAATAACAACTACGCACTGGCCGCTTAATTAGCGCCCGTCACCGCAAACTTCGCCTGCGCGTTTGTAGTGACGTAACACCAGCGGGCTGGTCCGTTGAAGTCCACTTCTGCGACGGCGGATAAGAGCAGTGAAGTATGCGAGTTCGGCACCCTGTCGGTTGGGGGCCAAACGAGCGAGAAATTGTAGACCGACTACGCACGTAGAAGCCTCTTCCGATGGGCATCGGGACGCGGGTTCGATTCCCGCCGCCTCCATTCGACTCGATCGCGTAGGACTCCAAAGAGTCCTACGCGGTCTCGCTCATGGCAGGCCTTAACTGAGCCAAGCCACTTAGTCGAATGGAGCCCTGAGCGAGCGAAGCGAGTCGAACGGCAGCGAATCGAAGGGCAGTTCCTGCCGCACCCGCTCCTTGACACCTAGCCTTCGAACCGGCACTTAGTTGGGGTCGGCCGCGCCGCGTTTCGGCGTCAACCCCATTAATGAACCGACACCGGACAACGGTGAGGAAACGCGATTCTTGCGTCAAATCGCCGGATCGTGTGTAATGCGCGTCTGACTCAAAGAGGCGACCATGAGCAAAGACGACGAGGCAACCACTCCCATTAACCGCGATGATCATGAATCGACCCAGCTAAGTGCCGCATCGGATTCCGATGACTCGGCTCACTCAGATCCCAAGGCCTTGCAGTTGGGCCTCAGGGGGCTTCGTATTGGTCACTACCGATTACTGGAGGAGCTAGGGCACGGCGGGCAGGGATATGTTTACCTCGCAGAAGATGAAAAGCTCCACCGCCAAGTCGCATTGAAAGTTCTCTTGGAATCCAGTCGCATGTCAAGTTCCGCGCGGCTGCGTTTCGAACGCGAGGCAGAAGCGGCGAGCAAGCTGGATCATTCTGGCATCGCCCGAGTCTATGAGATCGGCGAGCACGACGGCTTGTCGTTCATCGCCTTTGAATACGTCACGGGAAAAAACCTCGCCGACCACATCAGCGAAACCGGTGAGCAAGTATCCGCTGGCGACGACGTCAGCGAATTGCACATCAGCTTTTCCGAAGAAATCGAAACAGAAACCAAGAAGAGTTCCGCCGCAAGCTCCAGCGGCAAATCGAGCGCCGACCGCGACGCCGTGATGAGTGCCGTGCGCTACATCGAAAGCGCCGCCCGGGCCCTTCACGCCGCTCATGAAGTGGGCCTTATTCATCGGGATATCAAGCCCGCCAATCTCATGGTACGGGAAGACGGATCTGCCTGTGTACTTGACTTCGGCCTTGCAAAAGATGAAGAGTCCGACGCGATGACCTTGACGCAGTCAGGAGATTTGATGGGCACCCCAGCTTACATGTCACCCGAGCAACTTTTGGCTCATCGACTTAAGCTTGATCGGCGAACCGACATCTACTCCCTGGGTGTCGCCCTGTTCGAGTCTTGCACCTTGAGAAGGCCCTTTTTGGGTGCCAACCGGCAAGAACTCTACCAGGCCATCTCGCAGCAAGAACCGCCTAACCCCCGGTCGATCAACCCCAAGATCCCGAAGGATCTCGCTGCCATCATTTTGACCGCGATGGACAAAGACAGAAACCGGCGCTACGCCACTGCCTTGGAGTTTGCTCAAGACCTCAGACGCTTTCGCGAGTTTGAGCCCGTCCACGCCCGACCGGCCGGCCCCTGGGTCAAGGCGGTACGCTGGGTTCAAAGAAACCCAATCGTCGCCACCGCGAGCCTCGCGGTGTTCATCGCTTTGTCTTCAGCTCTTGGGGTTTTCTACTTCAAAGGGGAGGAAGCAAGACAGTCTCGCGACAAGGCTCTGATAGCGAAGAAGGATGCTGAGGATGCTCGCGACGAGGCCCAAACGGCCCGCAACTTGGCAGCGGATGAATCCAAGCAAAAGTCGATTGCTCTCGAACGCGAAACAAAAGCGCTTGGAGAAAAGACAACCGCTTTGGCCGCCGAAAAAAGAGAACGGCAGGCGAAGACCTGGGCTCTCTTCGAAGTTGAGCGCTTAGCGGACATCAAGAAACTTCAACAAGCCACGGCGTTGGCTGAAGTTCTTTGGCCAGCCCGACCAAAAAAGATTGAGGCGCTCAAAGCTTGGATTGTAAAGTACGAGCCTCTCAACGAGGCGCTTCCCAATCACGAAGCCTACTTGGCGGGTTTGCGACGCGGTTCTGCTCCCTACACCGAAGAAGAGCGCTTGCGTGACCATGCCGTTACCTTGACGCGGATTGGGACCCTCGCCGAGTCGCTCAAAAAGGCTGAGGCTGACCTCGCCAAAGCAAGCGATGCCGCAGCCAAGGTCAAAGTTCAAGAGAACATCGACAAGACCAAAAAAAACATTGCCGACCTTGAGGCGAAGACCGCAGAGCAAATCTCTTGGAACTTCGGCGACGATGATGTGAAGCAGTGGAAGCACGAAGTGGCTTCGGAATTGGTAGAGGGTCTCAGGACATTTGTTGAAAAAGAAACTGGGGTTTACTCTGACGTACAATCGCGACTCGTGGCCGCTCAGACGATTGCGAAGAGAACCATCGCCGACCATCAGGCACTTTGGGACAAGACCACGGCCACCATCAAGTCTTCGGACAAGTACGATGGCCTGATATTGAATCCGCAACTTGGGCTGATCCCCCTGGGCATGGACCCGGAGTCTAAACTCTTTGAGTTTTTGCACCTGGAGACGCACGAAGGCGACATCCCCGAACGGAATAGCGATGGAAAGATCGCCATGACCGGAGAGACGGGCATCATCTTAGTGTTGATCCCCAAGGGGAAGTTTTGGATGGGATCGCAGAAAACGGATCCCAAAGGTCAGAATTTCGATCCCCAATCACGAACAGATGAGAAGTTGCGCGAAGTCGACATCACAGAGCCTTTCTTTTTGTCCAAGTACGAGATGACCCAGGGGCAGTGGATGAGGTCTCCGTCGGCTCTGAAGAGTCCGAGTAACTATGGAGTTGGCTGGAGCTACGAGGGTCACAAAGGCCAGGTCAGCTTGCTCAATCCAGTGGAGCGGGTTTCTTGGACGATGTGCACGACAGTATTGGGGCGCGTTGGGCTTGGACTATCCAGAGAAGATCAATGGGAATACGCGGCTCGTGCCGGCACGTCGTCGATTTGGGTTGGTGACACGGGTGCGATCAAGGGCATCGCTGATTGGGGCAACATTGCTGGTCTTGAGTGCAAAGGGATTTTCGGGGCTTTTGAGTCCTTGTGCAAAGACAACTTCATCATTCATGCCCCGGTCGGAAAATTCAGAGCCAACTCCTTCGGCCTTTTCGACGTCTTAGGCAACGTTTGGGAATGGACCTCGACGAAAACAGGCTCCTCCCTCCGTGTGTCCCGTGGCGGCGGCTTCGACTACACCGCCATCAACGCCCGCGTGGCCGGCAGGATCAGCTACCCCGAGGAGCAGCGCTGCAACTTCTTGGGGCTGCGCCCTTTTTGCCAGGTTTTTTTCGACTGAGCTCCTTTACCGCGTCACCACCTACCTGATCCTCACGAATATCCGAGGTCAGAAGCCATGAGCGCAGCGTAGATCACTCAGTAAATCGTCGAGGCTTTCCCCTGCGGAGAAGGACCACAGTTTCTTCACCGCGACCGAGACTCGATTCTCGGCCGGGTCTTTCACGGGAAGGTCAAGACACTCAGATTCGGGGCAAGCGTTCGACGCTTGCCTCTGTTTACACATGGACTGGAGCCATTCAATTCTTAGAATCAGCCCTCCAATATCCCAAGACAAACAGGATCACTCGATGAGCGACATCTCGTTGGAACAACTCACCGCCGCCGTCGCCGCGGAGACCGGTATCGACCTCGGCATCGTCAAGGCCGTGCTCGAGATGGCCGATGAAGGAGCGACGGTCCCGTTTATTGCTCGCTATCGCAAGGAACGCACGCGAGGCCTCGACGAGGTTGGCATTCGGGCCCTGTTCGAGAGTCGAGATCGTGTTCAATTACTTGAAGCGCGCCGCGAGACGATTCGTGGGCAGATGAATGAACTCGGTTTGCTTACGGCCGATCTCGAGCGCCGCCTAAATGCATGCCTCAACAAACAAGAACTCGAAGACTTCTATCTCCCCCACAAGCCCAAGCGTCGCTCAAAGGCCACCGAGGCGATCGAGCGCGGACTCGAGCCCTTGGCCATGAGACTCCTAAAGCAGCCTCACGGTGGCAATCCGATCGCGGATGCGGCACGGTTCGTCGACACATCGAGAGGAGTCCCGTCGACCGATGCCGCCCTTGCGGGGGCCCGAGACATCGTCGTCGACCGAATCGCCTGCCGAGCCGACCTTCGCCGCGACCTGCGTGCGGCTTACATTCGCAACGGGGAAATCGGAGCGAAGAGGTCCAAGAAGGCCGGGGACAAGAGGACTCCTTTCGATGACTACGACGGTCATACGGAATCGGTCCACGGTATCCCTTCCCATCGATTCCTCGCTCTGCGTCGCGGCGCGGAGCAAGGCGTGCTCGACCTTCGCATGTCTCTCGATCGCGAGCGAACCCTCGATTTCATCGCGCGTCGCTCGGACATCGACAATCAATCGCCCTATGCCGAGCATCTGCAAGAAGCCGTCAAGGACGCGTGGTCCTCGCGGCTGAAGCGCGCCGTCGAAACCGAGGTCATGGCGGGCCTGAAAGAGAAGGCCGACGCTGCCGCCGCGCGGATCTTCGCCGACAACTTAGGGCACCTGCTGCTGGAGGCGCCCTTCGGCACCCGATCCGTCATCGGGATTGATCCGGGGTTTCGCAGCGGTTGTAAGTGCGTCGCCATTGACGACTCCGGGCGCTACCGAGCGACAATCACGGTTTTCCCGCACCAGGGAGCGCGAGGACTGGACGAAGCTAAACAGAAGTTAAGAGCCTTCGTCGCGGCTCATTCAGCGGATGCTATCGCCGTGGGCAACGGCACGGCCGGTCGAGAGACCGAGTCCTTCGTGCGCGACACAATCCGCGAGACGAAGCACGCCGATACGATCGTCCTGAGTGTCAGCGAAACCGGGGCGAGCGTGTACAGCGCTTCCGACATTGCCCGCGAGGAATTCCCCAATCTCGATCTGACGATCCGCGGTGCGATCTCGATCGCTCGTCGATTGCAGGACCCACTGTCCGAGCTGGTGAAAGTCGATCCGAAGTCGATTGGCGTGGGACAGTATCAGCACGACGTCCACCAACCCTTGCTGGAAAAAAAGCTCGGCGACGTCGTCGAGACTTGCGTCAACCGGGTCGGCGTCGAACTCAACACGGCCAGCACCTCGCTTCTCTCTCACGTCGCGGGAATCGGTCCGACCCTCGCCACGCGCATCGTGGCTCATCGCGAAGCCCACGGAATGTTTCCGTCCCGCGCATCTCTGTCTGAGGTCAAGGGAATCGGCAAGCGCACTTACGAGCAGGCGGCCGGCTTCCTTCGCGTCGCGGCCAGCGCCGAGCCTCTCGATCATTCCTCGGTGCATCCCGAGCGCTATGGGCTGGTCCGTCGCATGGCGAAGGATGCCGGCGTCCTCGTGGAAGACCTCGTCGGCGATGACGAGCTCGCGGCCAGCATTGAAGTCGACCGATACGTCGCCGAGGGAATCGGCGAGCCCACCCTCCGGGACATCGTCGACGAGCTAAAACGTCCCGGCCGCGATCCTCGCAACACCTTCGAGCCCCCGCAGTTCCGCGACGACGTCACCTCGATCGACGACGTCGAGATAGGGATGGAGCTCGAGGGAGTCGTCACCAATGTCACGGCCTTTGGTGCCTTCGTCGACATCGGCGTCCACCAGGACGGCCTGGTGCACAAGAGCGCCTTTTGGCGTCGCGTTCACGAACCGGCCGAGCTGGTTCACCTCGGCGATCGCCTGAGGGTCGTCGTGGACGACATCGATCGTGAGCGCCGACGGATCTCGCTTCGCGCGGAGCGTCGTTGATCGGCGAGTATCAATCGCATCATCGAAACCCGGATCCGGCCGCCGGAATGACGCAACAATTCTTCTGTAATTTCCACGAGCGAGAAATTGTAGACCGACTACGCACCTAGAAGCCTCTTCCGATGGGCAACAGGATTCGAACTCTAAGTCGTGCAACCTCGCGCTGTGGGGAGCGAACTGAGCCTAGAAAGGTAGGTTCGCGGTCGCTTCTTCCATCAGATGTCCGTAATGCGGGGCCGCGATATCCGCGAGCGGATTCCCGTGACCATCGGTCGTCCAGTTTTTGGCATCTACGAAAAAACGGTACGCACGACGGTAGATGAGCCGGGCACGTACCTTGATTGTACCAGTGCCTGTTTGAGGAAGGACAAAGACATAGTTTGTAGTGTCCGTTCCCAACGCGGGAATACGATTGTCAAACATGAAGCCGGTCGCCTCAGTGAAAAACACCGGACCTTGGTTGTTGATGTCACGGGTCGCTTTGGCAAAGAGCTTCCCCGGAAGACCGGAGTAGTAGCCCATGGCCGGGTTACCGATCCCGCCAAGAGCATGAATCGTCTGAGATCCAATATGAGCTAGCGGATTTGTGAGTGGGTCCTGCCCGTCTTCCCAAGCTTGGACCAAAAGGACCATGTTGCGTAAAGACACGCCGGTCGGAACGTGATGACCCGTCATGCTGTTGTTGATGGCCACCGTGACGTTCAACTGACCATTGGCAACTGTAGTTTGCATCGTCAGGTCAACGGCGTTCTCCAGGTAGGCCGGGCTCGTCCCCCGGATATCGTGGCTACGAATGGTGTTGGGGTCTCTTGTGACGGGTGCGTTGACGCAGATCTCGGTGAGTCCAGCCGGTGGCATATGGCAGTCGATACAAGACTGGTAAATTCCGGAATTCGGGTCGCCATAGGGCGACTCTTTCCACTCCTTGAAAGTCGGCTCTGAGGTAATGCCCATGAACGTGTGATCTTGGTTGATATCGGTTTGGTCTTGGTGACAAGTGCCGCATATTTCTGCAACCAACTGAGGCTGATAAGTTGGCTGCATGAAGCCAGGCAACTGAAAACCAACATCCGGCAGCAAGCCGTACTGCACTTGCGTTCCGAATTCCGGTCGGTTGTAAGTCACCGACTCGGGGAGAATCCCTGGGAAGTTCATCTTGGTCGTGTCGACATTGGCGATCTTGTGACAGGTCTCGCAAGAAACACCATGGACGGTTGCCGGCGAGGGATAATTGGCGTCGGTTGGTCCTTCGACTCTGCCGCTAAACCCTGCGGCAATCCACGCCTCAGGCTGATGGCAAGAAGCGCAAACCGAATCGGGGTTCGTGCCGGCGAACACAGAATCGCGCGTGTACACGAAGCCGCCCATGCCTCCGGGAGTGCCGTTGCCAGCGTAGACGTCGTGCATCCACATGTTCTGGCCAGCCTTGGCCATGATGGAGTTTTGCCACTCGCTCACTTGGTTCGGATGGCAAACGGCACAGAGCAGGGGATCGAGAAACTGGTAGTTGACGTTGTTTCCAACGTGAACCGGCCTGAGCTGAATAAGGAAGGCGGTGCCTCCTGTTTGGGTATCGATGGGCTCGTTGTAAAAGCCTCTTTTCGCGGCAACAAGAACTTCATTTGCCGCGGGATCAATATAGGTCGTGTAACTGCCGTCCGCTGCTGTCGTCGTTTGCGTCGTCGTCGCTTGTAGGGTCACGATCGCATCTGCGACCGGCAGCAAGTTCACGGAGTCCAAAACGATTCCACTAATCTGCATCGCACTGACGTCGACGACGACAAGCCGAATGATCTCCTGCTTGAACTTGGAATCGCTGGCATCATCCGTCACTCGAATCGTCATTTCGTAGTCACCCTGATCGCCAATTTGTGGCGTCAAATCCAAGGTTGCGGTCCCGTTGCCATTATCAGTCAAATTCGCAAACGAC
This sequence comes from Planctomycetota bacterium, assembly GCA_036479435.1. Lineage (GTDB taxonomy): Bacteria > Planctomycetota > DRQF01 > JAZGFI01. The sequence continues at coordinate 11,460 of JAZGFI010000017.1, read as the reverse complement.
AGCATAGGCATGACGCTGAAACTCAGACTATCGTCCACGTCGTCATCGGACGCGTCTAGGCTCAGACTCATCGTCCTTGTCTCTTGCGTCAATTGGTTTCCGATCGAACTCAGCGTTGGCGCCGAGTTGAAAACAATCGTCGCGTCTGACCTGCCGTCGGTGCAAGAAGAGGCCGTTGACAGGGCACACACCATCACGATGTAGCATGAGATTTTCATGAGGGATTTCTCTCGCGAAACAAAAGTAAGCTCCTATGACTCAGTCGCGACGAATCGACGCAGTCATAGCGGCAACTTACAACACTACAGGAGAGGAAGGAAGCCTTCTATAATCGAATCTATAGTTGTCCGCGATTCATGAGATCTTGGTTGTTGCGGTTCACATTTGACGGGTCTTGATGAGACAACCAGACTGCGGATTGATCTAGAGAGCTGGCCCACGCAGAGCGCGCAATATGGCCGCATGGATGGCAAGAAACTCTCCGACTTGTAGGACTTTGTCGCAGAATGGCACTCACCCGATCTTCTTTGTTTCAGGTTGAAAGATCCCAACCCGTTCGTCTTGCTGCAGAACTCACGCCAGATCGAATGGTGAAGAGCCTCAATGCCGAGTGTTTTGTTTGAGCAGGGTGTGTTTCTTCGCTTGCAAACCACTCAACTTGACCGTCAGCGGCTTTGTCGTGCGATACCACGCGGAGCGGCCGCCGCAAAGATAGAAACTGGACCAGGCTGATCCGGTCAGATTGCCATCCCCAGGCCACAAATCGACGTCGGCTGACTTTTTTTGCATGCAATGGAAGCGCTCAACGCGGCGTCCATTCTTCGTCAACCCGACAGCGATTTTGCCCCTCAGCCGTCGCCGCCGACCATCAATTAATTATCCAGCTTTAAGCTGAAGTCGATCGCGTTCCGAGAACAAGCATGACCCTTTCTGTTCGCCAGAACAGCACAACAACTCGGAACACACAACGGCTACTAGCCCGGGATCCGCGAGAATCGGATTTGGCTGGAGTCTGGGCGGATCTAAACGCATGCATCAAGACGAAAAACTGCGAGGTGAGGAGGCCGAAATCAGCGGTTCCTGTGACCTAGATACGCTGGTTTTCGATCTGACGCCGCCCCCCGAACAAGACGTCGAATCGGCTGAACTCGAAGCGTCCACCTTTTTCGATGCCAAGCCCGTTGCCGCCGTTGAAGACGACGGCGTCATGATGGTCGCGGCCGACGGCTCACGCTGCGGCTACATTCCCGGTTACAGCATCATCGGTCGCCTGGGCCAGGGCGGCATGAGTGTGGTGTTTCAAGCGGTGCAGGAAAAACTCCAGCGCATCGTCGCCCTCAAAGTCCTGACCCCAAATCGCTGTCTAGATCCCGAAGCGGTCGCTCGCTTTGAAATCGAGGCGAGGGCCGTGGCGCGACTCAATCATCCCAACATCGTCGCGGCTTACGACTATGGCGAGGCGGACGGCCGCTTCTTCCTCGCCTTGGAATACGTCGAGGGCATCAATTGCGCGGAACTCATCCGCGCCGAGGAGTCTCTCGCCGAAGACTGCGCGCTGCGGATTGTAAGAGACGCCATCTTGGGATTGAGTCACGCCCTGAGCTTGGGTGTCATCCACCGCGACGTCAAACCGGCGAACTTGATGTTCGCGAAAGGCGGCGTTGCTGACGCGAGTCGGGTGCAGTCCGAAATCCAAGTCAAGGTGACGGACCTCGGTCTCGCCATGATGGAAGAGACGGCCCAGGGTGCGGCAACGTCCGATCGCGAACTTGCGGGTTGCATCGCGGGCACCCCTTCGTTCATGGCTCCCGAGCAAGCACGCGGTGAAGTCGTCGATTTTCGCGCCGACATCTACTCACTAGGGGCAACGCTCTACCAGATGGTCACTGGGGTCAGACCCTATGATGCGGAAAGCGCCATCGCCTCGATCAAGCAGAAACTCGAAGAACGGCTGATCCACCCTCTCGACTTAAGGCCCCAATTAAACCCGGGCCTCGTTCGCGTCTTAGATCGCATGATGGCATTCGATCGCAATCGCCGTTACCAAACTTACGAAGAGCTCCTTGACGACATCGAAGCTCTTTTGGAAGGCCGTTGGGCGCGAACGGCCGAGTTGGCGCCGAACTGTTCGAGCTTCCTTCCCTCTAAACTCCGACCACCAATGGCCACATCGGACTCCAAGGCGTCCATCCACGACGAGCGCACCGAAGCCATTGCTCTGCCGCAACTGAAGAAAAACTCACCTTCTTCGATCTGGCCTTGGCTTGTCGGCGCTGCCAACGGCCTCGCCTTGGGCTTCATCTTGGGGAAGTGGATTTAGGGCCTCCCTCGCCCGCCGACTCGCCCCAAATGGCATCTCCAAACTGCGATAACTGGCCAGCAACGGCCGGAATCTTCTTTTTTTTGAAAAAATAGTGGGAAATGAGGCGCGTGCGGCAAGATCGACACTGTCTCAGGACTGTGCCTAAGAGCCAATTGACGGCCATTCGCAGCAATTCCGGCCAAAAACAACCAACCCGCAGCAACCTTGCCCAAAGTGAAGCTTCACAAGACCTTGGGGAAATTTTAGACTTCGCGAGCGAATCCAGTATCTCGTGGCCGCCCCGGTAATCCGGATCGGGCCGCAGTTACGGTGCGTAAAAGTCCGCAATCCCAATCTTGATCGAGGTGATCAAATGCCAACTACCCGTCGCTATACGGTCCTAATTGCCCTAGTCATGGCTCTTGTCGTGATCAACGTCGTCCCTTCTCTTGTCGCGCAAGTCGTGCCCCCCGCACAGGGTCCGCCGGTTGTCGGTACGGAGATTTTCTTTGTCCCGAATTACAACAACGTCAATGCGGGCAACTTCCGCTTTGACAACATCGTCGTCGCAGGCCCCGGTGGCACCATGTACACCGTGACGTTCACCCTCGTCCCAACTACGGGAGCGGGCACCTACGGAGCCATGCATCCCGAAGGCCCCGACTACACCTTGGAGTTCGTGTGGCTGGTTGACGATGGCGGCAACGGCTTCACGCCAGGGCACTCCCACAACACCGCAGATTTGGCAACGCCGGGTAACTTCTACGAAAACTCCCACTTCAACGGCACGAGCGTCACTACTGGCCAAGCTCTCCAGGGAGTACGCTTGGTCCGCAACGATGGCCTGCCGTTCCAGCTCATCAGCTTGGACTACGGCGACACCATGACATCCTTGCTCATCGGTGCCTACACTGGCATTCCGGGCATGAATTACACAGGTTACGCTGATACCGCGAACTGGGTAGAAGTCGGAGTTCCCGAGGGCCTTTCTCTCGCCAACACGACCTTCAATCAGATCATCTTTGGCACCGGTGAGGTCAGCAGCCTTATCGTCGACCGCGGCGCTCAGCTCGTCTTCGGCGCGGGCAACATGATGACGATCACGGGTGTCATCGGAGGCTACACCACGCCAGGTGGCGTGAATATCACAACGCCTGCAGTCGAGCCACTCATCGGGACCTCCTTCTCCGTTACCGGAACTTTCTCCGGCACTGATCCGATCTTCTTAAGCGGTGCTGCCTTTGCGCCAGCCACCATTTTCTTGTCGGCAAACCCGGGCTTCGATGACTTGATCATCTCTAGCTCCTACGCCCACAACCCGACGCTTACGCCCGACTACTTCAGCCTGTCGGGAGCTTGGGAAGCGCAACCCACCATCGTAAGAGCCATCACCTCACTGTCGCCGGGACTTGGTGTTTCGACGCGTATCGGCTCGGGATCGCAAGTCCTCGACTTCATTAATTCCGCCTTCTCCAGCGCGAACATCAGCTTTGTCTTCAACCTCACGGGTGGAACGCCGACGCTGGCCAGTATCGAGTTGGACTACATCCCGCCAGCGACTGAGGTCGAGACCAAGCTCAACACCTCTGGTAACGGCGACCTCATCCTCGGTCTGTCGGGCTTCCAGCCGGGCTCGAGGATCTACAACTTCTTCGACATCAACCCCTCGCAAGCCGTGGGTACGGGTCCCTTCTTCGGCATCAACTTCGGTGACTTCCAAATCGCCCAGTTGGGAGTGGCCTTGGGTGGTCACCCCTTCCACATCTCAGCGGACATGAACGGTGCCTACTTCTTCGGCGCGTTCCCGGCCACGGTTCCGACCGGAACTGTTCTCGACCACACCGCGATTGAAATCACGGCCGCTGGTCCTATCGGTTCGATCTCTGAAGTTAGCCGCTTGACATTCTAGACTTTGAACTCAGAGCCCTCGTCGCCTGACGATGTGCTCTTTTGATTCACCTCACAAAGAGAGGGCCCGCGATGACTCGCAGGTCCTCTCTTTTTATTTGACCTACATTGTCGGAGCGATCAATCGTCAAAGTGAGTCGAGAGTGATCGCGAAACCTGATCGAAAGTCAGGCCTTTGCGTTCGGCATAATCTCGGATCTGGTCGGCAGCAATCTTGCCCAAGCCAAAGTACTTCGCTTCGGGATGGGCAAAGTAGAAACCACTGACGGCCGCCGCTGGATACATGGCAAATGACTCGGTCAACGACAGGCCGATCTTTTCTTCGACTTTCATCAAAGACCACATGACGGCCTTTTCGGAGTGCTCTGGGCAAGCGGGATAGCCCGGCGCCGGTCGAATGCCCTGGTAGCGTTCACGAATGAGATCCTCATTGCTAAGGGACTCCGCTGATGCGTAGCCCCAAAACTCGGTGCGGACTCGGCGATGAAGATACTCAGCAAGGGCCTCGGCAAGGCGATCGGCGAGAGCCTTGACCATGATGGAGCGATAGTCATCGTGATCAGCCTCGGCTGCTAAGCACATGGCCTCGGCGCCCTTGATGCACAGCGCAAACATCCCAATATGGCCGACGGTGTCGACCTCTTGAGACGGCAAGTAGTCTGATAGAGACAAGCAGCTCTTTGAGCGCGAGCGTGGGAGTTGCTGGCGCAAAAAGTTCAGGCAGGCGACTTCGTCCCCATCGTGCTGAAGATGGGCGCGATCTCGATCATCCACCTTAGCTTCGTAAAAACCTATAACCGCACCGATCTCGAATCGGCCCTCATCGAGGATCTCGTTGAGTAGGTCTTGGGCGTCCTGAAAAAGGATGCGGGCTTCCTTACCAACCACGCCGTCGCGCAAGATGTCGGGGTAACGGCCCGCCAACTCCCAAGTGCGGAAAAACGGCGTCCAGTCGATGAGCTCTGCAACGCGGCGCAAATCGATATCGTCGACCACTCGTGCGCCCACGAAGGTGGGTGCGGCGAGATCCTCAAATCCTGCCGGGTCGACTTTCAGGCGGCATTCGCGAGCATCCTTGAGGCTGTAGAGTTCGCCCGCATTGCGGCGAGTCGCCGCGGCACGGCGAGCTCGGAGAATGTCGTACTCGGCGACAACCTCACGCTGAAACTCCTCACGCAAGTGGGGACTCGCCAGGCTGCGGGTCGCGGGAACACTGCGCGAAGCGTCCAGAACGTGGACCACCGGGCCCGCGTAGGCGGGGGCAATGCGCACCGCAGTGTGCATTTTGGAGGTCGTCGCTCCCCCAATTAGCAAGGGCGTGGTGAGCCCGCGCCTGGTCATTTCAGCCGCGACGTCGACCATCGCGTCGAGCGATGGCGTGATAAGACCGGAAAGCCCGACAATGTCACACCCTTCGCTGGCCGCGGCATCGAGGATCTTATCGCAGGGAACCATCACGCCCAAATCGATGACCTCGTAGCCGTTGCAAGCGAGGACAACCCCGACGATATTCTTGCCGATGTCATGGACGTCGCCCTTGACCGTCGCCAACAAGATCTTGCCAGCGCTGGACACGCCGGACTTCGCTTTCTCTTCGTCCATAAAAGGCTCGAGCCAAGCCACGGATTTCTTCATGACGCGGGCACTTTTTACGACCTGGGGCAAGAACATCTTTCCCTCCCCAAACAGATCTCCGACGACGTTCATACCGTCCATCAGCGGTCCTTCGATGACCGCGAGCGGGCTGCCGAGCAACTCCATCGCCTCCGCCGTATCGGTTTCGATGTACTCCGTGATCCCCTTCACCAGGGCATGACTGAGTCGTTCCGCCACAGAGTTTTCGCGCCAAGAGAGATCCTCAACCCGCTCTTTCCCCTTGCCCTTGACGGTCTCGGCAAAGTTCACCAAGCGTTCGGTTGCATCGGACCGGCGGTTCAGCAATACATCCTCAACCAGAGTCAGAAGCTCTTCCGGGATCTCGTTATAGACAGCGAGCTGCCCCGCGTTGACAATCCCCATGTCTAGCCCGGCTTGAATCGCGTGGTACAAAAAAGCCGCGTGCATCGCTTCGCGCACGACCTCGTTGCCGCGAAAGGAGAAACTCACGTTACTCACGCCGCCGCTCACGCGTGCGCCGGGCAGGTTCTCCTTAATCCAACGCGTGGCATCGATGAAGTCGACAGCATAGTTGTCGTGTTCCGAAAGCCCCGTCGCCACCGTGAGGATGTTGGGATCAAAGATGATGTCTTCGGGGGGGAATTTGGCGCGATCAACTAGGAGGTCGTAGCTTCGTTTGCAAATCTCGATGCGCCGCTCGTAGTTATCTGCTTGACCACTTTCGTCGAAGGCCATGACCACGACGGCGGCACCGTAGCGGCGAATTAGAGCGGCATGAGCCAAAAATGCCTCTTCTCCCTCCTTGAGGCTGATCGAGTTGACGATGCCTTTGCCCTGTAAACATTTGAGGCCAGATTCAATGACGGACCACTTCGAGGAATCGACCATGACCGGGACTCGAGCGATATCCGGTTCGGTAGCGACTAAGTCCAAAAAGGTCTGCATGACCAACTCTGAATCCAAAAGACCGTCGTCTACGTTCACATCAATAATCTGAGCTCCCCCCTCAACCTGATGACGCGCCACACTCAGGGCATCTTCGTAGTATTCGTTGCGGATGAGGCGAGCGAACTTGCGAGAGCCAGTAACGTTGGTCCGTTCACCAATATTGATGAAGTTGAGTGCGGGGGTGATGTTGAGCGGCTCCAGGCCGCTCAGGCGAAGCGCGGAATCGAGCGTAGGAATCTCGCGAGGCTTGACACCTTCGACCGCCTTGGCGATAGCTTGGATGTGCGCGGGGGTTGTCCCGCAGCATCCTCCAACGATATTGACGAAGCCAGAATCGGCGAAGTCCTTAATGTGGGCGGCGACGGATTCTGGAGTTTCATCGTAGCCGCCAAAGTCATTCGGCAAGCCTGCGTTGGGATAGCAACTCACGTAGGTCGTGGCGACCTTTGAAACGTCGGCTAGAAACGGACGCATCTGCTCGGGCCCGAGCGCGCAATTAAGGCCCACCGAAAAAGGTTGAACGTGTTGGACGGAGTTCCAAAACGCCTCTGGGGTCTGACCGGAAAGCGTTCGCCCACTCGAGTCTGTAATCGTCCCCGACACCATCACCGGAACCCGACGTGCCCCGTCTGCAAAAAGGGAGTCGATGGCAAAAAGGGCTGCCCGCGCATTCAAGGTGTCGAAGACCGTTTCCACGAGCAACAAGTCAACGCCACCGTCCAGAAGGCCGCGCGCCTGTTCAGAATATGCAGCCGCGAGATCGTCATAGCGAATGTCCCGCCGGCCGGGGTCTTCGACGTCGGGAGACAAGGATGCCGTCTTGTTCGTCGGACCCAAAGCCCCAGCGACAAAACGAGGGCGACCGTCAACCGCCGCTTTTTCCGCCGCGATCTTGGCGATCTTTGCGGACTCTAAGTTGAGTTCGTAGGCCAAGGCCTCAAGTCCATAGTCGGCTTGAGCGATCAAGGTGCTGCTGAAGGTATTCGTTTCGACGATGTCCGCCCCCGCGCGGAAATACTCCAGGTGGATAGCCTCGACGATGTCGGGTCGCACGAGCGACAACAAATCGTTGTTGCCACGAAGATCCAAGGCGTGGTCGGCAAATCTTTCGCCGCGGAAATCCGCTTCCTTAAGTTCGTAGCCTTGGATCATCGTCCCCATCGCCCCGTCCATGACGAGAATGCGGCTTTTGATTTCATTTTCGAGGGACATCAATCTGTCTCCGAGTTAGTGGGGGTGCTTGACTCCGGCACTGGTTTTGAGCCGGTGGCCAACAGAGTCACAAAATGAGGCGACTTGCGATCGCGCGCCACCGGGTAAACGCTGGCGTTCTCAAAGCCAGCTGCGCTGATAGCCGTTAACAGTTCTTCGGCTTCGAAACCGAGCTTGCTGTGGCTGAGTTTGCCACGCACCCAATCTTCTCGGTGGGCCAGTAAATCCAAGACGACAAGCCGCCCGCCGGGAGTCAGAACTCGCTTACACTCGCTGAAAGCACCCGTCATGTCGTCGCTGTGATGGAAAACCTGACTCGCAAACACGAGATCAACTTCTGCTTCATCTAAGGGAAGGTCCTCAAGAACGCCCACTCGGGTCTCGATTACCGTACAACCAGCCTTCAGCGATTTTTTCTCCAAGCGCTGAAGCGCCCCGCGATCGGGATCGACAGCGACAAGCCGCGACGCGCATTTGGCCAACAACAGTGTCAGCTCACCATCGCCGATTCCAATGTCCAGGATTGAACGCGGCGGCACGAGAGTCAGCAGCGTGCGTGCAAGCCCCTCCCAAGTTCGCCCCGGGAGATAACGTCGCCCAAGGTCACCGGGCGCGGCCGCCTCGTAACCGAATTGTTTTTTTTCTCGCGTTGCGCGCAAGCGAGCCAAGTCACGGCGGCAAACCTCACTCGACAAGAACTGGGGATCGATCCAGGCGAAGAAGTCTCGGACCTGCGGGCTTTCGCGGTCCATCTCCAAAAACACCCGTCGCCCTTCTCGCCGTTCTCGAATCGGGAGCGTCTCCCTTAGCGCCGCCAACTGTTTCGACACAAGCGGTTGAGCCAGGTTGAGTACCTCGCCAATTTCACTAGGCGAAAGTTCTTCACGGGCGAGCAGATGGCATACCCGGAGGCGCGTCTCGTCCGAAAGCGACTTGAAAAGCCGAGACAAATCGTTCATTCCCATATCGGCATATTAGAATGATACACCTGAGTGCCAAGCCCAAGCCCTGAAGAATCGACCTGGAATCCCCTCCGGCGCGATCGAAATCGCTTCCTATTTAATAACTTAAAGCAATTGAAGGCCGCATTGGACCGCCGCACAGGGAATGCCTGGCCCAAACACAGCTATCACAAATGGCAGGGAGTACTTCGGGCCGTCGCGCCGACATAAAAGAGGCGGGCCCTGCAGTTTGGCGGCCTTCGCACCATCATTTGATCCCGAGCGCGAAAGCCTCAAGTTCGAGGATCGCGCCGACGAGAATCCTGACGTATGCTTCTACTAGGCGCTCCCTGGACTCACCTGAAATCGGCCGGGGTCCGGCTCGATCTGCCGTTGCTGATTTCTGAAACCGCTGAGGAATAGGTTTGTCCGGTGAAACGCCGAATGTAGTGGTTCGCGGAATGGACTTCGCGGCCATCGTGATCGCATTGGTGGTAGCGACCGCAATGCTCTTGCCGAGCCTTCGTGGGGGCTTCCTCACTGACGACTACCACAACATTCGCACCGTTGTTTACGGTCCTAAGCACGACGAGAACTTCGACGAGTCCAACTCGCTTGAGTTCACGAAGTTCTTTTATTCCATCAAGCCGGTCGAGGATTACCAGCTCTATCGCCCCATAGTTGCCCTCTCCTACGCGCTCAACGTTCGCCTCGGCGGCACGGATGCGTCCAGCTACCAAGTCGTGAATTTGCTTCTGCATTTGTTCTGCGGGTTACTGTTGTTTTTGTTGACCCGACGCCTGCTACCACGCGCCCCAAGCTGGTCCCTCGCAGCGGCCACCCTGTGGTTTTTGGTGAGCCCGGTACAATTGGAAGTCGTGTCTTGGACGGCGGCGCGATCGGAAAGTCTCTCTTGGATTTTCGGTTCCTTGGCGCTCTTGTTCAAGCTGGCAAAGCCCGACCGCCGGTTCGTGCCAGCGCTGTTCGCGGCGATGGCCTTGATGTGCAAAGAGTCCGCCATTGCCTTCGTACCCGCCTTGCTGGTTATTGACTTGTTTCCGATCCCAGAATCCGAAGAAACGTCTTGGCGCCATCGCCTAAGTCGCGTCGCGGAAAGAGGCTGGCCATTGCTGTTAGCCTTGGGGCTCTATTTCGCCGTTCGTTACCGAATCTTCGATTCTTTCGTCGGCAAGTACGGCGAGAAAGAAATCGGCTCACCCTTCAGCGGAGCAGCTTTCGCTGCCTATCGCGACTCAACGAGCACGGTTTTTTTCCCGCTTTCAACGCAGCTCTTTGACGCACAAGAATCTTGGTTTCGAGTCGCCTTGGGGATCTTGTTCCTCGCCGGTTCAGCCCTATTCGGACTGGCCCTTGTGACCGGGATGAACCGAAAAGTCGCTCGCTTGTTTCCTTTGTTGGCGCTGCTGGGAATCGTCCCCTTCATCCTCGCGACGCTCGTCAACGTCATCAACGAACACCTCGTCAACACGCGAGGCATGTACACGCCCTTTGCCGTTCTTGCCGTCTTACTCGCCGCCACCAGTCAACACCGCAATCTCGTGTTGCGCTACTTGCCTAGTGCATTCTTGTTAGCGGCATCATTGCTCGCGAGCCGACCGAGCCAAGAACTCTATGTCCACGCCAATCACGGCGTCGAAACGACCCTAGACAGCATCCGCGATGCGGCGCGGGAACTTCCCGCCACTACTGACACCATCGCGATCTTGGGATACCAAGAACTGGACTACTTCGGAGGCGGTTTCACTGCATCTGGAGCCATCTTCCCTGCCCTACGGCGTCCTTTTGTCGATCGCGACCTGGGGGTATTGCTGGTCCGATCGGAAGAAGTAGATGCGAGTGTTCCCTATCTCTTGCCACTTAGAAACCTAGGATTGTACGATGGGCGCCGAACCGCCCTGATGACCTTTCGTCCCGTTGAAAAGGACCACCACGACTACGTCCTTTCGCACCCCGGAGCCTTTGGCCCAAATCCCGGTGACGAAATCCGGCTCGTATCGCCTCCCAAGGGAGGCAAGATCACCCTCAATGCTCTAGAGCCAGCGTCCCTAACCAACCGATTTACCTTCACGACCAAGGGAATCGAAAGTCGCGAATTCTTGTTTTCGCTCTACTGCGCGACCCATTGCATCATCACCCGCCAGCTGCCCGTCTCAAGAACGTCAGAGACACCTGATGGAACTCTGATCGAGTTGGAGATTACCGTGCCGCCCGAGATCGTGCTGCATGTGCGCAACAACCACTATTTCATCTGGGCCATCACTGCGGTCGACGCGGATATGAACCTGATCGCAGCTTCGGGGATACGCTCCCTCGAAATTGCCACCTTGCCTTAGTGTAAATTCGCGGCCTACTATCGTCGAGGAGGCATAGCGATAGGACGCAATGCAGCGATTCCGCATCGAGAAAAAGTGACTGAGGCGAACCTCCCGTAACCCTCATTTCGAGGCCGTTTTCAACGACTTTTGTTTCGTCGTAGACAAAAAGCAAATTCGCATCCACTTTGATCTAGAT
>JAZGFI010000016.1:0-3035 GCA_036479435.1 Planctomycetota bacterium | reverse complement strand
TGCCAAAGCCCTCGTGAATCCACATGTCCTTCCAGTCGCGGCAAGTGACGAGGTTGCCCCACCACTCGTGGGAAAGCTCGTGGTGGTGTAGCCAGTCATAGTCACCGCGGAGGCCATTGAATCGGTTGCCGTAGGCGATGATGGTTTGGTGTTCCATCCCGAGATGGGGCGTTTGAACGACGCCGTACTTTTCATTGCGGAAGGGGTAGGGCCCGATGGTTTTTTCGAAGAAGTGCAGGTGCCGAATGAACTGAGGCAAGATGGCGCGACCTTTTTTCTCGTCCTCGGGCAAGACCCAAAAGTAAACGGGAAAAGTCGTGCCGTCCAAAGATCTCATTTTCGCGTCGAGGCGCTTGTAGGGCGCGATGTTTAAGGCGACGCAGTAGTTACTGATGGGATTGGCGATGTGCCAATGAAAAGTCGTCCAATCTCCCTTCGTCTTTTGCTCTTTCAGCGTGCCATTGCTGGCACAAGTGAGGCCCTTTGGAACCGAGATGATGAGGTCCATGGAGCTGGGCTTGTCGGAAGGGTGGTCTTTGCAGGGCCACCACAAGTCGGCGCCTTGGCCTTGGCAAGAAGTCGCGATCCACGGCGCGCCACTTTTGGTCTTGGACCAGGTGAAGCCCCCTTGCCAGGGCGGAGCTTTTGCGATGCGGGGGTGACCGCGGTAGTGGACCCGGACCTCGACGATGCTGCCGCGCCTAAAGATAGACTCGGTGGTGACGCGGATGATGCCGTCCGTGTGCTTCCAATTGGCTTCGCGAGACAAAAGGCTCACGCCGCTGACCTTGAGAAGGGAGTCGAGGTGCAGGGTCAGATGTTTGGAGTCCGACAGCATGAGAGCGCGCATGGTTAGCTCGCCCGAGATTTCGCGCTGTTTTGGGTCGACCTTCAAGATGAGGCGGTAGTGCTGAACGTCGTAGCAGCCCTGGTCGGGGCGCAGCGGCCCGCCCGAGGACATGGTCCCGCCACTTGGGACGGAACTTTGAGCCAAAACGCTCGAAACGGACACGGTCAACGAGCAGATGGCGGCCCCAAGTAGCAAAAGTGCTCTGACTGAGCGGATCATCCCGATTCTCCCGTATCTCGCGAGCTTGCGGTCCTGACCCAAAATGGCGGATCGAAGCCGAATTCCCCATAGTTCTAACGGATTGGCCTCGAAGGGCAGGAATAATCCTCACCCCATAAAGGCCCTTTTCCCGCGGTGCGCCGGGCGCTTACAATTCACAGCGTTCTCAGTGCCGAAAGCATGCCTAATGCCGGGCGTTCAGTCGATGGAAGATTGATGCCCCGGCCCCCACGAGGCGGCCGACAGTCGTTTTGGAAACCATGAGGAAACACAGACATGAATCCCCAGCCTTTTCTGCGCTCCTTTCTGCTTGTGAGCAGCAGTGGTCTGTTGCTGTTGAGCCTAGCGCTCGCGAGTTTCGGCCAAAATGCTGCCCCCACTCTGAGCTACGACTTTGAAAGTGCGGGCCGCGAAGACGGCTGGCAAAAACGGGCGCCAGGCGCCTACGAGTACCAAGCTCCTGGTTCCAAAAGCGGTCGGTACTGCCTGATGGTGACCCCGGGAACGGGCCGGGCTGGGGCCGGCGTCCGTGTCCTTAGCCGGTCCATCGACGTCGCTGCTTTTCGCGGCATGGTCGTTTCAGTTTCGGTGTTGATTCGCAGCTCGATCCTCGCAGAAAAAACGAGCGGCTCCTTGGGAATCCGCGTCGGAAGGGCCGGCCACGCTGGCGGCCTGCGGGCCGACCGCTTCGACGACCTTTGCCAGTCGCCCGATTGGGAACAGCGCGAGATCATCTTTGGGGTTGCCAAGGATGCGACTTCCTTCGAAGTTTTGCTTTATCAACGAGGAGCCGAGCCGGTTTGGTTTGATGACTTGGTGATCAAGTCTTTAGGCCCGGTCACCAAAAGTGACTTCGGCCCTTGGATCTCGCACATCCCGAAACACAAGTGGGACAACTCCCCGGTTCAATACATGCGGATGGTGTCGGACAAGCTCTCGCGGTTCTGGGGCCGCGAAGTGGCCGTCGAAGCGGCCGTCATCTTGCCTGCGGACTACGACGGCAGCGAACAGATTCCCGTCTGCTACAACGTCCACGGTTTTGGCGGCTCGCATTGGGGAGCTTGGAATCGAGGAAAGACCCTGCAAGACAAGATGAAGGCCGGTTATCCGCGAATGGCCTACGTTTTTTTGAATGCTTCTTGCGCGATGGGCCACCACGTTTTCGCTGACTCGGTGAACACCGGGCCCTGGGGCGCGGCTCTCGTCGAAGAGTTCATCCCCGAAGTCGAGAAGCTCTTCGGCGGCGTACGCCCCGACCACAAGCGCTTTTTGACTGGCCACTCAAGCGGCGGCTGGAGTACCCTTTGGTTGCAAGTCAACTACCCGAAGACCTTCGGTAGCACTTGGTCCACCGCTCCAGACCCGGTCGATTTTCGCGACTTCACCAACATTGACATCTATCGCGATGAGAACGCCTACGTCGATGAAAACGGCGAAGCGCGCCCGCTGGTGCGCCGTGGCGGACGGGTCTTAGCCACCCTCGAGCAGTTCACCCGCCGCGAGCACAAAACGGCCCCTTATGGCGGGCAAATGGCGAGTTTCGACGCCGTCTTCAGTCCCAAGGGCGACGATGGACGCCCGCAGCCGATTTTTGATCGCGAAACGGGCGCCATCGACCGCGACGTTGCGGCCTACTGGGCTAACTTCGACATCGGCCTGATCCTTCGCGAAAACTACTCGATCCTCGAGCCTGCCCTAAAGGGCAAGCTCCACATCTGGATCGGCACCGAAGACACCTTCTACTTAGACGGCGCTTGCAAGCTCTTGAAAGACGACCTCGCAGCTTTCAACAGCGACGCGGACATTCTCATGGTGAAGGGCCGCGACCACAGCTCTCTGTTTGCTCCGCACGATGAGCACTGGCCCAAAGGCATGATGGAGCGGGTCCACCGCGAAATGCTGGCGACGGCCGCCAAAGGCGAGACCGCCGCCGCCGATCCTGAACTCGAAGGTCTCTTTGCCGAGA
>JAZGFI010000015.1:0-9043 GCA_036479435.1 Planctomycetota bacterium | reverse complement strand
TCGACAACAAGATCGTCAGCGCCATTACCGAACGCTTTGATCTGGTGTACATCGAAACCCCCACGAACCCGATGCTGGAAGTCCTCGACATCGAACGCATCGCGCACGCGGCTCACGCAGCCGGGTCGATCCTAATTGTCGACAGCACTTTTGCGACGCCGGTTAACCAGAATCCTCTGGCTCTCGGCGCGGATCTCGTGGTTCACAGCGCCACTAAGTATCTCGGAGGTCATGGCGATGCTTTGGGCGGCGTCGTGGTGGGTAAGCGCACATTGGTCGATAAGGTTTATTCGTATCGCGAAATCAACGGGGCTTCTCTTTCGCCGGATTCGGCTTACTTGTTGCTACGCGGCATGAAGACGCTTCAGTTGCGGGTTGAGCGTCACAACGCCAACGCCATGTCGGTGGCGCAGTTTTTGGCGGGGCATCCGAAAGTGAGCGCGGTGCACTACCCCGGACTTAGCGGACACCCCGGCCACGAAGTCGCACGACGCCAGATGCGTGGATTTGGGGGCATGTTGAGTTTTAGTTTGGGCGACGACTTTGAGGCGGTGCGAAGGTTTTGTGAGGGGCTCCAGTTTGCGCACGCTGCCGCAAGCCTTGGCGCCGTCGAAACCATGGTTGGGCCGCCAGCCTTGACCAGCCACGTTGAGTGCACGCCAGCCCAAAGAGCGGCCTTGGGGATTCCCGAGGGGCTGATTCGCTACTCTGCGGGCATTGAGGATATCGAAGATCTCATGCAGGACTTAGAAAGGGCTCTCGATGGCGTTTGACAGGGTTTCGAAGTGCCTGCGGGCAGTCTCCGGGTTGCTCGTGGTCTTGGCTATGGGCATGGGTTTGTTTGGGAGTGGAGATTCCGGCGCCCGGGAGATCGATGACACGGCGGCTCAGGCGCATAAGCGCTCCCCTATGGCGAGCATCGATGCCGCACTGGCCGCGGCCTTTCGGATTGACATCAAGTCTATCGACGTCAGCTACGAGCTCGACCCCAAACTCGACCGAGCTTGGGGCGAGGCGAAAGTGTTGTTTCGGATGCGGCCCGGCCAAAGCCGTCCCTTGATTCACTTTGACCCTCTCAAAAGTAACTGTTCGAGCGGCGTGACGATCGAAGAGATCAAACTCAACGGTGAGCGGCTCAACGGCCAAGACCCCAAAGACCTTCGTCGCCGCGTGATCGGCAGCTCGGCCGAGCGCGCTTTGGAGTTCCAGCGGGACCTTGCCCCCAAAGTCCAACACGAGCTGACCATGCGTTGGCAGCTTTGGGGCTGTTTTTCGAAGGAGCGTCCCGGTTGGTTCATTTCCAGCGTCGATGACACCATTGGTCTCGGCAACGAAGTCATTTGGCCCACGATCAACTCTCCAGAAGAGCTGGCCCTGCATCGAATCCAGGTCCGTGTGCGAGGCCAAGAGGACTATTTGATCCTGGGATCTGGTGATCTTGTCAGCACTGAATCCAAGGATCTAACCGTTCACACATTGAAGACCCCGCGCGAGGTCTCAAGCTACACCGTATTGTTGGCGGCGATTCCGAGCCAAGACGTTCAGGTCGAAGAGTTCAAAGTTGGCGACACCCCGATCACGCTCGTTTCGACTCAGAGCAGAAAGACGAACCAACGCGCCCGCAAGATCGTCGAGGCGACCCTTCCGCGCTTAGCCAAGGACTTCGGGAAACTCCCAGTGCCCTTTGTGAAGGTGCTCCTCATTGATTGGGAAGATGGCATGGAGTACTTCGGGGCCACCATCACCGGCCTTGATTCGCTCGAACACGAACTCGTCCACATGTACTGGGGTTGTACCTTGCTGCTTAAGACCTGGCGAGACACTTGGCTCGACGAAGCCATCGTGGTGTGGTGGCTAGAACGCGACGATTTGGACGATCTTCCCAAGAACTTCAAGTCGGACCTAGTTTCCGCCCAATCTCCCATTGAAATCGCTTTTGACGAATCGGCCTACGACGAAGGAGCCATGATCATGAAGGAAGTCGCCGCTGACTTGGGCGGCGATCGCGCGATGATCAAGTTCCTCCGACGCCTGCATCAGCGCCGCGTCTTCGTGCCGTTTACGACCCGAGATTTTGTCGACGATTTGGTGGTCGCGAGCAGAAAGAGAAAACTTCGAGCGAAATTTGAGCGATGGGTTTTCGGCGACTGAGGGGAGGTCGACATGGCGTTCAATGCGGCCATCGGCTCAAGGCTTCTAAGTCGTGTACACTGAGTTCCAGCGTGCCATGCAGAGGCGCCTAGCCCAAAGGACTCGAAAAATCAGGAGAGACTCAGTGGCACGATTTTCACTTGCGACTTCCAAAAGAATGGGGAAACGCGTCGTGCTCACGGGTGGCCCTGCGGCGGGAAAGACCGCAGTCTGTGAAGTCCTAAGACGCCAACTTGGCGACGAAATCGCCGTGTTGCCCGAAATGGCAACGATGCTCTTTGAAGCTGGCTATCCGCGACCGAAAGACCCGGCCAGCCGGCGCCTCGTGCAGCAAACAATCTATGCAGCACAACGAAATCTGGAGGGCATCTACGAGATCACCAATCCGAACGTCACCCATATTTGTGACCGCGGTACGCTTGACGGTGGGGCCTATTGGCCCGGTGGACTCGACCGATTCTTGGGAGCCATGGGCTCAACCTTGGAGGCCGAGTATCGACGTTACGACGCCGTCATCTTTCTCCAGACATCAGCCTACGGAGCAGGCACTTACGAAACGACGTCGTCAGTACGCACCGAAACGCCGGCGCAAGCCCGAGCCGTTGATGAACGTCTTCAAAAAGTCTGGTGCAACCACCCAAACTTCTACTTGGTGTCCCACGAATCAAAGTTCTACGAAAAGGTCGCTGCCGTGCTCATCGCCCTTCACCGGGCGCTGGGCTTGGGGACCGGCGCGGAAACGCCCGACCCGCCGGCGGTGACAAAAAAGAAGAGATCAAAATCTTCCAGGAAGCGTTCCTCAAAGTGACAGCCTTGGCGCCGCGTTTCGACCTTTGTTGGGTCAAAACGCGGCGCCAAGGCTGAGCGTTGGACCCAGAATCTGTAGGCCTATTTAGCGCTCTTTTCGCAATCGGAGCGAAACAACTTCTTATTGAACGCCACAAGCAAGCGCTTGTAGATGACCATCGAACGTTCGAACTCAGCCACAATGCTGTGGGTCCCGATGTTGACAACTTTCGCGGCGTAGTCATCCAGTTCGGCGAAGACGTTTTAGGTCTTGCCCTTGGTCGCGTCGCGAGCGCCAACTCGGTCGATCCCCAAAGAGACCCGATTGACCAGCAAGATCTTTTTTTGAGAGCAAGCGCTTTGCTGAACGGCTTCAAAACGAACGGGGAGATGCCAAGTAATCTTGACATCATCGCAGGCAGCTTGGGTCTCGGATTGGGCGACCGCGCGGCTAGCGGCAACAACGAGAACTAAAGTCGCAATGGCTTTTAGGTTGTTGGTCATGGCTCAGTCCCCGAGGGTTTATTCAGAGCATGTAGGCGGCGAGTTGTGAGAGATCTCGCCGCCGAAGTTGAAAAAAACGAAGCTAGTCCCCGGGAGGGCGTTTGTAAAGGAGCTTCGTGATTGGCGGCCGCTGGTGGCTAGCAGTGCAGGCTCCCACCGCCCGAGTGTTGCGAAGCTGAACTTAGGACGTGGGCCGCGGGTGCGCTGCCCAACCCGCCGCGTTTCGGCAGACAGCCAACGGTAGCCTCGAGTGCTGTTGCCGCATGAACAGTCTAAAGGCTCCGCCATGTCGTACTCGGACGCGTCGTACTCGAAGTTGATCTGCTCCCAGGCGGCGATCGTTCGCTTCGCGATCAAGGCTCGGCCCTCAATTTCGGAGTTGCCATGGCAAGAGTGGTTGAGAAAACACCAAGAATAGCGATCGAGGCGTTCTTCTAAGCCGGCGTCCCGCGGCGGTTCGAGGTTGTTGCTCGGCACCGATTTGCACCGAGTAACGAGATGGCGCATCAGCAATGCGCCCATGAAGCTCCAGGATTCGCTCGCCGGGCTCGATCTGGGCTGCCGCCAGCAGGCGGTAATAGCCGTCCACCCGGACCACCGCGATTTTCTCCTGGAGCCTGTCCCTAGACTCTAAGTCAGATTGGGGCGGGGCCGTGTTCCTTGTTTTTTTTGGTGGCATGCATCGCGCCTTTCGGGGTTTCCTCGAATTCGATCAAAACCCGTGATGGCGGAGGAAGTTGCGAATGTTCTTTTTTAGATATGACTCTCCCGAAAATGCCAAGTTCTCCCCGCCGAGAAGACTCGGTCAAGAGGCGATGACGGTATAGTCCG
Source organism: Planctomycetota bacterium (assembly GCA_036479435.1). Lineage (GTDB taxonomy): Bacteria > Planctomycetota > DRQF01 > JAZGFI01. The sequence continues at coordinate 4,771 of JAZGFI010000015.1, read as the reverse complement.
CGGTAGATGGGCTAAAATCGGAAAGTGGGGGCAGAGCCATGTGTTTTCCCGGAGCCGTTTTGCGTGGAATAGGGCGTTGGAATTGGGATGGCGACGAGATTCTTCATCGGCCCATTGTCTCCTCTTCAAGGACGGTGCTCGGCCAGCCTAAGAGCAAGTACTACGACACCGATCCGCGGGGATTCCTCTCGGCCCAGGGCAATGCCGTCATGGCCAAGGCTATGAACGAATCGGTGAAGGAGTTCATGACCTCTTGTCGCCGGAGCCACTTTTCTGGCGGCGATTGGGAGTATTTTCGGGCGCGGTCTGAAGGTAGTTTTGACTTCAAAGCCGAGGTCTTGACGGCCTTTGTTGGCGAGACGATCAAGTACAAAAGTCGTTCGGGAAAACGCGACCCCTGGTTGCTCCCCGAAGAGACTCTTCACCTCGGTTGGGGTGACTGTGAAGACCGAGCCCTTTTACTTGCCTCTTTGTTGTCCGCTTCTGGGATTAGCGAGTACAACCTGCGCGTTGCTTTGGGGCGGGTAGAGTCGACGCCGCGAAAGGGCCGTACGCGCTTTGATGACCATGTTTGGGTCATGTACAAGACCGAGGCGGGCAAATGGGTCTTGCTGGAGCCCGCGGCCCATAATCCAAAAAAAGCGGGGCGGCCCTTGAAGCGCAAGCTGCGGGCCGACGACATCAGGTCCGCAGAGTATGTTCCCTACTTCCTCTTCAATTCCGACCATTTGTGGTGCGTCAATAACAACCAGTTTCGGCACGACGAGTCGCTATTGTCCACGCGAAAGCGCTGGGCTGATCTCAACCCGAAGTTCATCGGTGCGCTGCATCAGACGATTCTAAACGATGCCTTGAACCACTTGGTGGGCGAGGAAAGGCGCGTTCTGGATGCTCTCAACCGGTCCTTTAGCCGAGCCTTTTTCTTCGGCCCCATCGTCGATGCCGCCGATACCGCCTCTTATGACCCCATCGACCATTTCGACAACGGCTACGTCACAGAAGGCTGGAGCCGCATCGAGTCTCGCCTGAATGCCTTTCGCAGCGATAATCGAAACATCGGCTCGTTTGGAAGAGCGGCACACGCAATCGCCGATTTCTACGCCCACTCAACCTGGCCGCATTTTGCCCGCATCGATCGGCAAGGGGCCTTCGCCCCGCGAGCGGCCATCTACGACCCGCTGTTTACCTGGGCTGGCCAACAGTACGAGGCTGATTACAGCGAGGGCACGGACTTCGACCTTTTTGGCAGTACCTTCAGCGTCAACCCGACCCATTTCAAGGGCAGCCCGAGCGACCGCGTCGCTCTGTGCCAAGGCAAGATCATTAGCGGTCGCTACGCTCAACGCCGGGATTCGCATGGATTCACCGAGTCCTTTATCTACATTCCGAACGCCTTGGAACGAGCGCCTGGCTTTGATGATCGTGGCGCCTACCCGCATCACGAAGAGATCGCCGTCGATTCGAGCGATCGGGAGGCCGGTCATGTTTTGTACTCGGATCATTCGGACGGCCCCCATGACCGAATGAGCTACGCTAATCAGCTGCTTTGGCGCACGAACTCCGCCAAAGCCCACATTCGGCAGGCCTTCGACTTTTGTTGGGACTATCGGAGATAAGAACGTGCCAATATTGCATCTAATCCGAACAATTGGTCATTGGTCGTTGAATTGGCATCACTTAGTGGTGATAATCCCTTTCGCAAGATTCCATTGGCGTGGATGACGTATATGCATTGGAGTGATTCGAATGACTAAGCTAAGTAAAGTTGGGGGCGCCATTGATGGGGCTATCCGCGACGTCAACGCCGAGATCTTGAAGCGAGCTCTGGCCGCCCTTCCCCAAAACGCAACCGTAGGGGAAATCATCGAAGGATTCGATGCCGCAGATTTCGGTGGCGAGTTGAGAGCTCTCAACATCAAGGAGTTCCTCGGGGCCATCGGCGCCGTGAGCGCCAAGCGGGGCCCCGGCCGCCCTAAGGGAAGCGCCAAGACCTCAGGGGATAGTCCCAAAGCCGCCAAACTTGGGGCGCGCAACACTCGTACCGCACAGGGCCGTGAGGAACTGGTTCGGGACGCCTTTGCGGCTCTTTCGAAACTCGGCGGCCAAGCCCAAGCCGCGGACATCCGCGTCGAGACTGGCGGCGAAGCGTCGCAGATTCGCAGAGCCATGCAAACCTTGCTCGATCAAAAGATGGTCAAGCGATCCGGCAACGCCCGCGCAACCGAATACTCTCTTTCCTAAGAAGCTAACCTCTTCGACGCGGTAGGGACCTCTGTTGCTCGAGGGCGGCCCAGCACAGATCCCAGCTAGCGGCAAATCGTATTGAGCTTCTCTTTTAGGCAATGACGCTAAGGGGCTGGTAGGGGTGGAAGACCTCTGGCCACGGTAGCCACTTTTCTGCGAACCGGTTCATCCGTTTCCAGTTGTGGCGTTTCTTTTGGATGCGCCGTCGTAAGACGGTTCGCCAACGGTTCGTGACCTCATCCCGAAACAACCTCATGGACTAGTGATTGCCGGGCACACCGTAATACAAGTGCCCAAGCAAGACGGAACGTAGCCACGCCCCGGTCCCCTTGATCGGGGCGTGCAGGCCTATCGCAACTCTGTCAGTTTCTTGCGCAAGGCGTCGCGTGCGTTCTTCCCTCGCTGAACAGACCGCTTCGCCCGTCAGCTTCTGAAAATTCGGAGTCTTTAGCTCGGCTGCACCAGCGGTTCGATTTTGAGACCCGAGATAGGAGCCCAGGGCGGTGGGAGGCGCCCCAAGGGCGGGGAACTTGAGGCCCCTCCGCGACCTCCCTAAACTACTTGTCATGCTCGCTATTAGAAATAGGTGAAGGGGATTGAGACGGAGCAGCCACCCGGATTTGTCACGGTTATCGTCGTCGTGCCGACCGGGTTTGGTGGTGAGATTGTGGAAATGAAAGCAGAGAATAGCACGCTGAAAGTCGCGGGCGTTGACCCGAAAGTCACGGTGGCTCCAGGCTGAAACCCGGAGCCAATGATCGAGAGAGCCGTTCCCCCTGCGGCGGGGCCACTTGACTGACTAACTTGGCTAATAGTCGGCAAGGGATTGATCGGAAGTGATCGTTCGAATCCGAGCGCGTTTCGTACCGTGATGATGTCTAAGCATCCGGTGAGGTTTGTGGGCGCGGTAAAGACGAGTTCAGTGCTCGTTATCGAGATCGGGGTTACCAGCTGACCATTGACGAGGAGCTCAGCTGTAGGCTGAATTTGGTCGCCGATGACGGTGATGGTGTCGCCTGCGCTCGCGATGGTTGGAGTCACTGAATCCAAGGAAAGGCCCATCTGAATGAACAGGATTTCCATTCCATTGGACGTGAGAACGGCTGATCCATCGACGGCGAATGACTGCAAAAAGACCGATGAGCCCACCAGGACTGGCTCGCTGAGGTTGATGCTGAATTGGTTGCGCCCCAGGGCATCGAAAGTGATGGGATGCGTAATAAGAAGGTCCGTACCCAAGCCGATGGCCACAGGGATGCCCATAAAGGTTGTGGCGGCGGAAGAAGCGCTCGCCAGGATGAAGCCCGAGGCCGCCGGTTGAGTACCTCTAGTCGTTACGGTGAGCCCGGGCAAAAGGGACGAGCTAAACCGCGATCCACTCAGTTCTAGTTCGTGCGTTGCTGCAACCGAGTATTCCAAGGTTCCACCCAGGCTAAGGATGCGAATCAAACCAACTCCATTTGTTTGGTCGAAATAGCCGGCGACGATTTCTGGGAATCCGTCGCCGTTGTAGTCTGGGCCCGTCGCTACAACGCGGGAAATGAACTGTTGGTCCCCGCTAAACTCCGGCAAGTCAAAGGGGATTTCATGGCCCGTTGCTCCCGAAAATGCGCGAAGTCGACCGCTGGTGCCAGCGCTCGAAGTGCCGTGGGAGCTAGAGATGATGTCATCGACACCATCGCCGTCAAGATCATCGACGCCTGACAACGGCGTGAAGGGATATCGCAAACTGGCGTTGGTAGAAATAGTCCTGACTAAGTGTCAGCAGCCAACTTAGTCGAGGGCGATTCGGCGATTTATCGCCACGCTCTTTGAGGCTCGTTGGATTCTGAGCCTCATTCATCCTGGTGGTCGGCATCCGAGCCATGCCTTCGAAAACCTCGGGGGTTGAAGGGGGCTGGCCCCCTTTTCCTCTTCAAGCGCCGTAGGCGCCCTCACTCCAAAAAAAGAGGCCTCCCCAAGCCGCTCTTGACAAGCGATCTGAGAAGGCCAAAGTCTCCGATATCTCAACCCCGGAGACGAAGTCTTGTCACAAACCCTGCCGCCAAGTTCCAGCCTTTGGCCAATCTTGTTTCAAATTGATGAAGGCCTTCGTGACAAATGCCGGTCACTTTCCTGCCGATTCTGCGGCGGCAAGCTTCATTCCGCCAACTTCCTGCGCAAGCCACGGGGCTATGCTGAAGGGTTTTCCGAAGGCCACCGGCTCCGCTTTGGGCTTTGCTGCGCGTCATCTTCTTGTCGTCGCCGGACTTTGCCGCCGTCAGTGCGCTTTGCTGGCCGCAGGGTCTACCTTGGCATCGTCGTGGTTTTGCTTGGGGCCTTTCGCCAAGGCCCCAGCCCGACGCGCGTGAAGACTTTGACCGAGGCTTTTGGAGTCGATCGCCGAACCATTGAGCGTTGGTGCCAATGGTGGCGGGACGATTTTCAACAAAGCTCCCTTTGGCGGCGGCTACGAGGGATGATTCTGCTGGCGGATGAGCCGGTGCCAAGACGTTTCGTTTTGACTTTTGATGCCGAATCAGACCCT
>JAZGFI010000014.1:0-11016 GCA_036479435.1 Planctomycetota bacterium | reverse complement strand
CCGTGCTGGCCTATTGCGTTTTGCATTGCATAGGTAGCAAGGATGGCCCCAATTTTCTAGCCCGAAAAAGACCTAAGTCTATGTTTAGTAAGGATATAAGTGTCGTCGCAGAGGATCCGCACCCCTTCATGACGATCTCTAACTTTTCGCCCGCGAGGCAAGCTTGTGTCTTTCGGCTCGCGTAGCCGGGCTTCGTCGCCAGGAACTGCAGCAAGTCTCCAGGTTCGTGCCGCATGCTGAAGCGGCCGTCGGCGTTGCTGTGGGCGGACTGCGGAACTACACCGGGGAGAGTGAAGTAGTCGTAAGAGGCTTCGATCGTCGGCGCTGGCAAGTTGAGCCCGTCATAGTCTTTGAGAGCGGACTGCAGCAAGACATCTTGGAGTGGGTGGCCAGCTTCGTCGGTGACGCGACCGAAAAGGTCTCGGTCGCGGTCGGCAGGGGTGCTGGCCTTGAGTGTCTCACTATCCTTCGTTTCAGTTTCCGGCGAGGTCTGTGCACGCCGATTGGTGCGTGGTGATGACGACACTGAAGCCTGCTCTAAGGTCGTTGGTCGAAGATCATTGTCGGCTGGCTGGCTTTGCAGCCAGAAAAATACTGCGGCGGTACAAAGAAGCAGCGCGCTCAAGAGAACTAACTTATTCATCGCGATCACCGTTCCGAAGACACCCAATGCGGGGAGTTTGCTGGTCACAGCTTTCGCCGAATCAAAAACAGAACTCGCTGAAACGGCAAGCAGGGAGAGGGACTTCGAGCCTCTTGGTTTTGCTTGCATCGAGCGCCGCAAAGTCTCGAGTGCCTTTTGCTCTCGTTGCATCACAGTGCTGCGAGCCAAGCCCAGGGACTTGGCAACTTGGGTCACGGTGAGGCCGTCGAAGTAGCGCAGGCGAACCAGTTCGTAGTCTTGAAGTGAGAGTTGAGCGAGCGCCGAAGTGAGGTCTTTGATGGCGGCACGGTGTTCTGCGATCTGGACCGGCGAGCTTGCTTCGGATGGAACCGGCGCGTTCTTTTCGTGGGCGAGTCTGCGGGCTGTCTTACGTTGAAGTTCTAAGGCCCGACGCCGAACGATGGTCCGGTACCAAGATTTTAGGCGCTGCGTGTCTCGCGGGGATGCCTGCAAGCCGACCAAAAGTGCGTCCTGAGCCAAGTCTTCAGGCTCAACGTCGCCGGGCCTCAGGATGCCACTCGCGACGCGCTGGAGAAAAACCGCGTAGTCGCCGACTTCGGAAGCTGAAAGTTCAGTCACATGAGACTCCTGCCGTTGGCCTCAGCCTAAGCGCTGCGGTTAATCAGTAGAGGTCGGCGGTCCTCAGAACGTCGGCCCATTGTCCGAAAAGTCTTGCGGGGGACCGAAACGACGCGTGGAGCTGGCATCCAGAGCTGGATACTCCGGATTCCTCGACCTTTTCCCCCAAGGAGACCGGGAGGCCATTTTGAGCGGTGGTGGGGATTGTTCCGCAATTGCCCATAATGACGTCCTCGATGACTTTTGTTTGGAAACGGCGGCGCATGCAAGTAGCGATTCTTGAGAAGCCACGACGGCAGTGGTTTGACAATGGCCTTTTTGTGCATTGGGAGTCCGGTGGCTTGCGCCGGGCGGGTGTCGTGGGAGTTCCCATGGCCTGCTCGGAGGTCAATTGCCCTTGCAGCGAGGTTGTCATTTCTTGTCATGCGATTGACGAAACTTGCGTCCAACTCGAACTTAGCGAGAACGAGCTGGCGATTTCGAGAAGAGCCTCCGCCTCAGGCCAAGGATCAAACTACGATGCTGGCAGTCTTCAGGTTGTGGCTGACTACGAAACTCGTGATGTCATTTTGCGCAAGGGGGCGATCCATAGGGAGCTTGAGAAATGGCTGCCAAGCTGTTTCGATGATCGTCTTTTCGATTGGCTCCACCAGTTTCACATGATGCTGAAGGGCTTCGATCCCGCCGCGCCCGACCCAAAACTGGAATTCGAGCGCCCTGATTCAGAGGTCACCCCATTCGATCAGTTCTTCCCGTGGTCGCGACGAGATGCCATTCTCCTCGGGTCGCGGCGAGTCCAGGTCTTTGACGCATACGAGTTGGCGCGCCCTCGCGAAGCTCGCATCGACTTCTTCGAAGAGACGCCGGACGAGCGAGATGGATTCTTGGGGCACGCGATCCTGGATCTCTCCTCCTCGAAACCGAGGATTGCCCAGACCTTTTTTGAAGAATTGCCGCAGGAAGACGCCAAGGTGTTGGTGGCCCAGTACCTCAAGCGCCATCCTCAATCGGACTGGTTCTTGACCCGAGAAGAACTCGTCCGTCAGTTTGACTTAGAGCCCGAACCGATCGAAACACTGCCTTCGTCGTCGTCGCCGAAAGTCGGGCGCAACGCTCCTTGTCCCTGTGGGTCGGGGAAAAAGTACAAGAAATGCTGCATGTTATAATGCCGGAGCAGTTCTTGATCGCCCGAAAGCCTCGAAACAGCTAGCGCCATGTCATCGGACCACGCCACGACGCTCTCCATTTCACCAGCTGGACATGTCTTCATCGACAAGGCCTTCTTGTCGGGGTCTGGTGAGGGTCTTGGGGGGCGCGTGGGGGCGCGGGTTCAAAAAGCCTTCGATGCGGGCGTCGGGGAAGGCCTGCTGCACCTCGCTTCTCGCGAACTGAAAACAGATCTCCCCTCGGGTTTGGCCTTCGGTCGTCGCATCGCGGCGGCCTACCTGACGGCACTTTCTAAGCTCGCGACCCTAGACGACATGGAATCCTCACCAGCGGAGGCCGCGATCGCGGGAACCCTGGCGGCAGTGCCGCCGATGCGCGGCGGGGAGTACGCCTCGCCGCAGACTTTGCTCCATGCTTGGCAGTTGATGACCGCATGTGTTGTGGCGGAGATGAAGGCCTTCGACGGGGCGCTTCACGAGTATCTTCAACAGCGAAATCCCGCCTGGCACGGGGTGGGGCGGGTTACCTTTCATCTTGCGGAACAAAAAAACAACGCGCTGCTTCCCTTTGCTTTTTTGGCCACCTTCGGCGAGGACGTCTCTGAATCCGGCCGTATCCGCCACGTACCTTTAGGCCGCGCCATCGAGGGCGCAAAGGGCGATCGCAAAACGCTTCTTCAGTTGCTCCGCCCGGTCAGCACCGCCGGTGCGCGGAACGCCTTTGTTCAAAAGCTCATCGACTCCGGGGATATTCACCATCCGATCGCTTGGAGCGAGGAAGACGCCTATCAGTTCTTGCTGGCCGTTCCGGATTGCGAAGCCAGTGGCGTGGTGGTTCGGGTTCCGGATTGGTGGCAGAAAAAGAGCCGCCGAGCGAGCGTGGGGACGACCATCGGGTCAAGTCCTGCATCGGTGGTTGGATTGTCGGGGCTTTTGGACTTCGACCTCTCCGTACACGTCGATGGCATGAAACTGAGCAAGAAAGAGCGCGAGGAGTTGCTGTCGGGGTCGCCGGGCTTGCGCATGATTCGCGGAAACTGGGTGGAGGTGGATCCCGGCAAACTCTCGGAAGCGCTCGCTCAATTAGATGCCATCTCTCAAGTGGCAGGCAGCGAGGGCCTGACATTTGCGGAAGGCATGCGGCTTTTGGCCGGAGTTCCGACCGGCAAGGGAGATACCGAGGTCGATGCTACCGTGAACGAATGGGCCCGCATCGAGGCGGGCCCATGGTTAGCACAGCTTTTAGAGGAAATCTGCGACCCTAAGCAACGGCGGGCCTGTGACCCCGGCGCCGCTCTTTTGGGCACGCTGCGCCCCTACCAAGCCGACGGGGTTGCCTGGCTTTACCTCTTACAACGACTCGGCCTGGGGGCCTGCTTAGCCGACGACATGGGGCTGGGTAAGACCATACAAGTGCTCGCCCTTTTCTGCGCCTTGGCCAAAGAGAAGAGCGCCGATGCGCCTCCCCATCTTCTCGTCGTTCCGGCATCGCTGCTCGGCAACTGGAAAGCCGAAGCAAGTCGATTCACTCCTTCGCTAAAACTCGAGGTCCTTCACCGCTCTGAGTTGTCGGCGCGGGAACTGCGCGAGCCGAACTCGGCGCTCTTGAAGGGAGCGGACATCGTGATGACCACCTATGCGACCCTGTCGCGGCTCGAGTGGTTACGCGAGCGTGACTGGTCGGTCATCGTGTTGGACGAAGCTCAAGCCATCAAAAATAGCGGAACGCGCCAGACCAAGAATGCCAAGTCTCTTAAAGGCCGCATGCGAATCGCGCTGACCGGTACCCCGGTGGAAAACCGCCTTGGGGATCTTTGGTCGATCTTCGATTTCCTCAATCCGGGCCTGTTAGGTTCGGCGAAGAAGTTCACTGGCTACGCGAAAAAGATGGCGTCTGGCGACGGGCAGGGCCTTGCCTCACTGCGAAGACTGATCGACCCCTACATCCTTCGCCGCCTGAAAACCGACAAGTCAATCGCCCCTGAGCTTCCGGAAAAGACCGAGGTCGATGTCTACTGTGGCCTGTCGAAGGCGCAAAGTGCGCTCTATGCGCAAGGCGTCGAGGAGTTGAAGGAGATCATTGAGAACCTCGACGGCATCGCCCGGCGCGGCGCCGTGCTTTCGTTCTTGATGCGCTTCAAACAAATCTGCAATCACCCGTCGCAATGGAATGGCGACGGAGTCTACGATCCCAAACAAAGCGGCAAATTTCTGCGTCTCGCCGAGCTCTGCGAGCCCATCGTCGCGAGGCAAGAAAAGCTCATTCTCTTCACCCAGTTTCGAGAGACCATCGAACCGCTCCTTCGTCACTTGTCTGCGATCTTTGGGCGCGAGGGAATCTCGCTTCATGGCCAAACCCCCATCCGTCGCCGGCAGGAACTCGTCGATCAGTTTCAGCGCGCAGATGGCCCACCGTTTTTCGTCCTGTCACTGCGCGCGGGCGGAACTGGTCTCAACTTGACCCAGGCCACCCACGTCGTTCATTTCGATCGCTGGTGGAATCCGGCGGTTGAAAATCAGGCCACGGACCGCGCGTTCAGGATCGGACAAACGCGGGGGGTTCTGGTTCATCGCTTTATTTGCCGCGGAACGATCGAAGAGAAAATCGATGCGATGATCCGCGCGAAACGCGATATGGCCGACGAAATCCTCAGCGGCGGGGCCGAAACCGCGATCACCGAGATGGGTGCCGATGAACTCATCGAGTTGGTCTCCCTCGATTTAGACCGGGTAAGCGTGTAGAACACGGTCATGGCTCCTCAAGACAGATACGGCTTTCCAGAATACGTTCCCGTCGGAGTGCGGCGGGCTCGCGCCGAGAAAAAGGCTGCACAAGCCAAAAAGCGCGGGGATATCTGGGAGCCCGTCGCGCCCTTGGGTCGCGGCCGCACCATCGCTCGGACCGCTTGGGGCAAAACTTGGTGTACCCACATCGAGAGTTTTCACGATTTCTCGAATCGCCTTCCACGAGGCCGCACCTATACCCGAAACGGCTCGATCGTCGATCTTGCGATTCGGCGCGGAAAGATCAGCGGCCGGGTGGTCGGCTCTGAAATCTACGAGCAGACCATCACGGTCAAGAACTGTAGCGCCGCGGATTGGAAAACCATCGTCAAGCGATGCTCAGGCAAGATCGGATCTTTAGTCGAGCTTTTAGAAGGACGCTTTTCCGACGCGGTGATGGAAGAAATCGTCACCGTCGACAACGGCCTGCTGCCCGATTTTCGCCAAGTCACGTTGCAGTGCAGCTGCCCCGATTGGGCAACGCTCTGCAAGCACTTAGCGGCGGTTTTGTACGGGGTCGGGGTTCGGCTCGATGAACGTCCTGAACTTCTGTTCGAGTTGCGCGGCGTCGACCCCTCGGATCTCGTAGCTCAGGCCACGACCGGCCTATCTACCCAAAGAAAACGCTCCGAAGCATCGCGGGCACTTGACGTTGACCTCGGGGATATCTTCGGCATCGACGTCGACCTCGAATCATCAACGGTGGCCAAGCCGAAGAGTCAGCCGGTCGCCAAGTCTCCCCGCCGCAAGAAAAAGCCAGCCAAAGCGGCCGCGAAACGTTCGCCTACAACGTCGCGCCGCGAACTCCTCGACGCGGGTGTGCCCGCCGGGACGATTGCCACCTGGTTGGCGAATGGCACCCTCTTGAAGACCGACGAACGCGGGACCTATCGCCACACGCGGACCTCAAGAGCGCGGCTGCGCGACTACAAATGATAGGGCCGCCGATGACGACCAAAACCAGTTCCGCAAACAGCACGGAAGTGCCCCAGGCGTAGGAGAAAATGCCATGAGGGTGAAAAGATTGGCCTTGCTGATCATGGCCTGGGGATGCCTCACGGGTTTTTCGCTTGCGCAGACGGCGAAGCCGGATGCTTTCGCTCGAGAGTTCGAAAAGATCAAGGCAAGTTGGGGCAAGAAAGGGCCGGCTTTTCTCGAGAAGATGAGAGCCTATCAGGCCAGCCAGAATGGAAAGCCGGGCGGCGACCTCAAGGTCATTGGCTGGGTCACTAGACACAGGCCGAAATTCAAACCCTTCAGCAATCGCTTGAAGAGGCTCGTAACTCGCCAACCTGGCCACGCCATGGCCCAGAGCGCAATGCTGTGGAATGTCGAGAATACTAACGACTACTTTGACAGCGATTGGGTGTATGAGCGAATGCTCGCGCCCGACACAAAATTTGCGGGCGTTGGTCCCTTGTTTCAAACCATGGCGCTCGATCCTCGTGATAGCGTGACACCGCGGCTTGAAGCTTGGATGGCTTGCAAAGAGCAGGCTTGGCGTCACTTCGCTCTTCGGGCCCTGATCACTCACATCCGAGTTCGTGCCGTCATGCGCTTGTTGGTGAAGAGGGCGGACAAAGTGCGCGTCAGGGCCTTCCAACGAAGACTTGGCACCAAGGCATTCGTGGCTCTTCGTGAGTCCTCGGTACAGGTGGATGAAGCGCTCTACATCAAGGTGTTGGAAGCGGTCGCCGCCGATCCCGCTAGAGCGTGGGTTAAGTTCAAGGGGCAAAAGCATCTTAGAATGATGGCCGCCGATCACCTGGAGACGGTTCGCCGTCTCGAAGTTGGCAAGCCGCTTCCGAAACTTGTGGGTACGAGTATTCGTGGTTCTGAAGTTACGGCCAGAGATGGCGAGGGGAAAGTCCAACTCATCGTGTTTTGGGGGAGCTGGAGTCCAGAGTCGGCGACCTATGCAGCGACTCAGAAGCTGTTGGCAGAGCGGCATGCCAATAAGCCCTTTCGCACCGTCAGCGTTAACTGCCACGACGACATTCAGGTTGTTCGAGATTTCATCAAGAAGAACGATGTTAGTTGGCCGACCCTTGGAGATCCCGAGGGTTCGTATGTGGGGTCATGGTCGGTATGGGAGTTCCCCTACGCTTTCCTTGTCGATCACCAGGGGATCATCCGCGCCAAGGGAAGTCTTGAAGAGCCCGAGATCCTCAAGATTTCCGCTGAGCTTCTCGCTGACGTCGCGCCCTGAATTCCAGCGGTTCCTCTGAAAACTGGGTTTCTGTGACAAGGGTGAAGGTTCTTTCTGTGTGGTCGATCGCAACTTGCAGATTGATGGAAATGCGGCGCACAATGCTTGAGTTCAGCGTGTCGTAATCGAGACCTTAGTTTTGAGTACTAAGAGCCTTTTTAAGACGTCGAAAGCTGGGGAGCTTGGCCAGTTTGCGAAAGGTCTTTTTCTTCAGAGTGGCGGAACTGACAGTTTCCAATAGGACTCCGTGGTGAAGGGCTACGACGGCCTGGTGGAGCTGCTTGTTCTTGATGAGTTTCTTGGCTTGATCTACGAAGTCCACCGACATCGATTTGACTTTGGCCAGGTAGGCGGCGTAGGCCTGGTGGACTTCAGGTTGCACCGCGTTGGAGTTGACGCGTTCGAGTGATCTTGGTGCCAGTACTTGCGAGGCGATGGCGAGATGAGTTGCCGTGGTGCCTGGGTAGTCGTTGGCGAGTTTTCGTCGCGAGCGGTCTGCAGAGTTGAGGGATTCGATCGATGGGTAGCGTTCCTTGATCTTGGCGTCAAAAAGGCAACCTTCGTCCAAGTCGGCCCAGGCTAAAGACTCGGATTCGAGGCGTCGTTTCATCTTTTTGGCGAGTTTTGAGAATCGACTGCTGAACTTGTGTTTTTTGTGGACGCGAGCCGCTAGCTCTTCAAGGCGTTCCCAGGCACAAAGAAACAAGGGGCCCTTGAGCCGGTCTTCCAACATTGCGGCTTCCTCGTCGACCAATTTGGCGAGCTTACGATCTGGCGGACTGGTGGCGTCGAGTCTCGCCATGAGTTCTGCGTACCGCAACATGGCGTGACAGGAACTCTTCGGAGCCCAATCGTGTCCGCCTCGCTGGGCGTCTAGGTGGGCGCGCGTGCCAGTGCGGCGAGTCAAGCATAAGAATCTGACCGACTCGTCGAAGTTGAAATCGCTAGTGATGCCCGGAAGCAACATGAAGAAAGTGCTGGTCTTTTTCCTAGGAATTCCGCCGATAGCGCCGCGGGCGTGCATGAAGACGCCAGCAAAGGGAAGCGAGTGATTCTGGGCGAACCACGAGGAGACGGATCCGCCACCAGAAAAACCCGTGGCGTACAGCCTCTTGTTGTCTATCGACAAGCGTTTGCGCGTGTCTTTCCACATGGCATCAGCGGCACGTTTGATGACCTCGAAAGGCCCGTTTCGAGAGTTGTTACTGCCCACCACGATCCAACCAAAGCGCTTGGCGGCCTCGCGGTGGAGTTCGACGACATGGCGGCCGTTGGCGCCGGGACTGAATCCATAAAGGATCGGCCACTGCCGATCTTTGTTGTAGCCGGGCGGAAGGTAGAGAGCGTAGCTCTGCGAGGGATCCGCTGCGCAGGATACCGCCGGATGGAGCTTGCCGGGCTTGAAGGACTGTGCGGCTGAAATTCCTGCCGCGTGGAGCAAGGCAGTTGCCGTCATTGAAATCAGAAGCGGAAGATGTCGGATGGTCATCCAAGGAGCCTACCGATTGCCCTTTGAGATGTCAGCCTGCCCAAGGGCTCTGGGGCGATTGTCGATAGCTCAACTCGCTTTCAGGCCTGAGCGGGACTTAAGTCTGTTGTTGGCGTAGCCAAAGTAAACTACTGCGACCAAGGGGCTCTTCTGATCTCAATTGGGCGCCGGCCTGATCAGTCATTCAGTTTGAAGGTGCCTTCGGGGAGTTTGACGCCAACTTCGATCTTCGTGAAGGTGATCATGATGGGGCCGATGAAGGGCCTGGCTAGTTTCGTTTGCATGCGATGGGGCAAGAGCAGGCCAGAAACGTTGCGGAAGTCGCCGAAATTGACGCGCTGGCCGATGCGGCCCATGCCCTCGGCGTAAGTCATGGTGTCGACGTGGATGACTCGGCCCGTTTTGTCGTCGACGTAGATCGTGGGGGCGGGGGCTGAAGTGTCGCCCGCGCGCACCAAGTAGATATCGCGTCCCCGTTTTCTGAGACGCTGGATCACTTCGAACTTTGGGTAGTGTTGGTGCCAGTTGCCGAAATAGGCGAGTGCATTACTGGCGCGCAACAGCGCGGCGCCCGGGCCTTTGATTTCGGTGACGGGCTTGTCGCTGGACCTAGTCCAGAATTGTTTGCCATCAAACGCAAGGCGCTCGAACTGTCCTTTCATGAATCCGTCGGAGCGGTAGCGGTTCGGCGCGGCCCAAAGTTGGACGGTCTCGCCCTTGAGTTTGATCTTTGGCATCTCCAATTCGCCACTCATGCGAATAGGACCGATCGAATTCAGCAGATCGAGACGGTGGGCCTTGGCGACTCGCGCGGCCAACTCTATAGCCTTCGGGAGCTTGGGGGATGGATCGAAACGGAACTCCTCGTGCTCGCCGATCTTGTAACCAGTGACCTCGCCAGTCTTGGCGCGTTGAAAGTGCAACACCACCGCCGGATTGGGCCGAAACTTCCAGCGGTCCTCACCCAGATAGTCGAGCGGGACGATCGCTTTGCCCAAGATCTCAAGGGCAAGGTCGTCACCGTCGCGAATGATGGCGCGATAAAGGTCGCCTTCGCCCTCCCAGTAGTAGCCCAGGTATTGGGCGTATGGTGGCGCGTCAGATTCCTGCTTTTGCGAGGCGCCAAAGAACAGCTCGCCCAGGGCTTCCTCGATGCGCAAGCCCGTGGTGTTGCCGCGAGATTGCGTGAAGTAAAACACCATCGCGTTCTGTTTGGGGAACACCCAGGCGTAAGTGCCGTCGGATCCCGAGTGCCCGAAGGCATAAAGATCGCCTTTGGCAATCCCCTCGGCCTTCAGCCACAATTGCATGAGGTAGCCATAGTCGGCCGTCAGATCGGGTAGCGCGGTCGGCGACGGAAAGGTCTGCGGGCTAGGAACGAGGGCCTGTTGTGCGAGCCCGGGCTCAAGAATCTGCTGGCCGCCAACTCGCCCCTTTTGAAGCCACAGCTGCATGAATTTTGCGTAGTCCTCAGCGGTTGAGTACAGCCCCTGGGAGCCGAGGAAAAACGGAAACAGGGCAGGGTCGGCGGGGTTCCAGAATCGCCGCCAGTTTCCGCGAGATCCCGAGTACTTACTGGAAGCCCGTGCGCGCAAGGGATGCCCTTTACTCATGACACAGGCGCTGTCCTTCATGCCCAAGGGGTCGAGAATGCGCTTAGAAACGAAATCGGCGACGGGCACACCGCTGACCACCTCGACCAGCGCAGTGAGCGTGTCGGTGCCTTGGTCGCTGTAGGAAAATCCTTCGCCCGGCTTAAATTTTAGCTGGTGGCCGCCACCCAGAGCCGCGGTGGCCTGGATGCCGCCGAGCTTTGACAGGTCTTCGCTGAGGATCAACGACATCGGTAGACCACTGGTATGGGAGAGGAGTTGTTGGACGGTAATCTCGCGTGTGCTTTCGGCGTCGAAGGACGGAAGGTATTTGGAAACGCGGTCGTCGAACTTGAGTTTCTTCTCTTCGATGAGCATCAAGATGGCAGCGCCAATAACGGGCTTGGTTGTCAGCAGCCAACTTAGTCGAGGGCAATTCGGCGATTTATCGCCACGCTCTTTGAGGCTCGTTGGATTCTGAGCCTCAAAGAGCGTGGTGGTCGGCATCCGAGCCATGCCTTTGAAAACCTCGG
>JAZGFI010000013.1:0-2300 GCA_036479435.1 Planctomycetota bacterium | reverse complement strand
TTGCTCAGACTAGTCTCGGCGATGCTCGCTGAGAAAAGCGAGGAATGGGAGACCGGGACAATCTATTTGGCGATGGGATCGGAATGACTCGCTCGTGGAAATTACAGAAGAAATGTTGCGTCATCGTTTTCGAAAGACCTACAACAAATGGACGATCTTCGGAGTACTGCCCCGCTCGAATGACCTCGGAACGAAAAACGCCGTAGCCTTTGGCGTACACCTGCAAGATGCAATCGGCTGCGAAACCGGAGGGTAGGGTGAAACTCCCTTCGTCATCGCTGTGGTACTCACCACTTTCCTGATTGAAAGGCAGAAAGTTGGAAGAAGTCATACGCATCTGAATCTGGGGCCCCGCTCGAAACCGCGTAAAAGAAACGGGCGTCCAGCTCAAGGACAGAACCCGAATTTGAGCCCCGACAATAGGAACATCGTCCTCGTCCTCGTCCTCATCAATAGCCACTATCTGACCACTGATACGCGGCACCGCTTTGACATCAATCAGATACCGTTCTGGCTCGGGGCTGGCCGAGACGTCGAAACACAAGGACCGGCCGTCGGCCGACAACTTGGGGCCAAGAGTGAGCGCCGCCTTCATCTCGTCCGAAGCGAGTTCAGGTGGGAGTTGGCCGTAGCGGCGCAGTATCGCTGCCTCATCAAACATCAAAGAACTCCCGATGCGAATGCGGCAAATGCCTTGGCGTAAGTCGGTGAACTTGAAGTTGCCGAGCCACTTTGCATCGACCCGAAACTCGACACCGCTGCAGCTTAGTTTGCAACCTTCAAGGAAGAGGTCCTTGGCGCTAGACTGAAGCTGCCCTCGAATTTTCCCGGACAATTTGACCCTTACCGTAATCGTTGGTGGCGATTCTTCTTCGACCAGCGCTGATTGATCGGCGAGGTAGCCTTGACGTTCTCCCACGCTACAGTCTCTCAAGTAGTGACAAACAAATGGCCCGGTAAAATCGACTTGAACGAGCTTGGGAATCGCGCCCAAGAAGACGTCGGCCTCCCCCCTATCATCAGTCTTGAATGGAAACTGCCCAGCCCAACCCGGCACGGTCACAAAACCTCTGACCGACTCGCCGAGCTCTCGGCCATCGGGCCAAACGACTCTTAGACGAAGAACTTGGGTCAGATCGGCCGAGTCCCATTCTTTGTCTTTCGTTTTGGCTACGGCGTCCCCAAGCTCTCGATTGGTACGACGCGGTGGCGGAGGAGGAAGCGGGTTCTGTTCGGCCACGGAGTCCCAGCCCTGAAGTTCGTCTTCAGCGTGACTGCCGAACTCGAACCAGGCGATCGAAACCAACGCCAAGAACAGGACGAGCGCGGCTACGAGCCAAAGAGAGAAAGAAGAATTGCTATCAGACGCCACTCAGTGTTCCCGCGTTCCTATCCTGGTCGATTACGTTCACGCTCACATTTGACACTACAGAATCACGCGGCAATACCCGAAACGCCTAAGGCTCTCGAGTCATCGACACGACGAGCCCTGAAGCACCAGCTCCAGCACTCAGCAGCTTCTTCTGAGCCCCCATGGCCGTCACCGTGAGGCTGTGAGGCCCCGGCGCCAAACCCTTGTCGTCGAAGGAGCCGACGTAGTTGCCGTTTTCGTCCGTGCTGACCCAGCCCGCGAGGATCGATCGATGCGGCGCGCCTAAGAACTCAACTCCGATCTTGATCCCACTTTGGGGCAGACTGTTTTGGTCGACGAGTTACCCTCTGATCGACGCCGTTAGACTCGGGAAGGTAACGTTGAAAGTCTGCGTCGGCGCCCCACTCCCAGCGAATTCTCGAACGAGTTGCGCCGATTGATCGCCGACGCCGAACCGTGCGGGAGAGCAATCCCGATCGACTTTGAAAAATCAACAAGGGCGCCTTTTTGGTTGTTGATCCAAACTTCCCCCGACGCTGTGCCAACGTCCAGGCAACCGTCGAGATCAAAATCAAACCAACGTCCGGCCGGCCCCCGTGCCGCCTCGATCCCCGCGGATTCGGAGACGTCCTCAAATCTGAGGACTGGCTTTTGCATTTCTTGGCCAACCAAGCTAAGCCCAAACAGCAACAAGGCGAGCAAAAACCAAACTGTCGAGTTAACCATCAGGCGATCCGTCACAATTGCTGATCCCAATAAACCACAGGCTCAAAACAAAGCGCTGCCTAAGCCCATCTTGATCGGGTGCGGATCCTCTGCGACGACACTTATATCCTTACTAAACATAGACTTAGGTCTTTTTCGGGCTAGAAAATTGGGGCCATCCTTGCTACCTATGCAATGCAAAACGCAATAGGCCAGCACGGAG
>JAZGFI010000012.1:0-3696 GCA_036479435.1 Planctomycetota bacterium | reverse complement strand
AAAACTCACGCGCCGTCGGATCCGAAGGCCTTGAGAGATCTGAAGGTTGTGCGGGCTGGGCGTTGACGATGACGTCGCGCCAGGCCGCCGCGAGCTCCATGGCTTCGCCAAGGCCTCTTTGGGCCGCGGGCCAGTCGTCGGATCGGAACTCGGCGAATTCGACGTCTTCGGGCAAGTCGACGAGAGCGGCGCGGATTCGTTGCTCCAGCCCGAGCGGGCTGGCGGAGTCGTAAATGAAATCCAAGGCGCACAATCCAGCTTCGTTGAGATTTAGTCGGTCGCCGTTGGCCAAAGTCGCGACGACGATATTCGCGGGATCACCGAGACGCGTTGCGGCCCAAGACTCCAACTCGGGTGACGCTAGCGCGCGGGGTCTCAGCGCATTCCAGGTCGAGGCCGCTCCAGACACAAATAAGAGCGCTCGATGAGATATGGGCACCCCGTCCGATGGGGTGCGAATGACGTCGGGCTCGGGTGGGGGAGTGTCGCCGCCGCCGGCGGTGCTAAGCGCAGAGGAAGCGCGCGCCGTGTTGCCCAGCACTAGTTGATGAACGGATTCCGCCAGCAACAGATCTGCGGCGGCATCGTTTGCGGATGCGGCGTCACGAATGATGGCTTGGACCTTATTCCAATCTGCGATGGAAAGGGGCGGCCAATCGCCAGCTGCGATGTAGGGGTTGTCCTTCGGCGGGTCGTTGAGGGCCGTGCGAATAGCGCTCCGCGATGCGCCGCCGGCGTCGAACTTCTCAATGAGCTCCAAACCGTCGATGACGTTGTTGGCGGCGATGGATTCAATGGCGGGATCGGGGACGGCGTCGTCGCGGTCATTCAATCTTCCGGCGATCAGGGGCGCCAAACCGCGCAGAGTTAAGATGAGGCGATCCAAGCGATCCTCGTGGAGAGCGCGCTCAATGCGATAGCCCAGTAGGGCAGATAGCGACTGGCCTTGCCTGATGCCGTCGACGAGGTGAAGCGCGGTTCGCACCCGCTCGCTTGAAAGGTCGATGGCGAAGGCCTTGTCTCCGTTGGCATCAGCGTTGTGGTTGAGGTAGGCGCTGCGAAGGATGCCCGCAGTGGCGGCGTGGTTGAGAGTCGGGGCATGGATGTAACCGCCATCGGGTTTGGCACCGCGGCCAGGTTCAATGTTCTCCAACCAAGCAAAAGCCCCTATGACCAAGCCTTGGGGAGTTTGACTTCGTAGGCGCCGTCGCCGTTTGTCGACGAAGCCGGTCATCCAGGCATCCAAGCGGTGGGAGCAGAGATCGATCGTTTCGGCGAACAAGACTTTGCGAGTTTCGAGGCCGGTGTCTAAGAGGTCTGTTAGACCTTCGCGAACTTCTTCCTTGCGCGCCTGGGCGCGCAACCAAGCCGCGGTCCCGAGTCTCGAAACTTGGGCTTTGGATGCCGCGTTGTTGATCTTTGCCGCGACTTCGGCAAAAGACTCGCGGAAACCGGCCACGGGCGAAAGGGACTTCAAAGTTACCGGCCCGACTTCGCCGACTTCGTCGGCCAGCCGGTCGGCCTGAAGATGAAAGTCGCGCGCCTTTGCACCAGGTTGATCGGCGCGCCCCGCGAGGGCTAGGACTTGCGTGTTGACGAGGGGCTCGAGCTGTGCCTGCGCGAAGAGATCCTGCAAATCCCGTTTCGGCGCGGCGGCGCGGACGGCACGTTCGGCACTATCCCAAGACAAAGCCACCAAGGCCTGGAGGATGCTCTTGACCGCGATGGACTTGCCGTCCAAGAGCGCGCGGATGAACTCAGGATCGCTCTCGTGGACCATCGGGAAGGGCAATGGTCTCGACTTGGCTTCCAAAGAACCAGAGGCGTGGGCCGAATCGGGATCGAGCCCCAAAGCCAAGTAAAGAATGCGTTCGACGTCTCGTTCGAGGTGAGCCGCGAAAGAATCGTCGAATCCTAAGGCCGCAACGGTCGTGCTGGCTCCGTCTTCGACCACCGTGCGAACGCGGAGCCCCATCGCGATCGGGCTGAGCCCCAAGATCTCAAGCAAGGTCTCATCGATGGGCGCCCCAGATCCCAGATGGGGGGCCTTGGCATCGTGCCAGTCCCACCACTGGCGAAGGCGGTTCATCAGGGGCTGCAAGAGGCCTTCAAACTTGTCTCGCGGCGTCTTCTTCCAGCGGCGATTGCGAAGATCCGAAACGGGAAGAATGCCGTAAGGTTGCTTACCGACGCGAAGCGTGGGGAGTGGGCCGCGGCCCTTGACCTGGTCTTGAAAGAAATCCCTGGTTGCGTTGATGGTCCGGTCGGACAGCTTGTCGTTGGGCCCAGCGTCATCCGGAGTCGTCAGGCGGTTCAGAAAGGTCCCCCAAGTCGCCGGCCACAGTGCCTGGTTCATGGACTGTGAGAGGGCTTGATCGCGATCGTCGGCGTGAGCGACGCCTTGTAAACTACGCGGGTCCAAGCCCAGGGCCTCGGCTAAGACCGCGGAATTCTCGGTCGATGCCGGAAGCTCAGAAAAAAGGTGGTCCGGGGATTCTGGCTGCGGTCGATTTTGCCACTCACTGCGTTCATCGTCGGTGTTGTTGGATGGTGAGCCCTGTGGCACAAAGGCCAGCCCCCGTGAGCAACGATGGGAGGTCAGTAAATCGGCAAACTCGCTGGCGGTATCGTCGGCGTCAAGGCTGCGGCGAACGCCGACTACGAAGAGGCGATCGATCTTGCCTTCTCGTGTCAGATCGAGGTCGATCGCAAGTCCCACGGCCTTTGCCCGATCGTAGTCGATCATCCACTCCGCGCCCTCGGGCACTTTGGCGCCGCCGACTTCGACGAGGTCGGTGCCATCTTCGGCCAAGAGACCCGCGACGAGCTCGCTGTTGATGAGGGCCCCTCGTGCCTCACTGCGACTGCGACCCTGTTGGGCGACAACGACAAAGCGATCCGGCAGCATGCGCGCGATAGCGGCCTGTCGTGTACGCGGGACGGTCTTGGGGAACTCAGCCGGGGAGCCCATCTGCCAAGCGTCGAGGTTTTTTGGCGTTAAGGCCAAGGCGACCCAGGTCGCGCGTTTTGCGCCTACGGTTTCCAAAAGGATGGCCCAGGCGTCTTGGGCGGCGGATTCGCGTTCATGTTCAGACCCTTGAGCTGCCCCGACTTTGGTCCAGTAATTCTCGCTGGCGCTGCGTTCGTCTTCATTCAATCCACGATCAAGCTGGTCGATGTGAATGTCATCGGGGTAGATGCGAACCCTCAGCTTACTTTTGTCATCTCGGTAGCGCGTCTCCACACGAACCGGCAATAGCAGCAGGGGCAATTTTGGGTCAGCATCGCAAGGGTCGGTATCGTCGGCGAAAGGTCGCAGCAACTCCGCCAGTCGTTCGTCCACTTCGCGAACCCGCCGAAGGTCGACACGGCGATCGGCTCTCGCCGCGGTGATGCGGACTTTTAGGTCACTGGCTTCATCGAGCTGCCCGCGCGCCTCCAATTCTTGCATCTTTAAGTCGAGGGAGCCTAGTTCTGCTGTCGCCTCGGAGATGCGTGCGCGGATGTCGGATTTCGCCTTGCGTTCGTTGCTGGCCTTTTTCTGGAGGCGGCGAATAAGGCGTAGGTCGGGATCGGGCATGATTCAAGCCCCTTCGTCAGAGTCGATGGAGTTGATGAGGTTGGCGCCCTTATAGGCGACTCGAATAGCGTTCTGCAGTAAGACACGGGCGACAACGCTGCTGCTCGACGGCGGCC
>JAZGFI010000011.1:0-3035 GCA_036479435.1 Planctomycetota bacterium | reverse complement strand
TGCCAAAGCCCTCGTGAATCCACATGTCCTTCCAGTCGCGGCAAGTGACGAGGTTGCCCCACCACTCGTGGGAAAGCTCGTGGTGGTGTAGCCAGTCATAGTCACCGCGGAGGCCATTGAATCGGTTCCCGTAGGCGATGATGGTCTGGTGTTCCATCCCAAGATGGGGGGTTTGAACGACTCCGTACTTTTCGTTGCGGAAAGGGTAGGGGCCGATGGTCTTTTCGAAAAAGTGCAGGTGCCGAATGAACTGGGGCAAGATGGCGCGACCTTTCTTCTCATCCTCGGGCAAAACCCAAAAATAGACGGGAAAAGTCGTGCCGTCCAAAGATCGCATTTTCGCGTCGAGGCGCTTGTAGGGCGCGATGTTCAAGGCGACGCCGTAGTTGCTGATGGGGTTGGCGATATGCCAATGAAAAATCGTCCAATCTCCCTTGGTCTCTTGCTTCTTCAAGGTGCCATTGCTGGCGCAAGTGAGCCCCTTCGGGACCGAGATGACGAGGTCCATGGAGCTGGGTTTGTCGGAAGGGTGGTCCTTGCAGGGCCACCACAAGTCGGCGCCTTGGCCTTGGCAAGAGGTCGCGATCCAAGGCGCGCCGCTTTTGGTTTTGGACCAGGTGAAGCCCCCTTGCCAGGGCGGGGCTTTCGCGATGCGAGGGTGGCCGCGGTAGTGGACTCGGACTTCGACGACGCTGCCGCGCTTGAAACTTGATTTGGCCGTGATACGGATGATGCCGTCCCGGTGTTTCCACTGCGCTTCGCGAGACAATAGGCTCACGCCGCTGACTTTGAGGAGGGAGTCGAGGTGCAAGGCCAGATGTTTGGAGTCCGACAACATGAGGGCGCGCATGGTCAACTCGCCCGAGATCTCGCGCTGTTTTGGGTCGACTTTCAAGATGAGTCGGTAGTGCTGAACGTCGTAGCAGCCTTGGTCGAGGCGCAGCGGCCCGCCCGAGGACATCGTCCCGTCACTTGGGCCGGAACTTTGAGCCAAAACGCTCGAAACGGACGCGGTTAACGCGCTGATGGCGGCCCCAAGTAGCAAAAGTGCTCTGACTGAGCGGATCATCCCGATTCTCCCGTACCTCGCGAGCTTGCGGTCCTGGCACAAAATGCCGGATCGAAGCCGAATTCCCCAAAGTTCTAACGGATTAGCCTCGAAGGGCAGGAATAATCCTCACCCCATAAAGGCCCTTTTCCCGCGGTGCGCCGGGCGCTTACAATTCCCAGCGTTCTCAACGCCGAAAGCATGCCTAATGCCGGGCGTTCAGTCGATGGAAGATGGAAGCCCCGGCTCTCGCGAGGCGGCCGCCAGTCGTTTTGGAATCCACGAGGAAACATAGACATGAATCCCCAGTCTTTTCTGCGGTCCTTCCTGCTTGTGAGCGGCAGTGGTCTGTTGCTGCTGAGCTTAGCGCTCGCGAGTTTCGGCCAAAATGCTGCCCCCACTCTAAGCTACGACTTTGAAAGTGTGGGCCGCGAAGACGGTTGGCAAAATCGGGCGCCAGGTACCTACAAGTACCAAGCTCCTGGTTCCAAAAGCGGGCAGTATTGCCTGATGGTGACCCCTGGATCGGGCCGGGCTGAGGCCGGGGTCCGCGTCCTTAGCCGGTCCATCGACGTCGCTGCTTTCCGCGGCATGATCGTTTCGGTTTCGGTGTCAATTCGCAGCTCGATCCTCGCAGAGAAAACGAGCGGATCCTTGGGAATCCGCGTCGGCAGGGCCGGTCACGCTGGCGGCCTGCGAGCCAACCGCTTCGACGACCTTTGCCAGTCACCCGACTGGGAACAGCGCGAAATCATCTTTGGCGTCGCCAAGGATGCGACTTCCTTCGACGTCTCGCTTTATCAACGGGGAGCCGAGCCGGTTTGGTTTGATGACTTGGTGATCAAGTCTCTAGGCCCAGTCACCGAAAGTGACTTCGGCCCTTGGATCTCGCACATCCCGAAACACAAGTGGGATAACTCCCCGGTTCAATACATGCGGATGGTGTCCGACAAGCTCTCGCGGTTCTGGGGCCACGAAGTGGCCGTCGAAGCGGGCGTCATCTTGCCCGCGGACTACGACGGCAGCGAACAGATTCCCGTCTGCTACAACGTCCACGGTTTTGGCGGCTCGCACTGGGGAGCTTGGAATCGAGGAAAGAGCCTGCAAGACAAGATGAAAGCCGGCTATCCGCGAATGGCCTACGTGTTCTTGAATGCTTCTTGCGCGATGGGCCACCACGTTTTCGCCGACTCGGTGAACACCGGACCCTGGGGCGCGGCTCTCGTTGAAGAGTTCATCCCCGAAGTCGAGAAACTCTTCGGCGGGGTACGCCCCGACCACAAACGCTTTTTGACCGGCCACTCAAGCGGCGGCTGGAGTACCCTTTGGTTGCAAGTCAACTACCCGAATACCTTCGGCAGCACTTGGTCCACCGCTCCAGACCCGGTCGATTTTCGCGACTTCACCAACGTTGACATCTATCGCGATGAGAACGCCTACGTTGATGAAAACGGCGAAGCGCGCCCGCTGGTGCGCCGTGGCGGCCGGGTCTTAGCCACCCTCGAGCAGTTCACCCGTCGCGAGCACAAAACGGCCTCTTACGGCGGGCAGATGGCGAGTTTCGACGCCGTCTTCAGTCCCAAGGGCGACGATGGACGCCCGCAGCCGATTTTTGATCGCGAAACGGGTGCTATCGACCGCGACGTTGCGGCCTACTGGTCTAACTTCGACATCGGCCTGATCCTTCGCGAAAACTACTCGATCCTCGAGCCCTCGCTAAAGGGCAAGCTCCACATCTGGATTGGCACCGAAGACACCTTCTACTTGGACGGCGCCTGCCAGCTTTTGAAAGATGACCTCGCAGCTTTCAACAGTGACGCGGACATTCTCATGGTGAAGGGCCGCGACCATAGTTCGCTCTTTGCTCCGCACGATGAGCACTGGCCCAAAGGCATGATGGAGCGGGTCCACCGCGAAATGCTGGCGACGGCCGCCAAAGGCGAGACCGCCGCCGCCGATCCTGAACTCGAAGGTCTCTTTGCCGAGA
>JAZGFI010000010.1:0-17191 GCA_036479435.1 Planctomycetota bacterium | reverse complement strand
TCTAGATCAAAGTGGATGCGAATTTGCTTTTTGTCTACGACGAAACAAAAGTCGTTGAAAACGGCCTCGAAATGAGGGTTACGGGAGGTTCGCCTCAGTCACTTTTTCTCGATGCGGAATCGCTGGGGCGGGTCCCCGTGTTTTCAGGAGTGGCCCGATGCGAACTTACGAGAATGCCTTGCGTAACCGCGGAACCTTGCCGCGTTGACTCTTAGCCCGGGATGTCTCCTGTGCCCTGGTCTTGCTGCTGATTGTTACTGGATTTGTTTTGGCCAGGAGGTGGTGACTAAGCCGACCTTGACGCCGAAGGACTACGGCAAGTGGGAGAGATTGGGTTGGTCGGCGAGGTTTTTTGCCGATGGAAAATGGGTGGCTTGGTCAGTGGGCGTCTCGGCCGAGGAATCGAAGCGACTTAAGAAAGCCAAGAAACCCGCTGGCGTCGGGGCTGCTCTTCAAGTTGTTGATTTCAAAGAGGCGGCGAGCTTGGCTTCGGCAACGCGACTCACTTTGCTTGGAGTGCAGTCGGGTCTTTGTTGGATTTCACCTTGGGGAAGGGCGGCGATTCGGGAAGCGGGATTCAAGTTCTCGATGCGACGACGGGGCGACTGCGGGGTCTTGATACCTCGGGCGCTCCTTATCGATCACCATCTTGGTGAAAAGACTCGAACGAGTTCGTCTTATTGCGCACGGTTGAGGATGCGAGCAAAAAGGAAAGTGTGCACACCGTCTTGGCCTTCAAGGGACTCTTGACGGCGAAGCACCAGCGATACGAACTTGAACCTCGGGCTGATAGAGGGAGGTTTTGAGATCGTGAAGTCTGGCGGTTCGAAGTGGGCAAGACGCCAGCGGCATGATCTCCTTCGGCGTCCGTCCCGTTGAGGCCAAAGACGACGAGGACGATGAAGAGACTTCGGCGTCGAAGAAGGATACGGAAACGCCCCCAGAGCCAGGTAGCGATAAGAAGAAAGCCCCAAAGCGCGATAAGAAAAAACCCGAGCGTTCCAGTCTTCAGATTTGGCATAGCTCAGAATTGCGAATTGTTCCGGGCCAAAAAGCACAGGCAGACCGCGACAAGCGGCGGACATTGTTGAAGGTATGGCGGCTTGAAGAAAGCCAGATTGTGCGCCTGGGTAGCGATTCGGACCAGCGCTGCCGACTGCTGAGCAACTGGAAATTTGCCATCGAGCGCGACGAGGGGCCCTATGCCTGGGGGCAACAGTTTGGGTATTCGTACCAAATAATCCACTGGAGTGGTGGCGTACCGGAAGTCGACCATTGGGACTCCGGACAGGAGCGCATGGAGGTATCGTTTTGGGAAGACCCCGGCGGAACTCGCCAATTCACAAGGGGCAGGACATGAAGACCCCGCCTCGAAGTGGATTGGCGACGGCATTCCTTTGAAAGAGCAGAAAACCGAAAGCCGCCGCGTCGCGGAACTGGACAATTGAAAGTAGAACTTGTTGGGCGCGATGAGCGACTTTAGGCCCCAGGCGTAACTGGGGTTCCCGGTGCCGGCGACGAAGTGAATCGTGAAGCCGATGAGCTGCGGAACGGGCGGCAAGTACAAAGTCATGGTGGCGGATCCCGTGGCGCCTAAATTGCCTACCGAATTGACGAAATCCCTTCGAGGTTGACCTTGAGCCAGCTTCCTTCCGTTCCGGGGTCTTGAATCAACTGGGGCGGAAGGATGCGCCCAGGCATCCACAAGTCGAGGTCGCCGTCGTCGTAGTCGATCACAGAGGGATTCACCCGCGGGCATCACGGTGGGAATGTTGCGGCGGAAGGTCTCGTCGATGAAAGCCGCTGCCCCCGGTTTGCCGCGGAAAAGGCGGTTCGGGGCATTGTTGTGCATGATGAACGGATCTATCACACCGTCGCAGCCATAGTCGAGGAAGCTCGTTCCCCAGCCGACTTGTTGCGATTGGAGCCCGTAGCTGTTGGCAACCTTGTAGCAAGCCGTCTGTCCAAGATAGCGACCCTGCGTCGGATCCCATTCCAGCATGACATGCCCGAGTTGCTTATTCGACAAAAAGACGTCCCAATGCCCGTCGTTGTGCAGATCGCCGACCGTAATTCCCATGCAGTCAATCGGGGCATTAGCGAGCGCAATCTGGGACACATCGGCAAAGTAGTTGAAGCGTTTGTTGTGGAGCAGGGCATTTGGCGGAGAGGTATCACCCTTGTCGTTGCCGACATGGATATCCGGCCAACCGTCTTGATCTGCGTCATGCCAAATTACCGATAGTGTTGCGCCGGGCGCATTGGCGCCGCTGATGGCGGAAACGTCGCTGAAGTTTCCCGTGCCGTCGTTGTGATAGAGCAGATTTTGATTTGTGTTATTTGGGTCGTTGGTGTGGTTGCCGACATAGAGTTCGAGTCAGCCGTCGCCATCGAAATCATCCCATGCTGAGCCGCGGCCCTAGAAGTTATCGCCCGTGATCGAAGGCACCACAATCCCGCTCGCAGCGGTGACGTTGACGAAGGGGGTGCAGCCTGGACACAAAAGACAAAGATCAGGAGCGAAATCCAGTGGCGCGTTCTCATGTTGGCAAACCTCAGCGTTGTTGGGTGCGCCGCAGTTTTCAGACTTAGGCCCCTTTTCTGGGGGCCGACTATGGCCGAAAACGACGTCGAAACGGCTTCCGGAGCCTACCCTGGGACGCCTCAATGTCCAAAGGAACCAGTCCTCAATGTTGGGCATTGGCATCGAAATGCCCGTCTTAACTTCACTTCTTCCGAAGAAGTCACGGTTTTCGTGATGGAGGCTGCCCTGATTAACCCTCGATGCCATGAACCACCGTTGGCGCCATATGAGGGTTTCATAGTTGAGGCCGCGGAGAGCCTACCTTTTTGGTTTTTGGCCGGTCTCAACATCTGAAACCCTGGTCCGAAGTCAGCTGCCAGGCGACTTGGACTCCGGGAGGTGACCTCGGTATTCTGCGGTCTCTTTGGCGGGTTTGCCCGCTGCCATGAGCCGGGTCGCCGAAGAGTTTCAGCTCGACCTGTCGTTTACTGTGATCTTTTGGGAAGGAGCTTTTTTGCTTCACATCTACTTGGACGCCGACGCCTGCCCGGTGAAAGCCGAGACCTACAAAGTCGCCAAAAGACTCGGACTCAAAGTAACGGTCGTCGCGAACTCTTGGCTTTCGGTTCCAGAAAGATCGACGATCAAGCTGGTGGTTGTGAGTGACGGATTTGATGCGGCAGACGATTGGATCGTCGAAGCCGTGGAGCCCGATGACATCGTGGTGACCTCCGACATACCCTTGGCCGCGCGCTGCATCAAGAACGGCGCTCGGGTCTTGGGGCCCAAAGGCAAGCTCTTCAGTGAAGAGCAAATTGGCGAGGCGCTTGCGAAGCGAGAGATCCTCTCCGAGTTGCGCGAACAAGGCGTGGTAACCGGAGGGCCCGCGCCCTTTCAGCCCAAAGACCGCTCGCGCTATCTACAGGCCTTAGATCAGGTGATTCAGGCGATCTACAAAGACCACCCTCAGATGCGTTGAAGTCGCGGAAATGCCGTTTGAAGCCTTCCCAGCCAACATGGCCACGCCATTTCCATTTGCCCGGTGGGGCAGCAGCTGTTGTCTCGCGAGTTTATCGGCCCGCCACATTCCTTTTTTTTTTGCCGAAATCATGCTTTGCCTCTCACGTCAGTGGAGAGCCTAAAAAAAATCGGATTTCTGCGTGGCTGCCGGTCCATTTGAACCGTCAGACCGGCAGAGGGCATGCCGCTTAAGGCCTGGGTTCCGCTGCAGCGGACTCGTTAGCCTTCGCTGCCAGACTCTATTGAGGGAGAGTATCGAGTTGCGCGCCGCCTACCTAGCTTTTGGTATTGCCGCGATTTTGGTCCTGATGACCGTCGCCTGCTCTGGCTCTCGCTACGCCCGCGACGCGGATCGAGAGGTCGCGGAGATTCTCGACGTGAGGACTTTGGAGGTCTTGGGAGCGCGCAAAGACCATGTCATTCGCCCCCGAAAACTGAGTGAGGGCGAAAACGCCAAGGTGGCCGAGTTCGCCAGCAACAAGCCGATGATTCGGGTCGACCTCAACAAAGCCCTGCAAACTGCGGTTCAGTTCAACCGTGGCTACCTCAGTCGCAAAGAGTCTCTTTTCCTGTCGGGACTCGGGTTTTCGCTGACTCGATTCAACTTTGGTCCGCTGGTCAGTTCAACGATCTCCTACATCTACAACGATTCCGAGGCTGCCGTCGGTGCTCACAATTCCTCGGCCAATTTCAATGTCAGCCAGATTCTCCCCACCGGCGGAACGCTGTCGTTCACGTCTTCAGTTTCGGGTACTTGGCCTGAAGGCGGCATCTCGAGCGGGCAAAATTCTTTTGGTAGTTCAGCCGGTG
The DNA here is from genome assembly GCA_036479435.1 of Planctomycetota bacterium. Taxonomy (GTDB): domain Bacteria; phylum Planctomycetota; family DRQF01; genus JAZGFI01. The sequence continues at coordinate 12,837 of JAZGFI010000010.1, read as the reverse complement.
TTGCGCTCTCGCAGCCTTTGTTGCGGGGCTTTGGATACGAGGTCTCTCATGAGTCCTTGACCCAGGCGCAGAGAAGCTTGGTTTACGACATTCGCGACTTCGAGTTATTTCGAGAGGATTTCTCGATCATGGTCGCGCGCAACTATTTCGACCTCGTCGGCCAAAAAGAAACTCTGGCGAACGAAGAGAAACGCTACGACGAAGCCGAACTCGACCGCAAAAAAGCCGTCGCCATTAGAAGCGTTGACCGGGCGACCGACCAAGATGTGTTCTTGGCTCAACGCCGAGCAATCGACTCTGAAAACTCGGTCATCAATGCGCGTGCCGACTACGATAGAGCGGTAGACGAGTTCAAGATCACCTTGGGGCTCCCCCTCGAGCAGAAAATCATCATCGTGGACGCCCAACCGCCGTTTGAATCGGTGCGGCTCGATGTTGAATCCGCCGTGAAGGCCGCCCAGCACAACCGTTTGGATATCCACACGACACGCGATCAGCTTCAGGATGCGATCCGTGCGCTCCGTATCTCTGAGGATGGCCTTCGGCCAGACCTGAACTTGGACGTCAGCGCCGGACTCGGCGGGTCTGACACGACGTTTGGAAGGTCACTCAAGGACGACTATTCGTACTCGGCGGGTATTTCCCTCACGATTCCATTGCAGCAAAAGGCAGCGCGCAACAGCTATCGTTCGACCTTGCTCAGTCTCGAACAGTCAAAACGGAACTTGACATTGACCCTGGATCGACTCTCATTGAGTATTCGCGATCAGATTCGCCAGCTGCAGAGTCAAGAGTCGCGAATTGAGTTGCAGGGACAGCAAATTACGCAAGAAATGCGCGCTGTCGCCGTAAGTCAGATTCGCTACGAAGCTGGCGAGCTCGACAACCGCGATCTTCTCGATGCTCGCCAAGCTCTGATCGACGCCGAAAACCAGCTCATTCGGCTCAAAGTGCAGCATTTTATTGGTCGCCTCCAGCTCTTAAGGGATCTCGGACTATTGTTCATTGACAAACAAGGAAAGTGGGTCGAGTAATGAAGAAAATCCTCTTCCTCCTCATCGCGGTCGCCATCGTTGGCGGCGGCTATTACGCCTACGATCGGATTCAGAGCGCCAAGGGCGATGATGCATCCAACTCGGGGTCGGGCCTTTACACCGTAAGGCGTGGCGACCTGAAGATCTCCATCACCGAGAACGGCACCTTGATGGCGAAGGACTCGAAGAAAGTCAACTTCGAGGCCGAATGGGAGGGGAAGATTGTTTTTTTGGTTGAAGAGGGCAAGGAAGTCAAAGTGGGCGAAGTGCTCTGCAAAATGGATATGAAGAGTATCCAGGTTGCCCTCGAACAAGCAGAACTCGACATCGTTCAGGCTGAAGCCAATCTCAAGTCAGCGCGCACTGAAGTTGAGATTCAGGTGAGCGAAAACGAGGGCGCCCTCGAGAAGGCGAAGATTGCCGTTGAAAAGGCGGAGAAGGAACTCGAACGCTACACCTTTGGCGACGCGCCTCACGAGAGACGTAAGTTTCTGATCGCCATCAAAGACGCTGAGACGAATCACAAAAAGGCGCAGAAGCGCCTCCAAGATTCTGAGCGTCTGATGACCGAGGACTACATCAAAAAAACTGAGCTCGAGAACGACAAGATTGAGTTCGAGCGTTCCGAAGTGCAGCTTGAGGGCGCGAAAAACGACTTGGCCATGTTCGAGAAGTACACCTTCCCGATGACGACCAAGGACAAAAAAACCACCCTCAAGGATGGTCGCCGCGAACTCTCGTCGGTCCGGAAAAGAAACGAATCGAAGGCCCTGCAGAAGAGCGTTCGCGTCACCCAAAACGAAAAGCAGTTGAAGCGATACAACAAGCGCCTCGACGACCGAAAGGAAGCCATTGGCAAGATGGTGATGACGGCGCCCTGCCCGGGCATCTTGATCTATGGTGATCCACGGAATCGTTGGATGGCGGACCGAATCAAGATCGGCGGGGAGATTTGGGGCGGCAATACAATATTCACCATCCCCGATCTGCGAGTGATGCAAGTCAAACTCGCGATTCACGAGGCGGACATCAACAAGATCAAGATCGGCCAGATCGCAACGGTGACCATGGACACTTATCCCGGCGTCGTGCTCAAGGGTACGGTTACAAAGATCGCCGCTATCGCCAATTCCTCCGGACAACGGTCGAGCGGTGAGGTGAAGAAGTTCGACGTGCTGATGACTTTGGAGCAAGAAGAAGGCAAAACCTATAAACCTGGTATCAGCGCCAAGGCTGAGATTCACATCGCCGCTCGCAATGACGTGCTCTATGTACCCTTGCAATCGGTGTTTCTCGAGGAAGGCAAGCACTTTTGCCACGTGAGCAAGTCCGGCGGCTCTATCGAGAAGCGAAAGATTGAGGTCGGTCAGAGCAACGATACCTTCATGGAAATCATCGAGGGGGTCGGGGAAGGTGACAAGGTCTTGATGTACAACCCGGATCTTGGGTCGGCATCCGACGCGGAGTCTGACGACTCCAAAAAAGACGACGACGATGAAGGCGACAAAGCGGGCGGGGGAGCGAGCGGCAGGGGTAAACCTGCGGCGGCTCCCAAAAACTAAGGATGCCGGCCGAACCGCACATCATTGAGCTCGATCAGATCGTCAAGAGCTACGGGACTGTCGATGACGAGATTGAAGTGCTGCACGGCGTCAATCTCATCGTGGAGCCTCGCGAGTTTCTGGCGATTGTGGGGCCATCAGGGTCAGGGAAATCGACCTTGCTGAACATCTTGGGCTGCCTCGATCGACCGACTTCCGGTGCCTATCGATTTGTTGGAGAGGACGTCGCCAAGTTCGATGACGACAAACTCTCGCGCATTCGGAATCGGCGCATTGGCTTCATCTTTCAGTCCTTCCAACTAGTGTCCCACCTCACGGTCATTGAGAACATCGAGTTGCCATTGTTCTACGCGAGAATGCCGAAAGGGCGCCGACGAGAGAAGTGCCGCAAGCTGATCGAGCGAGTGGGGCTCAGTCACCGCATGACGCATCGCCCCAATCAACTTTCCGGCGGTGAAAAACAGCGCGTCGCCGTCGCGCGTGCGCTCTCCAATGATCCCGATTTACTGCTTGCGGATGAGCCGACTGGTAACCTCGATACCGCGACCTCAGCTGAGATCATGCGGCTTTTTGCCGAGCTGCACGACGGCGGCGCGACCATCGTGATGATCACGCACGACATGGAGATCGCCGAATCCGCGCCGAGGCGCGTTACGATTCGCGACGGGCTTATTGGCAGCAGTGAATCCCGCACCGAGTTCGCTTCGTGATCATGTACTTTGAACTGATCATCGAGTCGATGAAAAACCTCGCGCGGCACAAGCTGCGGTCGTTCCTGACGGCTCTCGGAATCATTTTCGGGATTGCTTCGGTGATGTCGATGGTTTCGACCGGCGAAGGCGCCAAGCGTGAGATCCTGTCGCAGATCGGTGAGCTCGGCATTCGGAACATCATTATCAATGCCAAGAAACCGCCAGTGTCAGACGATGTGCGGGAGACGTCGACGAGCCGAGTTTTGCGCTACGGGCTGACCTTTCGCGATGCCGATCAGATTCGAAAGACCTTGCCAACGGTCGTACGAGTTCTGCCCGTCCACGACGTCAAGCAGTGGATATGGTTCAAGAGCCGGCGGCTGGAGGCCAAGGTTCGGGGCGTCACTCCGGAGTATTTTGAGACCTTGAACTTGAAGGTCTTTTTCGGGCGTGCGCTATCGGAAGTGGATGCCCTTGAGCAAAGACGAGTTTGCGTGGTCCGCGCGGGCCTTTTACGTCAAGCTCGCTACCTTGGAGACCCTTTGAAGCTGGACTTGCGAATCGGAACTCAGTTTTATCGCGTTGTGGGGCTGTTGCCGGACTACGCCTTTCACAGTCCCAACAAGGCGGTACTCGGAATTGATGATCGTGCGCTCGAAGTCTACGTCCCCTTCGAATCGGTTATCAGTCGCTTCGGTCTAGAGAGTTTCAATCGCCAGTCGGGATCATCCGAGCGTACTCGAGTCGAACTCAATCAGATCGTCTGCCAAGTCGAATCGAAAGAGGAAGTTCTGCAAACGGCTCGGTGCATCAAAGCGATCATGAAGAAGTTTCATCCCAAAAAGGACTACCAGACCACCGTTCCTTTGGAGCTGCTCGAGTCGAGCGAGAAGACGCAGAAAGTCTTTAATCTCGTCTTGCCGATCATCGCCGGCATTTCGCTGCTCGTCGGTGGCATTGGTGTTCTCAACATCATGCTGGCGAGCATCACCGAACGAACTCGCGAAATCGGTATCCGCCGAGCGATCGGCGCCACGCGGCTAGACATCACTGCTCAGTTTTTGGTCGAAACGGTGACCTTGACGGTGGTGGGCGGCATTATCGGGGTTGGCGTTGGCATCGGCGGAACTTACATCTTAGAGCGTGTCACCGGCTGGGATACGGTCGTGACCCCTTGGGCGGTCACTCTCTCGTTGGGGATCTCCTGTGTGACCGGAGTGCTCTTTGGGCTTTACCCCGCTCGCCGGGCGGCGATGATGGATCCCATCACGGCCCTGGGCCGCGAGTAGTCTGATGGGGGTGGATTTACGCACTGAGCTTGGCAATCTAGACATCTATCTTTTTGACCAGATACACCGGGGACACGTCAGGCCACCGGCGAGGATTCTCGATGCGGGCTGTGGCCGGGGACGAAACCTGACCTATTTTTTGCGCCACGGGTTTGAGGTTTGGGCCAACGATCCCAACCAAGATGCCTTGGCTGATGCGAAGGCCGTGGCCATGAACGAGATCGGCGTTGCCGATGACGAGCACTTTCGTTGCGAGCCCATCGAGGACTTAGAGTTTGAGAACTCCAGTTTCGACTTCATCATTTGCAACGCTGTCCTGCACTTCGCGCGCGACGTCGAACACTTCGATGTCATGATCCACAAACTGCGCGATCTGCTTCGGCCCGGGGGGCGTGCGTTCTGTCGTCTCGCCTCTGACATCGGGGTCGAAGTCGAGTTGCCCCACGTTGGTGGCAAGGGTGAGCGCTGGCGTCGCTTCCCGGACGAGACGGAGTACTTCCTCGTTGACCTTGAGTTTCTATTGGATCGAACTCAGCGTCTAAAGGCCACCATCGCCGACCCAATCAAGACCGTTAACGTCCAAAATCGCCGTTGGATGTCGACTTGGGTTTGGACTCGCGACACCTAATCTCAAGTGTGGCCTTTGTAATGACAACGCGGAAACCTAACGGAGACCGCGACAATGCGCCGCATCCTCATTGCTTCCAAAGACCTCCCCGGGATTGCCAACGACAGCAGCCGCGATCTCAACATCAAGTTCTAAACCTGCTGTACGGTGGTCTTTTAGCTGGGGTCAATCTTGAGGCCTTGCTCTTCGTAGATCCGATCCAAGGCGGGTCGTACTTCGGGGGCGGTGCTGATCTCCCAACGCTCGCCGGTTTCGTCGTAGGCGAAAATACGTTGACATTGATAGCAGATAACGAGATCCACCCATTGCTGCCCTCGCCTCGCGCGGAGGGCGTGGCGGGGGTTAAAGCACTTCGCCCTCGGGTAGTGCTCGTCGCGAACCCCTTGGTAGATCACGCTGAGGGCCGAGAGCCCGGTGGCTTTAGAGACCGGGGTACGCCCGATGACGCGAAAGCCGTGCATCTGGCGATCGGCCGCGGGTATTTCGTCGGGGCGGGGGCGGTGCGGGTAGATCGCGAATAACTCGTAGTCATCCGCGTTCTCAAGGATGTCGCGGAGCTCGGCGGGAACGTGGCGGCGTTGAGCGTGCTGAGACCAGTTCGGTGTGACCTCAGTGGTACCGCTGCTCGCTTCACTACGGTGGCGGCTTGCGGGCAGGGCACAGCCCAAAGTGCCGATGGCCAAAAACAAAACGATACGCATCCGAAGAGCCTCCTTATTTGGTTGGAGGCAGATCTTAGCAAAGGCCGCGGGGGGGGGGTGTTGAGAGCGAGACCGCTTACTTGTGTTCGACCTTGCGGACGGGGCGGAGACCCGTGTCGCCGCTACGGTTCGCGACCGCATACAACGTTCGTTGCGTGGTGCGGGAATCTTGGGGCAAGACGTTGAAGGAGCCACCTCGAGCTATATGCCCCGTGGCGGAGGACTCTCGATAGCCATCGCCCGGCCGAGCCAGTGAATTCTGGTACCGGATCGTGCACTCTCGACACCATTCGGTGACGTTACCCGCGAGATCAAAAAGCCCGAAGGGGTTGGGCAAGAGTTGGCCTACCGGAGCGTGAATGATGAAAGGATCGCGATGGGCAGGATCATTGCGCGGAAAGTACAGGCTCGCTTCGATGCCGGTAAGGTTGCCGTACTTGCCGAGTTCCGCAAAATCCGATGTGCCGGGGTAATAGTGATCGGCGTTGCCCCGCGCCGCGTACTCCCATTGCGCTTCCGTCGGTAGTTCAAGGTTGAGCTCAGCCATCACCGTCGTGCATTCTTCCCAAGTGACTAACTCGGCGGGGTGGCTCAGATTCACATCCGCTTTCCCACCTTTGATCGTGTAGCCGACCTCAAACTGAGCGTCGAGGACTCGACCGCTGCGATTCCATTGCCCCTGGGTCATCTCGTACTTGGAGAGGAAGTAGGCGTCCAAGGCCACGCTGAGCACGGGCGATTCACCGAGAGCTGCCTTTGGATCGTAGTTTGCGCCTTCGGGACTCTGCGACTGAGCTCCCATGTTGAAGGTGCCGCCCGGAATCAAGACGAGGATGAGACCGGTGTCGTCATTGACATGCACTCGGCCATCGTCGCCCCGCGTCGGCAGCGACCCGGAGTGGGTTTGCCAGTGCAAAAACTCTTCGAGCCCACTCTCAGCATCCGGCCCGAGCGGGATGAGGCCAAGCTGAGGACTTAATTTGACTTTGGAGTAAAGCGGATGCTCAGCGACGCGTTTCATCGCGGACCGCCAAGCCTCGGCGACGTTGAAAATGGTCTCGGCTTCGATTCGTTTTGCCAAGTCCAAGCGCTTCGCAAGGTCCGCTGCCAATCCGGTTCCTGGTCTGACGATCTCGCCGAGATCTTTCGTCAATTTGTCGAGCGTCTCATAGCGGAAATGGAGATCGGCGTCTTGACCAAAATTCAGGCTGCCATCGGCATTGCGGCTGGCCTTTGTGGCTAGGGCCGCAAGAGCGTCCTTGTGACCCTGGAGCCGACCAAGCAAGGGCTGGTAGAATTGCTGCCACTTCAGAATCTGTGGCACCAGTCCCGGACTAACCGGCCACAGTGATCTTGCCTCGGCCCTTGCATTGAGAATCCGCCGCGTGTCTGCCATGCGCTGATACTCGGCTAAGACTCGAGTGTTTTCGGCGAGCGCTGCGGTCTTGGCCGTCGCTTCGTTCTGGGCTCGCTTTTCGTTTTGTTGAGCTTCCTCGGTTTTTACACTTAGTTCCAAGTTGGTGGATTCGAGATCTTGGTTGAGATCCCCAAGCTCGATGGACTTGAAAAAGAACACGGCCGCGGTGCTGGCCATCAACAAAAAGATAATTGCGGTCATGCCCGTGAAGACCGGATTGCGCTGCACCCATTTCGTAAGTTTTAGCAATGTGCCAGCCCGGCGTGCTTTGATCGGACTTAGGGTTCGGGCGCGCTCAAGGTCGCTTGCGAATTCCTCCGCGCTGCGATATCGGCGCTCTGGGTTCTTTTCCAGGGCGCACTCGACGATGGTGGCGAGGTCACGCGAAACGAGAGGATTGAGTTTTCTAAGATCTGGTGGGTCTTCAGTCGTGACGCGCTTGAACAACAACTCGTGCGTTGGGGCCTCGAAGGGGCGTCGGAGGCTCAAACATTCGAAGAGGGTCGCTCCGAGGGCATAGATATCGGTGCGCCGGTCGATGGCTTGGTGGTTGCCGACGATCTGCTCCGGGGCCATGTAGGCCGGTGTGCCCATGATCTCGCCGGTTCTGGTCAGCGTGGGACCGATGGCGTTGCGATCGTGAGCGATCCCAAAATCCATTAGGACCGGGCGACGTTCCGGGGTCACCATGATGTTGGCGGGCTTGATGTCGCGATGAACCAATCCCGACTCGTGAGCGACGTGAAGGGCCCGTGCCGCCAGTTCAAACAACTTGGCGATCTGCGACACCTCAGACTTGGCGGTTCCCGAAGTCTGTGTGGCCTGGCTCGGTCGGCTTTGACTTCGAGCCTCCCGCGGTCCCCTGGTGGGCGTGTCGCCGGCGGCACCCAAAAGGCTCACCGGCCCCGATTTCGGGTCTTGACCCTCTGTAATCCGCCGCGCCTTGATCAGCTGGTCGAGTGGCGTGCCCTCCACCAACTGCATGGCGATCCAGGGCAGGTCATTTGATTGCCCAAACTCGAAAACCCGGCAAATACCTGGGTGGTCTAGGCGGGCGGCGACCTCCGCCTCGCGTTCAAAACGCGCTCGCATGATCTCACGAGTTGAAGCGTCGAGCAGTTCGAAGCGATGGCTCAGGATCTTTAGCGCGACGGTTCGGCCCAAGCGGCTGTCTTCTGCACGGTAGACTTCGCCTTGACCGCCGCGGCCCAAGAGTTCAATGAGGTGAAAGGGTCCAATTTGACGCGGCGCCGACCCCTTAGGCGGGCGATCAGCCCCAGTTTGCAGGGTGATATCGTCGTGACCTTCTGACGCTTGATCGCGTGGCATCGGTTCTGAATCAGCCATAGATGTTCTCAACAAGTGAACAGCGAGTCAGAATAGTAGGCCAGCACGCCTTCGACGCGAAGAGCGAATTGTGAATGTGGCTGCATTGGGTGTTCATGCGCCAAGTCAGACTCCTCGAAGCGGGGCATCGAGGACTTTGTCTTCGCGGAAGTCGACGGTCTCTTCGAAACCTTTGGTGGCAAAAAGTCTCGACCTTTGAGCGACGAAGTGGTACAGGTAGAGCGATGAAAGTGAGTTGTCGGGTGCGCCTTGGCGCGCGAACGAAAAACTCCGCTCGAGACGGTTCGTTTCCTTCGGTCTTAACCGCCGAGGACGCCGGGCTCGAAGACCACCGAGAAGAAGCAAATACAATTGAAATTGGCTCCGTTACGGGACGGAGCCCAAGGTGCCATGAGGGTGAGTCCTAGACTCTGACTTCAAGGTGCCAACGAAGAGGCCGCGCCTATTGAACTGGCAGAAGCGGGCGCGGCCGATCAGCGACTGCGGGTGAGGTGCGACGGCGTCTCCCCGCATCGTTTCATTTGCCATTGCGTCTGAGTCATTTTCGTTCCGAGCCAAGCTTTGATCCACGCCTTATTCAGCGCCAACACTTCAAACCGTCCCGGTCCTCGTCCACCTTTCCCTCTTGTTGTGATGAGTTTGCGAACCGGCCAGTGGCTCGCGGTGGTCCTGCTTACTTTGTTGAGCTTGACGGCCTGTCACAGCGCCGTTGACGCCAGCGCCGAAGGCCCAGCTGAACTCGGAGTCATCCAGCAGTCACTCACCCGAATCGTTGCGGAGGCGGATGCCAACACCCGCGTGAGCTGGGTGCACGGCTGGGGCGGCAATGGCGACGTCAAAAATTGCCAAGACGGGTCGGTGATGGGCTACTGTTGGCAGTGGCAGGAACTCATCTACCAGCGCGTCGGCCCCGAGGTGCGACGGGTGGGCTGGGAAGCCGCGCGGATCAACATCAACAACGACTGGTTTTCAGAACACCATGCGGTCGTGGTCTTCGACCCGAAAATCATCTCTCGGGACAAGTTGTTGGGCAGCCCAGACCTCAATGGTTGGGTACTCGACCCCTGGCTACACGGCAAACCCGAAATCTACCGCCTCCAAGACTGGCTCGGTTCCCCGGTCATCGTCTTTGAGTCCGCAGCTCTTGAGTGAGACCATGAGCTGCCGATGGGCAGCTCATCGAGGCCGATCTAGCGCTAACGTTTCACCGAACTCACAACGACGCCGTCGATGACGACTCCCGTCACATGGCTCGTGTACTCGAAAGGGTCACCATCAAAAACGACGACGTCGCCGTCTTTTCCGACTTCCAAAGATCCCACGCGTTTTTCGATCCCGAGGATTTTGGCGGCATCCAGGGTGATGACCCGCAAGGCTTTTTCGAACCCCAAACCGTTGGCGGCGGCAATCGCGGCCTCAAAAAGCACGACGCGCGTTTTCGGGACGTAGCTTTCGTAGCCACTCTGCAAGGTAAAGGGGATGCCGGCTTTCGCCAGTTTGGCGGCCGTCGCCCAACTCGCGTTCTCGCGTTCACCCGTGGCGCGCACCATCGGCGCGTGAAGGATCACACTGACACCGGCTTTTTTGACTTCCTCAAGAACCTGATGAATTTCAGCCGCGCCATCCAAGATAATCTTGATCGAGAATTCCCGGCCGACTCTTAGCGCGGTCAAGATGTCGCGGTCGCGGTTGGCCGTGACCAAGAGTGGGACTTTGCCCGCTAAGACGAGCGCCAGAGTTTCCAGGCCGAGGTCGCGGCTCGGTTTCTTGTCGTCTTTCGCGGAGACGAGCTTAGCCGCGTACTCTTTGGCCTTAACCAACTCGGCGCGCAACAAGGCTACTTGCTTGGCACGGGTTCCAGGTGCCTTGCCGCCGCGGGCGCGGCCGCCGTCCCCGAGGGTGGCCAAGACCATGGCGGTCTTTTTCAAAACGGTCTTTTCAATCGGCGCCTCGGTCGTCTTGACGATCATGCTCTGGCCCGAGATCAGTGCCGCTGGCGCGTGCCCGGTGTTGACCGTCGTGACGCCGTGTTCACGAAGCCAAGTCACTAAGGTCTCGCGGTAATTGTAGGCGTCCAAAGCGCGCAATTCCGCCTGAATCGGGGCGGACTTTTCGTGCTGCTCCTGGTCTTGATTGCGGTTGTACTGCCCCGCTAAACCTACGACGCTGCGCCCGTCGATAAGCCCCGGCGTGACAACCTTGCCCTGAAGCACTCGATAGCCGTCGGGGATCTTGATTGAGCTCGCGCTACCGACGGCCTCGATCTTCCCGTCTTTGCCCACGAGCACGACACCGTTTTCGATCACGGCAGCGGCGATGGGGTAGACCTTGTCGCCCTTAATCGCGATCTGACCATTGGCGCCGAGGCCAAGACTGAGAACAAAAAGGACCGCAAGGCTACTCATTTGAAATCTGATCATCGGTCGTCTCCGTGGTCATCGTCGTGGCCAGCCCAGCCGCAGTTGATGTGCATGATTTGCCCGTCACTGGCCCCGTAGCCACCCACGGCGTAGAGCAGATCCTTGGGCCGTGAACGGTCAAAAACCAGTCTTCCCTCAACCCAGGTCTGTTGCACCTTGGTGTAGACGCTAAAGGGATCACCATCGAGCAAGATGAAGTCCGCATCTTTGCCGACTTCCAAGCTGCCGACTTTCTTTTCAAGATCGAGCATCTTGGCGTTGGCGATCGTCAGGCCTTCCAGCGCACCCTTGCGACTCATGCCCGCACGAATCGCCAAGGCCGCGGAGCGAAAAAACAAGCGCGAGTCGGTGATGCCGTCGTCGGTGTGAAACCCCGTTAGTACGCCAGCTCTTTCGAGCACGCCGCCCGTCTCAAACCTAAGGTCAACGGCTTCGAGTTTCCCCCCGGGACTGTCGATCACGATGATCGAACAAGGTACTTTGGCCGCAGCGATTTCCTTCGCGATCTTCCAGCCTTCGCTGACGTGGTGAAGGACGACTCTGAAGTCGAACTCGCGCGCCAACCTGAGGACAGTCAAGATGTCGTCGTGCCGGTGAGTGTGGTGGTGGACGATGCGCTTTTTGTCCAAGACTTCGACCAGCCCCTCCAAGCGGAGGTCGCGAGCAGGCATTTTCTCCGGGTCACTCGCCGCGCGCTTGATCTTGTCGCGGTACTCGATCGCCTTGATGTATTCTTTGCGAACCATCGCGGCCGATTTGCCGCGGGTGCCGGGAAAGGGCGCTTCGCGAATCGAATTAGTCCCGTTGGCCATCTTCATGCCGCCCATGATCCACCCGCTCTTGTCGCGGATGAGCATCTCTTCGATATGGCGGGCGTCGCGGATCTTCAGATAGATCGTCTGACCACTCAACAAATGCCCCGAGCCCGGCATCACATTGACCGTGGTCAGCCCGCCCGCTTGAGCTTTTTGGAATCCCGTGTCGCGGGCGTTGATGGTCTCCCAAATGCGGCAGTCGGGCTGAATGGGATGTGAGCGGTCGCCGCCCGATCCACCGCCGAGGTGGCTGTGTGAATCCACCAAGCCCGGCATGAGGATTCCGTTTACTTCGCGAATCTCGGCGCCCGCTGGAATCTCCACTTGCTCTTTGGAACCAAGCGCCAGAATGCGGCCGTCTTTAACGACCAGAACGCCGTTCGGGATCTCTTGGCCCACGATCGGGATGATGTGAGCCCCGCGAAAGACAATCGCCTTTTCCTGAGCCAGGCTCGAAAGGCTGGCCAGGGCGAGCCAGAGGTAAAAAAAGAGCGAGCGCAAAGGACTTCGAAGCATAGCGGAACTCCGCAAAAGAAGAGGTCAATGGGCGTCGACGGTAGTCGAGCGCCGCTGGACCTGCAACTGGCTTCGAAGGGCAATTAGTTTTGAGGCTAGAAATCTTCGGGGAGGGTGTCGGGAATGCTGTCCTCTTGATCGCGCACTAAGGCGAGGATCGCGCTTTGGGGGACGACGAGGTAGCGGATGTCTTGAAAGGTGATCTCGATCGCAGCTTTGCGGAAAAAGACGGCGTAGTCGTCGATTCGAACTTGCATCGGCAAGTAGCGCGGCGTGCCACCGTTGGATTTCCAGGGTTCCTCGAAATCGTCGGTTGGCGGCGGTAAAGCCGTGCCCGGACCCATGGCGACGACTTTGCCGCCCTGGACGTCTTCTTTTTCGACGGCACCGGGGGGCAGGATCAAGCCGACCTTGGT
>JAZGFI010000009.1:0-20898 GCA_036479435.1 Planctomycetota bacterium | reverse complement strand
ACGACAGCATCGTCGATCCCGACCTCTTTGACTCGGTTCAGCGGCAACTCGAAGAGAATGGTCGCCAGGGCGGTGCCAAGACCCGCAACAAATGGAAGGTCTTGCTCCGCGGAATCCTCAAGTGCGGAGCTTGCAGGCAGCCGATGGTCCATACCTACGCCAAAAGGAATCAGAAGCTCTTCCACTATTACCGTTGTCGATCCCATGATGTGGCTGGCGAGAAATGCCCGGACGCCACCGCGAACACACACGACCTCGACAACTTCGTCGTCCAGCAGATCGCAGGACTTGGGCGAACCCCAGAGGTCCTCGCGGCCACCGTCGCCGCTGTACGCGACGAGGCAATCGAAGCCGCCAAGGCCCAAGAGAACGAACGCAAGACCCTCAGCGCCCAACATGGGCGCAACACCGCTAAGCTGCGCAAGCTCGTTGGCAAACTGACGGACTCGACTTCCAACGACTCAGCCGTGACAGCCCAGATCGCAGAATTGAGCGCCGACTCACTTTCGATCGACCAGCGGATTGCGGAGATCGATCAAGGGCAGCGAGCATCGACGGAATCTCTCACCGAAGACTCGATCCGGTTCATGCTCGCGGACTTTGCCGCGACTTGGGACGAGCTAAATTTTCGAGAGCAGCGACGGCTGATCCAGCTCTTGGTGTCCGAGATCAGGTTTTTCGGGGAAGCCGGAGATGTTGAGATCGACTATCACGACGAGGGCTTGGTCGCGCTCGCCAAGGAAGGAAACAAATGACACAACGCCTGAGATTTCGCGAACGGCGAACCGCGGTGGAGATCGTTCAGCCGCCTTCGGCGCTGGCGATGCGGCTCGCGCTGGCCCACTACATTGAACGGTGCGTCGAGGACGGCACGCTCGCGAGCTACTCCGACGCTGCCAATCGCCTCGGTATCTCTCGGCCGCGATTGACACAAGTTGCTGGCTTTCTTCTGCTGCGACCCCAAGTCCAAAGTGACATCCTCTTGCCGCATCAGAGTGCCGATTCCGGAACCCAAGACGATCACAGCGGACCTAACTAAACGGACGGACAGGCCCTCCGCCGGTCTTGCACGAACTTTCTTGGCGAAACGAAACCGACCAAGTACCGAAGACAAGTACCCAAAGACCGCCCAAGTCTCTCAGAATCCCCGCGGTCGCGAATAACGTCGGCGGACGGGCTATACTGACCTTCATGATTGAGCGGACATTTAGGGACATTCCCGACGGCAAACTCAGCGAAGCCGACCAGCACTTTTCTCTCGGGAGCTTGGATTGGTCAAGAGGCACAACGTGGAAGGACCTGCTTCGCTCGAAGCGCGTCCTCATAATCTCAGAGGCTGGTGCTGGCAAGACGTATGAATGCCGCAAACAGGCGAAGTGTTTGTGGGAAAACGGGGAACCCTCGTTCTTCGTGGAGTTATCAGCGTTGGCGAGTGAGGGCCTACTCTCCCCGTTAAGTTATGCCGAAGAAGAACGGTTCACGGCGTGGCAATCAGCACAATCTGACGTAGCGACTTTTTTTCTTGATTCAATCGACGAGCTAAAGCTGAGCAGAGGCTCTTTTGAGCAGGCGCTAAAGCGCCTTAGCAAGGGCATTGCGGGCCAACTACATCGAGCGAGGATCATCATCACAACGCGACCGATTCCGTTTGATGAGAAGATAGCTCGGCACTACTTGCCCGTGCCGCCTGAACCCTCGACGAAGCCAACTGAAGATCTCTTCGCGGACATCGCGATGCGCGCCTACCCTGATGTCCAAGGAGACAACCAAAAAGTCGACGCTCCGGTTAGTTGGACGACGGTTGCCTTGATGCCATTGTCGGACGCACAAATCCTCGAATTCGCTAAAGACCAGAAGGTCGAAAACGCCGTGCAGCTATTGGAAGACCTTCAGCGTCGAAACGCGCAAGAGTTTGCCCGCCGACCACAGGACCTAATTGAGCTTTGCGTAGATTGGCGCGAACACAAACGGATTAGGACCCATCGGGATCAAATGGCGACAAACGTTCGCGTAAAATTGTTGCCACGTAGCGACAGGAAAGAACCCGCCGAATTATCCTCAGACAAAGCAGTCGAAGGAGCAATGCGTTTGGCATTAGCGATGCTCGTTACTCGTCGTTTTACAATCAGACACAGCGCCAACGATGTCACCATCGATGAGAACTCGGCTCTCGATCCAGCCAGGTTCCTCTCGGACTGGAGTTTAGACGAACGAAAGGCCCTGCTTGAGCGGCCCCTCTTCGGATTCGCGTCCTATGGCCGTGTGCGTTTTCATCATCGATCGATTGCCGAGTACCTTGCATCCGAACGTCTTTTTTCGCTCCACAAAAAGGGGATGCCGCTACGCGCCCTCAAACGTCTGCTCTTCGCAGAGACAAAAGGCAAGATGATTGCTCGCCCATCGAAACGCCCGGTTGCCGCCTGGCTGGCGCTCAAAGTGGATGGCATCTTCGAGTTTCTACGAGACAACGAGCCAGCGGTGCTACTCAATGAAGGCGATCCCGAGTCGCTCTCACCTCACAAACGACGTCAGGCGCTTAGTGCGTATGTCGACTGCTATGGCCGGGGTGGATGGCGCCGTCTCAGCGTTCCTATCATCCAAGCTCAACGCTTCGCCTCTTCCGAATTGGCCCAAGAGATCAACCGAGCTTGGCAAAAAGGGGTGGAGAATCCAGAAGTACGGGAAATGCTCATGCATCTCATCGAGTTCGGCGGAATCCTCGAATGCGCCGACCTTGCGCACGAAGTCGCAATTGACCGAGATTCATCGACTATGGAGCGGCTTGGGGCCATCGACGCGATGGCCGCGGTGGATGACGACAGGCTCACTGCCATTGCTCTTGAAGTCGCGGCTGCGAGTAACTTGTGGAGCGATCCCGTAGGAACCGGTGCATCGCTACTCCTGTTTCCACGACACATGACGGTCCAGCATCTCTGCCAGACATTCAGCAGGACGACACGTGAGGCCGCCGGTATTGGCGATGCTAGCTGGCGATTGTCTCGAGTAATATCCGAAGCAGAGCTTGACTCTAAGGCCCTCGAACTCCTTCGCGACGGCCTTACAAACCTGATTTCCATCGACCTCAATTGGTGCGACGAAACATCGAGAATCACGAGCAGCATGGCACATCTCAGCCGTGCGCTTGCGGCGACTTGCATTCATGGCCTTGCTGAAAGCAATACCAATGTGTGGTTGCGTGCGAGTACTCTTGCACTACGTGTGAATCATCGCGCCCACGGAAACGATGAGCCCCACAAATCCCTTAGGAAACTGCTGGGCGACATAGACGGCGAGGTTAACGAGCGTCTATTTTGGGCAACAGATTCATTCGTGAGAGAACTACGCGATATCACTGATCCGTGGGATCGATACGCCGAGATAACACTTCATGATGCGCCCGTCGAAATTCGTGCTGACCGAGACTTGATTTGGATCAGCAACACGCTCAGCGACGAGACCTGCAATTCTGACGAACGTGCCATACTCCTCGAAACTGCTATCCGCATATCGCCAGGACCTGAGGAGCGGCGCGAAAACGCGAAAAGACTCCGACAATTTGTTGCCGATCAACCAGGGTTGCTGGAGAAAGTGGACAGTTGGATAGAACCCTCGAAATACGACGTGGAAAATCGAAGACACGAAAAAGATCTCGCTGATCAACAAGAAAAACAAGAGCGGCAAAAGGCAAAAGCTCATGAGAGTTGGCTCGGCTTCCGACTTGACGTCGCCACCCATCCCGAGATTGCATTTTCCTCCGATCGAAGTCACCAAACCGCTTGGAATCTCTGGCAGGCAATGCGACGAGCCGGTGACGACAGTCTAACAACCGGATGGAATCGGCAATTCATCGAAGAGCATTTCGATCAAGCAACGGCCAACCGCCTGCGCAGCATCATGATGACCTTCTGGCGAAAGGAGCGACCTACCCTTCCGAGCGAAAGATCGCCAAGTGAGCGCAACACTATCCAAGTCCGATGGCAATTTGGGCTCGCCGCGATTTATGCCGAGTCTGAAGACGCAAAATGGGCGAAGAACCTATCGGAAATTGAGGCTAACCTCGCGTCGCGATTTGCCCTGATAGAATGGGATGGCCTTCCAAGGTGGATGACGTCTTTGGTCGCCGCGCACCCTGCTGAAGTAGACGCTACTCTTGGCTGCGAGCTAACATCTGACCTCGCCAATTTTGCCGCTTGCAATCACTCAGGATTGTTACGGGACATCCATGCCGGACCCAGCGCCGTTGCGAGCGTTTTTTCCGACCGGCTCAAGGCTTGGATAGATCCAGTCGGAGACCAAGCGAACAAAGAAGATAACCCTAAGGCGGTGGCCGACCGCGTCCTACTTGTCGCCAAGACTCTCATCAAACATGGCACCAATAGCGCACAGGAACATCTCGCAGAAACCGCAAGTCGACGTCTTCGAGGCGCGTTGCCGGATGAGCTCGTCTTCGCTTGGTTACGCGTTCTCATGCGCATCGAACCGGACCAGGGCATCCCATCGTTAGAGCACGCAGTCGATAGAGTAGAACCAGCACAGCATTCCGAGGCGGTCGTTTTGATCGCCGCCCTGTTTGGAAACACGGATGACGAAATCGGCATTCGTGAAGTGAATTTCGATGCGAAGCAGCTTCTTCGTCTGCTCCGGCTGACGTACCGCCATGTACGGCTCGAGGACGATGCAACTCGCGCAGGAACTTCCACGCGTGACATCCGCAGCAACGCCGAGCGGGTTCGCAATGACATTCTCACGGCGTTATTTAGATCGAAAGGAAATGAGGCTTGGGCAGCAAAACAGGAGCTGGCAGAGGACCCTGTGTTCGCACATCTCAAAGACCGAATTCTCAAGGTCGCAGACGAAGTCTGGGCGGAGGAACTCGATGAAACGGCATTCGATGATGAACAAGCCATTGCACTCGACTGCCTTGGAGAAGCCCCGCCGACTACCAACGAAACGATGTTTGCAGTTTTAAGAGACCGATTGAGCGATCTCGACGACCTTCTTCTCCTCGACTCCTCGCCAAGGGAGGCATGGGCAAGATTGCAAAATGAAAAGTTGACCCGCCGAGAGATTGCACGTGAACTAAAACATGCTGCGAACGGCGCCTACAAAGTTGATCAAGAAGCCGTTACAGCGGATGAAAAAGAAACCGACATTCGTCTCCGATCCACGCATTCGGACCTCGAAGCAGTAATCGAACTCAAACTTGCCGAAAATTACAGTGGGCGCGTACTTCGCGACACCATCGAAAATCAGCTCGTCGGGAAGTACATGGCGGCGAAAAACTGCAGGTCCGGCGCATTGCTTATGACTCTCTCGAAAGACAAAATGTGGCGCCACCCTGACGACAACTCCCCCCTCGATGTACCGCAACTTATGTCGATGCTACGGAACGAATCTCAGCGAGTTCAAAAACTCTTCGATGGCACGATAGAGCTCGTCATTCATCTCCTCGACCTTCGTCCTCGATTGCCAAAAGAGAGTTGCAGCGACTTGCAGAATGACGATTCGTAAATATTTCAGAATCCCGAGTAAAATCAGACATCTGGAGAACTTCTCAACACGGTTAAATGGAATTGCCCGTTCTTGGCGAACTCGGCGCTCAGATTTCGGGATCAGCGGATCTTAGAATTCGGCCAACTGCTAAACGTGGAGCCTCTCTAAACGAAGACGCTCCAATCGGCATCAATTTTTGGGGCCTCGACGGTGTGCCATGCGAGACAATTGGTTTTTCGAGGCCGCGGATTTGCGGATGTGGCAGGCATGTGATGGCTCGCGAGAGAAGAAGAAACGAACTGAGTTAATTGCCCTATCCCATCGTACGCCGAATCCTACTATCGCCGCGCTGCCTAACGCCGCCATCACGTCATTGACTTTCACGCCCGAAGTCCGTCGGCAGTCGTGGCCTGCACGTGATCTCGGAAATCTTCCGGGCTATGTCGGCGCAAATCGTGACAGCTGATCGCCGTGACCCTCCTACGAGATCGCATCGGAACCCCTATTCGAGATCGGCTGACTTCTTGTCCGCTACACCCTTTGATCTCTCGCCACGGGTCCGTTGCAACTTTTCGCCCCGCGCGCAGCGCCGTCGGTTCGAGACCGGCCCTCTTGTTAGAATTCCAATCGGCCTCGATCACAGGTACTTGGGAACCCGTTTTAGGTTTTCGGGAACCACAACCACAGACGTTGAGATCGACTATCACGACGAGGCTTGGTCGCGCTCGCGAAGGAAGGAAACCAATGACCCAACGCCTGAGATTTCGCGAACGGCGAATTGCCGTCGTGACTGTTCAACCACCTTCGGCTCTGGCGATGCGGCTCGCTCTGGCCCACTACGTTGAACGATGCGTCGAGGACGGCACGCTCGTGAGCAACGCCAATGCTGCCAATCGCCTCGGGATCTCGCGGGCGAGGATGACGCAGGTGCTGGACCTCCTCCTTTTACCGGCGGCGAAGCAGGGGCGGGTCCTCGCCGTTGCCAACGACAACGGTTCCTGAGATTCTCGCCTTCGTGAGGAGCACGACACCCTCGCCAAGCCAGGCCACCATCCCTTTTGCAGCTAAACCTGAGAACGGCGGAGCCTCTTAAGGCCTCTTGCTACCACCACCATCCAACAATTCGGAACAAGACCCGCTTGACCGCACCGCCAGACCTCAGTCAAGATGGAGTCGGAGGTGGCTACGATGCCCGCATATTTTGAGTTCGAAGTTGAGATTAAGGAAATCAAACCCAAAGTTTGGCGGCGCTTCCTTCTGCGCCAGCCTGCTTCGATGTATGACCTTCACCGGGCCATTCAGGCATGCGGTTGGCAAGAGTGCCACCTTTGGTTTTTCGGCAGGGACTACAGGAAGCAAGTCGCCGTTGACACAAGGGCCGAAGAAGACGTCGACGGCATCCCCGACGCCCGCGATGTCCCCGTTTCTAGGCTATTCAAGAAAAAGGGCGACCGGTTGCTCTACGTCTATGACTACGGCGACGATTGGCACCACGATGTCACCTATGTCGGCAAGAGAAAAATGGAGTCCGATGCCCAACGCATCCTCCTCGATGGTGCACGAGCGTTTCCCTGTGAAGACATGGGTGGCATTCCGGGCTACGAACGAGGGTCGCAAGCGTCAAAAGGAATGGGAATCTTCGCTGATCCAGTTGATCGCCAAGACCTCCTCGACTGGCTGAACGGATGGGACCCTGAGAAATTCGATCTCCAATCTGAACGAGTGAGTTTTGGCCGGTCTCGGGTGGACGAGTCCGATTCGGAGTCCTACTTCGGATGAGTAGCTTCGACCACTTCGACGAACAGGTGCGCTCGTGGGAGCACTTGGAAGATCGCGGCCCCCAACTTGTCGAACAAGCGATCGAGATTCAGCGATTGGAACCCGACGCCATCCTTGCAGGTCTCATCATCGAGGCAGGGACGCCGGAGTTCGAGGCCCTTTCCAATCGAGTGGACCTCTCAGGCGAGTCCTTGGACCAACAACCGGGGTTCCTGGGCGTTGTCCCGCTCTCGGTCGCGATCTCGATGCTTGATGACGATGGGCGGACTTGGCTGCGTGAAAACTGCCCTGTTGGCACGGAGCACCTACCCGTAGTCGCGATTCTGAAAAACGGACTACGACTCGCGTGCTTGCCCCTGTCTCCGAGCAGTTGAGCCTTGGATATCTTCGTCAAGGGAAAACCGAAACGCCTCCCGCGGTTGCAAGGCCATCACCTACGGACGACTCCGATCGCGGTCCTTGAGCGCCCAAGAGACCGAGTCCACCCTCGCCCGCAAAATCTTAGACCGGGTCCTCGAAAGAAAAGCAGCCCGCGACGACATGGTGGCCTCTTGTTCTTCTTGTGTCGCGCTGGCTGAGGTTGTCATCGCCGCCATCAGGCCTTTGGCTTAAGCGCCCAAGGGCCGTCGGAAATCGAGACCTACGCCGATCGCGCTCGTCATGTCGGCAAAGCTCGCGACAACGGATCGCCTTAGTCATCCTACGAGATCGCATCCGAACATCTAGCTGACGTCGGCTGACTTTCTGCACGCTACGGGCGATTTCATCAACTGGCCCTGGGAAGTCGGCTACCTCTGCTACGATCTCTTCGCTAAGTACGGCGTGATCGATCAGCCCTCTTTGAGCATTTCGATCTTCAATCAACCAAGAGGATGCACCGCCTTTCGTACAGACAGACGGCCCGGAACACAATCTCTGGCAATGGTTCGTCGCAGACTACTGAGGTTCACAAGAAGCCGCTCGTTTCCAGGTCCTTTTCCAATCACCGAGTAACCCAAATGAGATTTTCTTCCTACGAATTCAACTTGGCGGACCTCACCAACAAGAAAGCGTTCTTGTTCGTAGCCAATTCGATTGAACGGGTCGAGCACCGATTCGTACCGCAGCCGGAGGGCAAAGCGCTAATAGAGCTTAGAGCCAAAGTGAGCCTTTGGACAAAATGTCCGCGAGCAACTCCAATAGACGACGAAGATGTGAGGCGTTGCCAGAAAGCCCTAAAGACCATTGAACGCCAGTGCATTCAGAAAACAGAAAAGACGGCCCGAGACCCAATTTTCGTTGCCCGTGCTGTAGATGCCTTAGTCTATGCAGCTTCAATCTTTCAGCGGTTTTCGAATCTCAAGGAGTTCCATACCCAAATTGAGATCGAGGCAAAGGAGGAGTTACAGGACGCAATGAAGGCTCTGTTTGTGGCAATTGACTACTTCTGCCCGCGCGGCACAACGCAGCCGACGTTCGAGTTGTTCCAAATTTGCGACACTTTGACCAACGAAATCAATGAGGATTTCCGTGGTCTCATGAAAGCCTAATTGGAGATCCAATCACCAAGAGCTGTACGATGCCGATTTCGCTGCGCTCACATTTCAAGATGCTGACGTTCCCGAAAACTCGAAAGCCGTCCCCAATCACGGGTTGGACGCCAGAGATTTCGACACTGATCAACACCAAACCTCCCGTCAACGCGCATCACTCGAAGCGTACTTGGCCACACCATCGACGGCTTCGGATCTTGGAGCCTCGATTTCAACAAGGATCCAAAATCGCCCACCTGTTAAACGTAGAACCTCGCCAAACAGAGACACTACAGAGACTCTCGGGTTGGCCTCCAAAGTCCGAGCCGCGACGTTGCGCTGTGCGGGGCGACTGGTTTTTCTGGAGCGTGGTTCGCGGGGACAGCCCAAAATCGGATGGCCGCATTCTGAACGTCGGAACCCGTCAAAATCGAGGGCGAATCCGCATCGCCATAGCTGCGGTTCGGCCCCGGATTGAAGGCTACACCAACACCACAAATCAGTTCGCGTAGTAGCTCACCTCCAACGCGTTCGATAGATCCAGGTCTCCCAACGGTGACAACTGGCCGCATTGAATGTAGATCGTGTTACCTATCAGCGCTGGATCGTCGCTGATGTCCGTAATCGCTACGCTACCGTTCGGCCCAACAGGGAAAAACTCGATGCTCAACGCAGTCAAGTTGAGAAGAAGTGTCTCGCCCAACACTTGCGACGAGTTGAATCCATCCGAAAGCAGAGCAAAAGTAGCCCAGGTCGGTTGAGCATTCTCAACGACGTAGGTGCCACCTCGTACGTCGATACTGAAGTCAGCGCTGCTTGGGATGACGTTGAGGTTCACCTGAGGGTAAACGAAGGGCAAGGTGCTTCCGAAAATTGTGCCCAAGAGGGTCGTACAGCTAGGTATCGTCGTCACACCGGAATCAAAGGCGTAGGCAACCTGGTCAAATGAGATAGTTCCCCCAGGCTCTGCGAAGGACAGGGCGAAGACAGTTGTCGCCGTAGAAAAGCAGAACTCGAAAACGCCATCGCCGTCAGGATCCGTTCCAATTTCACAAACAGCAGCGTCGTATCTTGATAAGGCGACGACGTGGTTTTCATGAACCACAAGGTCGAAACCGTGGCAGTTGTCATCTCCGGGATAGATTGCAAGCGAGCCGATCTCAAGGCCAGTAATACCATCAAAAATTTCGAGTTCGTTGGGACCAACGCCGAAGGTATCCGGGATCTCGTCCCCGTTCCAATCGTACTGGCTGAAGGACTGGGCCAATCCGATCGAGCACACAATCGAAACCAACAAGGGAACCATTGTAAATCGCATTGACATCTCCAGTATGATTGGGACAGATTGCCGCCAGTTGCCTGCGCTTCTTCAAGTCTATGGGCTGTGGCCTTTCCCAAAATCTGGAGGCCATCCCCAAGCGCGAGTTGAACGCATCAGAAACCAACAATAGTTCGTCGTCTGCTCGCAGTCAACGCTCGTCGTTCGGCGCGAATTTTCGTTGGGATTCAGCGGGCCATGTTCCTGGGACCCCTGCCCAAATAGACATCAGAATTCGCCCAGCTGTTAAACGTAGAGCGGGGCCAAACAGAGACGCTACAGAGACCCTCTGGTTGGCCTCGAAAGTTCGAGCCGCGACGTTGCGCTGTGAGGCACGGTTGAGTTTTTCGGGGCGTGGTTCGCGTGAAGAGTTTTCGTGAACGTGGCGGGCTTGTGGCGGGTCGTGGGACGAAGAAAGCCGTGGGGTTAGCCACGGCTTTCTGTTCTCAGGTTTGTGTTTGAGAGTTAGCTCCCCGAACGAGACTCTGGCGCAAACTTTCTCTGATCTTCAAAGTTACGTTTTGTGTCGCCAGCAGCCTCGTGCCGAAATCGAACTCTTCAACGATCGATTGGGAACCCGTTTTGGGTTTTCGGGAACCACACAGCCAATCCAGTCAGCTCTCACAACTGCCGTAGTCCTCAAACTCCCACTTCCCGTGACGAGCGATCTGATTGGCAACCTCCCGCCAATCACGCCCTTCGGCGCTGTTCACGACAGATTCAATCCGATCTCGGACCTTCCCAAAATCAAAAGCGAACAGGAGTATGTGGTGCCGCCCAAGCACCGCAGCGTCCCTGCCGTGCATCTGCGCAAGCCACTCAGGACTACAGACGGTGAAGTCAAACGACTCTTCGCCTGCCCCATCTCGGGGCCCAACGATCGCCTGCACTAAGAACCCGAAGCATCCCTCATCTGCGGGTGTCCAGGCCTCCAGGTCGTGAACGTCAGGGCTATGAAGCCTCCGTATGGCCGCCCGCATCATCAATTAATAATGTCCAGGTGTGCATTCGACTGCCATTGCGTCAACCCGGGGGGGCGCGCCTCAAAATTAGCCTGGAATCTGTTCTGCCTCGGCTTGAAGGAGGGAGGCCGGAACTGACGTAGGCCATCGGCGCTGATTAGGGTCTTCCCGTCTGAGGCCGTCTTGAAGCCAGGTCCTACCCAGGCCTCGCCCATAGCGCCCGCTTGCTCGCGAGTGCCGTACCCAATGCCGAAGTTACCCTTGCCCTTGCCAGCCTCGCGAAGTTTCCCACTGAGCTCCGCCCAGTCTCCCCTCCTTGCGGCATCATCGCCCTTGTTTAGCGCCTTCTTTGCCGCACGAAAAGCCTTGGCAAAAACCCGCCCGACACTCCCGATACTCCGGCCTACCGCTGTAGTCACGTACTTCCCAAAGAAACTCATCGTCCCTCGAAGCAATCTGCCACCCATTGGAATGAAAAACAAAGCGGCCTCGGATGCCAGCGTAATGGCAATGTCTCCAGCATTGGCAGACTGAAAACTAATCGGGTCCGGCGTTCCTCCTTCCAAAATAACCGTAAGCTGCATCGCTTCATGGTCAAGGATTGCAAGGGCGATCCCCTCCTTCGACAACAGCATCACTTCAGTATCTTCGAGGTCGGAAAGGACTGCCCTCTCCATTAGGTCCAACTGTTCTCGGAACCCACCCCAAAATCGGTTTCCATTGGTACTCAAGAATGCAATGAGGTATGCCTTTTGTTTTATCGAATAAGTCCAGAAACTATCGTGATCTGGAATTTCGTCGGGGTTAAACCCCCCTGCATACTTGCGAAGAAACCGAATTATCTTAACCCAGTTCTTGACGCCACCTCGGTCGCGGACGCCCAAAGGCGTTTTTGTGAGATTGGATAATAGCAGTTTCTTGTCTGTTGGGCTTTCGATATCTGTCGATTGCAGCCCACTTGGGTCCATCCATCGCAATGGATTTCGATTGCCATATTGATAAAGGTTCCTTCCAGCGGACTCACCGAGGGGGTCTCTGCTCACAAACCTGCCGACCCTGGGCTCGTACCGGCGTGCCCCCAATTTTGAAGTTCTTGTAAAGTAGTCATATTGATGTCCGAGAAACAACAACTCGTTGCTGATCACAGAACTGCTTTTCGCGGAAAGCGACATGGCATCAATTGGTTGACCGAATGGAGTGTAGGCAACTTCCTCGGCAGTCGAGCCCGCCCCATCTTGAATCAAGGTGACATTATTCGCCGCATCTTGATGCAAGTAATACGCACCTTCTGGGCCGTCCCTATAGATCCCGAAATCGCAATGCACAAAGCGGCGTTCAACTCCGTTGAAGTTGCTCGCCACCATTGCACCTCCGAGATACACATAGCCAACAGGATCGACACCAATCCCAGCCTTCTCAACGACACGCCCCAATCCATCGTAAAGCCAAGCAACTTCGACCGGTTTCCAGCTACCGTCAGATGGTACGACCTCTGCCGTCAGTGGCCGCCCCAAAGCGTCCCACTTCCATTGAACGAGTATGTCGTCTTTAACTCGTGCTTCCATCTCGCCACGGCCATTGAACTCCGAGAGCATTGGACCGTTGGATGTCTGTTGGTTTAGGTTGTTGTTCACGACGGTGTTGACCACCGCCCCATTCAGAAGTCGTTCTTCGGTAGGATTGTCCGCATCGTCCATATCCCATTCGAAGGCCAACGAGAACGGCGTGCCGCCCGAACTACCGTTGATTCTCCAAACCTTCAGCCTGTCAAGAGAATCGTACTCAAACTCCTCCTGTTGCTGGTCCTCTTCCCGAGTTCTCAGGGCGGTGTTGCCAGATGGGTCATGCTGGTACGAGAACGTCCTAGCGGAAGAACCTGCACTATCGAGTATTCCACGCCTCGCGGTCTTGCCTTGATCACTGACATCAACCTCAATTTGCGATCCGTTGCCAATTGTTGAACGCAGCGGTCGCCCCGTCCCATAGAATGCCGAGTGATCTTCAAGAATCACTCCTGGGTTGTTCATTGGGTCAAAAAGCTGCCGCCGAATGACTCTACCGAGTTCATCATGGACAAGCTTAACGCTGGAGCTATCCGCCCAAAACACTTGCTCCGTTCGGCCGACAATGTCCAACTTCGCTCCAACAGTGGCAGCCAAGACACCATCGACATGACGGATTTCCGATAGCAATCCACCATCGGACCTAAACACCTGCGATATACGAACCGGCATCAATCCACCGACCTGCTCCTCTACGGTAATAGCTAGCCCCGAAGGGCCATAGACGAACGTCCGCGTCACGTCAGCATCAGCTCCGACTGCCACAAGCTCTTGAAGCCGCCCTATGACGTCGTAGTCAAACGAAGTCGTTGATTGCGCAGCGTCACCGAAACCCGACTTCTGAACTATTCGTCCCCTTGCGTCGTATGAGTAAATTTCGCCTTTGCCATCAGGAAATGTCCGAGACTTTATATGACCAAACTCATCATGAGTAAATTGAGTTTCCTGCCCGTTGGCGTCGCGAAAAATGGTCATTTGGCCAAGGGCATTGAAATCGAATTCTTCTACTCTTTCGTTGGCTCCACCAAAATCATCAATACGTTGTCGTACTTGTCCAAGACTATCGTAAACTGATTTGGAAACGACTCCGTTTGGATCAACGACCTCATACATTCGGCCATTTTGGTCCCATCGCTGTGCGGTCGTCCGACCGTCTGATCCTGTGATCAAGACCACACGACCATATGGATCGAGCGTGAACGCGCTTGTCTTGATGCCGGCGTTAAGTCCAACGGCACTGTGTGAGTTAGCATGTCGAGTTGTGACCGAAACTTCTCGGCCGAACTGATCGTAAGCAACCGTAGACTTTGACGTTTGGTGCCCTTCAATCCACTGCCCGACATGACGTCCCAAAGAATCATATTCGAGCCTTGTAATTGCCTCAGCTGGCGTGCCAGCGGCCCCAACTGCCCAACGAAGTTCATCCTCCTCAAGCCCCCAATGCATCTCACGGCGTCGAATGTCCACCGCGACAGGTGCATTTCCCGCCACAGCGGAGACCTCGAAGATTGTCTCATCGACCGCAAGGACCCGCCCCATCGAGTCATAGCCGAAGGAGGCATCGCCGAACATCTCATTGTTTGAGTTGAAACGGTAGTTATGTGTTCGGCGGCCAAGGCCGTCGTAGACGTAGCTGCTATAGCCTCCGTCCGGCGCTATGATCTTTGCTACTCGCCCATATCCGTCATAGATCGCTGACACCAAATCAGGAAGCCCGTCATGATCTGCGTCGACAGGCCCTCTCTCAGCAACGATGTTGCCCCAAACGTCGAACTCGAAGTCCATGGTTTTCAAGACCACGCCTGCAGAGTCCGTATGAACAGTGTTCACCGGGCGGCCTAGCCCATCGAAAGTGACTTCATAAATGACGCCATCTGGTTGAACAGTGCGCTTTCTCCGAGACGCACCATCGTATTCGAAAAGTCGCGAAGACATTTCAACAACACCCTCATACTCGGTAGTTCGATCGAGTTTCGACACGTTGCCCCATCTGTCATGGGTCGCCCTCATCGTCAGGCTCGGCTGAAAACCAACCTGCTGCTCGCCGGATGGGACGGCTGAACTCCACGTCCCGCGGCCGACGAGGTTGCGGTGATGATCATAGAACCGGTTTTGAATCAAGACCGGATGCTGGGCGGATGAGTAGTCTGGGTGAGCCGTGTCTGGAACTATGCGGCGTTGAATGAGAGTCCCAAGATCATCGTAGGAGTACTCTTCCATGACTCCGTCGGGCCGAGTCATCGAAAGACGTCGGCCGGAAATAGCGTCATACACGAACTCAGTTCGTTGGTTTTTGTCATCGGGATCTAGGACAACGGCTGAAAGGTGCCCCTGAAAATATTCATACTCCACGCGCACACCGGCGGCATTTACAGAGGCTTTGAGGCGGCCTAACGAATCGTACTCGTGCGTGTTGATTGGAGAGTCAACAGACGGTGTAAGGCCAGGTCCATCGGCAATGGTCACAGGAGAACCAACTATCTTAATTGGCCCCACTCCCAAGATGGGTATTTGGTCAATTGTTGCAAGTGCCCCTGCCTCGCCGTCGCCGTTGATGTCACCCATACCCCCACTGGTTTGGGAAAAGTCGATGCCCCACCCGGCTATACCAAACGCAAGCGCGATGCTGGATTGATGCACCTCTTGCCAGAGGAAAAAAGTCTCCTCCACATTCCCAAGCGGGTCGGTGGTCTTTCGCATCGAGTTTCCGACTGGTTCATACTCCATCTCAACGAGCAAGGACGGAGATTCGCCATTATCTGTTGCGGTCGGGAAAACTTCGTGCCTGAGCAAGTTTGCCTGCTGGAATCGATCCGCTGAGTCAGAGTCATACTCGTAGGTCTCCTTAGAAACACCTGAGCCTTGACTCACGTCATCAGCTTCTCCAACGATACGCTCCACGATTCTACTGTCGGAAGTGTCGTACCTAAGCCTCTCCACGAGGTGTTGATCATTGGGTCCGACCGTCAGGTCAGGGACAAAATTTTGATCCGCGTCAAGTGCCGTATGAGTCTCTCGCCTTACGAGCAGGCCGAACTTGTTATGGAAACAGTGCAGTATCTCGCCGTCTTGATTTCGGAAAACGCACTCTTTTCGAATATCCTCACCATAATCGTCAGCAACTGGTGCCTCATTTATTATCCAGCTAATAGTGGTCGAGCGAGACCCTTCAGTGAACCCAGTAACAAAATCAAATGAGAGAGAATTTCGATCGTCCTCATAGCTGAACTCTACAACAGGTCCCAAATCTCCATCCCATTGGACACTTTTGAGATTGTGATTGAGGGGCGAATATGGAAATGACCCAGCTACTTGCCCCTCGAAGGAGTACTCATAAGTAATCGCGGAATCATGAGAAGCAACGACTCCGTCGTCGCCCAGCACCGGAATCGAACCGTACTCGACTCGCGTAAGGTCGTTGGGCACATACAGCGAGCCATCCTCGGTCTCAGAGAAACCTCTCTCATCGTACTCATAAGTAATAACTTGACCGCTTGGCGTCGTAATCTGGCTAACAAAACCATTATCGCCGTAGTCAATCGGTGTCGTTCGGCCAAGGGGATCGATAATCGAAGTGACCCGGCCCACCTCATTTCTTTGGTAAACAATAGCGTTGCCATCCGGATCAACAATCTTGCGAAGCCAACACACCTTTCCCGCACCGGAATTTGGATAAAGCACGCCAGGGCAAAAAAAGAACATGGAACCGTTCGGCCTTCGCAAGACGTAACTACCGGGCATGTCGCTGCAACCAGGCTCCATACTTGCCTTGTGAGCCCTGATTTTCCCGTACTCCCCGAGGACTCCCTCATAAAGAACGTCATGCCCTGGCCCCGGAAGCTGCCCCATGAAAGTGGAGGTCCTGCCATCGCCCCACTTCATTGTCGCCATCTGCGACAACACGTGATTTGAAGGTATGAACAAGTAAGTGTCAAATCCGGGTGCCGACCAATTAGGGCCAAAGCTTCCGGATCTTCCTTGCTGGCTCAGGTATACGCGCTCGATCGAGACACCAACGCCGCGTGCGGAACTCGCATAGTCAATGTCAGTTCTCCTGAGCTGACCAGTCCACGTATCTACCGGATCGCCTTCTTCATTGACGTTGTCCTCTTCGACAGCGTATTCATGCGCGAGGTCCACCGAGACCACTGGGGTTGGGTTACCCATACCATCGTCGGAGTCAGCGGCCACGTCAGCGGCAACTCCGGGCGTACCCCCAACCCAAAAAGTCCAGGACCATGCTGAAAAATAAGGTAGCTCAAAGACGATTGGCACGATAGTGCCAGGGGGCACCTCCGCCACCGTCGACAGGCGATCGGAGACAAAATTAGCGGGGCCACCCTGGTTCTCAAGCGTTCTAAGTCTCAATTCAAGATTGTCGATTACTCCTGCTTGGTTTCTCAAGGCGATGATCGACAATCTCAGCAGCCGCTCAGCTTCGATTAGCATCGGATTGTTCTTATGGGCGGCTTTCCAACTTGTCGTCGCTCCATCCCTCGGGAAATTCGATAGATATCCAGCTTGGGCTATTGCGTTCAAGAGCCCAAGAACCGTCTCGTTCAACCGATTCAACAAAAGGCGGTCTGCCAAGTTCGTCTCTGCCGAATTAGTCGACAGCGGGTTCCCCAATGAGTCCAAGATACCCAAGTTAAGTGCGAGGTTCGACGTGGAGCCCGCCCCTGCACCCCCAGCCGAAACTGTCTCAGCGAGCCCAAATATTGCCACCTTGATCTCGGACAGTGTCGCAAGAGGCACATTGCCGTTTCCATCTGGAGTAGAGTATCCAGCGTTGTCGAACGCTACTTTCAAAAGCGACGGATCGATATTTGACTGGGAAATTGCTGCTGTACCACCGAAACCTTTTAGCGAGTATCCAAGCACATTTTCGAGCTCGGCCTTTGAGACACTGTTAAACCACTTGCTAATTTGGTTCATCCGATTGGCGACCAACGCTCCGTGCATGGGCATCTGTGCGTTGGGATTCAGCCCGACAAAGTGCTCTTCCCAACTATTGTCGTTCTCCTCATTGTCGTTGTAGTCATTCTTGTCAAGTCTCCGGATGAGGCCGTTCTCATCAAAGATAGACCGAAATTCCGTTCGAAGCCCACCAGGGTCATTCACGCCATTCTCGTCCTTTGCAGCCGCACCTGGGAGCTGGTTGTTAAGTGCAATTACAAGGTCGAATCGAAATGGAGTGCCGTCGCCGTCGAAGTCATAATACCTCGCGTGGTAATAGTATTGCGCTATCGCTTCATCATAAGCCTCTTGGTCATCTGGATTCAGGCGGTCTCCGTTGCCGATCGCGGCGGCTACGTCAGCTTCAAATGCATCCAGTAGTACTCTTAGTACCGCTAGGCAATCCG
This sequence comes from Planctomycetota bacterium, assembly GCA_036479435.1. GTDB lineage: Bacteria > Planctomycetota > DRQF01 > JAZGFI01. The sequence goes on along the minus strand of JAZGFI010000009.1, from coordinate 2,910 downwards.
GAGCGAGAGTTCCGCCCTCGAACAGGCAGTCCGGAGTCCCATTTCCATCACAATCAATAAAGGGCGGCTCTGGTGGTAGCTCAGTGCAGATGATCTCGCCAGCGGAGCCGCATGCAGTGTCGCCAACATTCATGCCGAGATCACAATCTAGATGAAGCGGGGTTCCCGAATTCTGAGTGCAATTGATCCCCAGAAAATGCTCATTCACTCCAAGCGCTGGTAATCCGAAACCCCATTCGTTTTCAGGAGTCGGATAAAAAAACGCGAACTCAATACACCAACAAACACAGCAATTACACCATTCACTGGTGTTATCAGGCTCAGGCTCCATGTGCCTGCCCGGCGAGGCCTCAAAACCGAGGTCCCTCAGAAGGTCTTCACTGGGCTGCGCGACGGCCCCGCCAACCGGACATTCTGAGCAAATCCCTATAGTTCGCTCCTCAAAAAAGAGGAAACTCGGGGCAGTCGGTGGGTTTGGGCTCCCTCCTGAATCCTCCGCTGCCCAAGTGTCGAAGCGGCTTGCTGACAACCCGGCAACACAAAGGAGAGCGAATAGAAAGACGAGGAGCAGTCGACTCTGAGTAGCCATGTTTACCACCTACTTGCTAAAAGGGTTGCTGGATCGAAAATTGAAAGGACGCTTCTTCACTACCACAATCGGAATAGTAACTCTGCCATCATCGCCCATTACGAACGTCATTAGGCCTCGATTGCGGATTCCGGAAATGGGGATCTTGACCTCCACCCGAACTCGTTTCTTGGAACTCCGCGTAATTTTGAATTCAAGATCCTGAGTACCAAGCACTACTCTTCGGATAGTAACCGCGTCAGTAGTCTCCCAGGACAAGGAGAACACCGCGTTCACGATCTGGCCCTTTCTGATCCGAGTCGCGTAAAACTTGGCTGGTGATATCTGGTAGTCGCCCACGAGATCTGCAGATACTTCGATTTTCAGTGTTCGAGTCCGCCCGGCGACTGTAACTTCGACCAAACAATCAACCTCAACTGTCTGTCCAGCCGCGCCATTGCGTTCGATCACTATCGTCAGGCGATGCTCCCACTGTCCGTCGTTCGGGACTGGTGACGACGAACTTACGTTTACCAACGATTTCATTGGGCCTGAAATTGAGACCTTTTCGATCGTCGAAAGGGTCTTTGTGCGCACTATGATCTCCGACCGAGTTGTCCGCTCCAACACACGGCCCAATTGAATCCTTGAGGGTTGCAGGTCTACAAGTTTGCCGACTTCTCCGCCAACTGTGACTTGAGTTTTCCGCAGCCCCTCTAGTTCCGCCGACAAGAAAAGAAAGACTCCTTTCTTGAACTTGCCCCTCAGGCGGCTTCCCTCGAAGTCTACCGCCACGATTTCAGATTGACCCGGAGCCACCTCAACTCTGCTCGTTAGCCCAACAACACAAGAACAGGTCGAGGCCACACGCTCTACCCAGATAGCCTGGGTACCTTTGTTTTCCAAAAGCAACTCAAATCTTGCGAGTTCAGAGGGATCAACCGGACCGAGGTCAACGTGAGACGGCGTGAGTTTATAGGCGAAAGTCGGCTTGACTGCCGGTATTTCATCAGGTCTCGCTCCAAAATCGCACGTCGCCAAGAAAAGAGGAGCCAAGATGAGGAGACATCCGCTCCGGCACCACCGCATAACTCGACGGCGACCCAAATTCTTCCCTACGCCCACTTCAAGTTCCCACCTAAAGATGCCTGATATTCGCTGTCCGTCCTCGCCTGCCGAGCACATAAGACACGTTGCCGTTCATGCCCCGCATTGTCAAGCTTCCGTCGAATTGGGTAACAAGATCATCCACGTCTCCCAGAACGGACGCTGGAAGGACGTTCCCGAGATGGGGCGCTGAACGGTTCCGATATTCCATTTCCAACCGCCAACCGCCAACCGCCAACCGCCAACCGCCAACCGCCAACCGCCAACCGCCAACCGCCAACCGCCAACCGCCAACCGCAGATTGGTATTCTGAACGAGCCGTAAGATGCAACTTTGGCCAGCTGACAATCCGGCGTAGCCCCACATCGCTCGCCACTGCTAACTGCAAGATCACCCTTAGGAGACAGGAGGCTGCCCCAGCCCCAGACCCAGCAAACGGGGGCGGGTCCGTGTTCAAGGTCGCATTTCGGGTGTAATGCGACCAAGGCAACTGACCATACTTTTGACCCCACTATGCAATAGATTTGACCTAATACGCCCAGTTTAGGTTTGCACCCCCCAGGCCACTCGCACCTCAAATCCCAAAGAAAAATGGCACCCTTGGCACCCCCAAAACCAAAAACCGGAGGGTGCCATTTTCGATGTTTCTTCCCTAACCCACTAACGCGGTGGGACTTAAAAATGGCACCATCGAGCGCAAAAAATGGCACCCGGTGCCAAGAGGTGACACCCTTAAAGCACGATGTCATGTTCTTAAAGAGATGCCGTCATTGCCCCACTCCGGCTCTTCATTCGACCGTCCCCGCTCAAGCACAAGCTGAGCCCGTGCGCACGATTGCGGCGCATTCCGAGACCTCCTTCCAAGACACCGCATCAAGCCACCGCGCTGGGACACCCGACGTAGCGCGTAACCGGTTCGTCCGGGCTTGGCTAACCGTAGGCCATTCCAAAACCACGTCGAGTGTTAATGACGGTGGATCCCTCGCGGGGGCGGCGCAAGCGCGTCGTGACAGAGCGAGGCAAAACAAGTCTGTCGGGCTTAGCCCTCTTCCGATGATCCCGATGACTGAAAGCGTCATGGGGGGAGGGGGGGCTTATTCAGCGGGAAGTAAGTGTCCGGTGTGATCTGAGAGTTGTGGAGCCAGAATCACGGCAAGGAGTCGAGTTGTTGATGATTGCTTAGGCTTCGCCGACCGCTGAGCGCGCTCCCGCCCAAGCCCATGGCGTCAAAGAGG
>JAZGFI010000008.1:0-5171 GCA_036479435.1 Planctomycetota bacterium | reverse complement strand
CTCGGTATCGTATCCGGCCTTGCGGCGTTTTCGCGCGATGCCACCTCTGACGTGCTCTGCTTTGCGTAGGAGGTTGAGTGCAGCATGCCGAATCACGACCAGGTTCTGCGCGGCGTTCTCGGTACGCACGCGAGATTGATCTTCGTCGAACGCGACATCAAGGCTCCAGTGCAAGCGATTCTCTATTCCCCAATGCTCTCGAATCGAGCGCAGTGCGGATTCAGCGGAAAGCCCATCCTTCGAGCTAATATGCCACCGTGTAACCAGCGATGTCTTGTCATCGACGGTTCGTTCGCTCTCGATATAGACCAAGGACGCGAGTCCCTCCCAATCTTCGCTACAGGGGAAACCCTCCGGGACGGGCAACGTCCAGCATCGGCGCCGCTCAACCCGACCATGCCCCTTGTTGTCGGTCTCGTGAAAACTAATATCTTGCGTACCGCTTTCGTCGCTGAGCGCCCGCTCGCAGGAGCCGGACACGGCCGCGAGTAACTTGGGCTGATTCTCCTTCACTGGGATGATGTAGTCGGCGCCCTTCTCCCGAATCTTGGCCACGATTTCCTTTTGGCACCCCATCGCGTCGATGGTGACCATGCAGCTGCTGATGTTCAGCAAATCCAAGAGCCTCGGAATCGCAGTGATCTCGTTCGATTTCTCCCCTGTTTTGACCTGCCCGATGACGACGCCATTGGCACTCGCCCATGCGCTGACGATGTGCACGAAGACGTGTCCGTCCTTCTTGTTACGCGCACGGCGGAGCGTCTTCCCATCAATCGCTATCACTTCATCCTTGACGAGCGTCGTCATCGCGTGCATCCACCGAGTAAATGCGGCTCCGAGCTCGTCCGGATTGAGCCTGGCCAGCACCCGACCGATCGTGTCATGGGAGGGAATCCCATTCGGGAACGGCACCAGCTTCTCCAAGAACGCTATGCGTGCCCTCCCGAAATCCTCGATTGTGGTTGGCCCATCGGCACCGCAGATGACGGCACACAAGGACAGCACCACAATCGAGACCAGTGGGTGAGCCTTCTGGTCCGAGCGCGGGTCGGGGGGACGTTCGCAAAATACGCTGCGAACGACTCCGCGCCAAGTGCGGGCAGCGTGCTCGTTTCAGGTCCGGGACAGATGCGTGGCACACGCTCAGGTGATCCGAGAACCGTTGACTTCGCAAGTCCGCACGCTAAGTCACCGAAACCATTGATATTTCGGTGCGATGGCCCTGGCATCCGCCCTCGGTCGAAGCGCCCACAATCATGGATGTTTTCTAAGTCTGGGCCTGAAACTCCAAGCTAAATCTAGGCCTGGAACTTCAGCTTAGGCGAGGGATCAGCGCCGGACTAGTATGAACTCAGTGCGGGATGCTGGGCAGTCGTCGCAAGTAAGTTCGTTGAAATCCGTTCGGCCCACGATGAGATCGTAGGTCACACTGGAGACCTCGATAGAGACGATATCTCCATGCTCCATGCTGGTGACACTCTTCCCGTCAGCCGACACGGTGAGAGCAAGGCGGCGAAAAAAACCATAGCCGCCAGGGCTCACATCTGACTCCTCCGGCATGAAATCATCGCAGATTCCATCCGATATACGAGCAGTGAAAGGTGCCATCCACTGGTCCCACGTTCCTGGCTCTTCGGGCCATGGCGGCGGTATTCGAACATCAGTGAAGTCTGTTGTACCCGCGTGTGGATATATGTTTTCCATTGTGCCGGAGATGAGAAGCTCGCCTGCGCTGCTCTCTACACGAATATGTTCGTTGTAGAGATGTCCTTCGACCGAAGCGCCCGAGAAAAATTCAAGCGAAACGCCTTCTGCGCCAGAGAAGGCTAAAAGCTTTTCCTGCGAAACACCACGAAATCCCCAGGATACCGTTTTTTCAGTCTGATCCGCCGAATTGACGCAAGCGAACGAAATGATGGTACTTTCGTGCGACGATTCGTTGTCGCTTGCCGATCCATCGGTGACATCCGTGATCGAACAGGTCCCGCGCTCCCAGTCGTACGGGTTTCCACGGTTACCGCGAGGCCAGTCGCCCGAGGCCCACCAATACGTTCCGCGACGCTCAGCAAAAGGACCATAACACTCGGTGGGCGAGGTATCTGCTGATGTGTCATCCGCATCGCCGTCGCCATCGCCATCGCCATCACCATCACCATCACCATCACCATCACCATCACCACCATCACCATCGCCATCGCCATCACCATCACCATCACCATCACCATCACCAGTGAGGGGAACTGCTTGGCCTTGGCATGTCGCAGATGTCAGCAAGCAAAGGAAGAGGAAAAGAAACAGAAAACGCGCAGGAGATGTTCGTTGCATGGTGAGTTGGTGCGCCGACACCCAAGAGTGTCGGCGAAGAGTGACCTGGCCGATTGTTTGAAAGAACTTTACCGCGGACTCTCCGAGGACTCGTCTCATCCGTCAGCCCGCGGAGTTCGGAGTCACGTCGCTGTTTGATCTGGCAATCCCATCTTGGTCGGGTCGCCTTTAGGGATCGTCACAAAATGACACAATGTTCACATGCGGTCAGAAGGGATGCCACAGGCGCTCCGGGGGGGTCGCACGACTCATGGATCTGCTTGTTTTTCCCATGGTCCCTTAGTTGTCGATGCCGTTGTGTCCGGCGTACACGTCGAATCTGCTATCCGAGCAGCTTGATATCTCGCTGGTGGTGATAAGCTCGTCGACGGACTCCGCTACCGAACCGTGGAAGCCGGCGTTCGTGAGACCTGATTGGTTCACGGTCTCCTCGTATAGTCGAAGCATATCCACTTCGGACGGCTGAGAGCAGCTGCTCATGGTGAAAAAATCCCAAAAGAACAGCGTCCAGTCCAGGATGGTCCCGGTCCCGTCGTCGGCGCCATTGCAAGGGTTGAAGGTGCCTGTGCAGCAGACGTTCTCCAGGCGCCCTCCGGCTGTGTTGGTAGTGTTCCATCTTTCGAGATCGTATGTGGTCGCACCAGGATTCACGCCGCGCCAGCGATAGGCGCCCCCAGATGATTTATTATTCCATGTCCTTGCCGAAACGAAATGCGCGAACGCTTCGCTGTGTGCTCGGGAGCTCCATTCTTGGGATCCCATGCCATAGCCACCCCCATCGTCGCATCCGCCGCCGCTCTCGTTGTAGTTGCTGCTTTTTGGGCTTTGCGTGGATACTTCGGCGTTTTGATTTGCGATAGCGTGTCCCATTTCATGAGCAACGATGAACTTGGCTCGTTGAGATGGGCTTGCTCCGGATGTGCTGATCCGAATGTAAGACCGATTGGCTCCAATATTGTTGCTATAAGCAGATGATGTGCTACTGGTTGTTTCGGCAACGTGAAACGCGATGTTCCCGTTGCCATAGTTAAATCGGTACAAGGTGGTGGCCAATGAGCCCATAGCAGTCCACCTGGCTCCGAAACTACCAACGGAGAGGTGTTTCGTGCCGTTCTGGACCAGCTGCACGTTGTTGACGAGTATGGAGTAGGTTTGCCCAGGGTAGGAGGCGGTTGTGGACGAAGATCCGTTGTGAATCCGCACATAGCTTCCCGAACCGTTCGTGGCGTACGCGTACACGCGCACGGTCTGTGTGGAGGAGCTCGCGCTAAACGTCACACACCCGGTGGATGTGGAGGTATTGTAGGTTGTGGAACCGATGACAATGCGCACGCCATACGCGTTTTTCGCTTTCCCCGCGTTTGTGCGCACCCAAAAATCCTCCGCCACACCGGCCGGATTCTGAAACCCCGCGTCGTTGGTCAGTACCTGATAATCGACACACAACGTGTACGTCGCGCGTGTCGCTTCGCTTGGCGGCTTAGCTTCTTCGCGTGCATCGGCATCGGCATCGCCGAGGACACGGTCGGTGACCCAACTGTTTTCCGGGCCGACAAGTTCGAGCTCAGGGACGGAGGCGTGGAGAGATGCTTGAAAATTTCCAGCGTTGAAACGGTTGCGGAGCGTGGTCGCGTCGTAGGTGCGAAGACCAGATTTCTCGGGATGGAAATATAACGATGGCGTTGTGAGCTGCTGGAGTTGCTCCCCCGTCTCTGCGTCGTACACGCGGGCAACCGCGAGAAGTTGGCCGGCGTAGCGCATTTTCGCCAGCGGTATGCCAAGATCGGCAAACTCCACCGCGATTGTCTCCTTGTCGTCACTTCCAAGATCGACCGCAGCAAGTGAGCGGCGGTGCATCTTCGTGGTCCCTGTATCCCAGTGAACCTCTAGTTCGACGTTCACGTTGCGCTCGGTCAAATTTCGTACGTTCAGCCGCGGTATGGCTCCCAGGCTAGGGAGTTCGCCCGCCAGCACATTTTCCCACCCGAAGTCGAGAAACGGCACCTCGTTTTCCACATCGACTGCCTCGTCCACGGGCCCATCCTGCATCCCGCGAACGTTGTCTTCGTTGTCGGCGCGATTCGCGCCGAGCGCGTCTTCACCGACAATCAGCACCCCATCGCTCACCCCATCGGCGTCCACCTGCTCGGAGCGACATGCGAGAGCGAGTGCGGCGAAGACCAGCCCCACCATGTACCCGGTTTGTTTGTTTGTTTGTTTGTTTGCTTGTTTGTTTGTTTGTTTCCATTACCCGTCTCCTCGTCAAGCTGATGAAGGCGGGTCCCGCCTTCTGCAGAATCGTGCCAGAGAGAACGTACCAAGTATCCAGTTGTTCCCTCGTTGGCAAGCGAAAAGCTCGGAGGGCCACCAGGGACGGCCGCGAACTCCGGGTTGGGATTGTCTCCAGGAACTGCGGTTGAACCGGCCTGTGGGCCGGCTCAACCGCAGTTCCTGAATCTCGCCGCTCCGCAACGTGTGCCAAGCCGCGCCTGCGCGGGAACGGATGCAGCTCGCGCGGGCCACCCCTTCGACAAAGCGAGGTGGAGCGGATGACCACCTTGAGCTGCTCACCCCTTCCGAATCACGCTGTACGCGCAGAAGAGCTGGGATCTCAACTAGCATGAGTGGGTCGGAGAGCGCGCAGTGGTGTGAAGAACGCGAGTTGCTGGTCGGTGTCGTGCGATTGCGCGCGTGTCTGAAAAGTTGAGCCTGCCCCCGTTTGGTGGACACCGAACCGCGCGCGATACTGCGCAAGGAGTTTCCGATGACAAACTCGGCAGTGGAAAGTTCTAGGGCGTGATCACGCCGCTATTTTGACCGGATGATCGGGTGAGGCGGCTCTACGT
>JAZGFI010000007.1:0-2262 GCA_036479435.1 Planctomycetota bacterium | reverse complement strand
GTAACCGTTCAGCCCCCGATGTTTGTTGACGCGAACCCCGCATTTGCGCGCGCGAGCCACGCATCTGGACTCGTGAACCACGCGTTATGGGACAAAGGGGATCGACACGGGCGCGAGATCATGATCTAACGCTCGGGTGACGCTCGCGGACGCCCACGCTCAGCTGGCAGACAGAGATGCCCAGCTGGCAGCGAGAGATGTCCAGCTATCCGAACGCAACGGCCAGCTGACCGAGAGGGCTCGAGAAATCGATACTCTGAAGACTGAGCTGTCGACTCAGGCCGCGATGATCAAGCAGCTGCGCGAACAAGTCGCCAAGTTGAGCGAGTTGTTGGGCCAACATTCGGGCAACTCGCATTTGCCACCATCGAGCGACGCGCCGGGGAAGAGGAACAATCCCGACAAGGGCAATAAAGACCGTAGGCGCAGTCACAAGCCCAAGCGCAAACGCGGCGGCCAGAAAGGCCACCGTGGTGCCCATCGTGAGCTACTTCCCGAAGAACAGGTCGGCAGGTTCGTCGATTTCTTCCCTGAGCAGTGTGAGCACTGCGCCGCCGCACTTCCAAGAAGAGCAAACTGTTGTTCGCCGAAGCGATACCAGATAATCGAGCTCCCGGAGTTCAAGCCGGATGTGACTGAGTATCGCCGCTATGCGGTGGATTGCGAGTCCTGTGGCCGAGAAACGCTGGCTGAATATGACGCGGAGAAGATTCCGCAGACAGCGTTTGGCCCCCGGTTGATGAGCACGCTGGCGACCCTGACCGGGGTCTATCATATCAGTCGTCGCCGAACCGTGGCGTTGCTGTCGGATTTTCTGGGCGTTCGCATATCCCTCGGAGCCGTCAGCACGGTCGAGGCCCGGGTAAGCGAGGCCCTCAAGCCCGCGTACGACGAGGCATGGGCGGAGGTGCAAAAGGGTGAGGTGAAATACACCGATGGAACCACATGGCTTCAAGCGAGTTCTTTGCTGACGCTGTGGACCATCGCAACGGCGGTGGCGACGGTGTTCAAAGTTTTGGCGAACGGCACGAAGAAGACGCTCGAGCCGTTGTACGGCGCCCAGTACGGTATTTTGGTGAGCGACCGCGCGAGTTCGCTGAACTTCTGGGCGATGGAAAGGCGCCAGATATGCTGGGCGCACGTTTTGAGGAAGTTTATCTCGTTTTCTGAACGCGATGGTCCCGCAGGTGGCATGGGCAAGCAATTGCTCGACTACACAGGCATCATGTTCGAGTACTGGCATCAGTACAAGGACGGCAAATTGAGCCGCGCTCGATTCGTCGAATACATGGCGATATTGGGGCCCCAGGTCGAAACCTTGCTTGAGCGTGTGGTCGCCAAGGACATACCGAGGATGTCGGGGTCGTGTGCCAATCTACTCCAACACCGCTCTGCCCTGTGGACGTTTGTCCATCACGATGGCGTTGAACCGACGAACAACCACGCTGAAAGAGAGTTGCAAGGATTTGTTTTGTGGCGTCGGCGGTCGTTTGGCACGCAGAGCGAGCGCGGAAATGTGTTTGCTCAGCGCATCATGACCGTCGCACACACCGCGAAGAAACAAGGCAAGAACGTGTTCGGGTTCATTCGGGCGTGCTGCGAAGCGAAGAATGCGGGAACCACCATGCCCGCACTCATCGAGACCAAAGCCAGCTGACGCTCTGAAATCACGCAGCGACGGTCTCACTGCCCATCATCGGGAAGTACCGGGTCTCGGTGCGCTGGCCGGCGCTACGGATTCGGCCCAGGTCTTTCAGGTGCGCAACTGGGCGGTGCAGTTCACGTGGGGTCACGCCGATGGTCGGCGCGAGTACGGCCATCAGCTCGCCCGGTTTGTCGCAGACTGCCTGATGGAATCGCTGGGCGAGCGCCTCGAGTTCAGCGGCTGTGCGTCGCTTGCCGTACCGCCGCGTACCTTTCGATGCCACGGCAGTCGAGTCTTTCGTCGTGGCCGATCTGCGCACTGAGGTGCGCTCAGCGGCAGAGAATGCACGTTGGAGTGCCTCTGCCGCCGCTTTGCGAGTTGTTCAATAGGGAGTGTCAGAAATTTTGTGTATGGGCGGACGAGCTGAGAAAGTACGGAAGCCATGCCCAGACGAACACAGACAGTAATCGCCGCAACGGACGACACTAACATACGCGTCTCACTCCAAGACAAGCTACTCGATGAGCTCCTTAAAGGCTGCACGACCCCAGACGACATCACGGGCCCGGACGGCTTGCTCAAGCAGCTTGTCGGACGCCTCATCAATCGCGCCATGG
>JAZGFI010000006.1:0-52136 GCA_036479435.1 Planctomycetota bacterium | reverse complement strand
CACAATCTAGGCCTCGCCGTATTCTTCGAGTTTCTTGTAGAGAGTTGAGCGCGAAATACCCAAGGCCTTTGCGGCAAGGCTTTTCTGCCCATTTGACCAGTCCATAGCGTTCTTCAGCGCGGTTCTGACGGCGTCGTCAATCGTCTGCGGGCGACCGGCATCGCCCTTGAGAATGGTTCGCGGTAGGTCAGCGACGGTGACCTTGCGCTGCGGCGCCACGAAGGCGTGGAGGCGTTCCACGAGGTTGGAGAGCTCGCGAATGTTTCCCGGCCAACCATAGTTTTCAAGCCCCGCCCAAGCCGCGCTGTCGAACTGCAATTTGCTCCGACCCATCCTATCGGCGAAGGACTGCAACAGTAGGTCGAGGTCTTCCATGCGCTCGCGAAGGGCCGGCACTTCTATTTCGATGCGAGCGAGGCGGTAGTAAAGATCCTCGCGGAAATTCGGGTTGTCGCGTAAGGACTGCCTCGCGGATGAGAGCACTCGAAGATCAACTTCAACGTCGCCGGTTCCGCCCAGAGGCCGCAGGCGCCGCGACTCCAGGACCCGCAGCAACTTGGATTGCAGGGACTTCGCTAGCTGATCTACGCCGTCGAAGAACACGGTGCCGCCCGACGCTAAGCGCAACAAGCCCGGGTGGGATTCGTGCGCTCCCGAGAACGCCCCGGCCTCGTGCCCGAAGAGCTCGCGTTCGAACAACGACTCCGGCAAGGCTGCGAGGTCAATGGTGATGAAAGGAGCCGCCCTACGTGATGAACGCACATGAAGCGCTTCCGCGACGAGCTCCTTTCCGACCCCGGATTCCCCTTGGATGAGGACATCCAGGTCGGAGGCGGCGGCCTTGCGGATCAAAAAGTTGAGCTGGCCGACCTTGCGCGAGCGCCCCGGTATCTCGCCTTGTCCGTTGTGCTCGCGTTTGTGCTCTAGCTCCTCGACTCTCGATGTAATCTCATCTCGAAGGCGTCTTCTCTCGTCGGGGTCAAGAGGCTGGAAGCGATACGACCCGACAAAGGCGGCCGTCAAATCGCTGAGCGCCGTGAGCTGGCTAATAGCCTCGTCGTCGAAGGCGCCCACTTCGATGGGAGCGTCGACGTAAAGCCAGCGCTTGGCTTCGCCAGGGTGGTCGATAGGGATGCCACCCACCGAAAGAAGGCCCAGGCGCCGCACACTTTCCGCGAAACCGAGCTGTTCATCCGACCCCGCGTCGGCCACGAAGAAGGCTTGGTCTTGATCACTCAAACGCGAGATGAAGTTACGACTGAGCTCGTTCTTCTTTAGGCCTTTGCTGGCCACTAAGATCGTAAACTCGCGATTGCCCGTGACGTCAATGACGGCGGCGCGCAGCGCTGGAGTGTCGCGGGTGGTTTTTTTGACCAAAGTACTCCAAGCCTCCTCGGGTGAGTCGGAGGCAAACAAGTGCTTCGCGTAGCCCACGATGTCGCCGCCGCTCCCCTGAGGGTGTTCGCTAAGTTGGCTATCGAGTTCACGGCGCAGGGCAAAAAAGGCCGGATTGACCACGAGCGAACGAAATAGAGTTTTTTGGCGAAGGGTCATTTCTTGCTCCCAAGTGTCAAGGCTGCGCAACAAGCGGCGCCAATGTTGCTGAGCATCTTTCGGTTCGCCGTCACGGATTTTCGAAAGCAAACCGAGGCCGCGCGTGATGGGATCGCGGGCCTGCTCATCAGCAAGGAATGCGGGGGCGAAGCTCAAGCTCGCGGGAGTGCCTTCTAAGGCCCGCCAGGGCTCGCTGTTGCCCAGGTCCTTAAGGGTTCGGACGGTTTCATCGGACGAGGTCAGTTCGCCGGCGGCAATCGCTGACTTCATCTGCTGCCGAAACTCAGCGCGCCGCCCGAGCGCCAAGGCCACACGCGCTTGGTGTTCCGCGACGATGGCGCGGGCTCTAGGGTCAGCGTCCTCGCCCATGACCTTTCTCGCCGCGGCCAGTTCGCGGCGGGTGGCGACGAGCGGAACGCGGCCCAGCTCAGCGATGCAAACACTCGCGCGGCTGGCTCCGGCGCGGCGGTAGTCGCCGACGAGTCCGAACAAAAAGGCCGCGCGCCGATGGCACCAAGCTGCCTCATCCAACTTGCCCCGCCGGTCTTGGAGGGCCCCTAAGTTGGCGTGGCTGGCGGCTAGCTGATCGAGTCGGCCGCAGTTTTCCAGTACGCGAACGGCATCCGCCAACTCGTCGTAGGCCTGGTCGGCTTCGCCCCGGCGCTCAAGCAACAGGGCAAAGTTGGCCCGTGTTGCGGCAAGGTCGGCGCTGCGCCCCAAAGAGCGCCAGATCTTCATGGCGGCGCGGTAGTCATCGGCCGCCGCCTCCAGATCGCCGATTCGGGTGTGGAGAGTGGCGCGCAGCGTCAGCAGCCGCGCCCGATGAAAATTCTCAGTCGAACTCCGGTGGTAGCCTCCCGCTCGTTCACCTCGGTCTAGGCCAAGGTCCAAGGCTTGTGCTGCTCGGTCGAGGTCACCGCGAAGTAGTTCGAGATAAGCGCGGATGGAGTGGGCCGCGCTAAGTTCTGATTCGATCTGTGGATCGATCTTCCATTCTCGTGTCGCGATCGTGCTTAACTTTTCGAGCGCCCGGGCAAACTCACCGCGAGCAACTTCGAGCTCGGCACCTAAGCGCAGCGCCCTTAAGCCCAGGATGCCATCACGCGTCTGGAGTTCTCGGCAGAGTTGATCCGCTTGTTCGCCTTGCTGACTCGACAAGAGGCCGCGGATGAGGGGCTCGAGCAGGTCCAAAATGGCCTCGGCAAAACGCCACTGGCAACTCGCGCGTTCGAGGTGATGGAGTGCCTCGAACGCCTGCGTCTTCATCCACGGAGCAAGATGCGAGACGAGCTTCAAAGCTCGACTTTTAGCGTCGTTTGCATCGGAGAAAGGGCGACTTAGCGGCCACGCCAGTTGATCTGATACATCGACTCTCTGGGGATCGCGCAGGGTTACGATGAAAGCCGGGGCCTCCTGCACAAAGACTTCGTGATGATCACAAAGGTAGCCAAGCTCGGCTTCGAAGTCCTCTTTGCCGAGCCGAGAAAGCTCGGTCAAGGTCGCAAGGTCGAGGGCCCCGAAGTTGGCAGCAAGAGTGGCGGCGACCGGCGATCCTTGGAGTTTTTGCCGCGAAATTCGCTGGCGGTGTTGGTGCTGGCTGCGGATGCCTTCGGCGAGGCGGCTTAGGGCGGGGACCTCAAACCTCATGCGCCCGCGACGGTAATCAACTAGCCCCTTTTCTAGACCTTTGGCGAGCAGTGACTCGAAAACACGGAGGCTTCCCTGGACCGCACTCGCTATCTTGCTGGCGCCGGCAATGAGTTGGCCAGGGTTAGTTTTCTCGGGCGAAGGAAACGCCACCTGAACTAGCTCGCTGAGCTCTTCTCCATCAAAGGTGGGCAGGGGAATTTGGTGATCGGCGGCCATCTTTAGTTCATCGGTCGCCACCAAGACCACCTTGGCCGTCTCGAGCCCGGTGGCCGCGCGGCGAAAAGAGCGAAGGCTCAAAGCCAGTTCGGCTGCGGCTTTCGACTCGGCGGCCTCGGGTTCGAGCAGGATGAAGAGGGTTCGGTCGGCGCGAACCTCCTTTAGAAACCCGAGGATCGAAGACCGAGTGGCTCCGCCAAAGTCGGTCGCGTCGGTCTCTTCCGACTGGCGCAGCGAACTCAGCCGCCGACCGCAAGCGGTGCCGGCGAGTTCTCGCAGTCGGCCGCTCGAAAATGGACCGCTTAACGAAACAACGGCTCTTTCGTTGCGGCGAAGTTCGAAAGCAAGGCGGCGAATCAGGAGCTCTCGCTTCGTGCCCACGCCGCCGCTTAGGCTGATGAAATTTGCGGGGTGGTTTTCATCAAGGGCAGAGCGCAAGACTCGGGCCAAAAGGTCCGCCTTTTTCTGGCGAATGGCGGATAGAGACAGAGTGAATTCGTAGTCACGGCCCGCACGGTAGGGACGTTTCCATTCGGAAAGGGATTCGCGGCGGGCGGCGGGATCGGGTTCGAGGCAGGCGTCACGAAGCTGGCTGAGGCGGTCGTTGGCCCGCTCGGGCGATCTCAAGTCGCGTAGCATGACCCCAAGCGCGTACCAATCCATCTGTTCGGAGGGGCCCTGAAGGGCGATTTCGGGGGGCAAGTAGCTCGGGGTGCCGCCGGGGAACCAAGGGTCAGCCGCGGCGCGGGTCATGCCAAAGTCGATGATGCGGGCGCGCCGCAACCCGCCGCGCCGAGCGAGGATGACATTCTGCGGTTTCAAGTCACCATGGCGAAGACCAGCGGCATGGAGGTGGTCCAGAATGTGTACGAGATCCAAGAACACGTCATCGAGTTCGTCGGCGTCGAGTTCCGGGGCGAGCTTGGCGAGATCGCGAGCCTTGACCGAAGTTTCAACCAAGACCCAGCTTCCGAGCGCCGGCTCGTAGTAGCAATCAACGTCTGTGCCAAGCCCGGGGTGAGCGAGTGTAGAGAGGCGGCGAAAAGTATCGAGAATGGGGTCGTCGCCGTCGGGAACACGGTTCGACATCCGCTGCCACTTGAGGATGACCTGTCGATCCTCGATGAGATCGAGAGCGAGGATGACTTCTGATTCGGCACCGACGCCGATGAGACTTAGCTCCAGGTAACGCCCGTTGCGAAAAGTCCGGGTTGGCTTCGCGGCCACGTCCATGTCCGTAGCCATCACCGGCAGCGCAGTGTGGTGAGGTCGAGGCCGCGCGTACTTGTCTCGATGTCGATCAGGTCGCGCCGAATGCCGACTCGAGCCCGGTGACGAAAAAGAAACGACACTCCAGATAAGGCGAGCGCTCGGCGGTTGAGTTGATCCTGGGCCGCGCGCAGCTGTTCGCCGTCCTCTGCGGACTCCAGCGCGGCGATGGCCGCATCGAGCTCGGCGTCAACGAGTCCCGAAAAGTTGCGGCCCCCGGGCTTGGTTTCGCTTGAGTGCAAAAGCCCCCGCAGAGTGTCGCGCGTTTTGCGGCCCCGCCAAATCAAAAGGCAGCCATCGAAATCTCCCGCCTCAAGCCGCGCCAGCAAAGCTTTGACTTGCAAGGGCTCGACGACCAACTCGATTCCATCTTGTCGCAGCGACTCCGCCCATCCTTTGGCCACTTGTACGGCCCATTTTGCACCCACGGGGATGAGGAGGTGGATGCGCCAAGGTTGCGACTCGTAATGCACACGGTCTTCGTGTTTTTCGAAGATGGGCAACTTGGCGAGTTCGAGGTCGTCGTCATGGCGGGCGATAGCGGGGTCGCCCCCTGTGCTCTTGGTGTCAAAGGGCACTTGGATGGGCGTCGCAGTGCCGTTGGCAAGTCGCTTCAGAATCCAGCCACGAGGGATGGACGCGCCTAGGAGTCGGCGGACTTTGGCTCGATCAAAGGGCCTCTTTTTGCTGTTCCATGCCACATAGCTGAGGACGCCGGTGGCGATGCTCTCGACCTTGAGGCCGGGAGTTTCCGGCGCCGCACCGACAGATGGAAGGCCAGCTAAATGGAGGACACCTTCTTCGAGAAGGCGAAGCAAGGTGGCAGGGTCGGACAGGTAACGGTAGTCGATGCGCTCACATGAAAAGCGTCTCGCGAAACGCGGCAACTTCGAACCCCACCAGTTAGAGATCTTGGCGAACTGGGTACCGGAGCGCTTGTGTTCGACAACGCGATAGGGGCCGACTCCCCAATCATTGGCCTCCGCTGTGAGATCATCCCGCAGAACGGATGGCGGCAGGACATGAAAAAGACGTCCGAAGGCGAAGGCGGTGGCTGAATGTGACTGATCGAATTGCGTAAGGAAGTGGCGGGCATCGACGACTTTGATTTCTTCGAGGTGGGCCATGGACGCCAGTAATTCACCGGCCTGATCGGCGTGGGCACGGAGGTACTCCACGGTGCGCACGGCGTCTTGCGCTCGAAGTTGTCGGCCATCGTCGCGGCGGGCGTCTCGGGGCAGGGTCCAGAGCCAGGCTGAGCCCTCCCTTTTTGGCAGTTCGCTCGCCAACCAGGGCTCGGTGGAATCGCTGATCGGATTGTGGCGGAGAAGCGTCAGGTCGATGAGCTCAGACAAAATGGATTCGGCTCGAGTGGTCCGGAAACGGAGCGGGTCCAGGGTGTCCGGGCCGGAATGGAAGCCTAGGACGGCGACCCGAGCTTTCGCATCGGCCGCATCGGCCGCATCGGCCGCATCGGCCGCATCGCCGGCACGACCGCAGCCGGCCAATGAGACGAGGAGCGAAAGGAGCAATAGCGTCCTCAGCGGCCCCAAAGTAGCCGTTTGAGGGCGTCGCGGCGCAGGGATTGGGACGGCAGTTCCAAGCAGTTCTCGACTCCGTGTCAAGGATCGGCGAAGAGCAAGTGTCCGATATGCGGACACGATGTCAAAGAACTTTGCCATTTCGGGCGTGGATCTGGCTGCAATAGATCTGGCCCTGGGATTCATCTGGGAGAGTGAGGTCGGTTTGTTCATTGGCGGCCTTACGCTCGATACGGCCGCTGTTGGCGGTTCTCAACCGACATCGAGCCTTGACGACGGTCTTGGCCCCAAGAATGGCTGGCCTGAGGAGGGATTTGGTTGCCGGGCACTGTCTTTGCGCTTACCCCGCACTGCGCCAAAGACCATCTCCGCGCCGCCCCTTCACGATTCCAAAGGAGTCCATGATGCGATTTTTCCACCTCGCCCTCGCCCTTTGCCTGATGCTGGGCGGTTTCGCCTACGGCCAACAGACCAACTCAGCCGCGGCATCCCTCATTGTCAACGAAAATGATGAAGGTGCTTATCCTCGCCAGTCATTCTTGGGTCGCCTGGACCCGAGCGTGCTGAAGTTAGAAGGACCGGCGAATGCCGACTACTTCTTGCTTTTCGGCAACTACAACTCCGGCACCGTTGTGCCGGGTCTCGGCACCCTGCACATTCGTTTGGATCAACCCTGGGGCACGATTGGCGGTCAGCTCGATGCCAGCGGGAACACCGAACTCATGCTGCCCCCGGGTAGCCTCGGGTCTTTCCCCGTGGGAACCGAGGCTTCGCTTCAAGCCCTGGTCAACGACCCGACCGCGATGTTTGGATTTGCCCTGAGTGGCGCTACCCAAGTGGAAGTCGTCTCGACCATGACCGCGCCCTTGCTGCTCACGCCCGGTGAAAATAGCCGAGCCCGCGCTCGTGGCGAGTTTGTTGCCGGCAGTACGACTTCGATCATGATCGCCGGCATCACGATGGTCGTGACGCCAACGACGCAGTTCGAGAATTTCACCCAGATGTCCGACTTGGTGGTTGGCGACTGGATTGTGGCCCAAGGACTTTACGACGCGAACGGCAACGTTGTGGCGGAAGAACTCTGCCTCGAAGACTCTGAAGGCTTCGCGCGCGTCAAAGGCCGCGTCCAGGGCATCGGTCCCTCGGGCTTCTCGGTGCTCAATGTCGGCGTGTTCGTGAACAGCGACACGACCTACGTCGATATCGACGCCCCGACCGTTGCCGTCACTCTGGCGGATTTGGCGATCGGCATGATGATCGAGTTCATGGCACCGGTCGGCATGTCCTTCCCGGCCGCTTCCAGCGTTGAGCTAAACACTCCCTTCGAACTCGAGCCGGAGCCCGAAGCCGAGCCCGAACCGGAACCAGAAACGGAGATCGAAATCGACATTCCGCCTTCGTTTTGTAGCTAGAAATTCAGCGTTAGGTCGAACGGCGCGGAATCTAACGCTGTATCGGGAGACCCAGGCTTACGGGCTTGGGTCTCTTTTTGCTTAACGCGGACTATCTCGCTGCGGCGGTTCGCGGCGCTGCCTGGGGAGCGGGCCGCGGTTCTGTAGTTGTCAAAGAAATCTGACCGACCGGCTCGACCTGTTTGACCGGCGCCACTTCGTTGTAGGAGAGGATCGTCAGCGCCGGGTTTAGGCCTGCGAAGATCTCGGCGAAGTACCGCCGCACCGACGCGCGCGTCAAGATGACCGGTTGGTGACCCTTGCGAACGGCCGCGGTCCAGGCGTCGACGGCACTTTCTTGCAGCCGTTGGAGACCTGCGGCCTGCAGACCCCCGGCAGATTCTTGGCCCAAGACCTCGGCTTCGATGGCGGATTCGAGCTCGGGGTCGAGGACAATCGCGTGGAGGATGCCCTCAGGGCTTGCGTGCTGGGCGCAGATCGAACGCGCGAGCCGTTGGCGGACGAGTTCGGTGAGTTGCCCGATGTCTTTGATCTGTTTGCCGTGGTCGGCCAGGACTTCGAGAATTTGCCCGAGGTTTCGCACCGACACGCGCTCGCGCATCAGGTTCTGCATGACCTGCTGAATCTCACCCAGGCCGAGAATGTCCGGGACCAATTCCTTGACGACGGTTGGTGAATGTTCCTTCAAGCGGTCGAGTAGGGTTTGTACGTCATCGCGAGACAAAAGCTCGTCGCCGTGTCGCCGGATGGTCTCCGTAAGGTGCGTGATCATGACACTGACCGCATCGACAACCGCATAACCGAGCATTTCAGCTTCCGCGCGATTCTCGTCACGCACCCAGGTCGCGGGCATGCCGAAAGTCGGGTCGATGCCGCGAATTCCTTGGATCTCTTCAGTGGCAGAGCCGGGGTCCATCGCGAGAACGTGGTTGGGATAAAGTTCGCCCCTGGCGACTTCCTGGCCGGAAATCAGGATGCGATAGGCATTCGGGTCGAGGCTCAGATTGTCTTTGAGGCGAATCGGGGGCACCACCATGCCTTGGTCCTTGGCGAATTGCCGCCTTATCATCGCAATGTGATCGAGCAGCCCGCCCTTTTTATCGGTGTCCACGAGGGAGATGAGTCTGAATCCGATTTCAATCCCCATGCGGTCGACTTCAAGTAGGCGTCCGAGAGCTTCGGGGGTGAGCTCGGCTCCCTCCTCTTCTTCTTCTTGGAGCGGGTCGGGAGGGGGAGCTGCTTCTTGTTGTGCTTTCGATCGTATGACGCTGCGTTGCAGAGCAAATATCGCGAGCCCCATCACGATGAACGGGAGTTTCGGAAAGCCGGGAATGAGCGCCAACAGGCACATGACGGAGGCGCCGATGCCCATCGCGCGGACGTTGCCGAATAACTGAAACTTGAACTCGTCGGCGACGCGTTCATTGGAAGAAGTCTTGGTCACCAGTAGACCCGCGCTCACCGCGATGATGAGGGCTGGGATCTGACTGACCAAGCCATCCCCGATGGTCAAAATGGTGTAGCGCTCCAAGGCCTCGGCAATCCCGAGGCCACCCATCGTCCCGACGACGACGCCGCCGACGACGTTGACCGCATTGATGATGAGCCCCGCGATGGCGTCGCCGCGAACGAACTTCGAGGCTCCATCCATAGATCCGTAGAACTCAGCCTCTTTTGAGATCTTCTCGCGTCGTGAACGAGCTTGCTCTTCGTCGATCAAACCCGCATTGAGGTCTGCGTCGATCGCCATCTGCTTGCCGGGCATCGCGTCCAGGGTGAAGCGAGCGGCAACTTCTGACACGCGGCCAGAACCCTTGGTGATGACGATGAATTGAATGATGACCAAGATCGCAAAGATGATGATCCCCACGACCAGGTTGCCGCCGACCACAAAATCGCCGAAGGCCTGAATGACCTCTCCGGGCTGTCCTTTGAGCAGAATCAAGCGGGTTGAGGCGACGTTGAGCGCCAGCCTAAAGAGTGTCGTGAGTAACAGAATCGTCGGGTAGGTCGAAAGTTCTAGCGCTTCCTTGGCGCCCAAGGTGATCAACAAGACCAAGATGGCAAAAGCGATATTGACCGCTAGCAGGATATCGAGCAGGGCTGGCGGCAAGGGGATGATCAACATGAAGATCATCGCCATGACACCAAAGCCGAGGATCATCTCGCCTCTAAGGCCTTCGGACTTTTTGGGTTTCTCAGCCATCGTCGCGGGTCCCTTTAACCTTCAGCCGGGTTCATTTTGCGACCGCGCTTGCGGTAGACGTAGGACAAGACCTCTGCGACAGCCATGAAGAGCCGCTCTGGAATCCAGTCGCCAACGCGAACACTGCGATACAAGTTGCGAGCGAGCGGTCGGTTCTCGACGATGGTCACCCCAGCCTCCTCGGCGATCTCAATAATGCGAAGAGCCATGAGCGCTCGCCCCTTGGCGACGACGCGCGGTGCGTGAGCATCGCCGTCGTACTTCAAAGCCACCGCAAAGTGGGTCGGGTTTCTTACGACAACGTCAGCCTCTTGGACGTCGCCTTTCATTCTTCGCATGGCCATCTTGCGTTGGTTCTCGCGAATCTTGGCTTTGACCAGCGGATCGCCTTCGGCCATCTTCCCCTCATCCTTGACCTCTTGCTTGCTCATCATGAGGTCTTTGTTGTGCTTCCAACGCCGGTAGAAAAGGTCGATGAGCGCGATGAGGGTAAGGCCCGCCGCAATCTTGAAAACCAAGTTGAACAGCAGTGCCGCTAAGACTAGGCCCGAGGTTTCAATGTCCTTGTCGGCAAGTCCGGCGACGGTTTCTAGGGAGTTGACGACCACATACACCGCGACGATGCCAACCAAGGTCATCTTCACGAGGCTCATCCCGGTGAGCATCATGTTGTCGAGCCCGAAGAGCTTCTTCACTCCTTTGACCGGGTCGAGTTTCGTCGCGTCGGGCGATAGAGGTTTCAATGAGAATCCGATGCCAACCTGCAAGAACCCCGCGAGGCCGACGGCTACGAAGAGAGCGATCATAATGGGCATCAAGATGCTGCCGATCTCTCCGCCGAGACCTTGCAGGAGTTGGGTTGGGCCGCTGAGGTCGTAGAGCCGGTCGACCGGCAGGCTAAACATCGTTCGCATGAGGTCGGCGATGGTATCGAAGAGCTCGCCGCCGGTGATCTTGATGGTGCTGATACCAATGATAAACACCGTCGCGCCGAGCACTTCTTTGCTCATCGCCACGTTGCCTTTTTCGCGCGCTTCCGACAGTTTTTTGGCCGTCGGTTGCTCTGTTTTTTCTCCGCTACTTTCGTCCGCCATTCAGGGACTCGTGATTTCGAGGAAGAACTGATCGCCGCGGTCAAAGATGAAGTGCATCGAGGCGACCAAGGTGGGCAGAGTGGCCAAGATCAACATGATCCCGGCTAAGATCTTGAAACTGAATGCGAACTGCATGATTTGCAACTGAGGCGCTAACTTGGCGAGGATCGCCAAGGACACTCCGGTCAGAATCATGGCGACGAAGATCGGGGCCGCGAGCTGAAAGGCCGCGGCGAAGATGCCGGAGCTGTAGATCACCACGGCTTCAATCAGCTCACGACTGAGCCCAAGCTCGCCAACGCGGTAGCGATCAAATGATTGGTAGAGCGCGCGGAGAAGGGTGTGATGCCCTCCTACGGCGAAGAACAACAAAAAGCTAAAGGACTCGATGATGTGCGCGACGACCTGGACGTTGACTCCGGTAATAGGGTCTTGAATGCTCGCCATACTGAAGCCCATTTCGGTACCAATGAGGTGGCCGGCGATGCGAATCGCTGAGAACGCAATGTTCGCTACGAAGCCAAACAGAATCCCGAGCAAGGCCTCGTTTGCGAGGCAAAGAAAAAGGCGCATGCCAAAACCGGGATCGGCGAACTCGCCCATGCCTGAATTCAAGGCGAAGATGGAGCCCAGCATGATGCCGAGGCCGAGCTTGCCAACGCGAGCTCCCACGCCTTCGCCGAAAATGGGGATCGGGCCCAGCATGGCCACGCATCGCGCCCAATGCAGAAAGTGAAAGCGCACGAAAACTTCGAGGGTTTCTTGATCCACCGTTAGTTCCTAGTAGATCGCATCGCCGAGGGAGCGGAAGATCTCGGCGGTGAACGACACCAGCGTGTGCAAGATCCAAGGCATCATGAGAACGAGCGTTAAAGCGACCGCAAAGATCTTCGGGATCATGGTCAGGGTCTGTTCTTGGACGCTGGTGATAGCCTGAAACAAGGCCATCACGATGCCCACCATCATTCCCACCAGCATGGCCGGTGCGGCGATGAGGGCGGTCAGGCGGAACATCTCTCCTCCGAGATTCACGATGTAGTTTTCATCCATGGCTTAGGCCTTTCTCAAAGTGGCACCTGGAAGCTTTGCATCAGCGAACCGATGACGAGCGTCCAGCCGTCCACCATGACGAAGAGAAGAATCTTGAAGGGGGTTGAGATGATGACGGGCGGCAACATGAACATGCCCATCGCGAGCAAGATGCTGGCGATCACAATGTCGACGACCAAAAACGGGATGTAGATCAAAAAGCCCATCTTGAAGGCGATCTTCACCTCCGAGAGCGCAAAAGCCGGAATCATGACCGTGATGGGCACCTGCTCCGGCGTCTCCGGCGGCGGCGTTTCGGTCAGTTCCAAAAAGAGCTCGATCTCATCTTCGTGCGTGTGCTGGCGCATGAAGACATGAAGGCTGTCCAAGGCGCGTTCGCTTGCAACCGCGAAGCCGATCTCGTCTTCCATGTAGGGCTTGGCGGCTTGCTCATAGATCTCGGTGAGCGTCGGGTTCATCGCGACGATGGTCAAAAATAGGGCCAAGCCAATGACCACCTGATTCGGAGGCATGTCCTGCACGGAGAGCGCTTTTCTCACGAAGGACAAAACGATCACGATGCGCGTGAAGGCCGTCACCGTCATGAGGATCGCCGGAGCCAAAGCTAAAGCTGTGAGCACCAAGACGATGTTGACGGGCGACGAAAGATCGCCGTCACCGCTGCCGACCCCCGACAGATCAGGGAGCACATTGTCTTGCGCCAGCGCGATGGCGGGAGCGCCAAGTAAGGCAAACAGACTGAGGAGAAGGCGGCGCATCATGCTTCGATCTCGATGGAAGTGGTGTTGCGGCTTTGTCGTTCAAGCATTTGCTTGAAGTCGTTCGGAAGGTCCCCGGCGCCGACAGCAGTCTTGGGCGCTCGAACCTTGGAGGCGGCGATTCGTTCGGTCTTAGCTGCGACCACGGTGTTGTTCGTTGCCGCATCGGCGGCGTCACCAAGCTCCAGATCACAGGCCTCAAACTCGCTGAGTACGCTGAGCGAATCGGCGGTCGCCCCGACCACAATGCGGCGACCGTAAACTTCCACGACATAGATCTGTCGTTTCCCACCCAAAGGAATGGCGTCCACCACAGACAGAATGCGTTTTCCTTGCGGGGTCATGCGAACCCGCTTCAAGAACTTGCGACCGAACAGAATCCCGCCCACCCCCAAGCACAGCACGATGAGAAAACCGGTGATCAACCTTCCCGGCGAAGCAACGTTCGTGGCTCGCGGCGGCCGCAAAGACTTGCGTTGTCTAAGCGGGCTAGTTTTGGGTTTGGAATCGCTAGCCTTAGCTCCTATGGGCAGCGCGGCGCTTTCGGTGAGTGCCAACTTCGCGTCTTGCTTCGAGTCTTCATCTGGCGTCGAAGGACCATCGAAATCAATGAGGCTGGCGCCGAGAAATGCCGCGATCACCAGCAGGCCCGCGCCCGCGAGTGTCAGTTTGGCATCAGCACCACGTCCGAGCTTCTGCAGAAGTTTCCGGCGCACCTGGTCATCCTTTCCGACTCGACTAAAGACGGCACCCCAAGGTGCGCGAGGCGGATAGTTAGCGAGCGGCGTGCCAAGTACAGTGGATGGAGCCAAGCTGATCTAAGGCGCTCGCTTCAATGGAGTTAGGTGGTGGGTGCGCCGAGGCGGCGATGGGGGAGGTTGACGTGAACCGTCGGATAATTCGACAGGCTGCCGTTCATTGCGACGGTGCAGAAGACTTTTCCGCCGCGGTACCGAGCTTGCCTAGCGGGCTCTGAACAAGCGCTGCTTGCTGCCGCCTTGGCCGATTCGGATGCGGATGGGGCGCAGGCAGCGCGGGCAATGGCCAGCGTAGTGGCTGTTGGCGGCATTGGCATAGATGCGGCCGTAGGTTTGGCAGCAATCAAAAAAGATGCCGAGGAAGCCGCGTGTTTTGGGTTTGGAGTCCCGCATTTAGTCCAGATCGACCGTTTGGGGCGATTGTCTTGACGCCGAGCGCCGCCTTGCCACAGTGAGGGACACCATTAACGGCCTAACCCCGAGACGAACCGTGCAGCCTTCAGCCCCGCAATCTTTGCTCATCGACGTCATGAGCACTTTGGTCTATGACCCGTTCTATCGGGTGATGCCGGCCTTTTTTGGCTTCGACTTGGAGGAGCTGATTGCCCTCAAGCATCCCGACGCTTGGCGTCTGTTCGAAGAAGGGGTTCGCGACGAAGCCTGGTTTGTGGACAATTTCTTTTTGGACCGCAGGCCTTTCGATATCGAGGGTTTGAAGCGATCGACATTTGAGGCTTATTCCTGGTTGGAGGGCATGGAGGAGCTTTGCGCAGAGCTTAGCGAGCGCGGAGTTGTGCTGCATTTCGTCTCCAACTACAGCGATTGGTACCGCGAAATCGAGAGTCGGCTCGGTTTGAGCCGCTTTGGCCGCTGGACCTTTGTTTCTTGCCATGAGGGTCTCCGGAAACCCGATGTGGCCGCCTTTGAGCGCGCTTTGGCGTTGGCCGAGATGCGCGCGGAGGGCGCGATTTTCGTGGACGACAACGCCAAGAACGTAGCGGTCGCGGCGAAAATGGGGATGGATGCGATCCGGTTCGAGAAGTCGGGCAAGCTGCGGGAGGCCTTCGGCCAACGCGGCCTGCTTGACTGATCCGAGTCTGCGTTTCAGACTGCGTTCATGGCTTCCAGCTCCACAGCTCATGGCACTTCAGATCAACGACCTTTGGCTCTGGTCACCGGCGCCGGCCGTGGCATTGGTTTGGCCATCGCGAAGCGCTTTGCCGCCGACGGCTACCGACTTGAACTCACCAACCTCGATCCTCAGGAGCTGGACGTTGCGGTCGCCCAGATTGGCGACGCCGTCGTGGGAGCGGCGGCGCTGGACCTTCGAGACCGCGACGCGACTCATGCGTGGCTAAAAGAAATGGGCCAACGCCACTCGAAACTCGAAGTCTTCGTCGGCAACGCAGGGGAGGGTGGCCCTGACCCTAAGGACGACTTGGCTGCGCTGGCCCATCTTGATCGCACCTTGGAGCTCAATGCCGGGGCGAATCACCGCATGGTTCGGGAGCTGGCCCCGCGCCGGCGGCCGGAGCCCGATGGCCCTCCGACTTTGGTTGAGGGCGGCAGGGGCCGCGTGATTCTGATTGCGAGCCTCCTCGGTCGCATGGGCGTTCCGGGGTTTTCGATTTACGGCGCCTCTAAAGCTGCGACGATCGGGTTGGCCAGGGCTCTCGCTTGTGATCTCGCCCCCATGCGGATCACGGTTAACGCGGTTTGTCCGGGCTGGACCGACACCGCCATGGCGCAGCAGGGTTTTGAAGCGATTGCGTCGGAATCTGCGACAACTCCCGCCGAGGCGCGGTCAAAAGTCGAGAAAAATCTTCCGCTTGGCCGCATCGTCGAGCCGGACGAAGTTGCCGCCATGGTCGCTTGGTTGGCTTCTTCAGCCGCCGGAGCGATCTCAGGGCAGGTTCTCACGATGGCCGCGGGCGACTTCCAAGCCTGAGCTTGGCCCTTTCCCTTCAGTCGCTTGGGTTTGCGAACGATAATTATGCAGGCAAGGTCCTATTGAACCGAGCCGTGGCCACCGGGAATTCATGACTCAAGACGACGTTCTCGATATTCAAGGTATCGACGCCCTCCTTGGCCGTTTCCGCTCGCGGAAGATGGTGCAGCGAGAGTTGCGTAACCGCACCTCGGATTGGGGAGCTGAAAACCCGAATCTTTTGCGCCCGGATTTGCTCGCGGCGATGCGGCTCAGGTTTGAGGCCATCGCGGCCCGGTCGGCGTCCGAGTTCAGTGCTGTGTTGCGCCACCGTATTGAGTTCAAGCTCGAAAGCCTGGACCAACAACGCTTCGGACCCTTCATCGAAAAGACGCCGGGAGCATCTTGTCTTTTTCGGCTCGACGTCAACGAACTCGGCCAACCGGCCTACTTGATCACGCCGGAGCTGACGGTCACTTCGATCATTGACCTTCTGCTGGGGGGATTGGGCCGACAGACGGCCCTGGGCCGCAATCTCACGACTATCGAACAACGTGTTCTCTCGAACGTCATGTCGCCTTTTCTACAGGTGCACCAACAGTCCCTTTCGACGATCACGCCGCTTACGATTGCCTGGACCGGGAGTTTTGACTCCGTAGACGAGATTCGTCCCTTCGCCGAAGCCGAAAGCTGCATCGTGGCGCGCTACAGCGCAAGCCTCGATGAAGACACCCAGTGGGATTTCGTTCTAGCGCTACCCTTCGCGGAGCTTTTGCCCGCCATTGAGGCGGTCGCGAGTCTTCCGGTGCAAAGCGAAGAAAGCGTTGTCGGTCGCCGCCACGCGCTTGAAACGAGGATTGCCGACGTTCAGGTCGATACGAGTATCAACGTCGGCTCCCGTGAACTGACTTTGGCGGAAGTTACCGAGCTAGAAGAGGGAGACGTCATTGTGCTCGACACCAAGCCAGGTGACGCCTTTACTTTCTTGGTTGAGGGCGTCGAAAAATACCGCGGCACTCTGGGCCGCAAGGGAAGCAGCATGGCTTTTTCGATAACGGAACTCGCCAACACCACTAGCTCACAACCATTCACAAAAGGCGCCCAAGCATGAGCGACGAAAACAACAACGAAAACCCAAGCGCCTCGGTGGCAGAGGCCACGATTCCGGACGTCTCAGATCCGAATACGATGGCGGCCTCGGTGGCTCCGGTGGAACTTGAAGAGCTTGTGTCTTCGGTCACGGCTCCGAACTCGGCGACGGGAGTCAACAATCTCGGCCGTGTCATGGACGTTAGTGTAGCGGTGACCGCAAGAGTCGGCATGGTACGGAAGACCATCTCGGAAGTGTTAGATCTGCTGCCGGGCACCGTTATCGATCTGGAACGCGCGGCGGGCGAGCCGATTGACCTCGTGATCGGCGACAAGCTGATTGCCAAGGGCGAAATCGTCGTTGTTGACGACCACTATGGGCTCCGCGTCACGGAAGTCATTCAAGACGCGGGCTGAAGCCGTTCGCTGCGGACGCGTCCTTGAAAGTCGCGCCCGCTGAACTCGGGGCTCAGCACGCCGAAAAGTCCAAGCCTGCCGCATTGAACCACCCGCCAAGTCTTAGGTTCTTCCAGAACGACGATGAGCGGCTTATCAAGCCTACCCTTGAGATCGCCGAGCAAGGGCAACCAGAATTCATCCCCGCTTTTGACTTCGATAATGCCGACGTTGATGTCGTCGTCGTCGAAGCGCTCCAAGAAGTCCGAAACTGACTCGGCAGACTTGTGCGAGTCCTCTTCACTCACAAATTCAGCAATGCGTTCGGCAATCTTCGCATCAGAGCAGAAGCTCAAGATGTGGCGCGGCGCATCGAGGTCGACTTCGTCGTCCGCAGAGTCGCGGTAGGCGGGCATCTTATCGAAAGGCACATCGCATAGATCCTGGGCCAAGATGACCTCAATGGTGATCGTCTCGCCTTGCTGTGGCGTCAATACCATGACGCTTCGCAAAAGGTCCCCCGAAGGCACTCGGTCCTCGCCGCCCTCCCAGGTTGAGTCCGCCATAAAGGCGACGCTGGTCTCTTCCCAGATGGGTGCGATTGAACACAAAGGCATTGAAGCTTCTTGGAGGACGCCGGCAAGGCCTTTGCCAAGTTCTTCTAGCGCTGACTTCTCATCGTCTCCGACGGTCACGCTCTCGCCACCGTTCTTAGCCTTGGCGAGCGTAAGGGCGTTGGGGCCTCCTAGGAGCAGGGCGATGGCGCCGCCTTCCTTCAGATTCGCGAAACAGCCGGTGGTATCGGAGGGAAGACTTGAACGGACATCGACGTCGCTGATCATCTCAGCTTTTTCAACTTCGGCGCTCACCGGCGAGCCCAAGGTGGACGATAGGTCCAGAGCGAGGGCACCTGCCACCGTCTTCGACCACTCTTCCCAACCTTTGGCCAGTTCTTCACTCATCTTCCGGTTCGCTCTTCGGCTGGATGCACCGAGTTGCCATGATCTTTCATCTAGTTGTCGTTGCAAATGCAGACAATCTGTCGGATATATCGACATCTAGGTACGAAAGATGTGAGGCCAGTGAGTCCAGTCGACGTGAATAAGAACCCACATTCCGCTCCCGCCGACGCCGGTAAAGCGGCCCCCAGTGCGTCTTTCGAGTCCGCCTGGCGCGATCGCTTTGATCGATTCGCCGCCCGCGGCGGAAGCGCCGCCAAAATCTCGGGCTGGTCCGAGCATGGCCTCGAACGGCGCCTGGAAGAAATTGGACGAGCCTTGCGGCGTTGGCCGCTAAAAAAAGCATCCCGAATTTTGGATCTTGGATGTGGTTCGGGCGTGTACTGCCTGCATCTGCGTGAAGATGGTCTGCGGCCCGTCGGCGCAGATTTCTCCGAGGGCATGTTAGGGCGCGCGCGCGCGGTCCTGGAAGCGGTCGAAGGGCCAGTTGCGGTGCCCTTGGTGCAGGCCGACGTCCTCAAGTTGCCATTTGCCGACCAAGTTTTTGAGGGCCTCATCAATGTCGGTGTCCTCCAGCACATCGAAGACGGAGCTACTGCCTTGCGCGAGATGCTCAGAGTGTTGGAACCGGGTGGCCGCGCCTACATCATCACTCTAAACCGCAACTCGGCCCACGGCCTCGTGGGGCACCTGCTGGCGGTTTCAAAAGCTTGGCGCAAAGGTCAGTGGCGGCCTCAAAAACACGCTATCCGCCGCCGCCCGGCCGAATTCGTTCGCGTGGCGCGGTCTGGGTGTGGGCGTGTCATTGGCCTTCGGGGAGTGTATCTGTTCCCCCGGTACTTCCGCTGGCTTGAAGTGTTACTGCCAAAGTTCGACGGCATGCGTTGGCCCTGGTTGGGGTCGCCGGTCTTCCTTCCGCTCGCGAATGCCTTTTTGCTTGCGATTGAAAAGGACTAAGTCCTCGAAATTAGTCCCGCACCGCCGCATTGTGTGCAACAAAATGCAGGCCTCATGTTTGAGCGGCCGCGGGCCGAATGGGGATACGGACGTACCCAAACTAGTCCGTACACAATGAGACCACTATGCAACGGATTTCCTTAATGGGAGCCCTGGGCCTGTTTTTGTCTGTCGGTATCGCGACGGGGCAAGAAACAACCGAGTCGATCGGTAAAAAGATCGCGAGGCGGGCCAAGGCAACCTCGGCGTTTCACGCCGAAATAGAAAACAGCGTTTTCACTGGAATTGAATTCAGGCGCGAGCAGAAAAGCCGGGTCGTGCAGGATTGGCAGCAATCCGGGCGGCTGATCAAATGGCGCATCGAGACCCGAGGCCAGATGCCCACCGCCGACGGCAGCACCAAGCCGCTTAAGCACACCTCGATTCGCGATGGCAAGATGATCTACTCCTGGGGTGATGTTGCCGGCAGAACCGTGGTAACCAAAGACGCGGCTCCGAGCATGCCGCCGCAGAATCCTGTCCTCAATGCGCGTCTGCGCAACGATGAGGTCAAGCTTCTGCCCGAGGCCAAGGTCTTGGGGCGACCCTGCTGGGTTCTGGAACTGACCCCGCACAAAAGATCGCGCGCAGCCTACACCCGACAGGTGTCGGCCTTTGATCAACAAACCGGGATCCCTCTGCGCATTGAGCAGTTTGATCGCCGAGATCGCGTCATGAGACGGACGGTGTTTAAGTCTTTTGACACCAGCCGCACGGCTCCCTACGAGACTTTCGTCTTCAAGGCACTAGCGGGAGCGAAGGTCATCGATAAGTCGAGCCCTTCCTTCAATCGGCGAGCCAGCGCAGCCCGAAGCTTGAGTTCCCCCCGGTCACCAAAAAAAGCCGCCGCCCGCCGCGTCGTCAAAAAACGCGCCGCAAGCTGAGGACCCAAAAAGAAGGCGCCGCGTCGCGGCGTCAAAAGGAAGGCTCCTAGCTGAGGCCCCAAGAAAAGGGCAACGCGTCGCGTTGTCAAAAAAAAGCGCGTCATCCGCACCAACAACTTCCTCGGAGACGCAAGGTCAAAGATCAACCGAAAAGCGTCCCGCGCCACTCGGTCGAATGGCAGTTCCTCTTCGCGAGTCCGGGGGCGAGGACTGAACTAACTCAGCTCGCCTGTAAGTCTCAAGGCCTCCTCTTTCCGCGTCCCAAGGTCGCGTAGATTGGAGGCCTTGAGTGTTTTGGTCACGTGACAAACTGGTGGAGGCTCAATCGAGATCCCGAATCATCCAGGTGTCGCAGCCAAAGTGCCCGGTGCAGCCCAAGGGGCCGTCGAGGGTTTCAAACCCAAAACGGCGATAGAGAGTTTTGGCCGCATCCATGCCCGTCAAGGTCTCCAAGTAGCAGCGGCGAAATCCCGCCGCGGCCGCTTGAGCCAAGACAAACTTCAGGATGTCGGCACCGACTCCGCGGCCACGAAGCTCGGGCAAAAAGTACATCTTCCGCAGCTCGCAAATATCCCGGTCACCGCCCTCTAGGACTGCGTAACCAGCACCTCCCACCACGCGATTGTCTTCTTCCACCACAAAATACGCGGCGCGAACTAACGAATAGGCGGCATGCATCGCATCGACCTCGGGATCGTGGATGGCAAAGCCTGGTCCCTGCGCCCCAAACTCCGGCATGACGGCGCGGATCACCTCGGCAATTTGAGGGTTGTCGAGGCGAGTCAGTGGACGGATTTGAAGCGAGGCCACGGCAAACTCCTGAAGGAAAACTGCAATGAGGTCTTAACAACTCGGCGGCGCATATTGGCAAGCGCGGCGATCCGGGCTCTAATGCCCAACCGAGAAATGAATGACCTTGGAGCCGATCATGAATGACGACACCGTGTTACTCGAAGCAAAGTTCAATCCCAAAGTCTGCCAGTACTGGTTGCTCTCCGGCACCATCGCACTGACTTTCAGTTGCGTGGGGATTCCCTTGTTGCTGCTGTGGATACCGCTCGGTCTCGCCCTCACGAAGAAATACCTCGACAACATGAGCTGCACCCTGACTGAGAGGACTCTAAAAGTAAGCCGGGGACTTTTCGTACGCCAAGAAAAAACCGTTCCGCTCGACAAGATCACCGACCTAGGCCTCATACAGGGCCCGATCATGCGCTACTTCGACATTCAGTCGCTTTCGATCGAAACCGCTGGCGGCTCGGGGCAAAGTGCGCTGGTCACCTTGACGGCCGTAGAGAACGCTCGCGACTTTCGAGACGCGGTCCTCGCCCAACGCGATCGCGTTACGGTCAAATCCGATGTTGCCGCCACCGTTTCCCAAAACTCGACCTCCGACACTACAGAGATCCTCGCTGACATCCGCGATAGCCTTGGCCGCATCGAATCGATGATGAAAAAGCGAGCCGAATAGCCCACGTTCCGCGCAAGTTGATCGGTCGCCAGAATGGGTGGAGACTTGATCTTGGTTTTGAAAGGTTAGTGAAAAACGTTTGACGCGAATGCTGCGGGTTTGCGCACATGGCGTGAGCTGTTTTAGGGAGTGCTGCGGTGGCGACGGAGGCGTTTTGAATTGAGGACTCGCGCCGCTTTGGCGCGCAAGCGCGCCAAAGCTCTCACGACGGCAGTTGTCGTCAAGGCGACCGTATCCGTGCGCGTCGCGCGCGCGATGTTTAGACCGATGAACCGACCTTTGAGGTCTGTCACGGGTCCCACACATCCGGCCGGCGTAATAATCGCATCGTGCAAGTAGGCATCGGGATAGGGACCCCGGTGGCGGCTGGTCTTGGCGGCACCGCCGCTCCCACCGGGACCCATGGCTCGAACGGGCGGCTTGCCCACCAACACTTCAAAGTCCATTTCTTTGACGCCGCGGCGGATGCGCAGCGTAAGGCGTTTTTCGGGCCCAAACGCCTGCAGCGCCGCCTTCGCCTCGCGCACATTGGCCACTGCCTGGCCATTGACCGCAAGGATGGCATCGCCCGCCCCGACTCCCGCACCATGAAGCGGACTATCATCCTCAAGACTTGAGATAAGCGTGCCGTAGTCGTCGAACTTGGCGAATTTGATGCCGAGGTAGCCGCCGGCTGAGCCCTCAATCGTTGGGGATGCGACGCTCAGAACTCCCCACTCCAATCCGCCCTGTACCGAGGAACTCAGTAAAAGGTCGCCGACGCGAAGACGCGCGAAACGTCGCCCCCGCACTGGCGCCAAATGCGACACTTCATCGAGCGGCACTCGCAACAGACATAGGTCACTCGCGGCATCCCTGGCCAGAACCTTTGCCGGCGACTCACGGCCGTCCTTCAACTTAACCCGGATGAGCAAATCGTCGCTCGCAAGCTCAGAAGACTTCGGAAGCAATTCGCCCTCACCCGAGACCAGGAGCCCGCTGGCAACTCGGTCTTTTCCCTGTACTTTCCAGCTCAACTCACAAAGGGCGGCCTCCACTCTCTCGGCGGTTGATTGGAAGAGGTCAACCAAGCGATGATCATCGCGGAGCCAAGCCTCTATTTTTCGTTCCGCCTTGCGATCTGGGGCTTCGCCGACCAACTCCTCGCGATTCAGCACTTCATTCTCTGCCACGGTGCCGTCGCTCTCGACCTCGATTTTGTCCTTGGGAACCACTTTGGATCTGAGCTCAATAGTGATCTTCAACTCAAATTCACCGCGCTGCGCCCGGACACGGATCAGATCGCCGATCCGGCTCTCGCGGACTCGCCGCCGAAGCGCTCGACGGTCGCTCACGCCGACGCCGTCGACCGTCAAGATGAGGTCCTTAACTCTCAAGCCAGCGGCCGCCGCCGAGGAGTTCTCAGCGACTTCCATGACCTCGCAACCGTTCGCGGTGTTGCGGCACTTGAGCCCAAGATAAGGCGCAGCGGATTTCTTGTTCTTGCCTTTTGCCTTTCTTGGCTTCACGAATTTCCCCGCCAGCATGCGATCCCAATCACGTCGATAGACTTCCGCCGGAACCTGGAAGTTCTCGCGCAGAGAAGCGGAGATGTTGCTGTGGATGCCAATGACCTTGCCGTCGAGGTCAATCAGTGGCCCGCCGGAATCTCCAGGCCTCACGACACAAGTTGTTCGCAAAAACTCGCCGTGATCGCTGCGAAATCCCAACACGGCGCCGACTCGAACCACGGGCGCCCGCCCAGCCGAAAATCCCCCGGGGTGCCCCAAGGCCAAGCAAATCTGCCGCCGCGCCAAGTCCTTCGACTTGCCCAAGGGGGCAAAAGGCCAGGGGCCTTTTGCGGTAATCTGCATCAGGCCCGCGTCGGATGATTTGCCTTTACCCAAATTGACCGCCGCCAACACACGCCCGCTCGGCAAGACCACCCAACACTTCGAACCAATCTTCGCCATGCAGTGAGCCGCGGTCATGACCAAGCCATCGGCGGTCACAATGACGCCACTCCCCCGACCACCCTGGCCATCTTTTTTGGTTCGCACGCCCACTGTCGCCGGTGCAACCCGCCTCACCGCATCTCGAATGCGACACTGCAACTGCCCCAAGTCATCATCGCTCGGTGGCTCCTGGGCCCAAACGACAACCGGCAGCAAGTTCAAAACCAAAAAAAGGAATAAGCGCACCGACATGAATCTCCTTTGGCCGAACTTGATCTTACAGCAGCGAGGCACCGCGGATAGCGATTCCTCAGCGAAGCGTGACGCCGAAGTGCTTGTCGAGGTAGACGTTCTCTGCCTTCAAGCGAATAAGCACTTCGCGTGCGGGGCAACGGCTTTGCCGCAAGAGTCGCTCTGCCATTTCCCGCCCAACCCGAACAAAGCGCCTTGCCACCGCAAAGGTGAAGAATCCCCGCCGCAAGCGATATGCCGAGCAAAAGTTGATCAGGATCACCTTCGATGACGCAATTCCCCAACCTCAGGGCTGCCTACCATAGCCCACCTCTGGCATCAGGCCGTAGCACCCTCATCGGCCGACTTCCTCCCCTAAACTACAGCGTTTCTTTTCAACGGCCTGCCCGCGTTGCCGTTGCTGTTGGGGTGCTGCCTAGTCCTCGAGGACGAAGCTGCCGCCGGTGATGTCGGCTAGCTGCTTCATGAAGCGCGCGGCTTCGTTCTTCTCGTCGGCCAGGGGGCCCGTCTTGGGGATGTCTCCGGATAAAAGGGCGATGGTGTGGATGCGAAGGCGGCGGCGGAGGTTCCATTTGTGGACCTGAGCGATGAGGTGTTCTTGCTGATAGACCTTGCCGCTTGAGGGGCTTCCGTCGGATAGCAGGTACAAGGTGTCGGCCTTGGAATACTCTTCGAAGATGGCCTCGAGTGCTGCGTAAGTGTTGGTGCCGCCGCCGGTCTTGAGCCCGCGAATCCACTTCGAGACTTTTCGTTTGTTCTCAGGCGTGCAGGGCATGAGGCCTTTGGATTTGTAGTAGAGGTTGGAGCCTGAGAAGGCCAAGACATTGAACTGGGTCTTTTTGTCGAGTTTTTGGACGACCTCAAGCAGCTTTTTGCGAGCCACGTCTATTCGTTTTTCGCCGCCGGCCTCGGCGCCGAACTCCATGCTGCCGCTGATGTCGACGACAAAGACAACTTTGTCCGATTGCAGAGGGATGCCGTAGTAGTTGACGGCGTACTTGGTCTCGCCGGCTGGCTTCACTTTCTTGGCTGTGTCGGCGTCGCTGTTGCCGTTCAGGAGTTCCTCGCGGTTGGCCAACCACCACGACTCCCAGAGACTTTTTTTGCGGGCGACGCGCCCCTTCATCCCGGAGATCGTTTCGAGGGCCTCGAAGATCGCCGACTGTATGCGCAAGGGTTCTTGGTCAAGACGCGCGATCAAGACTGGGATGGCTTTGGAGCCAGCACCACGCGCACATGAAATGACGGCTTCTTCTCGCACCCGCGCTTGCGGGTCTTTAAGCATGACCGAGAGCGTCTTCCAAGCTTGGGGCTTGTCGGAGAACTCCCCGAGTGAGTAGGCAGCCGCCATTCGAACGAGGGCCTTCTTGCTAAACGCTGCTTCGATGACTTGCGGCAGTGCGGATTCGAGCTTGACAGCAGCGATGAGGCGAACGGCGTAGTAGCGATTGAGCTCATCGCGGTCTTTGAGGGCCTTCAAGATCAACTTTTCTTCGCTTCTGACGACCGTTCTAAGCTCGTCAGTCTTGACCTTCGCGAGACCGGAGAGGACGGCGCGACGAACCGCCGCTCTCTTATGCCCGAGACCTTTCGCCGCAATGGCCTTCACGAATCCTGGGTCCTGTGCGTTGCGGAGCGCCCGCGTTGCCCAGTAGTCAATCGTGCGTAGTGAACGGTCGTTGTTCTGGAGAGTTTTTAGGAAGAAGCTGGCGCTTGATTTTGACTGGGCCAAGGAGGCGAGCGATTCCAAGGCCGCGACCCGCACGCGAAACATCTGATCCGAGCCCTTACCCGTCACGATTCTCTGCAGGAACTTCTCGGCTTTGGCGCGGAGCTTTTTATGGTCGGCAAAACTGATCTCGGGGACTCGGCGGACGATCGTCACCAATCCGCGGGCGCCTTGAAGAGAGTGATCACCGCGCGCATCCGCATACTGTCTTTTGAGTTTCGCAAAACGCTTTGTGGCGTCTTGTGCCGCGGCTCCGTAGGCACTGAGGCCAAGAAGAATTGCCGCGAAAGCAAGCGTGCGGTGGCAAAAACTGGGCATTGGGTGGGGGTTCCATGAATCTTTCGGCGAGAGTTTGTAGCTTAGCGATGCCGCCTGCCGCTACGAATAGGCTTCAGAATTTCCCGGAGACTCGATCGCCGAAACAAGGAAATTGACCTCGGGGATGACCGCGCGGGAAGGTTGCACCATCTTGTTGGCGGCGCCCTTTCGTCGCGATGATCGGCATTTGCATTGGCTTCTGTGTTTTTGTGTCGCCGAGAAAGGCCCGACCCACCTTTTGGACGAGAGTTGCTACTTATAGTAAGTGTATTGTTGCTCAAAAGATATGCAAGTGACGGTCGGGCTGAGGCGAGGGCCGATCGTCGGTAGACGGGATAGGGCAAGACTTTATGATTTCGCTCAGGTCGGCGCGGCTCTGCGTTCGATCACGCTTTAGAAGGATCGTTGGGAAGGGGCGGGGATTGAGTTTTCGATCACAAAATAAGATCTCTAGCGTCGTGTCATTGACCGTGACTTTAGGTGGCGTTTGGCTGCTTTGGTCGGGCTACTTCCTTCCCCTCACCTTGGGATTTGGGCTGGCATCGGTCGTGGTGGTGGTCTTTTTATCTTTTCGCATGGGGTTGGTGGATCGCGAGGGCGACCTGCTGGCTTTGGTGCCGCGTTTTCCCCGGCTCGGCTTTTGGTTGATGGGCGAGATCTTCAGCTCGAACTTGAAGGTGGCCCAGCGCATTTTGCATCCAGAGATTCCGGTGCAACCCGACATCATTCGCATCGAGATGGGGCAGAAGACGGACCTTGGGCGCACGATGTATGCGAACTCCATCACCTTGACGCCGGGTACCCTGACCGTTGGCGTCGAAGGCAACACACTGGTTGTTCACGCCCTGTCGCGGCGCTCAGCCCGTTGGCTCAAAGAGGGCATCATGGACAAAAAAGTCACGGCTGCGATTGAGGGAGGCGACTGATGTACTTGGTCGCGGTCGCCGCTACGGTTACGACTTTGTTCATGCTCTTAATTAGGGCGGGATGGGGCCCAACGGTTTTCGATCGAATTCTAGCTTTGAATAGCTTCGGCACCGTGACCGTGTTGTTGATTTCGGTTTTTGCCTTCATGTCGGGCCGCCCGGATTTCTTAGACCTCGGCTTGGTTTACGCCTTGATCAATTTCATCGGCGTCATCGCAGTTCTCCGCTTTTCCAAGTACGGGTTCTTCGAGAAGGAGACGGGACTTGACGGGGCTGGAGACGAGGCCTCATGACGGTCTTGTGTGACATCCTGAGCTGGTTTTGCTTCATCGCGGGTGGGGCCTTTTTGATCATCGGGGCGCTGGGAATCTTGCGCTTTCCCGATATCTACACGCGCATGCACGCGGCCAGCATCATCGACACGATGGGCGCCTTTCTCATTCTGCTGGGGCTCGCGTTTCAAGCTGGCCTGACGCTGGCCCTTGTGAAACTCTTCATGATCTTCTTCCTCTTTTTAGTGACGAGCCCAACGGCCGCCCACGCACTGGCGAAGTCGGCTTTGGCCCGAGGTGTTGAGCCTCTGCTCCATGATGGGAGGCCAGAACGATCGGAGGAGTGATGCTGTTTTTGGGCGAGCACGCTCATGTTTTGATCCTCGCACTCTTGGTTGCGACGGCCGTGCTGATCGTCCGCATGCGAAGTCTGTGGCCCGCCGTGATGCTAACCGGCATCTTCAGCCTGCTAGGCGCGACTTGGATGCTGTGGCTCGACGCCCCGGATGTTGCTTTCACTGAAGCGGCGGTGGGGGCGGGACTCTCGACGGTGTTGATGCTGGGCACGCTCGCATTGGTGGGTGGCGAATCAGTTCAGCCGAGTCGCAAACGACCGATCACGGCCTTGGTTGTGGTCACCTTGACGGGAATGGTGCTGGTCTATGGCACTTTGGACATGCCACACTACGGCGACCCCGGAGCTCCGATTCACGTCCATCCCGACCCGAGCTACCTTGAGACGACCCCCAAAGAAATCGACGTTCCGAACATCGTGACGGGCGTTCTCGGCAGCTACCGGGGCTACGACACTTTTGGAGAAACCGTCGTGGTCTTTACCGCAGCGGTCACCGTCTTGATGCTACTTAGACGGCGCGAAGACGACGAAGTCGTCGAGGTGTTTGACGACGAGGAGAACGAGGCGTGAAACAACACACCATTCTCCGCGTTGCCGCCGGCAAGCTGCTCATTCCCTACATCTTACTTTTCGCGTTCTACGTCCAGTTTCACGGCGACTTTGGGCCAGGCGGCGGTTTTCAAGCGGGCGTCATCTACGCCTCCGGCATTGTGTTGTACGCTTTGATCTTCGGGTTGAAGAATGCGATGCGAGTCGTGCCTCCCATCTTCGTTGAAACCATGATCGCCCTCGGCGTGTTGGTTTACGCCGGAGTCGGCGTCGCCTGCATGTTGTTCGGCGGAAACTTCCTTGCCTACAACGCCCTGTCGCCCGCGCATCCCATCCACGGACAGCACTTGGGTTTGTTGTTGATCGAACTCGGTGTGGGCATCACGGTGTCGCACGCGATGATTGCCATCTTTTACGCACTGGCATCGCGGGGGCGTAGGTGATGGATACCTTTTTTGGCCTGTTTAACTACTGGATCGTCATCTTTTTGATGATGACCGGTTTCTACATCGTGATCGCCCGCGGGCATCTCGTGAAGAAGGTCATCGGGCTAAACATCTTCCAGGCTTCGGTCATCCTGCTCTACGTCTCAATGGGCAAAGTCGACGGCGGTACCGCCCCGGTGCTCAAAGAGGGATTTGACATCTACTCCAATCCCTTGCCAAGTGTCTTGATGCTGACCGCGATTGTCGTGGGCGTTGCGACGACCTCGGTGGCATTGGCCTTGATCGTGCGGATCAAAGAAGCCTACGGCACGGTTGAAGAAGATGAGATCCTAGCGCTGGACGCGGAAGACGCATGAGCCATCACCTACCCGCCCTCACCATTATCGTTCCTTTGATCGCGGCGCCCCTTTGCCTTTTGGTGCGCGGTCGCAAGCCGGCCTTGGGATTCATCGTCGCCGTAACTTGGGCCGTCTTCGCCATGGCCATCGCCCTGATTCACCGGGTGGTGACCGAAGGCGTGGTGGTTTACCGTTTGGGCGATTGGCCCTCGCCCTGGGGCATCGAGTATCGCATCGACATGCTCGGTGCTTTCGTCATCTTGTTTGTTTCGGCGATGGGTGCGGCAGTCGGGACCTACTCGACGCGCAGCATCGCGAAGGAACTCGACGAGCGACAAGCCTATCTCTTCGGCACGGTGTTCTTGCTGTGCCTGGCGGGCTTGATGGGCATCGCTGCGACCGGCGACATGTTCAATCTGTTCGTCTTTTTAGAGATCTCAGCCCTTTCGTCTTACGCCCTCATCAGTCTGGGCCGTAGGCGACGGGCTCTACTCGCAGCTTTTCAGTACTTGGTGACCGGCACGATCGGAGCGACCTTCATCCTCATTGGGATCGGTTTGCTCTACATGATGACCGGTACGCTGAACATGGCCGAGATGGCCGAGAAGATTCAGCCCCTCGAACATCATCGCACAGTCTTGGTGGCCTTCGCCTTTTTGACCGTTGGTATCTCGCTGAAGATGGCGTTTTTTCCCTTGCACTTTTGGTTGCCAAACGCCTACGCATCCGCACCCAGCGCCGTCACCGCCTTTTTAGCTTCGACGGCCACGAAAGTCTCGGTCTACATCTTCCTGCGCTTCGTCTTTACGATCTTTGGCGGGGCGTTCGCGTTTCGGCAGTTGGCACTCGACGCTGTCCTCATGCCGCTGGCCATTGCGGGCATGTTCATCGCTTCCGCGGTGGCGATTTTCCAGACCGACCTGAAGCGACTGCTGGCGTATTCCAGTGTGGCGCAGATCGGCTACATGGTCCTCGGTGCCAGTCTTGCCAACGTGGCTGGCCTGACGGGTGCGATCGTCCACATGTTTAACCACGCCCTTACTAAGGGCGGGCTCTTTTTGGCCGTCGGTTGCTTGATGCACCGCTACGGCAGCTCAAAACTCGATGACCTTCGCGGCGCTGGGCGCACGATGCCCTACACCTCGCTGGCGATCGCTTTGGGCGGACTCGGCTTGATCGGGGTGCCCACGACGGCTGGATTTGTATCGAAGTGGTACCTCGTCAGCGGTGCCTTTGACCGCGGCCTCTGGCCGGTGGCGGCCATGATCTTGCTGAGCTCGCTGCTCGCGGTGGTCTACGTCTGGCGCATTGTCGAGACCCTATACCTGAAGGAACCCGCCGATCCGCACAAAACCGTGCGGGAGGCACCCTTGCCCCTGCTCATTCCGACTTTGCTGGTGATTGGGGCGTCTTTGTGGTTTGGCTTGTCGACGTCTTGGTCCGTGGGTTTTGCCTCGCAGGCCGCAAGTGAGCTGTTGGGGAGCCATCCATGACTCCCGAATTCGCGATTCAGCTGGCGCTCATGTTGCCGCTCGTGGCGGTCGGCGGCACCTTATTGTTCAGCGCGCGCCCGAATTTGCGCGAAGGCCAGGCCGTGTTGTGCGGCTTGGCTCTCTTCGCCATCGTCGTGTACCTCACCAAAGAGGTGTACTGGGGCGGGCGACCGGCCTTCAGCTTGTTCGAGTTTGTGCCCGGCCTGTCGATTGCCTTCAAAGTTGAACCCTTGGGTGCTTTGTTCGCGCTCGTGGCATCTTCTTTGTGGTCGGTGACCACAATCTACGCCGCGGGCTACATGCGCGGTCATCATGAGAAGAACCAAACGAGGTTCTTCTGCTTTTTCTCGGCCGCGATCTTCGCCGCAATCGGCGCCGCTTTTGCCGGCAACATGCTGACCTTGTTTTTCTTCTACGAACTCATGACCCTGCTGACCTACCCTTTGGTGACCCATCACGGCACCAAAGAGGCCATGCGCGGCGGTCGGATTTACTTTGGCATTCTGATTTTCGGATCGATTGCCTTCATGTTGCTGGCGATCTTGTGGACCTACCACCTCACCGGCACCTTGGATTTTGAGCCGGGCGGCATCCTCAAAGGCAGCGCGAGTCGCGGTGTTTTGGTGGCGCTCTTGATGCTTTACATCTTTGGCACCGGCAAAGCCGCGTTGATGCCCTTTCACCGCTGGCTACCCGCCGCGATGGTGGCGCCGACTCCAGTATCCGCCTTGCTGCACGCCGTTGCGGTCGTGAAGGTGGGTGTCTTCACCGTATTGAAAGTCACCTTGTACATCTTTGGTATTGATCTCTTGCATGAGCAGGGGCTCAGCACCATCTTGATGTACGTCGCGGGCTACACCATGCTCGCCGCCTCGCTCATCGCGATGACCAAGGACAACCTAAAAGAACGCCTCGCCTACTCAACTGTGAGCCAGCTCTCCTACATTGTGCTGGGGGCTATGCTGGCCAACGATCTCGGCATCATGGGGGCGAGCCTGCACATCGCGATGCACGCCTTTGGCAAGATCACGCTCTTCTTTTGCGCCGGGGCCTTCATCGTCGCCGCGCACAAAACTGAAATCAGCGACATGCGCGGCCTTGGCCGGCGCATGCCCATCACCATGGCGGCCTTTTTCGTGGGCGCTATCGCGGTGATTGGCCTGCCTCCCTGCGGAGGCGCCTGGAGCAAGTGGTACTTGGCTCTCGCCACGGCCGAGGCCGAGCAGTGGGCCTTGCTCGCGGCTTTGATGATCAGTTCGCTGCTCAACATCGCCTACCTGATGCCCATCCCCGTGTGGGGATTCTTCGCTCCCGATCCGCAAACGCC
This sequence comes from Planctomycetota bacterium, assembly GCA_036479435.1. Lineage (GTDB taxonomy): Bacteria > Planctomycetota > DRQF01 > JAZGFI01. The sequence goes on along the minus strand of JAZGFI010000006.1, from coordinate 20,967 downwards.
ACCGGGCGAAAAAACCAAAATCGTCGAGGCCCCCGTTGCCTGCCTGATGGCCTTGGTGACCACGGCGGTGATGAGCGTGGCGCTCTTTTTCCTCGCGGGCAAAATCGAATTGTTGTTGGCCCCGCTCCGCATGCTGGGAGGGGGTCGTTGATGTCTGACTTAACGCCCATCCCCAAAGAGGATGCACGCGCACCGGGTGGATCGACGCCTCCGGGGTGGTTCGAAAAACCCGCCAACATCAACAAGATCGTCAAAGGTCTGTTTATCGCCTGTGCCATCTTGCTGCCCATTGATCTGTTGATGCACAAGCACGGCTATTTCAGCTTCGAACACTGGCCGATGTTCTTCGGGATATTTGGCTTTTTGGCCTACACCTTCATCGTGTTGACCGCGAGCTATCTGCGCCGGTGGTTGAAGCGAGGGGAGGACTACTATGATGGCTAGTCTTCCTCCGGGACTGATTCTCGTCCTCGGCGCCTTTGTGCTGCCGTTTTTGAAGGGACGTGTTCTTCAGTCCGCGCTGCTTCTACTTCCAGCTTTGAGTTTCTGGCACCTGCTCCAGTATTGGGGCGATGGCTGCAGCATGGGCCTTGAGCTCTTTGGCGCTCAGCTCGAACTCGTTCGCGTCGACCGGCTGAGCTTGGTGTGGGGATACGTCTTTCACATCGCGGCTTTCCTCGGTGCGCTGTTCGCCTTGCAAGTCAAAAGCAGGCTCGAGCACACTGCCGCTCTCAGTTATGCAGGTGCCGCGATTGCCGCGGTTTTTGCGGGCGACCTCGTCACCTTGTTTGTCTATTGGGAACTCACTGCGGTCACCTCGGTGTTTCTGCTTTGGGCTCCAGGCGGCGAAAAACGCCTGCGCTGTGGAATGCGCTACCTGATCATCCAGGTCATGTCCGGCGTGCTGTTGCTCGCGGGCGCCGTGCTGCAGTATCAATCCACCGGCGATTTGGCCTTCGAGCGCATGGAGCTCGGCTCGCCCGCAAGCTGGTGCATCTTCTTTTCCTTCGGGATCAAGGCCGCGTTTCCGCTCTTGCACAACTGGCTGCAAGATGCCTACCCGCAGGCGAGTCCTTCGGGCACGGTGTTCCTTAGCGCTTTCACGACGAAGCTGGCGATCTACGCCTTGGCTCGCGGCTTCGCGGGTACGGATTGTTTGATCTGGATTGGGGCCACGATGACCGTGTTCCCGATCTTCTTCGCGGTGATCGAGAACGATCTGCGCCGCGTCCTCGCCTACAGCCTCAACAACCAGTTGGGGTTCATGGTCGTCGGCATCGGCATCGGCACGGAATTGTCGCTTAACGGCACCGCGGCGCACGCTTTCGCCCACATCCTCTACAAATCCTTGTTGTTCATGTCCATGGGCGCGGTCTTGACGCGCACCGGCACGACGAAGGCTTCGGAGTTGGGCGGGCTCTACAAGTCGATGCCTCTCACGGCACTCTTTTGCGTCATCGGCGCCATGTCGATCTCGGCTTTCCCCCTGTTCAGTGGGTTTGTGAGCAAGTCGCTGATCTTGTCCGCCGCGGGCGAAGGCGGTTTGATGCTGACCTACATCGTTTTGATCTTTGCATCAGCCGGCGTGGTGGATCACTCGGGCATCAAGGTTCCTTTCTTTAGCTTCTTCGCCCACGACCAGGGTTGGAAGGTCAAAGAAGCCCCTTGGAACATGCTCGTCGCGATGGGAATCGCGGCCTTCATCTGCCTGCTCTTGGGCATCGCTCCCGGTCTTTTGTACCGGATCTTGCCCTACGAAGTTGACTATGCGCCCTACACCATGGCGCATGTGATATCGCAGCTTGAGCTGTTGCTCTTCGCGGCCTTGGCCTTTTGGGTCCTGGTCAAGATCAAGGTCTACCCCGCGGAGTTGCGGTCGACGAACCTCGACTTTGATTGGACCTATCGCAAACTAGGCCCGGCCCTAGTCGGGCGTGCGCGCAAGTTCATCGCCGAGATCCATGCCGCCGTCCTCGACATCGTCTTTGGCCTGCTGCACGGAGGTCACACTTTGGTGCTCCGACTCTGCGGCCCCGGTGGCTTTTTCTCGCGCACCTGGGCGACGAGCGGCTCGGTGTTGTGGATCGCTATCGTCTTGGCGGCCTTCCTAGTCATCTATCTCGCGGCCTAGCGAGTGCTGCCATTGCGCGAGCCCCTAATTCTCCTGGCTCTCACCGCCTTGGCCATGCTTTGGTCTTTGATCGGAGTCCACGATCTCGCCACTTGGGGCATGGAAGTGGCGCCGATTTTCTTGGGTGTTCCCCTTTTGCTCGGCAGTGCGCGGGCCTTCCCGCTGACACCATTGCTGTATCGCTTGTTGTTCGTCCACGCGATCATCCTGATCGTGGGCGCGCACTACACCTATGCCCGGGTGCCGCTGGGGTTTTGGATGCAAGATCTCTTTGGATTCGAACGCAATCACTACGACCGCATCGGCCACTTGGCTCAGGGGTTCGTTCCAGCCATATTGGCCCGTGAAATCCTCTTGAGGCGATCGCCGCTGGTGAGCGGGAAGTGGCTGTTTTTCATCGTCGTGTCGATTTGCCTCGCCTTCAGCGCGTTTTATGAACTAATCGAATGGTGGGCGGCTTTAGCGACCAGCGGTGGTGCCACGGATTTCCTGGGGACCCAAGGCGATGTCTGGGATTCTCAGTGGGACATGTTCATGGCGCTCTGCGGTGCCAGCGCGGCACTGCTGTTTTTGTCCCGCTATCACGATGCTCAGCTCCTGAAGATTTGAATCGCGGGAATTGTCCGCAACCTCACGCTGTTATGATCGCTGTTCACTGAAGTTGGAAACCTAGGAACTCAGGCCATGATCGCCATTCGTCAACTTTGTCTCGCCGTGTTCGCCTTGTTGCTTGCCGCAGGAGGCCTTCGGGCCCAAGCCGGGGACGCGGACACTCTGCTCGAAGTGCTGCCGAAATCACCGGCCTTCGTGCGCGACGGTGACGCGCTCTTTTTGAAGAGTGCCCAGGACCAAAAATTCCGCGTCACGGGTGTCGATGGCGATCTGCGGCCTTCCATCCGGGTGGGAGACTCTGAGATTTTTGTCGATCTCAAGGTGATCGAACGCGACCACTTTGCCGCTCTGGATCATGTCTCGGATCTGTTGGCTCGCGCCCAAAAGGCCGAGGTCGGCTTGGCCGGGATCCGTTTGGGCTGGAGCCTTTTGGCCGGGCCCCATCTCATCACCTCTGATCACCTCATCGTGAAGGATGCCGTCCTCAAGGCCGAGGCCGCAAGTGATCGCGCCGATGTCGATGCCGAGCTAAAGGCAGCGGTGGCGAAACTCAAAGCTATGGTTGAGTCATGGGGAAGTCCCTTGGCGCGCAAAGCCGTGAAGCACCTCATTAGCCGCCTGCCGCGGCACGCCACCAGCGATGACGACGATCACGTCACCCCGGCGCTTGCGCGTCGCGTGGTGGAAAACGGTTGGCTGCGCAACTATCTCGGCGAGGCTCAAGAAGTGAAAGCCGTCGAGGCAGCGGTTGCAGCCTCGCTACGCCCTCGAGCCCTGGCGACTTTTCGCGGAGAAGGCCGAGAATACCAACTGCTAAAGGACACCTTTGGCCGCCGCCTTTGGGTCTATCGCCAGCCTGAGATGACGACCTGGGCGGCGGATGCGCCGGAGCCGGATTACGCCCGTAACGCTCCCAGCGTCAAAGTCATTGTCAAGATTGCGGCCGGGGCCGATCCCGCCAGCGCCAAAATCCTCGAGGCCGTGGCCTATGTCGAGGACGCCGAGCTGGTGCGTTGGAATCATCAAGAAGGGCTGTTGGTTGAAGAGAATACCTGGCGGGCTCACTTTCCGGCTAAGGACCGACGTCGACCCCAGGTTTTGGCGGGCTACTTGCCGCCGCATCTGGTGGTGCCGAGCTGGACCGGAGGTGTTCGCATGCTGGCGACGGTGCATGGCCTGGTCTTGCCACCACAGGTTGGCCGGCCCAGTGAGTTCCTAGATCAAGCCGCCAAGGCCCTACCCGACGCAGCACACCTCGACCTCGTGGGGGAGTACCTGTTCTCTTATGTGAACGACAGCCCCGACACGCGCCACCCCGGTCTCATCGGATACGAAGGCGCGATGGGGGAGATTCATCAATCTGTCGAACAAACCCTCGCGACGGCTGCAGGTGGCGTGTGTCGCGGTGACTGTGACGACATTGCCGAGCTCTATCAGGCCCTGGCGCAGCGTCAGGGAAGGCTCGCGCACATCATGAATGTCCCGCGCCACAACGCGCTGGCTTTTGCGGCGCAGGATGCAAAAGAAGGCTGGCGCGTCTACGTGCTTCACACCGGCCCCCCGCTAGAGTTCAAGGCCGACAAACTCCCGGAGGCCCTGGCCGCTGCCTACCGACACTTCGGCTCTTTGGAGAGCGTTGACCCAGACGCGCTGCCCGTCGCCATTCGCTTTTCGGGCGAGAATACAAGATCGATGTGGGCTCTGGGCTGGCGGATTTTTCTCCATGCCGACTACGCGACCACGATGATCGATGTTCAGCGCGATTGGCACTACCACACCTACGCGCGGGGCTTCGACAAGATGAAAAATCTCGTCGCCTCAGGTGACGACGACCCCGCGAATTACTTGGAGTTATCGGGCTTGTCCGAGCGCACCGGGCAGCACGGTCAAGCCGTAGGCTATCTACGAAAAGCCATGGCGTTCGGCGAGGACCCAGCCCTTCAAACTCGGCTGAGGTTGCTCGGCGACCTCTACGAATTAGGCGACAGAAAAGCCATCGAACGCGAGCTGAAGATTGTTGATGAAAAGATCAACGCGCTCCTTCGTCGCCGGAATCCAGCCGTTGTTTCTAGCTCGCTTAACTTCGCGGCGCTGGCGATCATGACGGGCAAGGACGCGGTTGCCGGTCGAAAGTTCGTCGGTGAGCACTTGGTCCGGTTTGCCGGACCCCAACTCCAATTCATGCTGGGGACGCTGAAAGATAATCCGAAGCGCTTTGAGGAAGATCCAGGGCTTGCTGAGATGCGGAACTTCGTGCGCAGTTTCGTCAGTCTCGTGGCTGAGACTCTGAGGCTTGATCGCGACGCTGCATTCGCCGATGAAAACATGCGCTTAGCCATGGCCCACGCCGAGACCTGGATCTCTGATATTGCCTTTAGCGATCCCGACACTAAGGACACTCCAGCTTTGGTGGACTCAATCGTCGGTGACTACTACGAAGCCGCCTTTGGCAGACCCCTGTTTGAAGCCATGTTGGAAAAAACTGGGAAGCCACCGGCGAGCCGCGTCACCACGGCGCGGGCTGGGACCGCCGGCCTCGTACAAAGCCTCGCCTGGACGAAAGCGTCTCCTTACTACTGGGCTGGGCGTTTGACGCGCCTTTTTGACGAAGGACATGCGACCTTCGACCAGCAACTGGCGGCACGATTAAGCAAAGAGTTCAAGCGCACCCTCGATCAAGGTCATCCCAACGCCCAACAGCTTCAACAACAAGATGAGACCCGCCGCCAAGTCGAGTTTCTCTTGGCCTTGGTCGCCGGGGACGCGAAGGCGATCCGCTCGCATCTTGAATGGGTTGCCGAGCAAGATGACAAACGCCGGCGCGACTCCGTGGCCACGTCCATGGGACAAGCCGCCCGCTTCATGACGGCGAAAAGTTGGCAAACGGCGCTCGGACTTTTCGACGAGGTCTTGCACCACAAACCGAGCTACTTCGCCGTCGCCTGGGAGGCCGTCGATGGCGACGCCCCTCAGCGGGGGCTAGAAGCCGCAGCTCTCGCGGTGATTCGTTTCCCGCAGGACACAGCCTTCAAAGAAGAAGGCGTCTTCATGCAAAAACTCTTCGCCGAGTCCCCAGGCTTGCCAATTGGAAACTAGCGCCGCGTCATCCGGGAAGCCTAGTCGCCAAATTGGTCTTGATAGTCAGCCACCGAAGCCTCGACCACGCGGCGTGCGTGCTCGGCGCCGTAGACGCTTTCAATCGAGACGTCGGGAGAATCCCCCGGAACCAGTTTGTAGGTCAGAAAATAGTGGCGCAGTCGCTCCGGCAAGGCCTCCGGCAGATCACTCAAATCATGCGCGTCGCCCCAGATGCGATCCTTCGCAAACACCGCGATGATCTTGTCGTCAGCTTCGCCACCGTCGACCATCTGTAGCCCGCCGATAACGCGGGCGTCCAAAATCACCTCACCGCGGTTGATCGGGCGCTCGCACAACACGCAAATGTCCAAGGGATCGCCATCGCCCGCCCGCGACGTCGGGCTGAGCTCCTGCACCCGCGGCCCGCAGTAAGTACGCGGAATAAATCCATAAAGGGAGGGCGGCATCGAAGAACTTCGCTGCGGTCGATCGACCCGCAAGTAGCCCGTCTTCTTGTCGATCTCCTACTTAACGAGGTAAAAAGGCGTCATCTCGATGTAGGCATGCCGGAGCTGCAAAGTCTGTCAACTCGATGTCACCGCCGCTGAAGTCGTGGTGAGTCTTCGATATCCGAAGGGTGCAAGTAATCTATGTCACAGATCGAAATACTTCCGGGATGGCGGCGTTCACGCGAGGCCATGGTAGTATCGTCGAATCGGAAATTAACGAAGATCTGTGACCCAAATTTTCATTCCTGCGGGGAAACGTCCATGCAGCTCACTACCGCACCGTTTCGAATGCTGCTCTTGGGGCTGACGATGCTCGGTCTTGCGTCCAGTGCCCTGGGCCAAGAGCGGCGGGCCACGGAGGCCAAGCCTGCTGAGGGCCCAAGATCATTGAAGCGGTCGACCCACGCCCGGTCGATGGACTATAAGGGCAAGGTACGTTGGGCGAAGAACCTTGACGCCGCTCGCAAGCGGGCAGAGGAGCTGGGACGACCAGTACTCTTGGTTTTTGACGTCCGCTTCATGGGGGACTCTGACAGCCCATTTGTCTGAGCTGGCCAGCACGCCATGCGTATCAATATGCTAGAGCGGCCCGGGGTTCCCGAGACAATCAACCAGAGAACGGTACCAGTTCTCATCAACGCTACGGATTCAGGATTCCCTCAGGGCCTTCCCGCTCTGAAGGCTTGGGAGGCCGATTATTATCGAGATCCTTGGACCAAACAGATCTACGCCTTTTTCTTGTTGATGGACCCTGATGGCCAGCAGGTTTTTGGTTCCTCGGGTTGCATGTGCATTGAAGTTGCAGAAAGCTCCGAGGTTTTCAGCCATGCTGCCCGCAAACTCGATGTAATGCTCGAGCGGCACGCCAAGTTTCACAAATTGAAAGCGGCCGCGAACCCCGTTTCGCGCTTGGCGCTGAGAGCCCTAAAAAAGAAGATCCATGAAGACCTTCATTGCCAACACCTTTGCATCCACGACCTCCGCCTCATGACGGCCCGATTTCTCAATGGCAAGGGCTCTTCAGACTGGAACACCGTGGTTGAACTCACCCTCGTCGCCCCCCGCAAAGGTGCCAGCGACTATATCGGCGCGAGGATGAGGACGGCCGCGGTCTACGCCCTCGGCGAGTTCATTGTCGACGACCGGCCTTTTGACGCCAGAGCTGTCGACCACCTGCGAGTCATCCACCAATTAGCCAATCGAAACGCTGTTCACCTTGGCCGTCTGAAGGTGCCGAAGAAGAGTGTCAGCTTGGGAAAGGTTCAAACCCCGCAACTCACACTTCCACTCTCGCTTTTGGTCAAGGCTGCCTGCACTTTGTCCAGGGTTCGCAAGCTCGGCTTCGGCCCAAAGGACCCCGAAATCCTCAGCAAGGTGCAAGCTTGGTGGCGAATCAAAAAGCAAACGGCCGAGTTCGCTTGGCTCCGCAATTTTGACCGAGATCACCCGCCCCGGATTCCCGAGTTTAGAAGGCATCAGGTACCAACGGCTCCCGAAAAATCCCAACGATAGTTCCCTAACACCCGGAACGAAGGTCGCCTTTTTGGGGCGAGCTTGTATTTAGCATGGGCCGGAGGCGAGACGGGCGCATGAGATCTTGGTTTTTCTAGGGCAGCAAGGGGTGCGCGCTACTTTTGAGAATCGCTAGATGCCGATGCCGGGATCACGCCTAGGTTTTGCAAGCTGGCGTTGAGATTGTGGAAGAAGGAATCTAAGGGATAGTCGAACGTCAAGGTGGTGTGCTTTAAGGCGTCGAAAGTACCTTGGGCCACGAGTTGACCGGCGGAGAGAAGGCCACCGGTTCCCGCCACCTCGATGAAGGAAGTCTTGAGGCGGAACCAGCCCAGATCAAAACTGAGGAACAGCACCCAGGGGCGCAGGGGTTCGTAGTCGAGTTGGACGGAATCTTGATCTCCGGAGATGACTTCCACTCTGGCCTGAATCGGTCTTTGCGCCAAATGAGGAAAGTTTGAAAACTCAGGTGGTTAGATGCGGCGGCGCATGATGCGGTCGTAGGCCGACCAAAAGCCGCGCTTTTTGGCGCGGTCGGACATCGGGCCGAGCATCTGCGAGAGGTTTTGCGAGAATGCGAAGGCGGGGATCTTGGCCGTCCACCACAGCTTCGTGGCCGTGTTGAGTTCGCGGTCTTCCCAAAGCGCACGATAGAGGTTCGACGCCAAGTCGCCGGTGTACTCCATCACCCGATGGAGATTCGGCGCAAGCTGAAGGCCGGTGAGGTTGTGGATGTTTTGGTGGTCGAGGTAGGCGCGGCGAAACTCGTACCAAATCGAGTTGTTGTGCGAGTGCTCGACGGCGCAGCGGGGGTCCATGACGACTTTGTGGCCCGCGAGAATGGCGGACTTCGCCCAGGTGATGTCCTCGCCGAACTGGCGACGCACGAAGGGGAGCTCGGGGATGAGCTTGGTGCGCACCGCACTGCAGACATTGTCGAAGGCGATGGTGCGCCAGCGTTGAAGACTGGGCAGGAGCCAAAAGTCCATCGGCGATGGCACCTGCTTGACTTCGACGGCGCCCTCGCCACGCACCCAGTCCTTGAGGCGGTGCCGCAGGAATGGGCCGCAATTGGCGTGGGGGATTTGGTGGCAGTAGGCACCCGCAACTTGCGGGTCTTCGAAGCTTGAGACGAAAGTTTGCATCCAATCGACGCCGTGGGGCACGGCGTCTTGGACGGTGAAGATCAAGATCTCGCCACGGGCGAGTTTGGCGCCGTGGTTGCGCGTGAGGCCGTGGTTGAACTCGGCGTTGGGGATCTTGGTGACCCGCACCGGATAGCGGCCCAAGGTCTCCAGGGTTTCGTCTTTGGACCCGGAGTCAATGGCGATGACTTCGAATTCGAAATCGGTTCTCTGGCTGAAAATACCTTCCAGCACGCGGTCGAAGAGCGGCCCCCCATTGTAAGTGGGGACAAAAACCGAAACGTAGGGAGCCCGCTCTTCCGGCAAGGATTAGACCCCTTCGCCAAATCCGCCGCCGCGCGCCCCGCCGTGGCCGGGCTGTTTGCCGACGCGGTAGTTCGGGGCGCGGAGATCTTCTTTTTTTGGAAGGTTGACCGAAGTTTCGGGCAACTTCCAATCGCCGTCTTCGGTCTTTCCCCAAACCAAGTCCTCGGCCCCCTTCGGCGCCTTTCTGGCTCTGGGTGCGGGTTTCTCGTCGCTCCGTGAGCGCCTCGGTCGATCTGACTTTTGGCCGCGATCGTCCGACTTTGGTCGTTCTGTTCTTTGACTCCGACCGGTTGATTCCGGCCTCTCCGATTTTTGACTCCGCCCGACCGATGCCGGTCGGTCGTCGGCCGAGCGCGGCCGGCGCGGGCGCTCTTCACGTTCTTCGGACGAAGGGCCTCGCTCGCGACTAGGTCCGCGACTCCGCCCCCGAGGGGCATCTTCACGATCGTCGTCGCGGCTTTGATCTCGGTCATGGCTGCGACTCGGTCGGTCGTCCCGGCTCTTGCGGCTGCGTTCACGAGGGCGATCACGATCATGATCATGGGCGCGGTCGGACGAGGATGAGCGCGAGCGACCGCGGGGACATTCCTCGGGATCTTGCAGATCACGCTCTTCCAATGTCGATTCTTCGACGAGGTCCTTGAGGCGCCCGGAATCGCGAGATCCGAGGTTGCCTTCGCGCATGTACATGGTGCGCTCGCGCATCTCGGCGTCCCAATCCGGGTCTTGCGACTTCGCCATCGCGTCTGCGCTCAGGGTCGCGCCACGGCGCGCTTCGCCGACGGGAGGCAGATCGTCCGCGGCCGGGATGACCTTGGGACCGGTCTTTTTGAAATCGATCGTGAGACGAACTTCGCTGGCTTCGGCCGACGAATCGTAGTCAAAAACGAAGGACACCCGCGTGCTGTCACCGCGTTCGACGGCGGATTGAACATGCACTTCGCCGTCGCCGATCTTTTCGATGCTGAAACTCAGGTCGTTCTCAGGATCGTGTGAGATCGTGGCGTCACGGTCACGGGAGGATGAGGGGCGGCGGGAGCGGCCCTTCGACTCGGTAGAGCGGCTTTTCTTAGGGAAAGAGGAAGATGTCACGTTTAGCTGGCCTTTGCGGTTCTTGGAGATGCGTTTCGCGTCTTCGTAGAGCGCGAGGTAGTCTCGAGAATTTTGTTGGATCGTCTTGACCTTCGCGCGGTGCCCTGAACATCTGGCGCGCAGATCGTCATCCTCGATGAGCCCTTTCAGGGTTCGAGCGAGGTCTTCGGGATCACCGGTCTTAAACAGGAGTCCCGCGCCGCTGTCGTCGATGGCTTCTTTCATCGCGCCGATGTCCGACACGACGACGGGCACGCCAGCGAGGATTGACTCGCGTATCGTGAGGGAGAAGGTCTCCCACCACAAGGAGGGCACTACCAGAATGTCGACTTCTGCGAGTAAAGGTGCCACTTCGTGGTTGTCGTAGTGGCCGAGGAATCGGATCGGGCCGCGGCTTCGTACCCGATCCCGCATGAGGCTTAGATATTCGGCGTTTTCGTGGAAGGCGGGCGTGTCGCCATGGATACGAAGCTCAAGATTGGGGTCATCGAGCCGATTGAAGGCCTCCAGCAGCACATGGACGCCCTTGGTGTTGATGACGGTTCCAATGTAGCCGATCACCTTGGGTCGGGGTTTGGGGTCGTGATCCGGCTGGGCTTCGAAGGGCAAATGATCGAGGCCGTGGGCCAAAGCGATGATCCGCTCCGGGTCGATTCCGGTGCCTTCGAGCATTTTCTCGCGGTGAAAGGCAGAAGGCGTCAAGAGCAAGTCTGGAAGGGCCAGCATCTTTTTCGCATGGCGGTCATAGTCGGCAAGGTCATTGCCGGAGCGGGACTTTTCCTTGCGGCTGCGGACGCCTTTAGGGAACCAATGCGGCCAGATGCGCCCCAAGCACTCATGACAGAGGCTGCGGTCGATTGTCTCACAGATCCCTTCTTTGGGGTGCAGCCGTTGGCCCCGGGGGCAGACCATCCAAAAGTCGTGCAGCGAAAAAACCAGGGGGATGGCGCGCTGCTTGATGGTCTCAAGAATCGTGGTCGTCAGGCCGGTCAGATGGTGGACGTGGACGAGGTCGGGTTGAAATCGCTCCAATTCGGCCTCGAAAGCGCGGTGAGCCGCTTCATACTTATAGGTCCACTCGAAGGACTCGTGGTCTCGAAAGAGATTGTTGAAGCGCGTGACTTCGATGAACTGGCAGCGATCGGACTTTTTGGGATTCGCGCCCGCGGGCCGGAATTCGTCACGGCTTTTGAGAACGTCATCCTGTTTGCCCAGGGGATCGCCCCCGCGGCAAAACACGGCAACTTGGTGCTGGCTGGCCATGTGCCGTGCGACGGCTTGAACGTGGAGTTCGGTGCCGCCCCAGGCGTCCGGCGGATAAGTATGCAAAACAAAGAGGATTCGCATGATGATCTCGGCGGTAACTTGGTCCGCGGGCGGTTCTCGCAACTCGTTTCCGCAGGAACAATAAGAGCCCTTTGCGGCATGATACAAGACTGCAAGTTGGACGCCTCAGAATAAGTGCTTCAAAGGGGTAAGGTTGACCCGGCCGCAATTCCGAGACATGGTGGGGCATCCAAGAGACCGGTCGGCGCCGTTCGGACTCTGGCCGCTACGCTGACATCATCAAAACCTTGGGACGACGGCATGCGCATTCTGCACGTCACACATGAGTTTCCGCCCTATGAGTTCGCGGGAACAGCCATCTACACCTACAACATCGTGAAGGCTTTGGCCAACGATCACGACGTTTTCGTGTTTTCACGTCTCGCCGACAAAAACCAGCCCGATTACACAATCGTGGACGAAAACCGAAGCGGGTACAAAGTCCGGCTCATGAACAAGCCGGATCTGGAGTGGAACCCTTTTGAAGCCACCTACACCGACCCGAAGGCGGAGGCGATCTTCACCAGCTATCTGGATGAGGTGAAGCCAGACCTGGTTCATTTTCAGCACATCTTGGGCATGTCTTACACCTGCCTCGAAGAAGTCAAAAAACGCAAGATCGCCATCGTCATGACCCTGCACGACTTTTGGACCATGTGTCCGATGGGTCAGCGTATGTGCTACACCGATAATTCTCTCTGCGATGACATCGATTTCGCCAAGTGTGGTCCTTGCTGTTTCGGTGCAGAGTGGACTTGGGACGAAAACGCCGCCAAAGGAAAAGACACTCCGGCACCGGGCTCCAAAAAACCAACCTTCGACCAGTTGTTCCGCCACCGCTATCGCTACACGCCCGGCGTTTTTGCTCGTAAACCTCGCGCGATGGCCTTCGCCGCCGGCAAGGTGTTCGGGAGTATGATCGGCGCGAAGGTCGATTTGCCTGAGCCTGAAGTTCTCAGCAAAAATCCCTTCGCGGTGCGAACGCGAAAGATGATTGAAGCCCTTGGACATGCGGATTTATTGATCACGCCCTCGGCATTTTTGCGGGACGAGTTCATTCGGATCTTCGGGATCTCTCCGGGCCGCATCGTCCACTCTCCGAACGGCATGAAGTTCGATCACGTCACCATGCACTCGCGCGCCGCATCAAAAGTGTTGCGTTTTGGTTTTATGGGTTCGATCATTCCCACCAAGGGCGTCCACGTTCTCGTCGAAGCGGCAAAGAAACTGAAAGGCATTGATGGCTTTAAGATCGACATCTTTGGTGCCCCGAATCAATGGACCGTGGATTACGACAAAAAAATCCGCAAGGCCGCCGAAGGTTACGACTACATCACCTTCAAGGGCCGATTTGACAACAAACAAGTTGGCAAAGTCTTGGCCGAAATGGATGTCCTGGTCGTGCCCTCGACTTGGTACGAAAACGCTCCTTTGACTTTGAACGAAGCCGCCATGACGAAGACTCCGGTCTTGGCCTCCGACCGCGGCGGCATGCTCGAGTTCGTCCGCGACAACGAGTATGGCCAGACCTTTGAACTTGGAAATGCCGACGACCTGGCCAAGAAGATGTTGGCCTTGATCGAAGACCCCACGCAAGTTTCGAAATTGTCAGGGCGCGAGGTCTACATCAAGCCGGTCATTGACAACGCTCGCGAACTCGAAGCGATTTACGGCCGGCTGGTGAAGGGACAAGCTCACGAGGCCAAGAATTACGTCTACCGGACCAAGGTCAACGCTTGATCGACGGTTTTTGCCGCTTGTACCAAGGGATCACCCCCCTAAACGTCGCCTTTACCGCCGAACTAAATGCGGTGTTCTTGCCAGAACTGACTTCAGCCACCATATTAACCCCATGATTCGCCTTTTGATCAACGAAGATGGTGCCGAAGTCGAACGTGAGTTCCCCGGCCAGGAACTTGTTGTTGGCAGATCACGTTCCTGCGACATCGTGCTCAAGGGGCATGGGACTTTGTCGCGGCGGCACTGCATGTTCCGCGTGTCCGATGATCGGGTCGTCGCCGAAGACATGTCCAGCCGGCATGGGGTTCGGGTGAATGGCATCTACATGCAACAGGGTTTGATGAAAGTCGGTGACTACATCGACGTGGGCGACGTCAGGATTTCACTCATGGGATTTGGAGCCGATCCGGAGGAAGACGAAGCTGAACAGGTGCGGCCTTGCCTTCAGTGCGGGTATGTGATGGCTTTCGACGAGCCCAAGTGTCCGCAGTGTTCACGCGCCGGGCAGCGCACCAAAAAACGCATGCTCGACCCCTACCATCTTCCGGGCTACCGCTTGGTCCGTCGACTCGGATCGGGCGGCATGGGCATCGTGTTTGAGGCGCGTCGCGAAGAAGACGACGCCACCGTCGCACTCAAGATCCTAAAGCCGCACCTCGCCAAGCATCCTTCATATCTGGTGCGTTTTGTGGAGGAAACTCGCGTTCTGACGTTGCTGAGACACCCCAACATCGTGCAGATCTACGGGCGAGGCTCTGAGAAAGACCTCACCTGGATCGACATGGAGTATGTCAACGGTGATTCAGTCCGGCACATGATCCGCCGCGAGGGCCGAATCGAAGAAACGGTTGCTTTGGAGATGATCTGGCAAGTCGTTTTGGCGCTCGATTATGCGGCCCAGCAAAAAATCATCCACGGTGACGTCAAACCGAGCAACTTCCTCATCGACGAAGTCAACCGGGTCAAACTCTGTGACTTTGGCCTCGCGCGGTTCTTTTCCTATTCGATGGCGGGCCGGGGTCGAGTCTCGCCAGAAATCAGTAGCCAGCAGGGTACTGCCGCCTACGCGGCCCCCGAGCGATTCTTGGCGAATTCCAAACCGGACCTTGCGGGAGACGTTTACAGCTTGGGCGTCAGTTTGTTTCAGATGACCACCGGCGTGTTGCCATTTGGCACGAATAAAGCTGCGGTGCAACATCTCGATCGGAGCAAAACTCCGGATCCGCGCGCCTTGGCCCCGACCTTGCGCCGGGCTACCGGGATGTTGATCCAGCGGATGATGGAGCCCAAACCTCAGCACCGCTACCGAACTTACCGCGACCTTCAGGACGATCTTGCGCTGCTCCTGGATTGATCAGCTAGCCGCTCAAGCCCCCTATTCGAGCCCTGGCGCCGCATTCGGCCAGAATGCTGGTATTAGACCGGGACTCGGAAATCAGCTTGAAAGCGAAAATCCGGTCGCGCGAAACCCTAATAGGACCTTAAGTTGGTGAAAGGCAAACGGGGGTCGTTGCAGCAGTGGAGGCAGCTGCTAAAATCCCCCTTGCGCCCGGGCTCCCATGAACCACGCCGCCCGCTTCGCCCCGAGCACAACCACGACCAGTCACCCCGAGTCACCTAACGAAGAGGATGTCGGCCTTGAACGAGCCGCGCCCGGACGAACAGCTTCGCAATGAAAGCAAAGAGATGTCCTACTCCGGCCTGAGCCTGCCGGTGGTCATCTCTGTGCTGTTGTTGTCGTTGGTCTTTTTCTTCTTCGGTGGCGACGCCACGCTCGAGCTCTTCACCACCGCCCTGGCCACGGCGACCGTCGCGGGTAAATTCATCGTGCTGCGCGGCCTGCACCAAGAGGGCTTTTTGGACAGCCCCTTCAAGCTGGCGATCCTCGTGGTCTACATGGATCTGCTCGTCGGCTTCATTGCGGTCTACAACATTGGCGTGCTCTACAAGATCCCGCGCTTCGGCAAAAAGATAGAGACGATGCAAGAGAACGGAAAGGGCATTCTCGGGCGCAATCCCTGGATGAGAAAGGTGACCTTTTTCGGCATCATCGCTTTCGTGACCTTTCCACTTTCTGGAACCGGCGCGATCGGCGGGTCTTTGTTCGGTCGCCTTTTGGGTCTTTCCAAACGCATAACGATGCTCGGGATCGCTTTGGGTGCCATCATCGGCGCCTTCGCCATGGCAAGTCTTGCGCATCTTTTTGGTGAGAAGATGAAGATGATCCAGGGCAACCCGGTCTTCCTCTTCGGCGGCATCACCATGCTGGGACTCGTGGTCTGGTGGTTGATCCGCAACAATCGCCGCGCCACCCAGCGCCGCCTCGCCGAATCCACAGAGGCAACTCGGCAGGCTGCCATTGCCAGCGATCCGGCGCGGCCTGCCATCGAAAGCCGCCCCAAGACCTCAACGCGACCTGGCAGCCGCTAGCGGGTTGTTGAGTAAGTTCGCGGCCTATCGACCGCCAGCAACAATAAAATCATCGGCGAGTTAGCGCCGACAGTTTTTTTACATCTTTCGGTCGAGAAACATCTGTGAACTCCGAGCCGTGATCTGAATAGACTTGCGACGCAGTGCAGACTCCAAAATCTGATGATCCAATTCACCGCAGCAACTGGCAATCAGAGGCTGCGCAAACAGGTTGTGTCCCATACAAGTAAAAATTTCCTTCCTCTCTAGGCCTGAAATCTTTCCCTGGCTGCGCCGCCTCGTTTCTTGCTTAATGAATTTCAGCTGCATTGATCAATGATCACAGCAGCTGAATTTTGTGTGCCTCAGTTGTTTCAAAAATCCCTAATCCACTTGCAGGTGGCGCGAAATCAATCGCAACTGCTTGCAGAATTAGGCTGTTTCCTGAGAGTCCAACGGGAATACTGAGCGACAATGTCGGACCGACTCCGGTTGGGATGATCTGTCCGAGAACGACACAGGGGTCTCCGTGCCAGCTACCGCTGAGTGAAAGGAGCCGGAGGATCAAAAAGTCCGAGGGTAGAGCTGACTTGATCTCTTGGCCCACCCCTGTTGTTGGAGGCGCGTTGATGCCTGTCGCCAACTTTAAATCGTTCCCGCTTCCGGGGTAGGCGGCACTTGTCGAGATACCAAGGTAGATCGAATCAATTCCAACTCTCTCAACATCTCCAGTGCCCTCTTGAATTTCGGAACAAGGGCGTGGAATCGCGTCGATGTGGTCAGACTGAACCCGAGACCAGATGTGGCGTAACTAATTTGAAAATGGGACAACTATCTTGACATCCATCGCACCCGCCTTCTGTGTTTGCCGTGCGCAGATGCTCATCCACACGAAGGCGAGAAATATTTTTTGCACCTGGAAAATCGTCCAGCACATTAGCCTCAATGCGTACTCGTCGTTTTCTCGGAGGTCGTAAGATGGCGTTTCTCTCCCAAACTGAAGCCCCGGTAACTGTCCCTTGCGCTTGGCTGACAGCCGCTGTATTTGTGGTCATGGCCTCACAGGCATTCGCTCAGAATTTGCCCGGCGTTGCGACGCATTCCGAGTCATTTCCTGGAGATGGTTGTCTTCACGCTATCGGCGATATCGATGACGATGGCTACGCGGATTATCATGTGGATTTCGATCGAGCTATTCCCGGCACCTTCCTTCGCGAGACTTTGTCCGTGATTTACTCCGGCGCGACTGGCGGGGCCTTGAGAACCTATTCGAATTGGCAGACGAGTTCTCCCACGATTCCTCTTGTGGTTCCTTTTGCCCTCGGTGATATCGACAGCGACGGGGACGAGGAATTCGCTGAGATGACCGTTGTCAACATCCCAAACTCCAATGGGCCCTATTGGACGACGGTGGTCGAGATATTCGACAACGTTGCGACACCAGCCATCCTGACCTTGACTTGGCCTGGACTCTCGTTTGAGGGGAATGAGATCTCTTCAGTTGGTGACCTTAACGCAGACGGCATCGTCGACTTCGTCGTTTCAGGCCTGGCTGGTTCCGGTCCAATCTTGATCGGTCCTTACGAATTTTACGTCGAACTTATCAATGGGGCCGACGGAAGCCATCTCTCCGGAGGGCTCAACGGGCCGCTCAACCTGTCGTCCTCCGCCTCCTTGGGTGACGTCGATGGCGATGGAATAGACGACTACATCTTGTCTTCCACTTCGTTTTCAGTTTTTGCTAACCAGGGTGGCGGCGCTCGGATTTATTCGGGCGTGGATCACTCCCCGATTCGAAGTTTCTTGGGGAGCGCCCTACAACTTTTCGGCAAGAATCTTTTAGCGGTCGAAGATATTGACGGCGACTCGGTGAAGGACTTTTTAGTTTTATCTTCGGCGGGATTCCTCGTGCCTAGCTTCAATAACAACGTTTCGGCTTATTCCAGTGTGACCGGAGCCTTGCTTTGGGTGGTCTACCCTTCGGGTGGCTTCTTTGGTTCCATGGTGAGTGCCGGGGACGTCAATGGCGATGGCAGCGATGACGTTCTGCTCAACGGCTCGGTCCTAAGCGAAGGAGGATATATTTATTCGTCGCGAGATGGCAGCTTGGTGCAGACTCTGGAATTTGGACATGAATCCATCGCAGCGGGGCCCGGTGTCAGCACCAACGCTCAGTGCGCGATTGGCGACACCAACGGCGATGGCATCGCGGAGATTGTCACAATCGAGCCGATGACCACCTCTATCAATTTTACGCCAACGGGCCCGGTTTTCACCGGAACGACTCTGATCACTCTCAAGCAATCTCACGGCGGAGAAAGTTATGGCAACCCAACGGCAGGCAGCAGCCTGTCGCTGGCTTGGGTCCCATCTCCGACAGAACCCCGCACGGGCTACATCGAGTTGACGGGGGCCTTGCCCAACGCAGCTCTTTTTGTCGGCGTCAGTGCAGCGCCCGGGAATGGTGCTACTTTTGGCGCGGGGCATCCCCTGTGGATTTCACCTTTGCCTCAGGATTTGTTTTTGACGGCAACGGCTATGGCCGACGGAATTGGCGAATTCCGACACCCAGAGATTCTCTCTCGGCCTCCAATTGCGGGAATTTCACTCTACTACCAGGTGGCCCAAACAACCTCTCCCGATGCGATTTCAAATGGTCTACAGTTACTGTTCGGCAATTAGCATTAGTGCTTCGTGATCTTCATGATCAGGCGCTCACGATTTGCCGTCGAGGGCTAGGAGAAGGGCCCCCAGATAACCGCCCAGAACTACGTGGTCGGTGAACACTTCCCACTCAAAGTGTTCACTTTTTAGGATTTTCGTTGTCCGGCAGGGGATCGTCGAAATCATCTTCGACGTTGACCTGATCTTTCCACTGGTCTCCGAGCCGGGTGAAGGCTTCAAGATCGGTCGGCAAATCATGTGGCCGTGTTTTCTGGCGGGTGCTTTTGGCGTGGATGACCCAGACGGTTTTCGTTTCTTCAACGATGGTGAAGAACAAAAGGTACTGACCAACCCGCATGCGCCTGACTTCGTAATCGCGCGAGGCGTCTTCCGTTGCTTTTTGAAACCGACGGGGCATCTCGTCCAACTTCTCGGTCTCGTTGAAGACCTTTTGAACCCACTTTTCCGCGCGCTCGGGATCACTTTGCTCGATAGCTATGTAAGCCGCCTGGCCAAGAATAAGCCGTTCTACGGCAGAGGTCACGATAACTCTGTAGGTCATCCTTCAAGCTTCAAGCCAAGCTCGTCAGCGATGTCGCGTAACGCTTCCTTCATGTCTCGTCCTCGCCCAGCTCGAACGTCTTCCATGCCACGGTCGAGCGCCGCAAGGGTTTCCATCATCTCCGCTTTTTCAGCCAGAGCGTCATAGGCTTCCGGGCTGAGAAGGACGGCATCGGTGCGCCCATTTGTTGTGATGTAGAGCGGTCTGCCCGTCTCTTTGATCTGCTGGAAGTGATCCCTCAGATGCTGACGGTGCTCGGTGAAGCTGGTGATATCGGTGCTGCGTGTCATAGTCCTACCTCGGCGAATTGTACGCTATTCTGTACATGATCGCACATTCTTGATGGCTGAGTCGAGCACCTTGACTCGAGGCCGAAAACGCGGAAAAGTGAACAGATGGCATATAAACGGTTCATTCTAAATTGTTTACGCAGGTCTATGTGATTTGACTGAAGATGCGAACGAGGCCTTCTGGATTGTTCATCGCGTCTTTGAGGAACTTCAAAATAGTGTCGTCGAAGGCCTTGCCAACGAGCGACTTTAGTCGCTCCAAGAATTCGACCTTTTGAGTTGCCGGGATATCAGCCGCCTCGATTTTGGCTGTCATGAGCGCGCGGATTTCGTCTGCTTCCAAACGAACGATGACAGTGCGTCGAATTGCATCGATGCCGCCATCGTCTTCGAGGTGATCAAGCCCCAGCTTTGTAATTCTTGCAGTCTCAACCGTTGGAGTGGTCCCGCCGAGTTCTTGAGTATCCCAGCCTTCAATTAGCTCGTGTTCCTTCAAGTAGAACGCGTTCTGCTGGAAATTCCGGTCGTCACTTCCTGCAATTTCGTGGAATTCCACCGGCTCTGGATAATCTTCGCGCAACCGCAATAGAAGCTCTTCTTGCATCTTTCGATCGAGAAACACTTGGGGAACTCCACTCATGTAAAAGGAACACTGTGGAGCATAATCTCGAGAATTGCTGGATGCCCATGGAATGAGCAAGTTTCGGGAGGCATGGCCAAAGTTGGCAGCGCAGATCAAGATCTCTCGCGCCATGTTAGGTTTCCGAAATCTGCACGGCACGGATGTAATCCTTCGAGAAGCTGTTCGGAAAGAGCCGCGGGCAGTCGACGATGCCGGTGTCATTTGCCGATCATGTTTCCAGCAGCAAGTGTTGACCGAAGAAGAAAAGAACGCGGTCAAATGTAGCTTCTGTGGTTGGGTTCACTCCCGAGTCAATGCGTGTCTCCCGCCCTTGCAAAAGGGGAATGGCATGACTACTGGATGACATGGCAAATTGGCGCTCGATGAAGTTGAGCGGATGATCCTGTGATTCAAGAACAGAGAAATTTCGGCAGCGAAGGCGAGAAAGGAGAAGTAGATGGGGATCAAAAGTCTTCTTGAGTCACTACTCGGCCCACTTTCCGATAGGAAGAAGTGGCTTTCGCGAGCGTTCCATATCCATACACACGGATCGTCGGACTTCAATGGGAAAGGCCACATCTCCGCGATGTGGTTGATAGATCCTAATGAGAATATGGACAATCTTCGGGAACGGTGGGCCAAGTATCAGAAGTGGGTTCTGGAGGGAAACCGGCCAATGTCAGCAATCAATTTTGGATGGACCCCTTCCGAGCCCTTCGAGAAAGCCAATGATGTCTCGCAGCAAATATCACAACTCGATGAGCGAACGCAAGACGCCGGCTCAGCGAAGGATGCTCCCAGCCACGAACCCCGTTCAGATTTGACGCCACCTGTGCCTACATTGTCAGCAGCCAACTTAGTCGAGGGCAATTCGGCGATTTATCGCCACGCTCTTTGAGGCTCATTGGATTCTGAGCCTCATTCATCCTGGTGTTCGGCATCCGAGCCATGCCTTCGAAAACCTCGGGG
>JAZGFI010000005.1:0-5140 GCA_036479435.1 Planctomycetota bacterium | reverse complement strand
TAATTCACCCAATTCTCGCTTGTTCTTTTTCTTAGTTCCATATCTGATTTTTTCCTCGTTGGTTTTCTTTCACAAAAAACTTCTGACTTACGTATTTATCAGAAATTGCGTGAACGTGTAGAGCAGTATAATCTTGAAACTGAATTATGTTATTTGTCCAGCGTCAATTTTTTCCAAAAGGAACAGATTTTAACGAATTCAGCGAAGAAGAGATTGACAAAGCAGCGGCTTTGATAAATAATAGACCATGGAAATGTTTAAACTATCGGACACCCTATGAGGTGTTATGGAGCGGATAAAAATGTTGCGCTTCAGATTAAATTTTAGGAGGTTCTTATCATTCGTCCCATCGGCCCAAGTGACATCGCCGGTATCAGTTGTGACACGCGCGGCACAATCGCCGAGGAACGGCGCGAAGGGGGCATGGTGACGAGCCAGTCGATGGAAGCCATTGCATTCAAACGGGTGACCAAGGTCTTTCAGGACCGCCTGGTCGCCCTGACCGACATCTCCTTCGCCGTTCCCGTGGGATCAACGGTCGGTCTCCTGGGCGCCAACGGAGCGGGTAAGTCCACCGCCCTCCGTATCGCCCTCGGTTTAATCAAGCAGAGCGCCGGCGACGTGTGCGTGTTCGGATCCCCGATGAATCCCGGCGCCAAGTCGCTTCGGCAGCGCGTGGGATTCCTCTCAGACGAGCCGGTCTTTCCGAAGGACCTGACCGCCCTCGGCTACCTGCGCTTCGTCGGAAAGTGCTTCGGACTCCCCAGGCGCGAGCACAACGCGCGCATGGGGATGCTCCTGAACGCCGTCGGACTCACCAACGATGCGGGGCGTGCGATCCGCAGCTACTCCACCGGCATGAAGACGCGCCTCGCAATCGCCGCCTCGCTGATGAACGACCCCGAACTGCTCATCTGGGATGAGCCGACGGCCGGGCTGGATCCGATCAGCCGCCGGCAAACCCTCGACCTGCTGGAGCAGTACCGTGGAAAGAAGACCGTCATCCTCAGCTCCCATATCCTCGGCGACATCGACCGCGTCTGCGACCGGTTAATCGTTCTCAACCAGGGACAACTTCTCTTCGACGGCAGCCGCGCGGATCTGGAGAGCCTCCTGCCCGAGAGCGTCTTGGAGGTGCGCCTTTCGAGGCCGACCGAATCCCTGCGCACCGCGATCAAGGCGCGCCTCGGTCGGGAGGACCAGGGCCCGGATCCCGGTGTGCTACGGATTGAGCTTCGGGCGGACGAGAGGGTCGGGGACATCGTCGCCCTGGTCCTGGAACTCGCCAAGCAGGCGGAGGTGGACGTTGTCGGCATCAACTCGAC
The DNA here is from genome assembly GCA_036479435.1 of Planctomycetota bacterium. Classification (GTDB taxonomy): domain Bacteria; phylum Planctomycetota; family DRQF01; genus JAZGFI01. The sequence continues at coordinate 3,815 of JAZGFI010000005.1, read as the reverse complement.
AGGACGCCGGCTCGAAGACGCCTACATGAAACTCGTGTCGGACGACGAATTCAGCGGCTTGCTCCGCGCCGCACAGGGATAGGCTTCGAAGAGGAGAACGCATGGGCGAACCAGAAAAAGACCGACCGAGGCGCCTGCCCACACGCTGGCAGTCGATTCTCATCCTCACGCGACTCGACCTTGGCGCCCTGTGGCGCTCGTGGCTCTGTCGCGGCTTCTTCCTCGTCAGCACCTTGCTCACCATGCTCACGCTCAAGGGCATGCAGTCGGAGGAGGCGGTGGCCGCCCACATGCTCGACGGCGTCTACGCCACCTACATCCTCGTCTGGATGCACGTGGTCATCTTCGTCGCGGGCGGGGCGCTGACCCGGGAGCAGGACTGCCTCAACGACGCGATCCTCAGCCGCGGCGTGACGCGCGGTGAATATATCGGTTCAAAGATGCTCGCCCGCACAGCGGCGCTGCTCTTCATGATCGTGGGAATCCTGCTTCCCGCCAGCTTCTGGGCCATTCGTCAGGACGCACTGGTCCGCACCGAACACGGCTACCTGGCCTCCCACAGCCGCGATACTGAGGTCATGGCCTGGGAGCCGAAGCAGGTCTTCGCCGGATCCAGCGGCACCCTCCGGGAACGACGTGTCAAAACGAGTACCCTGGTCCACGTTGGCGACATCTTGGGGCAGCTCGATGATCGCGAACTCTTCGATACGGTCGAAACGCGGCGCCGCGCCGAAGAGAATGCCCGGGTTGAAGTCGAGAATGCCCGCCGCCGGTACAAAAAGGTCGAGAACGACGTGATCGACGCGGAGGAAGCGGTGGAGCGCGCCAAGCGGAGCGTATGGGGCGCCAAAGATCTCAGCCGGAGGCAGGTCGCAGACGGCGAGGCCGATATCCGGATCAGCCAGCGCGACCTTGAGGACGCCCGCCGTCGCGTCGGGGAAGCGAAGGACGCCATCACGGGGGCCGAGCGTGCCTCGGCGGAAGCGCAGATGCTGCTGCGCGATGTGCGGGAGCGGCTGGGGCACGCCACCATCACCTCGCCCATCACCGGGTATGTCATCGAGATGCTTGCCCAGGAGGGTCAGCAGGTCAGCCGGGGCATGCATCTCTTCACGATCGCGCCGCTGGATGAATACCAACTGAACGTCCCCATCCCCGACTTTGACGAGTTTCAACGCATCAAGAAGGGGCTGACCGCTTACGTCACGATCGAGGAGAAGGAGTTCACCGGGACGGTCGACCACGTGAGCGCGACGGCCGAAGCGGACCGTTGGGGAAACAAATCCAACCGTGCCGTCGTCCGTTTCAGCGGCCAGGGCAGCCAGGGCCTTCTCGGGCGCGGCGCCGACGTGCGGATCGTACTGCCGCCTACCGATAAGGAGGAGAACGTCGCCGGCGCGCTGCTCGATACGATCACCGGTCACGGCGTGGACGACACGCAGACGCGCACCACGTCGGTCACGCCGCGGTGGATGCTCATTGGCCTATCTAAGCTTATCGGGCTGACCTGCCTGCTCATCGCCCTCTCCCTCTGCGCCGCGGTGCTCTTCCGCAACGCACTCTTCGCCATCCTCAGCGTCACAGGGGTTTGGCACATCTCGAATGTCGTCTTCGATTTCGTGGGCCTCCCCGAACTCTCCTACCTGGAGGTGGTCCGGACTATGGACAAGGTGCTCGGCGGCGTTGCGAACCTGGGCGACGAGGTGCGCACCCTTGCCTGGCTCTTCGGGATCACCGCCCTCATCGGCTTTCTCACGGTCGCGCTCTTCATTCACCGCGACCCGCCCAAGTAGGCCATTCGGACTTGACTGAGGATCTCCGACAAGAACACATACAACTTCGAGAAATTGTTGAGAATTTGAACAGAAAAATAGATACGCTTGAAGAAAAAGAGGCACTCAGACATGAATAAGCCCTGCATCTCTCATCTTCCCTTATGGAGCATCATCCTGGGGACCGTGCTATTGATATCCGATGGCTGCCTTCCGTTTCCCAGTAACCGAGATCTCCACGGAAGAATTGTGGTTCCTCCGGAGAAACTGCACAAGGTGGCTCCTCTACAACTGCCCAAGGCCAAAGAGCAAAAGCAACCCATCATTGATGTGAATGAAATCCCTGCTGAGACATTGGAGCTGACTCTGGAACAGTGTCGGGCCATGGCCCTGCAAAACAACCTGGAACTGCAGGCGACCCTGATCAATCCAAGCATTGCCGCAGAGCAGGTCAAGGAAGAGCGGGCGCGGTTTGAGGCCGCATTTACGGCCAGCGTCTCTAAGAGAAAGTGGGATCAGCCTTTCATGAATGAACTGTCAGGGCTCCAGGGAACCCAAGGGGAGCGAGATAGCCTGTCCGTAGGCCTAAATCAACCGTTTGTTTCCGGAGGAACGGCCTCTTTAAGCGTGACCGATGTTCTGACAGAGACCAATGCGAGCAATTCGATAAGCAATCCCCTTAATGAACCAGTGTCTCAGTTCTCATTCACCCAGCCACTCCTGCGTAATGCAGGCCCACGCACCCTGACCTATGGGATCCGCCTGGCCAATATTGGGCGACAGATCGCGGACGCCCAGACCAAGCTGGCAGTGATCAGCATCCTCTCCAACCTGGACCGGGCCTATTGGCTGGTATATTCAACGCAGAGAGAACTTGAGGTTCGAAAACAGCAGTATGAACTAGCCCAGACGCAACTGGAATCGGCCCAACGTCTGGTGGAATCCGGACAACGGGCCCAGATAGAGGTCCTGCGGGCCCAGGCAGGCGTTACAGATCGCCTGGAGGCCATCATCATTGCCCAAAACACGCTGCGCGACCGCCAACGGGCACTCAAACGCCTGATGAACGGCCAGAACCTGGACATGCAAACCCCCACGCTTGTGACTCCGGCAACCGAACCTGTACTGCAACGCTATGATCTTGATCCGGACCATCTGGTCAGTTTAGCCCTGGAGAACCGCATGGAGATCCTGGTGTTGGAACTGCAGGTCCTGCAGGATCTGGACACCATTGACTTCCGCAAGAATCAGGCATTACCCTTAATCGACTTCACATACCAATACAACATTGGAGCCGCTGAAAACAATCGCCGGGACGCTTACCAAGTGCTTTGGGATAATCAGTTTGCAGGTCACTATTTTGGCCTCAGTGCACAAATCCCCTTCGGAAACAAAGCCGCCAAGAGCAGCCTGCGTCAGATCCTCTTGCAGCGTTGTCAACGGCTTTCCACCAAGAAGAATCGCGAGGATCTGATCAAATTGGAGGTCCTCAACGCAGCAGAACAGTTGCGCACGAATTGGCAGCGCATTCTGGCGAGCCAGCAGAATGCTATTGTAGCCGGACGCCTTTACGAAGCGGAAAAACGTCAATTCGAACAGGGCCAGCGCACCTCCACAGTCGTGCTCGATGCCCAAAACAACCTGGACAACGCCCAACTCGCGGAGTTGTCTGCCCTGGTCGGATACCAGATCGCCCTGGTGGACCTGGCCCATGCCACGGGGACTCTGTTGGGCTCCGCCCAGGTCGAATGGCAGGCCCGCGGGCTCACCCCGTAAGCCCGCAGTATCTGCGGGGGGGTAACTGAATGGGGTAGCGACCGGTCGCGAAATGAAAGGGAGTGCATCTGGACGATTTACAGCGTGAGTAAAGAGGACATCTGGGCGAGCAAGATTCCCCTTGCAGTTTGATGGCATCAGCGATTACCTCAGCGTTCCCTTCATTTTGAATCCAGCCGAGACTGTCTTCAGTGTCTTTGCCTGGATCAAGGGCGGTGTCCCTAGACAAGTAATCATTTCTCAGGAAAACGATGTAAATTGGCTAAT
>JAZGFI010000004.1:0-5203 GCA_036479435.1 Planctomycetota bacterium | reverse complement strand
GCAAAGGCCTCCCATTGCCGCAAGACCACGAGGTCGGGGCTGGGACCACGCGGCACTTTTTTACCCGTCACGAACGTGGCTTAAGGTCAAGACCGGAGCTTTGGACTTCGCGAATGATCTGGAGGATGGACTCGCCGTAGCGTTCCAGCGTCTTGGTCCCTACCCCATCAATCTTGCCTAGGCTGGTAACATCGCGCGGAGGGTCGGTGATGAGGCATTGAAGGATGCGGTTCGTGAGCACCACATAGGGAGGGATGCCGTCGGACTTTGCGCGTTCGCGTCGCCAGGATCGCAAGGCTTCGTAGAGAACTTTCGCGTCCTCTGTAACCACCGGCCTTGCTGCCCGGCGCCGAGATGCTTCGGGGATGCTGTGGCTTCCGTCGGTAAGGGCGATGCAGACCAAGTGCGGGCGACCATCGAGCATGAAGCAATGCTCCCTGAATTCTCGGATGTCGCGGCCCGTCAGGACGCGATCAAGAGCCAGGGTGTCGAAGGCCTTGGCTTCGACCGAATAAGGGAGGGTGACAATGTTGACGCGCATGAGGCGGCCTCCAAGAGTTTCGAGCTGTACCCGCAACCCCTGACCCCCCCCCTACCCAACACCAACGCAATTAAAAAAATTTATACAGTTTTTTTGCCTAGGAGGGCAAGAGGCGAAGAAGTGAAGAACTAAGTGGTGCCCTGCGCAAGGCGAAAGCCGAGGTTGGCGTAGCGATCGTCGGGGTAGTCCGAAAAGTCGAAGCGGTAGGCTGCGCGACAGAGGTCCGCATCGTGGACGAAGGCCCCGCCGCGAACCTGGAAATCTTGACACCATTCGTAAACGTTGCCGCCCATGTCGAAAACGCCTTCTGGCGTCTTGTCCTTTGTAAAGAGGCCCACCGGACTTGGATGACCGATCTTAGCCTCGGCGAAGTTGCAATCTTGAGCGTCTGGATCATCATCACCCCAAGGAAAATCCCGCGAATCCGCCCCGCGAGCCGCAAACTCCCACTCGATTTCAGTGGGTAGGCAAATACCTTTGCCGCGCCACTTGGCGTAGGCGGCGGCCTCCGAATGACTCATGCCGACTACGGGGCGGGTCGGGAAACTTAGTTGCCTAAGCCAAGCTTTGGGCTTTCGCAGGTCTTTTCCAACCGCATCCAAGTACTTTGCATACTCCGCCACAGTTACGGGATGACGACCGATCCAGAACTCCGCGACGGTCTGGCGGCTCGCTTCAAGCTGGGGCCAGTTTTTCTCTTCGAGTACCGCATCACCTCCCGGCACAAAGCTGCCACCGGGGATTTTGACGAATTCTGAGGGGTGGTTGGCGAACCAAAGAGCCCCGTTTTCTTCCTGCCCAACGGCCTCGGCGGCCCGTGTGATGAGGCCGAGGTCTTGGCTGGATCTATCAATGGCAAGCTTGGCGAGATCGGAAAGAAGTGCCGACCATTTATCGTGTTGGATCTTGAGGGTGCTGAGGCCCAAGTTCGCCCGCACATCGCGGAGGAGGCTGGCCACCTTGAGTTTCGTTGTGGGGTCTGTGAGGTCGCGGTCCATAAGCGCGTCCATCAGGCCTTGGGTGCCCGGGAGATCGCCAACGTGTTCTCCGATTCCGAAGGCAAAGGCCATGACTTGGGCCCATTGGCTATCGAAGATGGCGTCGTCGCCTAAGACGGTTTGGCGCGTTTCAAGATCTTCGACGAGGCGCCGGGCGGCGAGGTACTCGCGGAAAGTTCCATGGGCGGGGAAGCCAAGGTGGTCTTTTCCGCGGCTATAGAGAATACCGCTTTGGAGTTCTTCTTCGCGGAGGACGCGGTGGGCGGCTGTTGACGTCTTTGCATCACGCAGATTGCAGTCGGGGTCTAAGCGTTCGACGATCTCTGCCGCTTGGGAGCGTCTCAAAAGTCCTTTCTCGTGCTCCTCTTCCTGAACTTGAAAGCTGGCGAGCGCGATTTCGCCATGAAGGGAAAGGCATAAGTCCTGAGCCGCCGGGCCGTCACGCTCGCCGCGGCGTTTGGTGAGCCATTGGACAATGTTTTCGTAGAGCAGAGCTTCCTCATCCGGCGGTTTTTGGCCATTGGCGGCGAGCGCGACCAAAGCTGAGAGGTGTACCGGACGTTTGGCGAGATTGGCGACGGCAGGGCGGTCCTCGAAAGCCTCGGGCGACAATGCCGAGAGATACTCGGCTTGAGCTTGCGGCTTATCAGGAAAAATGAGTTCGCCCATTTTTTGGACGTAAAGATCCCTAGAGCCGGTGGGGAGGGGTTCTATCTCGAATCGTTCGAAGTCGGAGGACAGGTCGAGGTGCTCTTTGGCTTTCGGCCGCGCTGTCAACCAAATACGGGTGGACTTGAAGGGAGCACAAGTGAGCGCGGCCAACAACTTGACGATGTTCACTCGGTGCTTTTGATCGCCGGACTCATCCAAGCCGTCAATGAAAAGCCACAGGGTTCCGTCTTGAAGCCGTTTTTTGAGCTGATCGGAGTTGAGCCTCAAGCCATCCGTCTTCGCTCGATCGGCAAGGAATGAGAAGAGATCTCCTGGCCCGCAGTTGTCGCTTAGGACGGGGCCGAGTGTTTTGGCTTCGACAAACACCGGGAAGGGGATGGGTTCGGGCACCTTGGACATTACAGGAGCCAAGAGCACTTGGGCTTTGGCCGCATCCTGGACCAAGTGAGCCTTGGCCAGCAAAGATGCTGCGCGTCTCAAAAAGGTTGTCTTCCCCGAACCAGGATCCCCAATGATGACGGCTCGGGATTCGCTGAGCACCTTTTCGATCAGCGGCGCTTCGTCACCCTCGTGGCTAGTTTGCTCCGTAACTGGGGAAAGTCGCCGAGCGCCTTGGTTAGGGACTTTCTTGGCGTGCAGCGGGACGTACAGCCGCTCCAGATCCTCTCCCAATACTCGTTCCCGTGCCAAATCGCGAAGGATGCTGCGCGTATCGACGTGCCCGAGATGGTCGACCATGTGTTGGAAGTAGACTTGGTGTTCGCTGGTCGTTTCAGTGGTCTTGTTCGCGGCGAGAACTTTTGTCTTAGCGCCGAAACAAGTGGGTGTTTGGCCGTGGCTTCGGCTCTCGAACTCTTCCTCGACATGATGCGTCAAGCTCTCAGCGGTGATGGCGTCTTGCGCAGTTGCTTGCTTGAGACCATTTTTCAAAGCGGAAAGAAGTGAGTTCGTAAATACTGAGCCTTTGGAGCAGCCGGGTGAAGTATGGGCGGCACCTTGACTCCGTTCGCAGGCGGCAAGAACGACCCAATCGAGGTCGTTTGACAAGACGCCTCGAAGTGGGTCCAACGAAAGAGCTTGGTCAGCGGACCCAGCGGCGCAGCAGTCGAAGATCAAGATGGCGTGCCGAACTTTGTAGCGCTTGAGTTTGTCGCAGAACTCTCGCAGGCCGTAGCTGTCGTCACCTCCATCGCCGAAACAAAGGCGTAGGTGTTTGTCTTTGTCTTCGGTCCCGTGACCCGAAAAATAGAAAACGAACTCGTCATCTGGGTGCCAACTCTTCAGGATTTCGTGGAAGCGAAGGTCGAAATCGCGAGATGTTTGGCATGTAAGTAGCGGCGTCCCCAAACTTTCGCAAGCGAGCGAGTCTTTCAGTATCGCGTAGGCCTTGGTGCCATCGAGATCGAGGTCCACAAGGTCGGAAGACGTAGTGGCGACCACGAACAGCCGCCGCTTGTGTTCAGGGATAAAACTCATCTTTGCGCCGAAGCCTCGCGATCTAGTGCCAATGAAGGCTGATTCTTTTTGAAAGAACGCTGATGCCTTGTCGCCGAGATTCTCTCAAAATCTCGAAAACGCGGTCACACTCCCGGTCGAAACGGTCTTTCTTGGCCTCCACCACGGGACCTGTGCTGCCCTTGGTGGTGATGGGGGCATGCTCGTAAGACGAGTAGTGGCGTTCGAGGTTCGCAAGGCGTTCCGAACTTGCCACGGCGATGAGATGGTCGCGGTTCTCAGGTTTTTTGGATTCAAAGTTATTGGCGTGCCCCGGCCCCAGGTTTTTCTTCTTGGGCGACCAGTGTCCGATCTCATCAAGCTGCGGACGGGTCAGCACCGAGTTGCCATCGTTGCCGATACATAGCCAGTAGAAATAAGCCTTGCCGTCATCGAGGTCAATCTCCAGGGAGACCTTGACCTCGGCGTTGACGGGGCAGCTTTTCGAATCGTTGACCTCTTGGCCGTCGACGAAGAAACGAATGCTGCCATGGAGCGCATGATCGGCCCCGGCAACGATACGCGACAGTCGTCGGGCGACCAGATCCGCCGACTTCGGACGGTCAACTGGTTTTGGCTGCAAAAGGTGATCCATGAGACCGCGAAGTTCGGCGTCGGTGTCGCTGCGGAAGGTGGGGGCGCTCGCGGGAGCATCGAGGCCTTGCGTCATGAAATAGAGAATGGCGCCTAGACTGAAAAGATCAGATTGTGCATCACCTTTTCCATTGGCGACTTCTGGCGCGCGAAAACCCTCGGTGCCTCTTCCTCCCATGACCGGTGCCTGCTGGTCGACGGCAAGGCCAAAATCAATGAGCACGGGCCGGCCGGTGATGGTGTTGTAAAGGATGTTGTCGGGTTTGAGATCGAGGTGGGCGATTCCCTGGCCGTGAACGTAATTCAAGGCTTCCGCGATCCTCAAAGCGCAGGCCGCCGCGCCAAAGGGCGTCCTAAGATGCTCAGTTTCACGAGCTTCGGCAGCGAGGGTGGTCGCGCCCGGCACACAGGCTGAGCGGAGGACGGCCAAGCCACCTGCGCGGTCGAGGTCAAGGCCGTAGATCGCCACGATGCCATCGTGCCCAGTGAGGCGTCCGGTGAGTACAGCTTCTGTCAAAGCGAGGTCGCGTCGGGTGAACTTGACGACTTCCATTCGGCCAAACTGCGTATTGCGGCCCTTAAAGACGACGCTGTTGCCGCTCTCGTGGATGCACTCGTGGTCTTCGAGATCAAGGAGGAAAGGGTGGTCAAGAAAGGGGTCGGGGCCTAAGCCGAGAAGGCTACGTGCTGCGTTGAGCACCCAATCGTTCTCAGCATCGGACGATGGGTGGCTCATCGTAAGCCCTCCGGATCATCCAAGATCGACGAATCGAGGCCCGCCTTCTTTAACTGTCGAGCCAGCTTAGGCCGGAGGGTTCTGTGCCATGTCTTGGCCAGCGCTTCCGGGCTACAGCCGAGCTGACTCGCAATATCGACCTGTCTTACATTGGCCAGCATCATTGAG
>JAZGFI010000003.1:0-9420 GCA_036479435.1 Planctomycetota bacterium | reverse complement strand
CGACCAAGTTTATGGCGAGTTGGCCTCAGTGCCCTGATCTGTCTGAGTGTCGTTTCCTTCCTCATGGTCGATTGCCGTGCCCGGCAGCTATGGCTACAGCCCTTGAGTTGGGACCTCGCGGTGTACTACTTGACATCAGGCGAGGACATGGCAAATACGGACATCTTCTTCCTGCGCAACGCGGGTTTCGGAATGACCTTTCGAAAGTTGCTTTTTCTTGTTCTCGTCGCTCAAAGCCTTCTTTGGAGCATCGTCTGGATACGTGGAAGGAATAAGAAGGAGGCCCGCGCCAGGAGAATTGTCAAGCGCTTGATGTATGGCCTTCTCGGGTTGTCCATTTGTTTGTCGCTTTTGTCGCGGCGATATCTTTATGACGCAGAAGCCAATGTTCTCGTTCGAGGCGCGATCGACATCTTGCGCTTCTCTGGCGAAGATGACGGCGAATTGTGCCAACTAGCGCTTGAATTCGACCAGCCCCCGCAACCAGTCAGCCGTGTTCTCCAAGCTCCTCGTCAAAGGCTCCAAGATGTTAAGCCCTTCCGCAACGTGATCTTCTTTCTTTTGGAGACGTTTCGATGGCGAGGTCTCGGACTTGAATCCAATAAACCAAATCATGCGCCTAATCTGCGACGCTTCGCTCGCGAGGGCTTACTCGCTAAGGCTTACGTCTCCATCCCGCACTCCTCAAAGGCAACCTATGCCGTTCTCTCTGGCCGACATCCCTATCCCGGCATCGAAATGCGCGAGTCTCTGGTGGCAAATCTTCCAGGTCTTATCTGGGATCTAAGGGAGAATGCTGGGGCTGAAACATACTGCTACTCGACGATGAGCTTGGAGTTCGAGAATTTAAGAGGTCTTCTGAAGGGGCTTGGATTCCAACATCTTTCCGACAAACATGATTTGGTGCCAACGGCTCGAATCGGCGAATTTGTTCATCGTGATTGGGCCTTGGTTGGGGCCCCAGCGGAGACCCTTGGCAATGTCGACGGTAATTTTGCGGCGCTCTTCATCACCTACGGAGCGCATTACCCCTATGAGTCGCCAGGGAACACAAATGGCGGAATCGGAGAGAGCGAATACTGGAAATCCGTAGAACACGCGGACATGATCATCAACGAGATCGTTGCGTCTTTGGGGCGAACAACGGCATTGGATGACACGCTCGTCGTTTTTGTGGGGGATCATGGTGAGTCATTCGGGAAGCACGGGACTTTTGTGCACAACAACTCCTTGTATGAAGAGGAGATTTCCGTACCTCTGATCTTTTGGGCTGCGGATGGGCGAGTGCGCCATTCGGAGACAATCAACGCACGGCAAGTCGATATTGCGCCGACGGTTGCCGATCTAATGGGGATGCGTGGCGGCAATTACGAAGTGCAAGGCGTCAGCCTGTTACGTGAGTTGCCAGAGTTAGCCTATGTGAGTTCGTTCTTCGACGGCGTGCAGCTGGCGATGATTAGGCAAGCCAAAGATAAGTGGATTTTTCGGCCGTCATCTGGGCAGTTGAGCTACTACGATCTCGAGAGGGATCCAGGAGAGAGGGTCGATCGAACCGTGCCGAATGGGCCGCAGCGGGCCGAAATCGTGAGAAGGCTCAAAGCATTCCGAGCACACAGCAAGACAAAGTTCAGGAAAAAGTAGTGGATGTGGGACCTTAGATTCACCGCCATTCGCTCTGGCATGCGCCCAAGAATCCAAGGAATGCTTAAAGACTGACGACGCCAGCAGCCCTACAGGGCCCCAGGGCCCTTTCAGTTGTTGGGCCTTGTCGTTAGCATCGGTTGGGCTACCCCGATCAACTTGGCCAATTCGGTCTTCTTCTTCTGGATCTTGGCAAAAAAACTCAAGAGCGATCTGCGCCAGCGTCGCGCTGTCGGGAGCTGAACTTAGGCTTCGACCGGTTGCGTATTGAGTCCATGATGCCATGGTTCGCTGGTTCTACAGAGTTGGCTTAGCGCGAATTAGATATCTTCTTCGCGCGTATTTTGAGTGTCGACAACTTCATAGGGTCTGATGGAGTTTGAATGAGCCGAATCCGGTCCCTTAGAGTTGATGACATTCCTTTGGTTGTCGACCTTTTCGTGGAGTCATTTAGATCTGGAAAGCACGTTTCGACGGAAGCTCTCCAGTCCTACTTCCATAGCGTCTACTTCGAGAGCCCTTGGTCGAACCCTGTTGATCTGCCGTCACTCGTTCGTGATGAGGGCCCCGGGAAGATCACCGCGTTTCTCGGCGTGTTCCCGCGACGGGTACGTCTCGACGGCAAGACTCTCCAAGCAGTTGTGGTCGGAAACTTCACGGTGCGGCCGGACGCTTCCGGTCGTCGCGATCCTTTTGCCGCGATTGGTCTCACTAAGCACTGCCTCGCGGGCCGCCAGGATATTTCAATTTCAGATTCGGCCGCCGAGAGTTCGAGGAAGATTTGGGAGGGCTGCGGCGGCGAGACCTGCCACCTTTACAGCTATCAATGGTTCAGGCCACTGCGACCTATGAGTTTCGCCATCGACCGTCGCGCACAAGGGCGGCCCAACTCCATAGGTCAAAAAGTGACTCGAGCCCTTTGTGGGGCAGCGGACCTAATTGTTGGGCACCGCGCCTATCAAGCCGAAGCGACGGCAGAATTGCCTACGACTGTTGTGCCTCTTGAGCCCGAAGATTTGTGCGTTGCCATCCAGCAAAGTTCTTATCAGCTTATCCCGGATTACGCTGAGGGCACCCTTGATTGGCTACTTTCAATGGCAGCAAAGAAGCGAGGCCATGGCGATTTCGTTCAGTCGATCGTCAAGGCAAATGACGGGAAGACTCTTGGCTGGTACATCTACTATCGGGTCCCAAATGGCATCAGTCATGTTCTTCAGATCGAGGCCCTGCCCGGGAAGTTAGAGCTGGTGATGAACGCGCTCGTCACCGACGCTGACAGCGTCCAGAGTTCGGGCCTTTTTGGGAAGCTGCCCCCTCGTTTCATGAGAGATCTGTCCAACGCGAGGTGCGTTTTTAGGTCGGGACCTTGGACCCTGTTGCACGCGCGGCGTACCGGCTACTTGCAGCCTTTTTACCGAGGGGAGGCATGTTTCTCTGGTCTCGAAGGAGAGGGGTGGCTGCGATTCATTGGAGACGATTTCCCAGCCCATTCTGGGGATCCGCGAAAACGCGCCTGAAGGCAACGGCGGAAGTTATATGATGAACATACGCGTTGCATACTTGACTGGTCAGTATCCTCGGCCAACCGACACTTTCATCCAACGTGAGGTGGCGGCGTTGCGGAGAAGAGGTGTCCATGTCCAGACTTTTTCGATTCGCAGAATATCGAATGACAGCTGCATAGCTGAAGAACAAGCCGAAGAGCGCAAGCGTACAATCTATGTCTTGCCGCCTCAGCCCGCGAGTTTGTTGCGCGACCACGCGATCTTGTTCTTTAGATCCCCCATGGCCTATTTGTCGACGCTTTGGTTGGCGCTCACAGTCCGTTCACCCGGTATCAAGAGTTTTTTCTATCAGGTCTTCTACTTCATTGAAGCCGTAGTCGTCGCTCGCGAAGTGCAACGCCAAGACATCATCCACATCCACAACCATTTCGCCAATTCTAGTTGCACGGTCGCCATGCTCGCTGCCAAACTTGGCGGCGTCACTTTCAGTTTTACAACTCATGGACCTGCGATCTTTTTTGAACCCAAGTTGTGGTGCGTCGACGAAAAAATTAAGCGCTCCCTGTTTGTTAGTTGCATTAGCTACTTTTGTCGATCGCAACTGATGATCTGGGCAAGTCTCGATCATTGGAGCAAGTTGCACATCGTTCACTGCGGAGTCGATCCCGCACTTTTCGAAGTCGTGACCCCGCGACCAGATAGGGCGAATCTGATGTACGTCGGACGGCTTGATCTGGTAAAAGGTCTGCCGGTCTTGTTGCGTTCGATTGCACAGCTCAAAGACACTCAACCGCATATCCGCCTCAGAGTCGTTGGCGACGGTCCTGATCGAGAGCGCCTCGAAAATCTCTCCTCTCAGCTCGCTCTCGACGAGAATGTCGAGTTCGTTGGTTTTCAATCGCAGGCGGAAGTTCGAAAGCATTTGCAAAACACCGATATTTTCGTGATGTCGAGTTTTGCAGAAGGGGTACCAGTCGTTCTCATGGAGGCCATGGCCGCGGGCTTGCCGGTGGTGGCAACTCGTATCGCAGGCATCGCTGAACTTGTGGATGAGGGCTTGTCGGGATTCCTAGTGCCTCCGGGCCAGGTTGGTCAATTGAGCATGAGGCTTGATCAGCTGATTGGCGACGCCGAACTGCGGGCAAAGTTTGGGCGCTGGGGTCGAGCGAAAATCGAGGCCGAGTTTGACATCAACAAGGAGGGTGCTTGGCTTGCAGAGGTCCTCACGCGCGCGCTCGAAGGTCGTCCCGTGGGTGCTAGGCCTGGGGAAGAAGCTACTTCGGCGGATAGTGGTCGTGTCTCGGCGGCAACTCCACGGAAGGCCGGGGAATAAATGACGGGCCCAACCCGTTAACGACCTCAAGAACTTGACCCGGCCGTGATGGCAACAGTCACTCTCGCCACCAGAACGCTTCAAATGGTCCGATCTGAATAGAAAGTCTATTCGCGCTGAGCTACCGTCGGTCGCTAATGCTCAAAGTCCTCCGCAGTGGCGTATTGTCGACCAATGTTCGGTACGATAATGTGTTGCGATGTTTGCTAAAAAACTACTCTTCCTAATGGTAATTGGGAGTCAGATCTCATGTAGCGTTGCGACGCCGCAAGAGCCGGCGCTACCCGACAAACAAAAATTCTACCTCTACGTCCTGATGGGGCAGTCCAATATGGCAGGAGACGCCAGATCTCAGGGTATCCCGGCCGTCGACCGTCGTGTTTTAGCCCTGGACAAGCAACTGCGCTGGCGCGTAGCACGCGACCCTTTGCACCCTAGCCGAACGCACATGGGCGGCGTGGGACCTGGGATTGCCTTTGGCACAGCAATGGCTGCGGCCGACCCCACCGTGATCGTCGGCTTGATTCCCTGTGCGGTCAGAGGATCGCCGTTGAAGAGGTGGCAAAAGGGCGGCGACTTGTACGAAGCGACGGTGAATCGAACTAAGGCAGCCATGACCCAAGGGACGCTCGCAGGATTTCTGTGGCACCAAGGCGAATCGAACGCGCGCGCTCGTAACAGCGCGCTGGGATACGCCCGCAAGCTCGCCCAGATCGTAAAGGAGCTGCGACGGGATCTCCAGTGTCCCGATATCCCCTTCATTGCCGGCAAGCTGGGCGGCTTCCTCGATTCGAGGAAGTTTCCTTTCGCCCGTTTCTTGAACCAAGAGCTTGACCGAATGCCACAAATAACGTCGAGAGTGGCCATTGTCTCGTCTTCCGGCCTGACTCCGGAAGAGGATCGCGTCCACTTCAACGCCGAGTCGGCACGAGAACTAGGCCGGTGGTATGCGACCGCGATGCTTCGAATTCAGGCGCATGGATTGCTTGAATACCGCCTGAGCGACCGAAAATGAAGCGTCCATCATGTGCTGGACGCCCGAAGGTCTTTTGATGGTGGAGACTGCTTGATGCTGTTCTCCGAGCCAGCATTCCTGTTCCTCTTTTTGCCAGTCCTGTTGTGGACGCATTGGCTCATTCCGCGGCGACTGAGCAATCTGTTGCTCGCAGTCGTCAGCCTCGGCTTTTACGCATGGGGCGAAAAAGAATACGTCGTGATCATGGCGGCGTCAATTCTATTGAATTACGTCGCGGGTCGAGGCGTCGCTTCGAGTCGAGCGCAAACGGTGCGTCGCGTTTGGCTGGTTGTTGCCGTCGTCGGAAATCTGTCGATCCTGGCGTTCTTCAAGTATGCGGATTTCATTGCACGTAATCTCAACTTGCTGCTCGACAAACTCGGAGCAGGAACCTTCGAGCCGATGGATATCCATCTACCGATCGGTATTTCGTTCTTCACTTTTCAGTCGATGTCCTACGTGATCGACACGTACCGACGTCGGACCGTTGTGCAAACCAACCCCGTAAATCTGGCTCTCTACGTCTCGCTATTTCCGCAGCTTATTGCGGGACCGATCGTCCGCTACGAGACGATCGCACGCCAGATTACACATCGTGTGCTTTCTTCGGCGTTGTTTGAGAGCGGTGTCAAGCGATTCATTGTTGGCTTGGCCAAGAAGATGATCATCGCCAACGCCCTCGCCTTTCCCGCTGATCAGATATTCCAACTGCCGGCCGACCAAAGAACGATGCCAATCGCTTGGCTCGGGATACTCTGCTACACGCTACAGATCTACTTTGACTTTTCGGGCTATTCCGACATGGCAATCGGCTTGGGCCGCATGTTCGGATTTCGATTCAGAGAGAATTTTCGCTATCCATACATCGCTCGCAGCGTGACCGAATTCTGGCGGAGATGGCACATATCCCTCTCATCATGGTTTCGTGATTATCTTTACATCCCTCTCGGAGGTAGTCGCGGGAGCAGATGGCAGACCTACCGAAATTTGATGTTGGTCTTTCTACTTTGCGGACTATGGCATGGTGCCAATTGGGCGTTTGTCGCTTGGGGTCTCTATCACGGTCTGTTTTTGGTGATCGAGCGCATGGGGTTCTCTCGGCTGATCCAACGTTGTTGGATTCCTCTCCAACACCTCTATGCTATGCTGGTGGTGATGATTGGCTGGGTGTTTTTTCGCGTCGCGACGGGACCGCTCGATCGCGCCAACCCGCTGGAATTCGGTCTCGGTTACTGTAAATCGCTCTTCGGATGGCAAGTTGCACCGGAGTCGATTCGTAGTGTCGAGGAGTACCTCAGCGCCTACCTCGGATTCGTGCTGTTGGCGGGCATCGTTGGTTCGACTGAGATGGCGCGCTCATCGCGAATCGCCGCGATGCGATGGACTCGTGGCCGCAGATATTGGCGGGCGCTAGTGCGGGCCGTATCACAGTTCTTGTACTTCCTGGTTCTCTGCTATTGCATTCTCTTGATAGGGTCAGACTCGCACAATCCGTTCATCTACTTTCAATTCTGATAATTCATGAACAAGAAACGAAGCAAGCTTGGCCCCGTAACGGTGATCTTCATTTTGATGATCAACCTGCCAAACCTTGCCATGATCCTAGATCTCGATCCCACACCTCTCTTTGGTAAATTGGCGAAACAACCGCCTTGGCCCCGAACAGTGGGCGATATTGTCCATTTTCCAGGGCGATTTCGGTTGTATTACACCAAGAATTTCGGATTTCGCGGTTCAATTGTCCGTTTGCATGGGCTTATCAAGCAGGACATCTTTGGCTGCTCGCCGAGTCCCCGAGTTCTGATCGGAAAGGACGGCTGGCTTTTTCTCCGCACCGAGAAAGCACCAGAGAGCTCACGAGGGCTAGAGCCTTTTGACAAAGGCGAGGTCGATCAGTGGCTAAACATGATCGATCGCCGCCTTCGATTCTGTCAGTCACTCGACATCGCGTACCGATTTGTAGTCGTACCCAACAAGCAAACGATCTACCCGGAACACCTCAGATCAGTCATGTCAGCCTCGGCGGATGTCACACGACTCGACCAGCTGCTAAAGGCAGCCGACAGTCGCTCCCTTGGGAACGTCGTCTTGGATCTGAGAAGCGCCATGAGGCGCGCCAAGAAGGAAACTGAATTTTCGCTTTACTATTCTACGGACACGCATTGGAACAATCTCGGCTCATACGTTGGGCACATTGAGGTCATCAAATCCATTAAACGAAATGGAGTCAATTTCGCAGTGGCGCCGGTTAGCCGCCTCGCGGTGGAATCGACTCGCGCTCTAGGGGGCGATTTGGCGCGACTTAGTGGACTGAAGCTAGATAGCCACGATGAACTGATAGCGGTCCGGAGGCCCGACTGGCGACAGATAGAGCCTGAACCAGATGCGTTCTTTTTCGACAGCCCCAAGATGGCCCGAAACCGTGTTTTTGTTTGTCGTGAAGGAGACGTCGACAACGTGATTCTCCTGCACGATTCTTTCGGCATCGCGCTCATCCCGCACCTGGCGCACTACTTCAACAGAATGCGCGCCATTTTCACTCACGAGTTTTCCCAAGCCCTGATTCAGAACGAGCGACCAGACGTCGTGATACAAGTCGTGGCAGAGAGACGACTTCACACACTCGATCCGCGTAAACTCTAGCCAGACCGAAATAACAGCGGAGTGTCTTGTGCCTCGCCAGCGCGAAAAAAACGGGGTTCACCGGGCTGACACGCAAGAAGTGAAACGCTCAGGCGGCAACGATCGTGAAACTCAGCGATTCTCACATCTGAACCGGTTTCGTTTTCGTCAGCACGCGACCCGTCGCGCTTGGACGTCGGACTTGAAGTTTTTCCTTGAGGCGGATGATCGGCAGTTCGAAAAATCGAAAGCTGATCTCTGAAACTATGATTGTAAGTGCGAGCGTAAGCACCAAAAGCGCGAATCCTTGCTTGCCTAGATCGAACGGTGCCAGTAGTGAACTTGCTACATGCTTGGCTAAGACATGATATAGATAGATTCCATAGCTAATCATGCCAATTCTCTTCACGGGATAGAGTGTTAGTAATGGCATGAGAGAGCAGCTTTCTCGAATGACGAGTGACGCCAAGAACCCGGTCATGCTCATTTGGATTGCAAGGCGACGCCATCCCGATATGTCGGCTCCCGGGAGATTGACAACGAGAAATGCGACGAGCGAGACCCAAATCCACGAGTGTCTGGATCCGAAAACTCGATACAACCGGCCAAAAGACTTCGGGGAGTGGAGGAAATGTGCCAGGAAGACGCCCAAACACACAGGCGTGAAAGTTGCGTCAAGAACTGAGAGGTCGCTTGTGCCCAAGTGCTCCTCAAAAAACGCATCGAGGAGACCGAAATTTACAAGCTGGTTCACGGCAAGAAAAATGGTCAACACAACAAGAGTTCGGCCTCGCTTGAAGAACTTCTCTATAGGTGGCCAAAACACGTAAAACTGCTCTTCGACGCAGAGCGACCATGCGACAGCGAAAAATGTTGGCTTGGGATACCAATTGTACGTGTACGTCAAGAAGTATGGGAGCGCCGGCAGGAAGCTGTCGTGAATCTTTCCCGATCCTCGGACGATTGCGACGGCCGCAAGGGCCAAGATGATTGCGAAGTAGATGGGGAAAATTCGAAGCGTTCTGCGTACAAAGAAATTTCTTAGAGAGAAGAGGCCACTCCTGTCGCGTTCACGCAAAATCAACGTGACAATCAAGAACCCACTGAGGACAAAGAACATGTCAACACCCAAAAACCCCCGGCGAAACATGGGCAGAGGCAGATCGATACGAAAGGTGTGGTGATAAACGACCGCGATAATGCACAGGCATCGCACACCGTCGAGCGATCCGAAATGAGTCAATTCTCGGTACTTATGGTACGCCAAATCGGAGATTCCTTATCTTGGTCGAAATGAGCCCCCC
>JAZGFI010000002.1:0-11025 GCA_036479435.1 Planctomycetota bacterium | reverse complement strand
ACAAGAATTTTCGACGAGTCTTTGCCTTCGACGCAAATCCACAAAGCCGATCTCGTTTTGTCGCGAGAACTTCCCGAAGGAATCGCGTCAACGCCAACTGCGCGTCCATGCATTCTGCCTGTATAACTCTAAGTCGATGGAACTGGATAGTACGGGAAAGCGGGGTAGCTAGGGAAGATATTTGGGGGGCTTGGAATTGGTGGGGCGCTTAAGTCGACTCGACGGAGTGAGTTGGAGGTGGGTGCGGCAGGAATGGTCCGGGATATGTGGATTGGATAACGGAGTTTGGGGGGAGCGGGTGGAATCAGGCGTTTTGGTGGATTTGGAGGGTTGTCGGAATGATGGTGCGGAGGACTTGGCCTTGGTGAGCTGTGTTGGTTGCAGGTTGGGGCGGGGCGGTTTGGAAAGAATGGTAATGACGAACGCGCCCATTCTGGCGGGCGCGTTCTTGGTCTCGGCTTTTGGCAGTCGTAAGGGCCGGGTTGATGATGCGAGTCTTGGGATGTGGGTGCCGGTTGGCGGGTTACTGGAGTTCGAAGTCGCCGGTGCCGGTGGGGTCGATGAAGGTGAGGGTTTGGCCGTTGAGGTCGAAGAAGGAGCCGAGGCCTGAGAGGAAGCTTTGGTAGATGAGGCTGGGGCCCGCGGGAGGCGTGAAGGGGAGGGAGTTGCTGATGTCGATTTCGTGGACGGTGGCGTTGAGGGTCCCGCCGTCGCTGATGCCGACGAGGGGGGCTCCGGCGATGAAGATGAGGCCGACGACGTTTTGAATGCTGGTGGTGATGGTGGCGTTGCTGAAGTCGAGGATGACTTCGGTGCCCGGTCCGGTGCTGTCGATGACGCAGCTAAAGGAGCCGAAAGGCGTGCTGATGCCGACGATGGCGTCGAAGACGGAGCCTCCACTCCAGGTGATCTCGGTGACGCCAGGGGCGGTTTCAACGACGACGGTGGTGCCCGTGCTCATGTCGAAGTTGTCCCAGGCGGCGGCGATGGATGGGGCGGCGGTGGTGCCAGCGGGAACGCCGATGCTGCCGTCGAGGAAGCGTGGCAGGCTGGGGTTGAATTCGTTGAGCAAGACGTCGGTGCCAAAACGGATCCAACCCTGTGATGAAACGCTGATGCCGGAGAAGCTTTGGCCGTAGAAGTCGTAGTTGCCGCTCGGGAAGTTGAAGGTGTCGAAGCCCGCTCCGACGATGGTCAGGGCTGGTACGAATTCAAAGTCGGCGGCGGCGGTGAGGTTGAGGGCGAAGGGGCCTTGGGTCGGGTCCACGACGAGTCCTTGGAAGGCGACTCTAGAGCCGACCAAAGCACCGTTGACCGGCAAGGACCAGTTGGAAGCTCCGGCTGAATTCGTGCTGAAGAAAGTGGCGGGCAAGAATCCGGCACTACCGTTGATGCCGTCGCCGAAAACGAAGGCTGTCGCGAGTTCGATGTCGAAAAACTGGTTGTTGAGCGCCGGTACAAAGGCTGAAAAAGGCGACAACAATCCGCCGACCAAAATGTAGGGCACACTCGGGTCACCCGTGATTTCGAAATTGAGGCTGCCGTCTTGCACCACCGAAAAGGGGGTTCCGGGAGTGGGATTTAAGCCATTGCTGGTGAGGCTTCCGCCGGGGCTGTTCATTTCCATTTGCTGGGCTTTGGCGGTGGGCAGGGTGGCGAAGGCAAAGATCAAAAAGAGCATGAGGGCACGAAGCATGAAAGACCTCATCAGATTGGGAGTTATCGGCGGCGACAGGGCGGGCATCGTAGCCGCCACCGCCCCGTTTGCGAAGGCTTTGTGGTCGCACCCTAGAAAAGCCCCCTCCTCGATCGTTGCGATCGGGGAGGGGGCGTCGTGGGGAACTTGGCGGAGCTTGCCGGAGTTGGATCGACCCTAAGGAGGCTATTTCAGCGCTGCGTCGATGGCGGCGACCAAGTCTCCGGGAGCCAGTCGACCTTCCGCAAGGTCAACGTACACCGCTCTTAAGGTGCGCTCATACAGCTGCATGTTGGCCTCCGACCGAGCCAGCAGATTTCTCCCATGCCGGTAGTGCTTTTTCTTCAGCGACCCGTCCCGGTAGAGCGCATCGAGCTGGGATACCCGTTGCTTGGGGGTCAAACTCGCCACCCCGGGTTTTCTTGGCGGCGTATTTTTTTGCGGTTTTGGCCTCGCAGTGGGCTTTTGCTTGGGAGGACGTCGCCCGCTGGGGTTGGATCGATCAACGGGTCGGGGGCGGTTGCCGCCCCCGAGGCGCGCTGGCGGCAAGTTGCCGGCGGCGACCGCGCGGTAGAGGGCGTAGCGCCGATTCTCCTGCGCCGTGCGTGAGGCGGGAGTCTTGAGGGACAGTTCCCGGCCTTCTCTAAACTGTTCCGGCGTGATGTCGCCGCGCTGGCGCAAACGCGCTAAGTCCGCAATGAACTGACCCCGGCCTTGCTTGGCATTGGGCTTTCGGCCGGGCTTGCCGCGAGGCGGTCTCGTTGCTTTTGGCTTTTTGGCACCGGGGCCGCGGGCATGGGGTCGGCCACGATTTGGATTGGGATTGCGATTTGAATTGGGATGGGTGCGATTTGGTCTGGGATCATCAACAACCGGCACGCGCGGTCGGCGATCGCGTGGCCGGTAGGCCTGATCGACGCGATCCAATTCCCGCGTCAAGTCGCGCGGATGTAGTTGCCCATCGGTCAGGGCCACAAAGACGGCCCGCAAGTCGCGGTCGTAGGGGCGCAGGTCTTTGGCTCTCGATCCGATGAGTTGTGCACCGAGCTCGTAGGTGTCGCGGTCAAGCCAACCCTGGCGGTCGAGGTTTTCGAGTTCGGCCAGGCGGCGTTGCCTGAGATTTCTTGGACCTTGGCGCGGAATTGGCTGGCGGTTGCCCCGTGGCCGGGGCTCCTCGTAACCCGGGTCTTCGTAGACCGGCTGCGGATTTCTCTTCTTTGTGGAACCACAGGCCACAAAAATGACGGGCACAATCGCCAGGGCGATCAGGACGAAGAGGGCGGTGCGAGAGCGCTGCATAGTCGAACCTCAATAACGGCGGGCAATCCGCCGTGTCGACTCCATCGCCGCTAATACGGTTGCCGCTTTAGATAATAGGAAAAATCGCCGTGTTTTGATCTAGGCGGGGGGAGATGCGGGTCAATCGGCCTTGGTCTCGCTTAGAGATCGAGGGAGTCGGCTTCGGCGGAGCGTTCCATGACCAACTTGAAGCGAGGGCTGGGGTCTTTGCCCATCATTTCTTGGAGGACCTTGTCGGTATCGAGGGGGTTGTCGACGCGGACCTGGAGCAAGGTGCGCTTTTTGGGGTCGAGGGTGGTATCGGACAGTTCTTTGGCCGACATCAGGCCAACTGATAACGCAGTGCCTACTCAGTGCGAACCAAAAACGCAGTGGTCATGAGCGCAAAGCGCCATCCATGCGCAAATGCCAACCGCCGCCGACATGGGATGAACTCATGTCAATCGGGCCACCGAAGGCAGTCCGACTAGTGAAGACTCAAAACAGAAAAGCTACGGTTCCCATTTTCCGGTAGGAACCGCAGCTCGACCTTCAAGTCGATCGACAAGAAAGTCCTATGACGTACGAACCATGATCGCGTTGGTGATCGCAACCTCGGTGGTCGAAAGGGAGATCAAGCCCTGAAGGATGATGGTCGAGTCAACTCCAGTTGCGGTGAACCCCAACGCAAAGGGAGCCAGGAACGAGGGCACCAAGGCCATGGGGTCGTTGCCACCGAAGTTGTTGGCGATCAAGATGAGGCTTTGGTTCAAAGGGTCGGCTTGGGAGGGAATCAGACAGGTCGTACCCAAACCAAAGGGCAAGACAAAGACGCTCAGCTGCTGACTTGGCGTGAACACCTGACCCCAGATCAAAAAGGAGGACGGAACTCCGTTGACAGACGGTTGAACCAAATCCAAGACCGCTATCTGCGACAAAGCGAGATCGACTCGGCGGTCGGCGCCACCGGTGCTGCCTTGAATGAGCAACACATCTTCGACTCCGCCGAATCCATCGGGAACATGACTCTGTGCACAGGTGTCTGGAAGGCTCGGGCTGAAGTTTTGGTTCAAGTAGATCGAGATGCTTCCGCCCTCGCGGTTCGTGATCACGATGTCGACGCTTCCGTCACCGTTAAGGTCGCCGGTGGCGGTGGCACCGGGAATGGTCACGGTGGGCAGGGTTTGAACGGGGACAAGCATCCCGCCATTGTTCTCGAACGCCTGACCGCTTCCGGTCCCGACGTCGTAGGCCACGATGTCGATGTCGCCGTCCAAATCGAAGTCGCCTGAGCGAATGCCATTGATGTGCACGCCTCCGGATCCGGGCGTGCCCGTGGTGAGCGCACCGGTTCCGTCGCCGAGCATCGGGAACAGGTTGCCGGTGGTGTTGACGAAGTTTGAAGCCACGACGTCCGGAAAGGAGTCAAGGTTGATGTCGGCGACGATGACTCCCGAGTTGAAAAACCCGTTCGCCGTGGTGGTCGGGGGCAAGAATCCTCCGGCGTTGTCGTTCAAGAAAACGGCTACATTGTCGGTTGGGCCACCCGAGAACGAGCTGTTGGAGACGATGACATCGGGCCGAAAATCACCGTTTAGATCCCCCACCGTAAGGTCATAAGCGTTGCTCCCGAGAGTGTTGAAGGGACCAATGGGTGTGAAGATCCCGGAGTCGTTTCTCAGCAGCATGAACTGTGAGGTCGCAAAGAGCGCCACCACCACGTCGCGATCGCCGTCGAGGTCGAAGTCGGCTGACCCGAGCGCGCGGGGACCGGTCGAAGCTCCAAGGCCTAGGACCTGCGAACTGACGAACCCCCCGGTCCCGTCACCCAGAAACACTTCGACCATGTCGTCGCTTTGGCGTGAAATCACGAGGTCCGGCAGCAGGTCGCCATTGACGTCGAGGACCTCGATATCCCGGAGGCCACCCGTAGATGTGATGGCTGTCAATGGCACGAAGGCACCGAGCCCGTCTCCCAAGAGCACGGCGATCTCATCAACGAAGGAATCGCAAACCACGATATCGAGGTTTCCGTCGAGATTGACATCAGCAACTTCGAGCCCTCTCGCGTCGTTGTCGGCTGGATTTGCGGGCACCGTGATCCCAGTGGTAACCGCGGCGCTGGGCAAGAACTGTATTTGACTGATGGCCAGCGAAGAAAGGATCAAGATCGCGGTAGCCGCCGCAAAAAGAGTTTTGGCTAGATTCATGTGAAGAGTTCCTGTAGCAAAGAATCAATTGGCTCTGGCAAGCGAATGATGAAATAGCGTGCGCAATAGCGCTCTGCTCACCGGGTCTGGGTGGGCGAAAGGCTAGGTTGAGGGGTCAAGATCACAAGTTCGAGCGATTGGCTCTTGTTGTGGGTCGAGAGCAGCAAGACGCGGCCCGAAAAGGGAAGGACATGGGTGTGGCGCATGGAGAAAGGCAGGCTTTGCGCGAGCACACTCCATCGTTTGGTGGCCGGATCAAAAACCTCGACGCTTTCATTCGCCGAAAACCCTTTACCGTTCTCATTCGGCGAAGTACCACCCAAAATCCAGATCTTGCCGTCGACGGCGACCGCTCGCGGGGAAATGCGCGGGGTAGAGCTTGGGATCTCGGTCCATTTTCCATCGTCGAGATTCAGGCACAGTGCATCCTTCGTCAGGCCAAAGTCCTTCGTCATCCCACCGAAGATGTAGTACTTGTTGTCGATGCGAGTACCACCGAACGCTCGGCGGCCCACGGGGAGCTTTTCGCCAAAGGCCTTAAATTCCCCGTCCTTCGCCAAGGAGAGTTTCCAAACCTGGCTTTGATGGCGGAATTCATCTCCTTCTTCGCGTTCAGGGTCATAGTCCAGACC
This sequence comes from Planctomycetota bacterium, assembly GCA_036479435.1. Classification (GTDB taxonomy): domain Bacteria; phylum Planctomycetota; family DRQF01; genus JAZGFI01. Next base: position 5,209 of record JAZGFI010000002.1, on the reverse strand, counting down.
GGCCACGATGAAGAGATCGTCGCCATGTCTTGTCGCGCCGAATTGGGTCAAGGGCAAAGGCAACACTTTTGAGTACTGATTAAAACGATGGTCTTCTTCTCGAAACGACCAAATGTCTTTCCAGCTTCGTTCGCTCTTGCCGTCGTGTCCGAAACCCCCGACGAGAAGAAGGCCGTTATCTTGGCTGTTCTTGTGCGCAATGAAGGTTTGGCTTTGACGGGGTTCAGGTATAGAACGGCCAGCGACCGTCGTCATGTCGCCGAGACTTAGCTTCCAAACTTCGTCAACGAAGTTCTCGGCGTCAAAATCGTGTTGCTCAAGGCTGTCGTTTCCGCCCGCAATGATGAGTTCAGGGCCGAGGAATCCGATGGCCTGGCGGTTTTTGGCGCGCCCGGGCCATGTCAGTTTGAAGCCAGTCGCCGTGATTTTGGTTTTTGCTTCAGGACCGATGATCTCAACGCTTCGCAGGTGGCCCAGACGACTGGCCCCACCCGCGATGAGGAGCTTGCCGTCAGCTCTTGGGAGCAAGCGATGAAAGAACCTCGGAATCGCTAGGCGTCGGATAGCAACCCAAGATTTCTTGTCATCGCTCAGCCGGTAGAGTTCGCCGCTCATCAGACTGGTGTAAAGACCAGTTTTGGTGGAGAAAGCGGAAGCGCCGAAACCCATTGACGGTAGTTCGGGCCCACTACGCCACTGCTGTTTTTTGATGTCGAAAATATAAACCCGTCGTGAGGGCTTTCCTATCTCATTGAGACCGCCGATTGCGTAGAGCTCTCCTTGCCAGGCAGCAGCGGCCAGAGCCCGTCGCGAAAAGGGCACGGCGATCTCTTGCCACTTTGGATAGGCAGCTTTCAGGTTGAGCACTAAGGCGGAGTCGATCCACTTACCGGCATCATCACCCGACAAGGTCCAACCGCCGATTACGTAGATCTTGGACCCGATCACCACCACGTCGTGGGATGAGCGGGCTTTCGGTAAGTCCGGCATCGGAAACCAACGGTTCAACTTGGGGTCGAAGCGGCTGGCACTCGCCACCGAGTGGAGATCCTCATCTTCTGAATCCGCATTGAGCGCGGTCATGCCGCCAATCCGGTAGAGCTGGCCGTCGGCGGCAACCAAAGAAGCGCTCTGCAGCGCCTTTCCTCCCGGTAAGAGCTCCCATTCTCCAGAGCCATCGCTACGGCGACGGCCAAAGAAGTGGCTCAGAGTTTCGTAGGAGTGGTCGTGGGCTTCACCGGTGTGCCCACCAAATACATAAAGATGGTCTTCCAAGACCGCCGCCCCAAAACTGGCGATTGCCGTGGGCAGCAAGAAGCCTTTCGTCTCGGCAAGCTGAGCCGAGGGTATTGATTGAGCTGAGGACAGATTTGGCGTCCAAAAAAGGCAAAGCACGACCATGGCGAGCTTCCAAACCGCTCTCCCGTTTCGTGAGGGGCCAGTTAACAAGGGCATTCGATTTCTCCGTGAGTCCGAGGTGACGCCCGTCAAGTTAATGATATTGAGAGTCATTCTCAATAGAGAAGCTGGCGATTCCTATCCTGGAGTTGGATGCCAATCTTGGGAGCACAGCAGCGACAGAGCACGTTGCCGTCGTTTGCAGGTCATCGGCAAACGGCGAGTAGACCTCGCCTCAAGTCTTGAACAGGATGGCGGGTAGCCTCGATTATGGGGCCTATAGATCGAGGGAGTCGGCTTCGGCGAAGCGTTCCATGACCAACTTGAAGCGAGGGCTGGGGTCTTTGCCCATCATCTCTTGGAGGACCTTGTCGGTGTCGAGGGGGTTGTCGACGCGGACCTGGAGCAAGGTGCGCTTTTTGGGGTCGAGGGTGGTATCGGAGAGTTCTTTGGCGGACATTTCGCCCAGGCCCTTGAAGCGGGTGATTTCGGGCTTGGCGCGGCCCTTCACTTTCGCCAAGAGCTCTTCTTTTTCGTAGTCGTCGAGGACCCAGTGGACCTCTTTGCCGATGCGGATTTTGTAGAGCGGGGGTTGGCCCAAATAGATGTGGCCGCCCTGGATGAGGCCGGGAAGGTGGCGGAAAAACAGGGTTAGTAACAAGGTTGCGATGTGGTGACCGTCAGAGTCTGCATCGGTCAAGATGATGACCTTGTTGTAACGCAGGCCGCGGATGTCGAAGGACTTGCCGATGCCGCAGCCTAATGATTGTAAGAGGTTTGAGATCTCTTGGTTGGCGACGACTTTGCTGAGCGCGGCGTCGTAGGTGTTCAGGATCTTACCTTTGAGGGGCAAGATGGCTTGAGTCTTACGGTTCCTTCCCTGCTTGGCGGAACCACCGGCGGAGTCTCCCTCCACGATGAAAACTTCGCAGTTTTCGGGCTTGCGATCGGAACAGTCCGCGAGCTTTTCAGGTAGCCGCAAACGACTCATGGGCTTGGAGTTTTTCTTGACCTCTTTGGCCGCGGCCCGCGAGGCCGCTCGGGCCTTCGACGCTAAAACAATGCGGTAGACGATTGAGTCACCGACGCTGCGACTTGCGTTGAGCCAGGATTCGAAGTGTGAACTCACTAAGCCGGTGATCTCAGGGGTCACCTCGGGGTTGTTCAGCCGATCTTTGGTCTGGCCTTGGAACTGCGGTTCGGCGATGTAAATCGACAAGATGCCGGTCATGCCCTCGCGGATATCCTCGGTTGCGATCGTGACCCCTTTGGGCGTGAGCTTGTGCGTGCTGATGTAGTTTCTGAGTGCCTTGGTGATCGCAGCTTTGAACCCGCTCTCGTGCGTGCCGCCCATCGGCGTGCGGACCCCGTTCACATAAGAGGCGATCGCTTCCGAAGTTTCGTCGGTCCACTGTAAGACCGCCTCGAGCTTCGGCGATTTGGCGTTTTCGATGTGATACACCGCGTCGTTAGTCGGCTTGCGGTTGCGGTCGTTGATGGTCTTTTCAAGGAAGGCCTTTAGGCCGCCGGGGTTGTAGAGCTCTTCTTTGCTGCCGTTGACTTTGTCCTCGAAGATGATCTTCAATCCGCCATGAAGGTAGGACTTGGCGTCAAGCAACTCGCGAATGCCCGAGGGCTCAAAGCGAACGCGAGGGAAGATCTGGTCATCGGGGCGAAAGTGAATGCGCGTTCCGGTGCCGCGGGTGGTGCTTTTCGCGCGCTTTAGTTTCGAAGTCGTCTTGCCGCGGGCAAAGGTCATCTCGTAGGTGTAGCCATCGCGGCGCACCGTCGCGGTCAGACTTTTCGAGAGCGCGTTGACGACGGAGATACCTACGCCGTGCAAGCCGCCCGAGTGGACGTAGTTTTTGCCTTCGAATTTTCCACCGGCGTGCAGCGTCGCCATGATGATCTCAAGCGCGGACTTTTTGTGCTTGGGGTGCATGTCGACGGGGATGCCGCGGCCGTTGTCGACCACCGTGATACCGCAACCGTCGGCGTCTAAGATCACCTTGATCGCCGACGCATGACCGTTGATGACTTCGTCGATCGAGTTGTCCAAGACTTCGGTCAACAAATGATGAAGCGATTTTAGGTCGACGCCACCGATGTACATGGCGGGGCGCTTGCGGACGGGCTCGAGCCCCTCTAATACCTGGATGTCTTTGGCGGTGTAATTGGTGGCCATGGAATCAGCCCTTGAGTACCGGGATTTCGAGTTCGGGGCTGCTCACGCGCTTGAGCTGGCCCCGTTTGATGATCTGAAAGCCTTTGCCGCCGCGGCCGGTGATCTTGTAACGCCGCGCATTGATGTTGTGCGGCGTGTCATTCGCGGTGTAGACGGTGAGGCCCAAGTGTTCCCTTTTGCTGACAGTCGCTCCGATGACGCGATCGTCGGCAGCTACTTTCAGCACGTAGACGCCCTGGCCGGGCCCTTCTAAGTAGTTCACTTCGGCGGCGGGGCAGAGCAAGGCCCGGGCCTGTTCGCTAACCGTGATGAGGGTCTCCTCGCCGTTGATGGTGTAGACGCCGATGATCTCGGCGCCCGCTTTCAAGCGTGCGAACTTGCGGCCGACCCGCGTCGAGGGTTCGACGAATCCGCTCAAGCCGAAGCGGAGGCCGTAGCCGTTGGAAGTGACCGCAATCGTGTGGACGTCGGGGCAGTTGTTGGCGTTTTTGGGAATCGAGATGTCACCGATCGCCCTGGGGTCGAGCGAATACATCGCGACGACTTTCTCGCCGTCTTTGAAGCGGAACATCTTTTGGATGGGATCGCCGTAGCCGCGACTCGCCGGGATGTCGTGAATGCGCGCGGTGTAGGCCGTGCCCAAGTTCGAAAAGAAGACCACTGAGTGTCGGGTGCTTCCGGCGACCACGCCTACCAAATGGTCGCCCTTTTTGACGGGGATCTTATCGACGCTCTTTGCCGAACCGACGCGTTTGAGCCAACCACCTTCGGACAAGATGACGAATTGATCTTCTTCGACGATGAAGTCGTCGGCGCTTACCTCGACCTCAGATTCAGAGTTGGGCTCGATGATGTGACTGCGACGGGCCTCTCCGAACTCTTTTTTCAGCTCTTCGAGCTCTTTGCGGATGATCGTCCAACGCTTCGTCTCTGAACTGAGGATCGAACCAATCTCTTTGGCGCGGGCGCGTTTTTCACGCCGCTCATCCAAGATGCGGTTGATCTCTAAGGTCGCGATCCGATAGAGCATCATCTCCAAAATGGCGTTGACCTGGATCTCGTCGAGCATGAAGTACGCGACAAGACCATTGGCGGCGTCCTTTTTGCCCTTCGAGTCGCGGATGATTCGAATCGCCGCGTCGAGGTCGTTAAAGATCTTGTTGAAACCGTCGAGGATGTGAATCCGTCGTTCGAGTTGGCGAAGCTCGTACTCAAAACGCTTGGTGACGACTTCGAAGCGAAAGTCCAAAAAGACCTGCAGCATGGTCTTCAAATCGAGCTGCCGCGGCGCCGCAATGTCGGTGCCGCGCATCGGGACTAAGCCGGTCATATTGAAGTTGAAGTTGCAAGCGAGATCGGTGAGCTTGAATAAAAAGGCCATCACCATGTCGGCGTCAGAGCCTGAACTAAGATCCAGCACCATGCGGACGTCGCTGGTCGATTCGTCCCGCACATCGATAATCTGCGGGACTTTTTTGTCGAGGGCGAGATCGCGGATTTTGGCGACGAGTTCTTGCTTTTTGACCTGATAGGGAATCGAGGTGATCACGACGCTTTGTTGGCGTCCTTTTTTCTCGATGTTCCAAGCCGCGCGCATCCTCACCGGGCCGTGCCCGGTTTCGTAGA
>JAZGFI010000001.1:0-53726 GCA_036479435.1 Planctomycetota bacterium | reverse complement strand
TCGGAAGCCTTCGGGCAAAGAGGCTCACGACGAGGGAACTCGGCGTGGGCCTCACTTACTTGAAGGCCAACAGCGGCCTCAAATAGCGCGATGCTGGGAGCCTCAAGATGCGTGGGTGCTTACACTACATCAACTGGCCCTGCTGTCGATGCACAAGCCTTCGACCAGCGTCATGCCGACCTACGTGAGCACTATCTCGAAGACGCTGAGGAGCTCAAAATTAGACACGAGGAGGCAAGTCGTGTGACAATGAATAATGGGAAAGAAAACGAGGGCCTCGACGAGGGCAAAAATCAGGATTGATCTTCAAGGAGCGGATAGCCTCCACTTCGAGCGTTTCGAACGTGCAGAAGCTCGTCGCTTTTTTTTTCTGTGCGAATCTAGAGCAGCCTTGAATTGGGCCCGTCCGCCCTGGTAACAGTTCAGCATGAGCGCTGGAAAAAACGACAAACCGAATGCCATGCTGCGACCTTCGCCGATGATTTGTGGCGAGAGACTGCCGTTTAGGATGCGTTTTCGACTAGACCTAGGCATGCTCACTGCCTTGGTGCCCAACCAGCTTTGGCAGCACCCTTGGGAACGACCCCCACGGAAAGCTTGATGCGAGTCTTAGACGAACAACATCAACATCTTTCACCGGGTCGATCTCAACACGAGACCGACCTATTGTTTTTGGGCGAGCTGATAGGGTTCGCCACCCCGAATCCTCGGCGCGGCAGCGACCGAAGGCTGGAGTTTTCGCAATGGGTCTCGCCTTGAAGAACCGAGGTAAAAATAAGGCCGCAGTGGTGGGGACCGGTTCCCAGCCCAGCGGGCGCAGTAAAGACTTATCGGCGATCAACTTCATCATGAGTCTTGGCGAAGCCCTGCATCGCTACGGCACGGCGGCGGATCGAATTGAAGAAGCTCTCACCCTTTGCGCCCGGCAGCAGAACATCGAGGCCAATTTACTCGCGGCGCCGACCTCGATTCAGGCGACCTTTGAGACTCGCGACCAAAGCCTGAGTCGGATGACGCGACTCGGGGATAGTCGGACGGACCTCGGCAAATTGGTCGACGTCGACACGATCATGAATCGCTGGTTAGCGGGGGAAGTCGGGCCTCAGCGGGCTTTGGAGATGCTCAAGGATCTCAGAGCCCGGCCCGCGGCCTACGGCCTCTGGGCTCAGCTGATCTCGAGCGCGGCAACGGCGGCTCTTTTTGCCATCCTTCTTCGTGTTGACGGTCCTCACGTTTTGCTGTCCGCCGCTTTGGGCTTTTGTATCGCAGCCGTGGCGGCCTTTGTCGCGCGTAGCCCCAACTCGGTGGTCTTCATCAACCCGATAGCTGGCTTTTTTGCATCCGCGGGGGCGATTGCCTTCAACGGCTCAGGTGACAACGCGGCCGCCTCCGCGGTTACGGTTGCCGCCATCTTGTTGATGTTGCCGGGCACCTCGATCACGACGGGTCTTCGCGAGCTCGCGACGGGACACCTGACCGCCGGCACGACGCGGCTCTCATCAGCGCTTATGTCCCTTTTGGCCCTGGCCCTAGGTGTCGCGGCTGGCCACCGCTTGGTCACAGAGCCCAAATTCGGCCTGGACTGGATACCGCAGTTCGACGTCCCCAGTTTCGGCACCGCCGTTGCCTTGAGCATCCTGCCGCTGTGCCTGTTGGTTCAGTTTCACGCCCGACCTCGGGATATCCTGCCGATCGCCTTCGGGTCCTTGGCGGCCTGGACGGGAATGAAAGGGGGCGAGCTACTGGCGCCGGACCTCGGCATAGCGCTCGGTGCCCTGATGGTGGGAGTGGCGAGCAACCTGTACGCGCGTGCGTTCGACCGTCCCGCGAGTGTCATGCAAATTCCTGGTGTCATCTTGCTGGTGCCGGGATCGATCGGCTTCCGTTCGCTCTTGTCGCTGCTTGAGCGCGACACGATTTCTGGGCTTGAGGCCTTGGTGACGACCATGACCGTGGCGGCGTCCATGGTCTTTGGGCTCTTGGTCGCCAATGTCGTCGTGGCGCCGCGCAAAGTCCTGTGACCTTGGTCTACTGGCGAAGCGCGCCAAGGAGTCGGACTTCCAAGGCCTTTTCTCGCGCGTCGATGGCCGCGATTTTTTCCTGCTCGCGTTTTTTGAGTTCCGTATAGAGGGGAAGATACTTGGTGATCTCGGCCTGGTACCCGCCTTTTTTGTTCATCATGTGCAACATGACTTCAAGGGCGCCGAAGTTCGATGCGTCCATTTCGAATCCACGCTTCGCAAGGACGAAGGCACCGTTGTCATCACCGAGGTCTTTGAGGGCCCACGCGGCCATGTGAAAACCCCGCGAGTCGTTGGGGTGGGCCTCCATCAGCTTGAGAGCCTGGAAGTACGAAGATTTGAAATCGCCATCTACCCGCGTGGCCTCGGCCATGTAGTAAAGCGCATCGGCCTGTTTGGGATCGACGTTCAGGATCTCCATGGCGATCTCTTTCACGTCTTTGTTGTGATGGTATTCCTTGTGAATCTCGAGCATCTCAAGCCGTGCTTCGATGTCCTTCGGGTCCTTCCGAACTCGGGTCGCAAACAGGCGAAGTCGGTCCTCTTGCTCGTTGATGACTTCCTTGATGCCATCGTAGATCTTTTTGTAGCGAGCGGCGACACCCTTGTTGCCGAGCTTGCGGTGAATGCGGTCAAGGGTGAAGTAGGCATCGTGCGCTCGCGGATTGAGTTGAATCGCCTCCTGGAGATTGGAATCGGCGCGGAGAAGGCTCTGCTTGCCCCCTTTCTTTTCGTAGCAACGGGCGAGGCTGATGCGCATATCCCAGTCTCGATGGCTGCCTTTGACGGCCTTTTCGTACCAGCCAATGGCCGCATCGATGTCGCCACTCTTTTCTAAAGCTCGCGCGACGTTGACCGTTGCATTCGGGTGATTGGGGACCTTTTCAAGGACGGACTTGAACCTCCCGATGGCTTCGTCAAAGTGGCCCTCCTCGAGGTAGACTCCGCCAAGGTAGTGCTGGCGTTCAAGGTTGTTGGGTTGCAGAGCGAGCGATTCGCGCAGCGAGTCGATGGCGGTTGATAAGCGCTCGGCCTTGTGGGCGGCGACCGCACGCATGTAGAGCAAGTTGGGAAGGTGGTCTCGGAGCTTGCCGTTTTTGGCCGCGGCATCCTTGATGAGCGTCATGTCTTCCAGATACTTCAAACAGCCCTCCCAATCGTTGGAAAAGTAGCAGGCTTCGGCGCCGGTGAGGATGGCGGGAACTTTCGTCGGGTTGCGGGCGAGCATGCCGTCGATGATGATTTGGGTTTCTTCGAAGCGAAGCAGTGCCGTGGCTGCGGCAGCATACTGAAGCTGATAGGACTCGACATTGGGGTCGAGTTTTGCAGCGTTGCGGTACTCATTGAATGCCTTGGCAACGTCACCAACGAAGCGGTGATTGCCGCCGGCTGCGGCCTTGCGGCCCGCCTCCCTCGCGAGCGCTTTGCTGATGGGCTTCAGCCGCGAGCCTCGCCAGGCTTCATCATTGTTGGGGTCGACCTCTAAGGCCTGCTTGTAAAGAGCGATGGCATCGGCGTAGTCATAGGACTTCGCTTTTTCGACCGCTTGCTTGACTAAGTCCGTCGCTTGTTCGGTCTCGGCGGCACTGACACTTCGAGCTGCGGGTCGCTGATTGTCGGGACTGGGAGTGGGCTGGGTTTCATCTGAATTGTCTGAGCAGCCAGCGAACAAAAGCAGGCTGAGCCAACAGGCGGCGAAGGCATCGAGGCGACGGGGCAAGATTGAAGGCATGAACAGGTCCCAGTGGGTTGTAAGGCAAATTCGTGGCATCGGCCCGGAGCCGGGTTTGGCTTTCGGTTCCGCAGCAACGGCATTAACAGAGAATAGCCGATGTTTGCAGCGACACCGAGATCAGAATCGATCGAATTCGGTCTTGGTTGATGGCGTGAGCGCCCGTTCTTACCCTCCCAACCCCGTCAAACCCGCAGGAGATGCATCGCGTGCGACTTTCGAGCCTGTTTCTCAAGACCTACTACGAAGATCCAGCCGATGCCGATGTTGTTAGCCACCGGCTGTTGGCGCGCGGAGGCTACCTCACCAAGACCGGGTCGGGTATCTACACGATGTCGCCGCTCATGTGGCGCACCGTAAAAAAGATCATGCACATCATCTGCGAAGAAATGGATCGCGCGGGCGCACAAGAGATCATGATGCCCATTCTACAGCCCTTCGAGCTGTGGCGTGAGAGTGGCCGTCTCGATGGCTACTTGAAAGCGAAAATCCTCTTCAATCTGGAGGACCGCAAGGGGGCTCAACTCGCACTGGGGCCGACCCACGAGGAGGTCGTTACCGATCTCGTCCGGCGTAATATCTCTTCATACAAGCAGCTGCCGGTCATTTTGTATCAGCAGCAGATGAAGTTTCGTGACGAGATTCGGCCGCGCTTCGGCTTGATGCGCGGGCGTGAATTCATGATGAAGGACGCCTACTCTTTTGACATCGATGAAGCTGGCCAGGATGCCTCCTACGAGACGATGAAAGCGGCCTACCATCGAATTTTCGATCGCCTTGGCCTTGAGTACGTTGTCGTTGATGCCGACTCCGGTGCGATCGGCGGCAGCGGTTCACAAGAATTCATGGTGACGGCGGAGTCGGGCGAAGACGAGCTGCTGATGAATCTCGAAGCCGGTTTCGGGGCCAATGTCGAAAAAGCAGATAGCTTGATCACGGCGGCCCCCGACGGGGGCGAGCCGCGGCCGATGCGGGCTGAGAGCACCCCCGACATTCGCAGTGTCGATCAGCTCGCCGAGTTCTTTGACTTGGAAGCGACGCGAATGGTGAAGACCGTTCTTTACCGCGCCGTTTTTGCGGAAGAGGAACGAACTGTCGCGGTGCTGATGCGCGGCGACCGCCAGATCAACGAGCTGAAGCTGCAAAACTACCTTGATTGCGTCTCGCTTGACCTTGCCAATGATGATCTCGTCCAGCGCGCTACCGGGGCCGAGCCGGGTTTTGCCGGCCCGGTGGGTCTTGCCGATGAGGTACAACTGATCGCCGACTTGTCCGTGCAGCGGATGAGGAACTTTCTCTGTGGAGCCAACCAGACCGATTTCCACCACTTGGATGTGAACGCTGGGCGCGATTTCCCCGCCCCAGAGTATTTGGATGTCCGACTCGCCGAAGCCGGCGACGGCTGTATCTTGGACGCCGACAAGAAACTCGAAGTCGTACGCGGCATCGAAGTCGGCCACATTTTCAAACTCGGAACCAAGTACTCCGAAGCGATGAAATGCACGGCACTTGGCAAAGACGGTAAGCCTCACCCCTTGGTCATGGGTTGCTACGGCATCGGCACCACTCGTATTGCGGCCGCCGCCGTTGAGCAAAACCACGACGAAGCCGGGATCATTTGGCCCTACGCAATCGCCCCTTACCACGTTGTCGTCACCGTCGCGGGCAAAAAAGACACAGCGGGCCTCGAGGCGGCTGAGACCTTGTACGCGGATCTCGCATCGAACGGTTTCGAGGTCATGTACGACGACCGTAACCTCGGCCTCGGGGCTCGTCTCAAGGACGCAGAATTGTTGGGGATTCCCTTTCGCGTCCTCTTTGGCCGCGCCTTCAAAGACGGGAAAGTGGAGATCAAATGCCGGCGCAGTGGCGTCGCGGAAGAGGTTGAGCTCGCCGATGTGGTGAGCTGGATCGAGGCGAAACGCGACGGATGAAACGGCTTGCGAGCGACCTGCGCAGCCTAGACTTTCGGACCTGCACGGTGTTGTTCACCTCGGCATTGATGCTGGTGATCTTGCAGTTTCGGGGCAAGGTCAAGTTCTGGCGCGAAGTCGAGTGGCTCAAGGAACGCTATCCTTTGGCCACTGAGCTCGACTTCGCGTGCCAGTGCGCCTGGGCGATTTCGACCGTGGTCGCGTTTGGGCTGGTCCCCTTTTTGGTCGCGGTCTTTGTCTTGCGCCTCAAACCGGCAGAGTTTGGGTTTCGCCTGAACGGCTTTGTGCGCCATCTGCCGGTCTACGGGGGCATGCTGTTGCTCATGAGTCCCTTGCTGTGGTGGGCGGCCCACCAACCCTCTTTTCGTTCGACCTATCCATTTCCCCAGCTGGCCCGCCAAGACGACGAGGTTTTTTGGATCTGGCAGTTCTTTTACTTCGCGCAGTTCTGCGCGCTGGAGATGTTTTTCCGCGGGTTCGTCGTGTTTGGCCTGGAGAAGAGGTTCGGTCTGAATGCGATCTTCGTGATGACCATTCCCTATGCGATGATCCACTTCTCGAAGCCGATGCCGGAAGCGATCGGTGCGATCGTCGCGGGCCTGACGCTCGGGTACATGGCCCTGCGCACGCGCTCCTTCTACGGGGGAATTTTGTTGCATTACGCCATCGGCCTCGGAATGGACCTATTGGCCCGGCGGCCCCTAGATTGATGCAATCCGCGATTTGAAGGCGCTGGGGAACAAGCACGGCAATTCTGCCGCAGTCACATCCGGCGTTCCCACTCTGTGCTCGCCCTGTTACGATTCCGCTCCCCGCAACCCTGGAGACCTTTCGCAATGGGCCCCCAATTCACGGTTTACGATCATATCGAGTCGCGTACGGCGCAAAGCCAACGGGACTTGTTGGCGGTTACGAGTGTTGTCCTCGGTAGCCTGCTCATCGCCTTGGGCGCACGGCTGCAGATTGTTCTGCCGGGCCTTGCCGCTCCCGTTACCGCTCAGACGATTATCGTCTTGGCGCTGGGGATGGTCCTGGGTGCGCGTTTGGGGATGGCCGCCGCGAGCCTTTTCCTTTTGGAATGCTTGTTCATTCCCGGCTTCTCAGCCGCGAAGATTCTCATTACCGGCGGCTACGTCGCAGGCTTCATCCCCGCGGCCTATTTGGCGGGTCACTTTTATCACGGTGGCTACGGCCGCACCTGGAGCCGTGCGCTCCTCGCGATGATCCCCGCGAACCTCATCATCCTCATCGTGGGCGCGTCTTGGTTGGCCATGTTCCAACTGAGTTTTGGCCAGGCCTTCCGCACTGGCTTCGCCAGCTTTTTGATCATTGACGCTATCAAGATTGCCTTGTGCGTCCCCATGATGTTCGGCATCGCCAAATTGGCGGATGGCATGGAGCGGCGACTACGCTGAGAGGTCGATAAGCAGGGCGGGGCGGATTTGGATTCGAGCTGGTGCGCTACTTTGAAAAGCGAAGGATCACTTTTGCGAGTGCTCTGATTGCGATCGCGGTAACTGGGCTGTGTTTGTCTTCCGGAGCCTCGCTCGATCGATTGTTGGCGTTGGCTCGGATAAGCGCGCGGCTGGCTCTGCCGTTTTTCCTCATCTCTTTTACGGCGTCGGCGTTTTACACTTGGCGACAGCATGCCTTTTGCGCCTGGGCGCTTCGCAACCGGCGTGAACTCGGTCTTGGGTTTGCCCTTCTGCAGATTCAGCACTTGATGGTGCTGATGGCGATCGCCGTCAGCTATCCCCAACATTTCGACTTCGCCGCGCCCTACACTTTCATTCCCGGTGCGCTGTTTTACCTCGCGGTCGGCCTGCTCGTGGTGACGTCCTTTGCGGCATGGAAATCGCGGATGTCACGCAAAGTCTGGAAACGTCTGCACCTGATAGGAAGCCATGTGGTGTGGTTTGGGTTTGCTGTTGCCATGGGGATAAAGGCTAGCGAATCGTGGCTCTTCCTGGGAATCTTGGCGCTCCTGTTCGCGGCGATGGCATTTCGGTGGTGGGGGCGACGATCACGTGTAAAAATGTTCGCGGAGCGCCGCGGCGCGGCGAAGACATGTCGGAGAACGCGATGATCAACTGGATAGTTCTGGGCCTGGCCGCGGCGCTTGCGGTCTATCTCGGGCGCCGCGTGGCTCGGCGCCGCGGCGTGGCGGCTACCGCAACTCCACTCGGTGCCGACGATCCGCGTCTTGAGCTTGCACGCAGGCGTGCCCGGTCCGAGCAAGGCCACTTTCTGTCACGCGTGCAAGCGGGCGATCGACCCTGTTACGTCGCCCTGCGCAATCGCGAGATCCCAGAGCCACATTTAGACTGGGCTCGTGTGCTCGAACTCGAAAGTGGCGAGTTGAAAGTGGAGTTTGTGGGCGAAGAGCGTCAAGAGTGCGTGCCGCTCGACGCCGTAGTGGATTGGCAAATCGAAGAGAGCGACGGCAACATCAGTGGTGGCTACAGCGTGCGTGTAGCACTTGATCATCTCCTCGATCAAACGGGCACGGGCTCAATGAGGGATGTCGAGGCTCAGCGCGCTCGTTACCGCGACTAGAACCCTCGCCGACGAGCCGCGAATTGACTTATTAAGCCACAGTGTTGTGAAAAAGGCGAAGAGCCAGCGCGCCGCGCCGACCCTTCGCCTTCAAGTTCATTCGTCCGAGACCCGGGCGAGTCTATTGACTTCAGCTCGGGCGACGTTCGCGACGCTCGCGGGGGTAGTCATCCACCCAGATGCGCTTGCTTTGATAGCGGTAGTGCCCGCGATGCCAGACGCGGTGATAGTAGCCGCGGCTGATGCATTCGTTGCGCCAGCAGCCTCGGTAGTAGCGTCGGCGGTAAACCGGCTCCACCCACTCACGATCGTAATGACCCGGCTGCCAGACTTTGACCTGCACGGTTTTCCAGTAGCCCCCGCTTGCTTCTGCGGCGGCAAGGGAACTCTCAAAGGACGGGGCCGCGTCAGCCGCGGGGGCCGCGCAGAGGAGAAAAAGGGCAAAGGCGGTCAGCATCAAAGTGGTTTTCATGGCTAAGTTCTCGCTAAGGACTCCGTTGTCGCCAAACCTTTTGCGACTGCCGTGCCGAAGGTTCGAAAAACCTGATTGATTGAGCCCTAATAGCCTAATTTATATAGACTTAGGCGGTGTTCCGATGAGGCGACAGCGTGCCGCTGGAGACCGCTTCCTCACTTGAAGTGACTCCTGGCGGGGACAAAGCTGTCCACTTCGGGAACCGCATTGAATCCGGATAGCAGGAAACTGAACCATGGAAAGTTGGCCCGCGGCCGAACCAGAGTTTGAGATCGCCCCCGAAGCCGTTGCCAAGAATTTGGCCTGCGCCCGGCAACTCATGCGCGATAAGGGCCTCGATGCTCTGGTCGTTACCAGTGCCGATTGCCATCTGAATGAATACACCCCGCGTCTCGACAACCACCGCTACTACCTGAGCCGGTTTACGGGTTCGACGGCCTTGATGCTGGTGCTGGCCACAGGAAGAGCCAAGCTCTACGTCGATGGCCGTTATCACTTGCAGGCCGATGAAGAAGTCGATGAGGCGCTCATCGAAGTGGTCAAGATTCGATTGGGCACCATGTTGAGCGCCGCCTTGATGACAGATATCGCAACGAGCGGCCGGGTCGGCTACGAGGGCGATCGCGTGTCGCATGTCCTCGCTAAGGCAATCGAGGCGGCGGGCGAAACCAGTCTTTCCCTCGATGATGGTGAGCTCGCAGAAGCTTTGTCGCGCGCAGCAATTCGTCACGAAAAGGCGCTCCAGTTCATCGACTCCAGCATCTCTGGCCGGAGTCTGGAAGAGAAACTCGACCTTGTTTTCGCCGACGTCGAAGAGCCGAGTCGCACGGCGATCTTGCTCGCGGCGCTCGACGATATTGCTTGGCTCAGCGAAGGCCGCGGCTACCATTTTCTTTACCAAAGCAGCTTTGCCGCTCAGGGCTTCGCGACGGCGAAGAGTGTCGAGCTCACCGTCGACGAATCCGTTTTTCACGCTGGTTTTGAGGGTGCATCGCCCCAAGTTCACTTTCACCGGGAGCGGCCGGAGGCCATCTTTCTGCGGCCGGAGTTCCAATCCATCGCAACTATTCTCTACGACGAAAGCCAAGTCACGGCCGCGTTTCTGCGTCGCATCAAAAAAGCGCGCCCGGACTGTCGCCTCGTCTGCATCTCGAACCCCGTCGTCGCGACAAAGACCCTGAAGACCGCGGCGGAACTCGATCACATGATTGAAAGTAACACTCGTTCCTGCCGCGCGATCGCCCGCACTCAACGCTGGGTTTGGGATCGATTCGCCGCCGGAGAAGAGGTTGACGAACTCTCTTTCTATGACAGGGCCAACCGTCACTACGAAGAAGAGGGTGCCCGCGATCTTTCTTTCCAGACCATCGCCGCGGTGGGCGCCAACTCTGCGCTCATCCATTTCTCTAACCCACAGGCCAGCAACGTCGCGCGTCCCAATGACCTGTTGTTGTTGGATAGTGGGGCGCTCTACGAGGGCGGATTTGCGACGGACATCACAAGAACGTTCTTGGCGGGCGGAGCGACGGCCGAGGCCAGCGAGCGCCAAAAGAGCATCTACACTTTGGTACTGAAGGGTCTGTTGCAGGGGATGATGGCGATTTTCCCCGAAGGTACCTGCGGTGCTTACCTGGACGCGCGTTGTCGCGCGCCGATCTATGCGGCGGGCTTTGACTACGCCCACGGCACCGGCCATGGCGTCGGCGTTCACGTTCACGAACCCGGCGTGGGTCTCGCCCCAACTTCGAAACTGCCTCTTCGTGCGGGGCAAGTATCGTCGATCGAACCCGGCATCTACCTTGCGGGCTTCGGGGGCGTGCGCCTCGAAAACGTCGTGGTCTACGAAGCCCACCCCGAGCACGAAGGTTTCCTGCGAAGCCGCCCACTCAACTACATTGGTTTCGATCCTCGCTTGACCGACCTCTCCGCTCTCACCGTCGAGGAGCGAACCTATCTCGAAGACTACGAATCCGCATGCAAAAAACGCGGCACAAGCTTCCGCCCCTAATCCCCACCAAACCCTGAACGTTTGCGTCAGACGATTCTCACTACCCTTTGATCGATCTCTACCCCACCCAAAGGCCCATTCACCGCCCTGGCTTGACCACCAAGGGGCCTGCACCAATTCAGTTCCCCCGATGTGGCGGTACCCCGCAAGTGGACTAATTATTCGGATTTGTCGGGCCAAAACGCCACGAGCGTCGTCCCTTCTCTGAAAGCGCTCAGACTCAGCCCGGCTCAACTGGAGTCAGGTGTGTTTTCGAAAACAGAGATTGGAGAAACTCCGCCGAGAGGGCGGTTGCAGGCAAAACCAAGCGCGACGCGAATCAGGGCTCTGTTTCAAATCGTGGTCGTAACTTGCCTGCTGACGGGGCATGTGGCCTGCGAAGCCGCCGCACCCACGGCTAAGGTCAATCCGAGTGGAAACGCGAAGGAATCGGCCGTTGCTGTTAAGGCAGCTCGCAGCCCTGGAACTCTTCGGGTCGTGGATGCCGCAACCGGGAAGCCGGTACCCCGTGCGCGCCTTTTGCTGCGTACCCCGGGTTGTGAGTTGACGGCTCTTAGAACCAGTGGATCAGGTCTAAGGGCTTGGGCGGGAAACTACTATCGACCGGGATTGACCCGGGTGGAGGTACACGCAAGGGCCTACGAATCGGCGACTTGGACTTGGGATCGCCATTCCGGTGGCGTGGAGTCCAAAGACCAGGTTCGCGAGTTAGCGCTTTGCCCGCGTTTGCGCCCTGACGTTCTGGAGGTTGTGCTCAGTTCAGGGCTGCCGCCTTCGAGGGCGTGGGCGGGGCCGAAGAAAGGGTGGATTTGTTGGCAGATTTGGCGGAGAGGCTCGGCAAAAGGTTCGTCGACACGCCTTGTCCGCAGCCGCTGGCGAAAACTGGAGTTTGGGTCAGCCCCACCTCGAAAATCGTCAGCGCGAAGTCGACCAATTTGGTCCGTGGCGGTTGTGCTCGACGAGCTAACGCGGTCAGGCCACTTGCGAGTGTGGGCGTCTTTGATCGACGAAAACGGGCAGGAAGAAGTTTGGCGAGACGAACGACAACTCGTACCGGGAAGGTCCTTTTGGCTGCTCGATGCGATCTCGCCGACTTTGAAGATAAGAGTGCGAGACCAAGTTGGACGCGCGCGACCGAGCACCTGGCTGCGCCTGGAAGAGACCGGGCGCCCCTGGTATCCGGGAATGAAGGCGCGTCGCGTCCGTTGTGACGAGCGTGGTGAAGTCGAAGTGGCAAACCTAGTTTGGCCTGCGCCGAACAAACAAAGACAGATCTGTGTAGAGACAGATCGCACGGAGACGGCAAGAGCGCGTCTCTGGTTGAAGATCCCGGAGGAGGGTCGTCAAACGGCGATCTTTCGAGTGCCCTAGGCCCGCTCGTCAAGCGCCCCAAGCAGGGGTGGTCGCTGCAGACTCGCCTTTCTTTGATGAGAGACCTCTGGGTTGGCGACAAGTACAAGCGAAACCGTTGACGGCCCAGATTTGAGGTTTTCTCCCTTTTGTAGAAACACATCGTCTTTGAGCTTGTTATCGGAACTGCCCCAACCTGTTTCGCTCTGCAGATTCTGATCAATTAGGAGAAGGCTCGATGAGCGAATTGTTTCGAATACTTGTGATGGTGGCGGCCATCGGTTCATCCTTGGCCTTTGGCCAGGAAGCAGCTTCGGGTTTGCCCTGGGAATCCAGTGTTGACGCCGCGCTCGTACGGGCGAAAGCGCTCAAGCGACCCATCTTGATCTGCATGCACTGGAACGAGGAGAAAGCCTGCCGCGCGATGCTGGAGCGGCTCTACAAAGACGAAGATGTTCAAGCCCAGATGAGAGAGTTCATCCTCGTAGGCACCGCTCCCAACTCCCACGCCCAAGTCACCGTCAAGACGAAGTCTGGTGAACGGCAAGTCAGTGCGCTGTTTGGAACGGTCAGTTGCGAAGTCTTGATCAAGAATGAAAAACGCGTGAAGGAGCTTTGGTTTGACACGCCCCAAGTCACCGTGCCCCAGCACATCTTTGTGGGGCCTGACGGCAAGATTTTTCATCGCAAGCTCTATCAGCTCAAGAAAAGCGGTTTCATCAAGTTGATGGCCGAAGCCATGTCGATTTTTGTCGGCGACGCCACGAAAAGCCTGGATGCCAGACTCAAAAGCTCTTTGCGAGCGATCAAGTCCGGCGACGACCAAGATCGTAAGGAGGCGATCCGCCTCATCGTTGAGCACGGTGACCCGCGAATCATGAACCTCATGTTTCACACGATCCAGGGCATCAAGAAAACAAAGCACCGCGCCAAGTGCATTCGCCACTTTGGCTACAGCGATCTGAGCGCAAGTGGGCCGTACTTGCTGAAGTGGTTGTCGGACCCCGATGACCACATCAAGAACTGTGCCGTCGTTTCCCTCGAAGAAACTGCGTACACCGAAGCCCTTCCCGACCTGATCAAGCTGTTCAAGAAAACCAAGAACCCTGAAATCAAAAAGGACATTCTTCGTGCGCTTGGTCCTTGTGGCGAAGGCTCCGCCAAAGCCGAAGCCATCTTGGTTGGATCTGCCAAGAGCAGTAAGGAACGCGAATGCAAAGCCGTCTACCTTTCACTCGGCTACGGCCTTGATGTCGACAGCACCGAAGCAAGGAAGACTCTCACCAAGAGCTATCACCGAGAAGGCAAAAAGCACCTGCAAAAACTCGCAATCCTCCTCGCGTATCACCGCAGCGACGATGAGGGTCTTATTCCTGAAGTGCAGAAGATGACCAGGAAAGAAAAAAACGGCCAACTGAAGTCGATCGCCAAAAAGGTCGTTGCCAAGCTTGGAGGCGGGGACGGCTCCTTCAAGCGCCGCGACTATCGTGTTTTCATCTCCCTTTACGCTGACGACAAGATCATTCGCAACGAAGTCCAAAGGTGGCTCAGCCTAGCTGGCCGCAACAACAACGGCCGCAATGGGCAGGGCGGTCGCGGGGGTCGATAGACCTAACGGTGGCAAAGGGCCGCGGCAAAGGGTGGTGAAAATCGTCTGACGTAAAGCTTGAGGGTTTAACCCTTTAGTTTCGCGTTAGAAGATTATCACCACCCTTTGCTTTCGCCAGCTTCGATCCTCCCCTTTGATCTCTATCCGCTTGCATAAAAACTCGTTTTGGATGGGAGGGCATCGGCTCGCAAGGTCTATCCCTTACTCTTGGCTCCGCTGGACACTTTGCCGTCCCACTAAGGAGCCCGATCATGATTTTATCTTGCCGCCCGTTGTCTGATCGGTTGCCGTTTGCCCTGCGGCTTAGCTTCGTTCTCTTTTTGGCAACGTTTTGCCTTGGACCAGTATCTGGTCAAGGCTCAGTACCCTTGGGATTTGGTCAGCAAGATCTTTCGCTTACGTCCTCGCAAACGGTGGTGGCCATCAAGCTTGACGACAGTTCACGCCGTGGCGAGCTTCAGGCGATCCTCGAAGGTGAAGGGGCCAGAGAGATCGAGTATCTCGGTCGCTACCAGCTGTTGATCGCACGATTTGCCGCCGAGGAGGATGGCGCAGGCCGAAGTCGGTTGACCTCGGCTAGTTCCTCGATGGGGACAGAGTGGCCGGCCTATCACCTTGGAAGCGCTAATCGGGTTGATTCGCTCTACTTGGCGACTCCCTACATCCTGGTCGGATTTGCGCCCGAGATTTCGCGCACGGACGGCTTGCAACGCTTGGCGGGCCTGGGACTTGGAGTCGATCGCGAGATTGACTATGCACCCGGGGTCTGGCGCGTGCGAGCTCAGGGCGGAGCTACTCAAAGTGTCACCACGGCCGAGATCCTGCGTGCTGGTGATGGTGTCCGCTTTGCTCACGTGGATTGGTTACGAAGCCTAAGGCCGCGTGAGGTCATTCCGAATGACCCTTTGTTCGGCAACCAATGGCACTTGAAGAATACCGGTCAAGGTGGTGGCCTCGTCGGTGCTGACACTCGGGCCACGCACGCTTGGGCCTATGGCCAAGGTGCGGGCATGACGATTGCCGTCATTGACACCGGCGTCGACGCGGCTCACGGTGATCTCCTGCAGACACTCAATGGTTACGATCCTGTCACCGGCGCCGCCCCCGGAGGGGCCAATGATGCCGGTTCGCACGGAACTCGTGTTGCGGGCGTCGTCGCCGCGATGGGCAGCAACTCAGTGCAACTTGTGGGTGTTGCCCCGCAGGCATCCATCATGCCCATCCGACTTCTGACCGGATCGGGTTTCGCGACTCCGAGCGAAGAAGCGGACTGCTTCGTCTACGCCGCCAACAACGGCGCTGACGTCATCACGAATAGCTGGGGCCCGGACGGCGTGCCCTTTCCCTTGCCCCCCATCGTCGACATTTCCTTTTCCTATGCGACTCAGCAGGGCCGAGGTGGATTGGGCTGCCCGATTTTTTGGGCCGCGGGCAACGGGGATGAGAACATCTTTGGGGACGAGTACGTCGGATCACCGAAGACGATTGCGGTCGGAGCCACGACGAACTTCGATGTGCGCGCGAGCTACAGCGACTACGGCGATGCTCTTGATCTGGTAGCGCCCTCGTCGGGGGGAAGCCGATCGATCTCGACCTTGACCATTGGATCCGGTACGACCTTGAGTTTCGCGGGCACCTCGGCGAGCGCACCTCAGGCCGCGGGCACGGCCGCCTTGATGTTAGGCGTCATGCCTAGCCTCAGCTGGTCGCAGCTTCGACAGATCTTGCTCGATAGCGCCCATCAAATTCAGACCAACGCCGCCCTGTATGACATCGACGGCCACAGCCCGACCTATGGCCACGGCCGTTTGGATTGCGAGGCGGCGGTCTTAGGGGCCTTGAACGCGGACCCGGCCGCACCTCAGTTGAGCGTCTTCAGTTATGGTGTTGGCGACATCAACATCCACATCTCGGGCATGCTGCCGCTGGCCGAATGGCGGCTGGGAATCTCCACGCAGCTCTACAGCCCGGTTGGCAGCGGACCCGTCATTGGTCTCGGGGCCGATTGCCTTTACACCCTGTTGGCTCCGCTGGGGACGATTCCCTTCCACGACTTCGCAAATCTAAACGGCGATTTCCAATGGGGCGCGATCGTGCCGCTCGCTGGCGTCACCTTGCAGATGGCCGTTATTTCCTACACACCGGGATTTGACTTCCAGATTTCGAACGCGGTTCAGGCATCCTTCTGATTCCGGCTTTAGAGACGTATCCTGTTCGGCAGGCCCCAGAGGCCAGTGACGGATAGGAGATCGGTGAATGGGCTGGCGAGAGTTGCGTCTGATTCTTGTTCTTGGGGCTTGCGGCTGGTTGGCAAGCTGCGGCGACCGTGCCGAGAACGACGGCGACACCCATAATGCGGTGAATCCGAAGCAGTCCCTAGTTTTTCACGACCGCTCTGCGGCCTCCGGGCTCAAGTACCGACAGCTCAGCGGGACCGCTTCGCAGCGCTATATTGTCGAAGTTAAGGCGATCGGCGTCGGCCTGCTGGATTACGACGGCGACGGCCTCTTGGACGTCTTTTTGAGCGCTGGTTCGACCCTCGATCGTCACCTCGCGAGCAAGCCCGGGTTTGGCTGCAGACTCTTCCGCAATCTCGGCGGGCTCAAATTTAAAGATGTGAGCAAAGGCAGCGGGCTCGAAGGGATGGGTTGGGCATCAGCGCCCGTGGCCGCGGATTATGACGGCGACGGCAAAGCCGACTTGTTCGTCACGCACTTCGGCAAAAATCGACTCTTTCGCAACGTCGGTGGCCGCTTCGAAGACGTCACCGATGCCGCTGGCCTCGGCGACGAAGGCTGGGGCACAAGTGCCGCCTTTGTCGATCTCGATGGCGATGGCGACCTCGACCTTTACCTCGCAAACTACCTAGAATTTGACGCCGCGAACCCGCCCGAGAACGGCCAAGCGGGCCGCAACTGCATTTGGAAGGACCGCCCGGTCATGTGCGGGCCACGGGGCCTTAAGCCCCAAGCAGATTGCGTCTACGAAAACCTCGGCGACGGCCGCTTTCGCGATCGCAGTAAAGCCTGGGGCTTCGCGGATGTCGATCCCGCCTATGGGCTCGGCGTGATCGCCGGAGACTTTGACGCCGACGGATTAGTCGAGGTCTACGTCGCCAACGACGGTATGCCGAACTATCTGTTCGAGTGGAACGGCGAGCGCTTCGAAGAGATCGGCTACTTCAAGGCGGTCTCATTCAGCGAAGGTGGTGCAACCCAGGCCGGCATGGGGCTCGATGCCGCTGACATCAACGGCGATGGCATCGAGGACTTTGTGTGCACGAACTTCTCCGGTGAGGTCAACAATGTCTACCTCAGTCTTGGCCCCGACCAGTACGAAGAAGGCGCTCTGGTGACCGGTGCTGCGCAAGCGAGCCTAAGAGCTCTCGGCTGGGGCACCGCGCTTCGCGACTTTGACTTAGACGGAATACTCGACACCTTCGTTGCGAACGGTCACGTCTACCCGCAAGCCGCCCAAGCTGGAACCGGTACCGACTATCGGCAGGCGAACTTGCTTTGGCTCGGCCGACCGGGTCCGCGTTTTGAGCTCCTGGATTCTAAAAACCACAGCGGGCTTCGGGTGCGCAAAGTCTCACGGGCTGCGGCTTTCGGCGATCTCGACAACGACGGCGATATCGACATCGTGGTGGCAAACCTCAACGATGCTCCGACTCTCATCGAAACCCAGTTAGACCTCAAAGGCAGCGGAAACGCCTTCCTAGGCGTGGCCTTAGAGGGCCCCAAGAAGAATCGCTTCGGACTCGGCGCGCGTGTGACACTGATCGACAGCAAGGGGGCACGACGACAAACGCTCACGGCCCGCCGGCACGCGTCCTTCCAAGCCTCCAATGACCCACGTCTGGTGTTCGGCGTCGTGGTTGGCGAGGGGCCATTCAAGATCGAAGTGCTTTGGCCCGACCAAAGCCGCGAGATCTATCCGGCGCAGCCAGATCGCTACCAGACCTTTCAGTACGGCAAGGGAGAACGGCCATGAGGTCCCAGCTCCATTTGTTGCTCTTCGCGGTCCTCGTCGGCAGCGCATCGTGGCCCATCACGGGGCAACAGACCTTGGTGGCGCAATCCCAAGGGGCAGATGGCGGCGTTCAGTATCAGATCAATCGAGCCAAACGTTTGATGGATCAACTCAACTACCAGTTTGCCGTCAAACACATTTCTCGCGCCGAAAAGACCTACCCCAAGTCTGGGCTTTTGAACCTACTGCGGGCGGAGTGTCTGTTTTTGTTGCAGCGTTACGATGATGCGGTGACGGCGTTTGAGCTCGGGCTGCGAAAAGAGCCCAAGCTTCGCACGAAGGTGCCGAATTATCCCTATTGCCTCTACAAGCTAGGGCGTCTTGATGACGCTCAGAAGTTCTACGCCTTCCTCGCCAAGTCGGCACCTGCGTCGCAGGATCGGGCTCAAGGTCACTTTGGAACGGGTCTCATCGCCTTAGCTCGCGGTCAACGCAAACAAGCTCGGGAACAGATGAGACTTGCCTACGCCGCCGACCCGCACTCACTCAAGATCAACTTTCGCTTGGGCTTGATGGCGCGGCTCGAAGGGAAACTCGATGAGGCCATCAAACACCTGGAATTCGTTCGCAAGCACGACGGTCTTCACGAAGCAGCTCTCATGAACCTCGCTTTTGCCTACGCCAAAAAAGGCAATCGTGCTCAGGCGAAGTTGGCTAAGGAAAGACACCTCGCCGTGCGGCGTTCGCGCGAGCTTATGGGCGCCTACCGCGGGGCCCTGGCGAAAAACCCCAGCGATCTCGACGCCCTGAAGGGCCTCGCGGATATCTATCTTAAGTTCGGTAACTACGCTGACGCCCTGGGTCCTTACAAGGCTCTCGCGGTAGCCCGGTCGACGGATGGCGATTTGCGTTACTGCGTGGCCCTGTGCCTCTATAAGACCGGCGAGATGCGCGACGCGCGTTTGCAGGCCGAGCGAGCCCTGCGCGAGTCGCCGGGCCACGTTGCGGCCACAAAGCTCCATGCGAAGATTTGGGCCGAGGTCTACGGCCCCGATGGCAAACCGAAAACCGGCGACGAAGCGAAACCCGAAAAGCGATGACGTCGCTGGCGCGATCGCAGATCGAGGCGAATCCCCAAAAGTTAGTTTCCGTGCTCGCCGCCCCTGAGCACGAAGTACAGCTGTTGTCGGCCGTGGCGGCGCCGTGGCGGGTGCTCTGTGATGCCGCTCGGCGCGACGGCATTGCGCTTTTTCCAGTTTCTGGTTTTCGCAGCGTCGATCGGCAAACAGCGATCTGGAATCGTCAATTCGAGGAGCATTGCGCCCAAGGCTTGGACGCCAGCGCTGCGGTCGCGAAGATTCTTGAGTACAGCGCGCCGCCCGGCTGGTCGAGGCACCACTGGGGTACGGAGATCGATCTCATCTCGCAGGCCTTAACCGGAACGCCGCGCCTTGACCCCAAAGATTGGCAGTCCGGTGGGCCCTTGGCCGAAACCGGAGCCTGGCTCGAAGCCAACGCGCCCGAGTACGGTTTTCTGCGCCCTTACGATCGCCCTCGCGGAGGCTTTTTTCCCGAGCCCTGGCACTGGAGTTTCGCGCCCTTTGCGCTCCCGCAGTTAGCGCGGATGGAGCAAGTGGACTGGCGGACTTGGTTGAGCTCAGGCAAGGGAGATGAATCGGCGGCGGGCCCTTTTGCAGGCGCGCCGCTTTTGCTCGAGGATCTCGAACAAAAACGGCGCCGGTTCTTCTACGGGATTAACCCCCGCCTGATTCCTGCTTAACTTTCGAGTCTAGTAGTCCTTGGCACGGAAACGCCAAAACCCGAGGGCCAAAGACAACACCATCCACGCGGCGGCGGTGCCGACGGGTTGCCAGTCGACGTAGGGTTGAGTCATAACGGACGTCACCGCGGTATTTTTGAGCAAGACGAAGTTCGGGAAGACGTAGTAGATGGTCTCAACGATCTTCTTCAACCACGCGACCTCGTCCATGACTCCCGACCGATACAATCCAATCGCGGTCGCGAGAACCGTGTCGATCACGACGTAGAACAGGTAGCCGATGATCATCGCCATTGCGGTGCTTCGGGTGAGGACCCCGATCAGAGCGAGTAGGGAGAAGATCACCGCGGCCGAGAAGACGAGCAAAGGCAGCGCTGTGAAGGCCCGACTGACCCAAATCCCCGTTCGCATTCCCATGCCGAAATATAGAATCGTCGTCGCGAGAAGCACGGCGATCGCAAACAGAAGCAGGCCGCCCAGGTACTTGCCGACGAAGATGTAAAACCGTGAGATCGGTTTTGACAACACGACATCAACGGCGCCAGCGGCGAGGAGTCCGGGAAAGTAGCCCGCGCAAGCTGCGATGAACAAGATCATGGAGATCGTGTAGAAAAAACTCATGGACCAATCGAATACGGATTCCACGGAACGCTGCAACTTGCTCGTCGATTTTTCGACTTGGAATCTTCGATCGAGAGCCTCCGCTCGATTCTGCATCTCTTGCTGGCTGTCACCATCAAAGGGCGAGAGCTTTTCGCCCGAAGCGGCGATTTCGGCGCCGAGATAGGCCTGGTTCCAATACTCGTGGAAGAAGTCGATAGGCCCGTCGGTCCAGATAAAGGCATAGCGCTTGACGACCCTGAACTCGAAGTTCTCACCCGCACGTAAGGAACTCTCGGAGTTAAGGGCGGCCACGACCTTCTCGTTGTCGCCACCCGATTCGAGAATGAACCAGCCTTTCACCTGACGAGTAATCAATGGCACTTCGCCGGGCTCATTGTCAGGATCGTCTGCCTTGTCGGGATCCGGTTGGTCCCGAAGATCCATTGGAAGTCTGCGATTTTGGAACCCGTGATCTTTGACCGGAGCGATCTTGGCGATCTTGTCGTGCAGCGCTTCGTGCGTTTGCGACGGGTTAACGCCTTCGAACTCGACGACTTCCATGGTCGTCGAGATCACAACCACTCCGATGGCCACGATCATCAACATGATCAACATGATGATGAAGACGACTTGCTGTTTTGATTGTCGCCAAGTGTCCGCGACGATGGCCAAGAATGCGTTCACAGTTGGGCTCCCGTACCGGTGTCTTGGATGAGCGAGATAAAGGCGTCTTCGAGATTGGTCTCTTGCTGCTTAATCGAGAAAATCGAAACGCTATCGCGCCGCAAGGCATCGACGATGCCGTCGATCTGGGATTGGTCTTGGAGCTCAAGATTGAAGCCGCTAGCACTAAAGGTCGCGGCTCGATCCTTAAGGGCGGCCTTCACGCCGGGCGTCAATTCACCGCAGCGAAAGTCGACGGAGATCCCTTCGGATTTCGAACTGACTTGACGCTTGATCTCGTCAACCGTACCCGAGGTGATCGTGACGCCTTTGTTCAAGATCGCGATGCGATCACAAATGACTTCCACTTCACTCAGCAGGTGAGAATTAAAAAAGATCGTCGTGCCGCGCTCGGCGGCCGCCTTAATGACGTCGCGCAGTTCGCGGCGTCCCTGAGGGTCGACGCCGTCAGTCGGCTCATCGAGAAAGATGAGTTTGGGGTTGCCGATCATGGCTTGAGCCAAACCGACCCGCTGGTTCATGCCCTTGGAGTACTTTGAGATCTTCGTGGTCTTCCACTCGCTCATGCCGACCAAGCCGAGCTTCTCGTCGATCTCTTGCTTGAGTTCCGAGCCACTGAGGCCACCCAGGCGGCCGAAGTACTCGCACACGCCGCCGCCGGTGAGGTAGCGCGGGAAGCGGTGCCCTTCGGGAAGGTAGCCGACACTACGTCGAGCATGGGGCCGCCTTGAGTCCAACCCCAATAGGGTCGCCGAACCGACCGTGGGGCGGACGATAGACAGCAGCGTTTTCACCAGCGTGGATTTGCCGGCGCCATTTGGCCCTAAAAGGCCAAAGCAAGTTCCCGGGGGAATTTCCAAATCGAGGGGCTTCAATGCTTCGAGCCCACCGCGGTAGGTCTTGCCGAAACCCTTGGTTTGTAGAGCGAATTCCAAGATCGTCTCCTCCCAATCATCAATTCCGCGCAGCATTCGCACGAGTACGCCGAGGTTTTGAAAATAGTACCGTCTCGTCGGCTCTTGTCATGTTCTCAGGCTCGAACAATCGCGATTTCGCGTCGGATCAAGGCCCGGTTAGCATGAGGTCATGGTCAACCTCAGTTTCGACGACGAAGCCGACAACATCACTTGCGAGGGTTGCGGCAGCGAAATCCCCGCCTTTCTCGACGGCTGCCCTTACTGCGACGACGAGAGTGGCGAAGGTGACACACTTCCTTGCCCATCTTGTGGCGCCGAGATCTATGACACGAGCGAAAAATGCGCCATTTGTGGAGCCTGGGTGACGATGGGGCACCCTAAACGCTCTTCCTCGCGCTCTTGGGGCCTTTGGCTCATTTTGCTCATGGTGGTTCTTTTCATTGCCTTTGGCATTTTATAGAGGGTTCAAGTAGCGCTAGAATAGTCACACTATGACCTTTGCCCCCAAACACAGCCCCAAAAACCTCAGCCGCGGCGAGGACGGAAAAATCCGCATCCTCTGGGCCGACGGCATCACGACCGAACTAGATGGCGACTACCTCCGCTCCAAATGCCCCTGCGCGACCTGCGTCGAGGAATGGACTGGTATCGTCAAAGTCAGCTTTGAGGACGTCCGCGGCGTCACCGTCAAAAGCATGAAACAGGTGGGAACCTACGCCTTCCTGGTGCTTTTTTCAGACGGTCACCAAACCGGCATCTTCAGCTACCGCACCCTCCGCGAGCACGGCCGCGACATCACGGCCTGATACGCTGGGCCCGGATTAGAGCCAAAAAGTCTCGCCCCATATCAGGCGGGCAACCCCAAACACCAAAAACCCCAGCGCTCCCGACCAAAACACCGGTGTGATCCAGTGGTCTTGAGCGCTGAGTTGCCGTTCGAATCCGCGGCGGAAGTGGGGGATCAGAGATAGGGCCAACAAGATCATGATGGGCCACAGCAAAAAGGCAAAGGGGTGAAAACTCCAGGCCATCTCGGGTTCGATGTGGCTGATCGAGGTGACGCCGCGCGTCATCCCACAGCCAAAGCAAGAACGCCCGGTTGCGTTTTTGAAGGCGCAAACCGAGACCTCTCCGTAGCCTGAGGGGGGCAGCAAAATCGACGCCATGAGCGCGAGCCCAGCGAAGATGTAGAGCGGCAGCCCGAGCATGTCTTTGACGGAGTAAAAGCGCACTAGAGGCCTCAGTCGTCCATGGTTGGCATCAAGCGTCGGTATCGACGTCGTAGTCGACCGTAATGATCGAGTGGATACCGCCTCTCGAGGACCACCTGGTCTCGAGCTCCATCCAGCGCGGCTTGCAGGCGGCTACCATGTCGTCGAGAACCTTGTTGGTGAGGGCCTCGTAGAAAATGCCTTCGTTGCGGAACTGTTGAAGGTAGAGCTTGAGCGCCTTCAGTTCGATGCAGGTATCGGCGGGCCGATAGGTGATCGTCATTTGTCCGAAATCCGGGTGCCCCGTCTTCGGGCAGACCGAGGTGAATTCTTCCACCTCGTGGCAGATCAAGTAGTCACGGTCTTTGTTCGGGTTCTCAAAGGTCTCGATCTTCGACATTCCGGATTATCCTCAATAATTGTTGTGCCTTCTTTTAACCGCAACGGGTCTTTCTTGCGAGGCTGGCGCTGAACTTGAGGACAATTGTCCCCGAGCACAGAGCTTGCGATGCGCGTATGATGCGAGACCCTGATTTGGGCCGCCAGTTAGACTTGAGGTGAACGCGTGAAAGCAGTCGACACGATTTGGATGAACGGCGAGCTGGTGCCCTGGGAAAAAGCGCAAGTGCATGTCTTGAGTCACGTCATTCACTACGGCTTTGGCGTTTTTGAGGGTATTCGTTGCTACGAACTCGACGGTGGCGGCCGCGCGATTTTTCGTCTGGGCGAGCACATTAGACGAATGCGCGAATCGGCTCATATCCTGCGGCTCGGCAACCCCTATGACGACGAAACCTGGATGCGGGCCTGCGAGGACGTCATTCGCGACAACAAGTTGGTCTCTGCCTATCTGCGCCCGATGCTCGCCAGCGGCTACGGCGAATTGGGATTGGCGTCGATCGACAACCCGCCGATCGCCTCAGTAGCCGCTTTTGAGTGGGGCGCGTACCTCGGCGAAGACGGCATAAAAAACGGCATCCGGGCCAAGGTGTCTTCGTTTGCGCGCAGTCACGTCAACTCGCACATGCTGAAGGGCAAAATCAACGGCATGTACGTCAACAACATCTTGGCGAAGCGTGAAGCGCTCGACATGGGCTACGAAGAAGCGATCATGCTCGACACGACGGGCCACGCCGTTGAAGCCAGCGGCGAAAACATCTTTATCGTTCGCGACGGCTTGGTGACGACGCCCCCGGTCACTTCGGTGTTGGCGGGCATCACACGCGATAGCTCGATGCGCATCATGCGAGATCTGGGATTCGAAATCGTGGAGCGCGATATCACGCGCGACGAACTCTACATTGCCGACGAGTTCTTCATGTGCGGAACCGCGGCCGAGGTGACGCCAGTGCGCGAAGTCGACGACCGCCAAATCGGAAACGGCATGCCAGGCCCGATCACCAAGGCGTTGCAAGAAAAGTACTTCGCTGCGGTGCGCGGAAAATGCCCGGAGTACCGCAGCTGGTTGCACATCGTCGAGTAAACCGACTGCGGCAGGGATCTAGAACCTCAGATGCCTACTGGGTCTTGTCCTCGTTGATCTTCAGCGTGATGAGACCCATGGCCGTACCGTAGCTCTTGCCGATCTCGTGGGAGTCAATCCAAGCGCCATCCGCTTCGTGCGTCGAACGGATGATCTCGCGCATCTTCTTCTTCCAGGCTCGCTTTTTGTCGGGCGCGCCTTCGATGTGATCGATGGCCAAACTGCGTCCGTACATGTCGTACCAGTAAAAAAATCCGCCGTTCCCGAAACGGTCGGAATGGTCGTCGTATTTGCGGACGGCTTCTAAGCGCGCGTGCTCGGCAAATCCAACTTCGATCGCTTTGGCGAGCCGCTCCTGATCTGACTGCTCGCACAACACGAGGGCCAATTCACACAAGGGCATGCGGCCCGCGGTTCCTTCGATCCTCTTTGCGCCGCGTTTGGAGTAGCCGTAGCTGAATCCACCGTTTTCGCTGCGCGTTTCTGCGAGCGATACCCCGGTCAACTTAAACACGCTGGGCTTCACTTTTGCCCCGGAGTTTTGGACCTGCTTGAGGGCACAGATGACACTCGCGGTGGTGAAGGCGGCGTTGTACTCGTGCCGCCATGCGCCGTTTCTTGCTCGCAGCTTCAGCACCAGCTTGGTGATCTGTTGGATTTTTCTGCCGATCTTCTTCGCCTGTTCTTCGTGCAGTTCGGCGTAGCGGCCAAAGAAATGCAAGCGGTAGACATGGGCCCAAATCAACTCGTCTTTGTCGGCGGGGTTGGTATTCTTTTCGCTCAACAAGTAGGGCATGGCACGCTTGATGGCGGCGTCGACGCGCAGTGGCGCCACGGCCCGCCATTCCAACAAAGCACGCGCGGCGATGGCCGTGACCGCGACGTGAACGTTCGGCAGACTATCCAGGCCGCCGAAGTCGTAGATCGAGTCGTTCCAAGATCCGTCTTCGCGTTGTTGTTCGAGTAGCACGTTGACCGCGCCCTTGACCATTTCCTCTTGGTTGCTTTGGTCGCCGCCTATGGTGCTGGTGCGAAGGTTGTCGGAAGCCATGGCCCGAGGACTAAATTGGCGATAAGACTCTAGCCCGCGCATGAAGGGTCCCCAGCGGTCGAGCTCGAGTTTCGCCTTCCAAGCCCAGCGGCTGTCCTTGTGGTCTTGGACGAGCTTGCGCCAAATGGCGTCTCCTTCGCTCGTGCGTTGCAGGCGGTGATAGCAGGCGCCGGCAAAAAAGCGCGCCTCAGGGTTTTTGCTGAGCGCTTTGCCGTTGAAGGCCGCAAAAGCACTGAGGTACTCGGCCGCGGCCAAGTGATCGTGAGCGGTTTTTAGTTCCTTGCCACGCGCCGGCAGCAAGGGGCCCTGGAGGGGGCCACCCATCGAGGGATTTGTGGCCATAACTCGTTTCAAGCGCGCCATCATCCAGCCGCGGTTGTAGGTACTTTGTGCATCCATGGTGTGGACGAGTTTCATGTCCGCGTCGAGCAGAACGAATCCCGGCTCGATGAACTTTAGGTGCTTGAGACCGTAGGTTTCGGCGAGCGCCTTGCACTGCTCGCGAGGGGGGATCGTCTCATTGCGGTTGCGGCGCATGACCTTGGAAAGACCCAGCCGTAGCGGAACAAAGCGCTGATTGATGAGCGCGATTAGCGCTTCATCCATGAAAGCGCCGCCCATCGTGCTCCAGTAGAGTTCTTGGCGGCGATCCATGCGCGAGCCGTAGGAGGCGGGGACGTACCAAAAGACCGGCTTTTTCGACTTGAGCGCTGCGGCCTTAGCGGCTTCGAAATCGGTCAGCCAGGCAATCTCGCTGCCACATTTCGACTCGTAGACCGTTCTTTGCGGCGGGCCCTGGGCCTTTGTTGCGGAGCAAAAGCCAAAGGTCAGAAGTAATAGGCCAGCGAGTGCAATACGGATCATTTGTCCATCCTCCAAATCCAGACGGCCAGAGTATACGTCACATCAACTCACGACACCGCCGCGACCTTTCGGGTTTCGAGGCGAAGGCGTGCTAAAAAGAACTTATGGAGACTCAGCAAGGGAATTGGCGGATTAGCCGCGCGACGACAGCTACCGGAGACCTTTTGACCTCCGATCTGCTCGATCCCTCGTCGCTGTTCGTGACCGAGGAGTTTTCGGTGGTAAAAGCCAGGGTTGCGGGCAAGAGCACCTTGGTTCGGGGCGGGGCGGCTGGACCCGAGATTTACCTCAAACGCATCACGCAGCGATCTTGGCTGAAGTCGCTGCGCGGTCGTTTCGCCGGTCGCGCGTATCGATCATCGGTGAGTCGCGAATGGCTCGCCTTGAATCGGCTGCAAGAACTGGGCATTTGTGCGCCCCGGCCGCTGATGATGGCGGAGGAGTCTCGATTCGGCCTGGTGCGGCGGGCCTGCCTGCTGACGGAAGCGCTGCCGCAGGCGGACAACCTCGAAGAACTCGTGCTAGCAGGGCTTCCGTCCGCGCGCAAAGAACGCATCGCGATCGGCGTCGCCGAAGTCTTGGTTCGCATGCACGAGGGTGGGATCAACCACCGAGACTTTTACCTCGGTCATCTTCGTGTGGATGCCGACGACCGGATTCAAGTCCTCGATCTAGATCGCGCTGACTTGCGCGAGCCGGTGCCGATGCGGTGGCGGGTGAAGGATCTTGCCGCGCTCGACTTTTCGACGCCGCGCCGCACGGTGGGTGTCTTTGAGCGCTTGCGGTTTCTGTGTCGTTACGCCCGAGCTACGAGTCTCGATGCTCGGGCCTTGGCCATCGCTGTGACCGAAAAATCGTCGAGCATCCGCGCGCACGCCGAGCGCAAGATTGCGCGCGGCGACGCCAACATTCACATCAACGAATAAAACCGCCCGACGACGAAGCTGCCGCGGCCGCCTGCTCGATACCGCGTCGCGCGGCGAGGGCGCCTTGGTCCGTGGGGTCGATGGCGAGGGCTTTGTTGACGAAAGCGATGGCCGAACTGTAGGAACCTCGCACGGTGTAAAGGCTCGCGAGGTGGAGCCGGAGCCGGATCTGCATCGTGATGATCTCGTCTTCGGCCTTCAGCAATCGTTGCCGGAGATCGGCTGGCAGTTCGCGATTTCGACGGGACCGCGAAGCTCGAACTCCCGCCTCCCCGAGGCGTCGCAATGCTAAGTCGTAGTAGCCTTTGGCGCGGCGAAATTTGCGGCTAGTGCTGAGGCCCTTTGACTCGTAGTTCTGGGCCTTAGCGATCAGGTTTTCGAGGGATCGCAGGCTCCGCTCATGCTTTTCGAGTACCGCTTTCGCAACTCGACTCTTCTTCAAGGCCTCGACGCGAAGTCGCGCAGTTTCCATGTGCTTGGTGATGCGTTCGAGCTGTTCGGTGACTCGTTTGGTCTCTTCGGCTGGCCGATGCTTGTAGCGACGCAATGCGCCCAAGGCGATGCGTCGGGCACGCCGAAAATCTTCACGATCGAGCGCGGCTTTGCTGCGCCCCATCATCTTGCTGAAGTCTTGGCGTTCTGATTCGTCGATGCGTTTGAACAAATCGTCGCTGATCCGCGCCGGATCTGGAGCCGAAGCCCGATAGTGCTTGGCCGCGGAGTAAAACAGCTTGGCCGCAAACGCGGCGTCGGCGACCTGCCGCTGTTCGCGATGGTCGAGAGGGGCCAGTCGAGTCCGGAGGATCGAGTACAGGGAGTGGGGGGCCAAGCGGTCGTAACTGAGGACGTATCTTAGCTCGCCCTCGCCGCGCTTTTTGACGACGACGACCTTGCCGTCCACCAAATTGACGACGCCGCTGATCGTGTTGCCGTTTTTGAGGTCGACGATATCTGCGTGCTGCGCCAGGGCCGGCTTCGCGCCCACGGCGAACAACAAACTCGTGAGACCAAGGGCCAAGACGAGCGTCCGCATCGCCGGGCGATGAGGGGTCGGGGGGTGATTTAGCATGATGATCTCCCTGGGCCTTTACGCGCTCCTGCGAAAGGCTATCTCTATTTACGGTATTATTCCCGCCGGCATCGTTGTAAATGCTGCATTTTTCGGAGAGAAAGCATGGGTCTTCGTTACGCGATCCTCGGTTCTGGCCTTCAGGGCACCGCCGCCGCCTATGATATGGGTCTATTTGGCGACGCAGAGTCGATTTTGATGTTCGACAAAAGCCTCAAGGTCGCCACCGATGCCGCGGCCAAAGTGAATGCTCTGCTTGGTCGTGAGCTTGCGACCGGCGATTCTTTGGACGTTCGCGACGGCGGATCGGTCGAAACCGCACTGGCGGGCATTGACGCGACCCTCTCGGCGGTGCCCTATTTTTTCAATCCGGCCATTGCGGCGGCCTGTATCCAGGCGGGTTCGCACATGTGCGACCTCGGTGGGAACACCGATGTGACCAAGCGGGTGCTGTCGATGAGCCAAGACGCGGAAGCTGCGGGCGTCACCATTATTCCCGATTGCGGCTTGGCGCCTGGGATGGGCAATACTCTCGCGGCCTACGGTATGTCCTACATGGATACGATCGACGCCGTTCACATTCGTTGTGGCGGCATTCCGCAAGCGCCACGGGAGCCTCTGCTCTACAAGGTGGTGTTCAACATCGCCGGATTGACTAACGAGTACTTCGGCATGGCCAATTTTCTCAGGGATGGCAAGCGCGTCCAAGTCGAAACCTTCAGCGAGCTGGAAGAGATCGAGTTTGACGAGCCCGTGGGTCGTTGCGAGGCCTTTGTGACCTCGGGCGGCACTTCCACGTGCCCTTGGACCTTCGAAGGTCGCGTAAAAGACTACGACTACAAGACCGTGCGCTACCCCGGTCACTACGAGCGTTTCAAGGTCATCCGCGACCTCGGCATGCTCGACCTCGAACCGGTGGACATGAACGGTACTAAGGTCATTCCTCGCGACCTCTTCCACAAAGTCGCCAGCCCGCGCCTTCAGTTCACCGAAGACAAAGACCTCGTGGTCTTGCGCGTCACCGTGAAGGGCAGTCGCGACGGCCACGACCTCAAGATGACCCTCGAAGTCATGGACTTCGAAGACGAAGAATCTGGTTTCTCCGCCATGCAGCGAACCACGGGTTGGGCCGCCAGCGTCGTCGCCATCATGATGGCCAAGGGCGAACTCCTCCCCGGCGCGATTCCGCTCGAGATCGCCGTCGACGGCCGAGACTTCGTCGACCGCTTCAAACTCCGCGGCATCAAGTTCACCGAAAGCCTCCAAAGAACCCTCAGCGAACCCGACTAAATCACCCCCGGGGTGCCAGGCACCCCGCCGTCACTCTCCAGTACCACCCACGCCGCGACCGATCTATCTTCTTTCAGAAGATCGGTAGGCGTCGGCAAACGCGTCCCAGAAATATCGCTCTTGAGGTGATCGGTGGAGATCATCGTTCGTGAGGATTTCGCTGATCTGGCTCCTGAGATCTTTCAACTTTGCCTTCGAAATGATGGGATTCCTGCCTTCCATCGCCCGATCAAACTCACGGTCTATCTGTTCAAAAACTAGTCTCAGGCCGGCTTTCACCGCAGCATTGTGAGCGCCCAGCAGGCGGACATTGATGACTTTACGTTCGTCCAAAATAGACTGCACTTCGGCAGGTAAGTCGATCTCCTCCATGCCAGTCGCCCATTTTTTCATGAGGTCCAAGATGGGCTGCTGCTGAGCGGTACTAACGGATCTCTGCGCCCCGGTAATACCGGCGGCATTTCGCATGGAGTTGAGGTCCGTCGGGGCGCTCTCGATGTGGTCGCGAAGCGTGTTGCACACTGCAACCAGCGAATCCAACTCGTCTAGGCGACGTTTAGAGAGTTCATCAACGCCAGCCGCTCCCACCAACTTGAGGACTTGACCCTGAAGGTGCTCGTGCTTTCTTTGCAATCGGAAATTCTCGGCCTTCGCCTCTTGTGCCACATAAGGAAAAGCAGCTCGAATTCGATACGCAAATGCGCGCTGTGATAGCTCATCGGTCAGCACTTCTTTTGTTCTCAAGAATCTTTTCTCCAAAAGCTTCCGAAGGTCACCTGCGCTTCTGTTGGCGGCATCCTCAGAGATCTTGTCCGAGAACAACCTTACGACTTTTGTGACGTTGGATTGTCGAATCCCCAATTGTTCGAGGGCTTCCACGTCTGTCGGTTCTTCGCGACCGTAAACCGCCGAAAGTGCATCGTGAACTGGGCGAGCAATTGCGTGAAGTCCGAAAAGACGCGTGTGAACTTTCGAGACCAATATGTCGACTGCTGACAAGGCTCGCATGACGCGTGAGGATGGGTCGTCCTGCTCGAAATCAGAGTTGCTTGCACAATAGGAGAAGTTCTCGATGTTCGTGACGAGCTTGAAGGCGATCATCAATGCGTCTTGCCAAAGATCCTGTGGGATCCACTCGGCGATCGCCCAGTTTTCGTCAGTTGGGTGATAGAAGATGTTTTCTCGCGAGCACCAAGACGGTCTGGTCCGAGCACGCATTCCAGGGTCGAGCTCTCGCCATCTCTTGTCGTGGTTGTCCAAGAGCGCGTAGGCCCTACGCTCGATTTGTTCGCGATTGGTTGTGTTCTCGGTATCGATGTCGCGACTCAGCTTCTCGACGTGCTGTGCGATCGTCGCGATAGCCTGGCCTCTTTGAGATTTTCGGCTGGCGATCGGCGGAATATCCGTCTCAAGAAGCGTTTGAAACAAGAGCATTCCGAGGCTGTAGAGATCACAGGGAATGTGAAAGCACTTGTACTGGTAAAAGGGAAGGTCATCGGCGAGGATCGCTTGCTTTTGCATTTGCGACATCGTTTTGACCTGTTTGGGGGTCAAGGATGAGACGCCCAAAATTTTGAGCGTCTGGGGCTCAGATTGCGCCGGAGTTACGGAGAAAACGATTCGCTTTCCATCAAAGGCATCACCAAAGCGATCTAGGTTCACCACGACGGCATCCTTCGCGCTGAAATCCTTGATGTTCAAAGTGCTGCATTGAATCGTCCCGACAATCTCGAACTTTCCGTTAGGACGTTGACTGATTTTCTGAATTTGGAAATCGCCCTGTCGAAAGAAGCCGAAGTTCTCTTGGTTTCTCATGACCGGACTTGACCAGATCTTGTGCAGGTTGTGAGGCGGTTCAAAGATCAGCACGTCTCCTTCTTGTTCGCTGGAATCATGAAAATACGGATTGGCCGAAGCTAAGTCGATGATGCGAGAGTCTAGGCTCCAAAAGGCCGGGGTCTCATGAAGTGACGAAGACGCCTTGACCATGATGTTCTGTGGCTTTAGATCAAGGTGAGGCCCGCGGCAGCGATTGTGAATGTTGGCCAGACCTTCGCAGACCGCCCGAAAAAGCGAGAGCTTGACTTTGAGGGTCTCAAGTCCGAACTGTTCGGGGTTGGCGGAAGTGTAGATCATCTTGCGCCCCGCTTTTAAGGTGGGACTTGCCTGAGACAGGAGGTGACGCCGACCCGAAGTGTGGCCCAGGCTACGCGAGAGCTTTTGCTTTAATTCATCGAAGGAACGGCCTCCCACTAGCTGTATCGCGTGGTCGTACTGCAGATGAAGACAGTCAAGCGGAATCGCGTAGAACTCATAAAATGATAGCCAATGAATCGCTTTGAATGCGGGTGGGTCCTGGTTTTGGTTTTCCGAATTCTCGAAGCAGGTCGACCTAAACTCGCAATTGACACAGGGTACTTTCTCTGCCGCGAAAGTGCCGTTGGAAAGTGCTTCACCGAACTTGCGGACCAGTCCGAATCGATCGAAAACGCGTCCTGCCACGTCTTCCCCGTCTACTCGCTCTGGCAGATTGCGTACGAAGAAGTCGGACTCTCCCTTCTCCGCGCATTTCGCGCAAAAAAGGGCTCTGCGGGTAGAGCTACTGTAGGGGAGAACGACAGGGTCTTGTTCCGCAGTATCCAAGATCTGCACCTTGAGGGCGCTGAGTTTCTCATCATCTTTGCAGTCTTCGAGATGCCCTCCGCATTGGGGGCAATAGAGATGAAAATAAGCCTGTTGGACGTGGCAAAACGCGACAGGCTTAAATTGCTCTGGAACCGTTTCTTCGGATTCTGAGTTTTCGAAGAGATCCAAGATTTGAACGACGCCAAGGCTTGTTCCGGAGAACTTGCGGAGGCTCTCAATCTCTCTCTCCCACAGGCTGTTGATCTTTGGATTTGTATCCTGAGACGAACCTCCCGCTTGCTGCACGTGCTCATGCGTATAGCCGTCCCGTTGAATCTTGACCGCGACATCTCTCAAGACAGCGCCGCCCGGTGAGATCACGCGCCCGAGAATGACTTTGGAATATCTGCCAGCTTCGCTCAGAGACGCGAAAGGCTGTCGCTCTTGGGATTCGTCCTGAGTGTTGGCGTCTTCGTTTGGCTGAAGTTCGAACTTGATGCCAGAGGATGCGGCCAGCAAGAAGGAAGCGAATTGTGACTGTTTAAGCGGTTGCTCGCTGTCCGGAGCTTCGACCTTTGTTGGTCTGCTCTTTTTGTTTTCCTCACTCATTTGCTCGGTTTGGCCTTCATCCATGGAACGGTCTCTCAAGTCGGAGCTGCACGCCCTTACCCTCTTGTCGACGAATAGTGTGTATCGAACAACGGAGGCCGCCAGCTGCATGCCTGTAGTGCCCTAGGTGTCGGGAATCCTCAACTCGGGCGGAGCGTCAGGTTACTTTCTCTGCCCATAGGATGGCAAGAGTTGAGTTTATCCAGATTGAACAGCGATGTGCTTCACCGAGTTGGGGGAGATCGCCAGGCCAGGACGATGCCGTCCTTGGAGCAAGCTTGAAGCAAATTTTTCGCGAAACCTGATTGACTTCGGCTTGGTATCAGGCCTGCGCCAATCATCTCGCGAGCTAGTAGAGATGTCACCATGGGATCTTGGCCGTTTTCGAGGGTAAAGCGATCATGTTTGACGAGCGACGTGAGTTTTGGGCTCGGGCCTCGGATGAGGTCCTCATCGGCGTTAGGAACTCGTTCTAAGTTCATTAGCATCAATACACCATTCCCAGGTCGAACTTCGCAACGGCACGACAGTTGGGCGTCCTTGAGGCCCGCTGGACAGCTAACGCCGGAGGAGCTAAAAATAGGAGAGCCCAAAGAGACGCCAATTGTGGGTCTCGTGCAAGCAGGTAATTACAGGCGAATTCATGAAATTTTCAATCTTCAGAGCAACCTTGTTGGCGGCCTCGATCCTGGCTCTTGTTTCCTGCAGTTCCTCGGACTTGACTGTGCAGTGCCAAATTGAGGTTGGGGAACAAAACATAAACGATGGCTATGAGGTCCTGATCGATGTCGTTCCTTGGTCCCGTGGCCTCACCAACCGGCCCGATGCGAGCAAGTGGTTCGAACCTATCGATGGCAAGAAACCAGATCGAGTGAACCATAAATCCTCGAAGCAACTCAATTTCCAGGCTCTGGGTAGCGAGGTAACGCCGAGCGGCGTTCATGAACTGGGTTCGATTGAAAGTTTTTCGGGCGTGTCGGTGTTCGCGAACTATCAGGGACATCCAACCGAGTTTTATTTCTCCCGTCAGGATCTGGATGACGGCGGTAGTGACTTAATCATCAATCTTTCCAACAGCAGTTGCGATGTGAGTCAGGAGGGGTCGGGTGGCCTTCTCTTCTGAAGAAAAGCTTCGCTCAGACCGCGAAGTCCTGTGGGAAGAAGGAATGTTCTTCCGCCCGCAGCACATGCAGTCGTTGTCGCGACACCTTGATGCACGACTTGGATCAACCGCGCGCGCCGCGGCGGGCCATCCCTTTTGGTGGGGAACTCGTGACCTTGAAGTCGCCATCAAAGATGACGATGGCTGGCGTGTTGTTGTTACGCACCTCGAAATGTACTTGCCTAACGGGAGGCAAGTCGTATTTAGCGCCGACCACACCGGACCACTTTCGGAGCCCTTTCGCGAACGCTTCGCTGAAAACCGAGCGAAAGGCTTAGGGGTTTGGCTGGGCGTTCGGCGGGTTTTCGACCTCGCTAAGACGCTTGCCGATGCCGAAAATCCGTTGCGACCTTTTGCACGTCACCGCGACCTTGTGAAAAATGACAACGATGGTCGCGATCCGCAGGAGATCACCTTCA
This sequence comes from Planctomycetota bacterium, assembly GCA_036479435.1. Taxonomy (GTDB): domain Bacteria; phylum Planctomycetota; family DRQF01; genus JAZGFI01. The sequence goes on along the minus strand of JAZGFI010000001.1, from coordinate 19,376 downwards.
AAGCTCCGCAAATAGACATTCTCTTTGAGCCGGACGAAAAGAACTACCACCTTCGCAAGATCGCCTTGATCGTGCCGTCGGAAGAAGACCCGGACGTGCCGGTTTTCGATCCGAATTTTGCACCGGAATATTGTTTGGTCTTCGGTTTGTTCGGAGGTCGCTTGGTTTCCGAGACTCGTGGCGTCTTGCGAGAACTCGCGACCGCCGTTGAGCGACTCTCTGAAAACACAAGCCGCGAGACTCTAGAGGAGGAGTCTTTTGGCGGCCTAGATGCGCGATGGAAGCTCTTGGCTACGGCCCCTTTGGTTGCCCGTTCCAAACAGCTGAGCTACGTTCTTCAGGAGTTGCACCCTTTCGATGTGTATCTTGAACTGGCCCAACTCATCGGCGCGCTCTCGATTTTTCGCACGGAAGAATTTGAAGGTCTGTGCGAACTCCCCAAGTTTAACTACCGGTCGCCTGCCACGGGACTGCTTCTTGGCCACAAGATAGTTAGGGATCTGATTCCACAGATCTGGCACGAGGACGTCGAAGAGAGCATCTTTGAGGTCGATGCGACGCAGCCGGCACTTGCTTCTGCCCGTTTTTCGAGCGAGTGGCTCAGTTCTGAGTGGCGCGTTTATCTGGGCATCGAGAAACCCGATGATCGAGTCATTGATGAGATGGAACTTCACACCGACTTAAGAGAGCACTTCAAGTTGTCTCCTGAGAAGTCGATCGAGCGTATCGTCATTCAGGCGCTAGACGGGTTCTCTATTCGGACTCTGGCGCGCACGCCTGACCGGCTTCGAAGTAAGGAATCGAGAATTTACTTCGAAGTCGATTTGTCCAACAAGCCGGACTTGAAAGCGCAGCTGAGCCGGGGCGAAGTCTTAAGCTACCAGTGGGTGCGCAATCGCGCCAAACACGATTCCTTGACCATGGTTCTTAGTGCAGTCAGGAAACCTTATGCCCAAAGACTCGACCTTACCTCTAAGTGATCTTGCCTCTTCGTTTCTGCACTTTCTGACAACATTCGTCGCATCCAGCGAGTCTATTGCGATGTCGGAAGGATGGGTGCGCGAGCAGATACAAGACCACCTTGCGAAATTTGAATCTGATGCCAGGGCTGGTGGTTACGCGGATCTCATCGAGCCGGCCACGCGTCTCCTCGTATACACTGCCGATGACATTATCGCGCATTCGCCTTGGGGTGCCAAAACAACTTGGCAGCACCTTCAGGCCGAACGTTTCGTGGGCAGAGTCCGAGGCGGCGAAGCATTCTTTGAGATGTTTGACACACCGGCGATGATTGAAGACGAAACAGTTAGGCAATTGGCGCCTCTTTGCCAGCGTTCCGAGATCAAAGAACTTGGTTTCCTGTGTCTCTCCGTGGGATTTTTGGGACGTATGAGGCCACTTGAATTTGACGAGCCTGACATGGTGCAAACAAAAAGTATAGATCTCGCCACCATCCGTCAGCGCTTGATCGCCGGAGCTCCCGCGTCCCGGTCCGAAAGCCACCTGGTCGACGGGGCCTACGACCAAACGGATGATTCAGAAATCCCAGACCTCCCCGTCGTACGGGTTGCGCGCCTCGCTGCAATCCTGCTGGGCGTTGCGGTCCTGAGCATCGGTGGGGTCTACATTCTGGAGCCCAAGAAAGTGAATGAGGCGATCAAAATTGCAAAGCAGATTGCTGACCGGCACGCCAACATCCAAGGCAAAGACAAATAGACACTCGGACAGGTAACGCGACGTGAATATTTTCGGAATCTCGAGTACGGTTCGGTATTTCTATAGCCGATTCATCAAACCATTCTGGGATCTTCCCCCAGGAATGCGTTTGTTTGTGTTCTTGATACTGCTGGCTCTCGGTGCCGTGTTGGCAACGATGAAGTGGGGCTGGGAAGTCGGGGTTCTTTTTGTTTTTGCGGCTCTCATCGTTATCGGGCTTTTGGTCTTTATCAGCATCTACCGGAAAGTCCGAAAAAAGACTAGCCAGAAGAATCTTGAGACCAAACTTCTCGAAAGAGAGGCACGCGCGGACGTCAAAAAGAATTGGAAAGGCCACTTTGATCGCGCGCAAAAACTGGGCGCTGATATCTCTGAGTTGCCCTTTTATGCGTTGATCGGCGAGCCATCTTCGGGCAAGACAAAGATGCTGAATAGCGCTCTTCGGCCGGTGGGCGGACAGGTCGATGCGATCCAAGGGGTAGCGGGAACTGTCGATTGCGATTGGTATCTGTCGAAAGATGCGGTGATCCTGGACACGGCGGGGCGACTGTCTTTTCACGGGCTCAACCGAAATGTCTTGGGCGAAGTTGAGCAGTCTAGTCCTGAAAGCGCGCAGGTGAGCCAAGCGGAATGGAGCCGTTTCATTCAGCTATTGGGTGAGTGCAAGCCGCAGTGCCCAATCAACGGGGTTATCGTTGCGATCCCCTGCACAAGTCTTGACGACAATGAAGACGATGACGAGGTCCGGACCAAGAAGGCCGGGATCATTGCCGCTGCCTTGAGTGATTTTCAGGCGAGTTTGCAGATTCGATTCCCGGTCTACATCGTTTTTACCAAGTGCGACATGATCGCGGGTTTCCAAGATTTTTGCCTTCAAGAAAACGTCGACCGCGACCAAATCTTGGGATGGTCTCGCCCCCACGAAATGAGCGACGCTCCCTTGGAGGAAGGGGAAATCGAAAGTGCAATGGCAAGCATTGTCGCCAACCTTCGGCGGTGGCGATTGAAGTTCCTTCAGAAAAACGAGTACGACGAGGGCACCACTCAGCGCTTGTTCGGGTTTCCCGAAGAGATGGCGGGCATCTCCAAGAAGGTCGAGCGATACCTCACCAACATTTTTGGTGAGTCCTATGAACCGCCATTTCTGCGCGGCATCTATTTCACTTCTGGCGAACAAGACGGCACGGCCATGGGCAGTGTTATGGAAAAGATGTTGCCAAAGGGATTCGACAGCTCACAAGTTTCACAGATCTTTCGGGGTGTGAGTGGCAGCAAGTCCGTGTTCATCAAAGACCTCTACAAAAAGAAGATATTCAAGGAACGCGGCTTGGTGCGTCCGACGAAGCGGCGCTCTAGTCGTGCCAAGACCGTCGCGCGCTTTGGCTACGTGGCGCTGACGATTGGAATGTTGGCGCTCGGTGGATGGCTGTTCTTGAGGCTTTGGGAAAATGACGCGAGCGAAATTGAGGGGACCATCAAGAGTCTGAATACAGCTCTATTGAGAACCGAAAGCGACGCTGACAAGATTATCGCGCGCCAGGTCAAAATCGACAGACTGATGCGCAAGCTCGCCTACGTTGAACCCCCGGACGAAAAGGGAGAATCTAAGCTTAGAGGGCTTATCAGTCGGCTTGGTGATGGCGACATTCTTCGGGTCGAGCCCTTAACTGAAAAACTTCATAAGCATCTTGCACGTGCCCACAACAGTGTCTTTTATGAATTCTATTTGCGTGAGATGGCCACCCAAGTTCGCGAGGGCTTGACGACCAAAAAACAGGGTCAATTTTTTGCGGCATCGGCAGGCCACGAATCCTCGATCGGCGATGGAGGGGCGAGGGTCAAAGGTCAAGAGATTGCCAAGCGTATTGGCCAAGTGGTGGCCTACCTAAATGCCTGTAAGGGGGGCGCTGGCTTTGATGCGCTCAAGGAACTCCGGAAAAGCATGGGACTTGGTAGTTCCGTGGATCGAATCGGTGTTGCAGCGGAGATGCTGAGATTCGAGGGAGACGAGGATGGCTTTTGGGGAAGTGACCGCACGAGCCTAATTTTTGACTCCAAGTTCGAAGAGGTTACGGGTCTTGCGATCGCCCCCATCAAGAAACGATGGGAGTGGCTTACTGAGGCGGCACCCCGCGACAATGTCTGGGAATTGGCATTGCCAACTCAAGCGGAGGAATCCGACCCAAGTCTTTTCGCAGTGCAGTTGCACGCGCGAATCGCTCATGCAGGCCAAGAATTGGCGAAAGCAAAGACTGAATTGGGCGAACACGAAGCCGATGTTCGCGAGAATTGGTTGAGCTGGGTCGGCGAATGGAAGCAGGGTTACGAACGGTATCAGGAAGCTCGGAAAGTCCTGGACGCCCTCCTGCTAAGGCAGCCCCAAGTTCAGTTTCTTGAAGTCGACGAGGCTCGAATCGGCCTCAAGAAACATTGGATGAAGTCGGTCAAGGGCATCGCCGAGCTTTCGATTGGGATCGAGGGTCTTGAAGGATTGTTGGCCCTCAATCTCGTGACTCCGACGCCCAAGAATGATTGCCTCAAGTGGCGTTCCGAGGTCGTGGAAGATGATAGGCCTATTAAGTCAGGGTACTACGTCGTTGCTGCGTCAACTACAGAGAAGGCTAAGGAACTGGCGAAGCGGTTGGAACTTCTTAACGCTTCCATAAATCCGATTTGGAGCTTCAACAGCACCGCAGCGAAACGCCTTGGACTCGCCTCAGAAGCATTTGAAAAATGGGAATCTAAGTTGGCAAGAGAGCCGGCAAAGTTCTTCGAGAAATTCCCGATGGGGAAATCGAGCATCAAGGAGGAAGCGCTGTCATTGATCCGTAAGTCCCTGATCAAAGACAAAGCGGTTAAGTTCATAGTCGGAGGTCTTTCGGGACACCAGGCGGCCAAAAAGATCAAGCCTCTGCCCTTGATTCTGGGTGGACCTGCAAGCGGCGCGCCCTCTTCGGTACCGACTGCTCTTCTTGGCGCCAATATCAGTCAGATTGAGAAAGTTAATACGCAGTTTGAGGCCTGGCGTACCAAGAGCCCTTCTTTCGCGACCGCTTTCGAAGAGAGTAGCAATGCCTTAACGACGGCCCGGAATAACCGTGAAGCTGATTGGAATGCCTTTTGGCTTGGTGGCGATCCGAATCCCGATGACTCCTCTCCAAACCCCACCGGGCCCTACCTGTCGGTGTGGCAGTCAGAGTTCATGGAAGTTGAGAGAAGAATCGATCTCCTGTGTAAGGAGGGGCAACTAAATTCGAGTTGGTTCTCGAGCGTGCAAGAGCAGGTTGCGAGGCTCTTGGGGAGCAAAGGAGACGGCCGCCCCAAGCAGCTCTCTCAGTATCTCAAGCTTTGGGCAAAAGAGACGGCCGCGGGAAATCGACAGTTTTCGGGTGTCATTGAGGAGTACCTTCAAAAGAACGAGGGTTGCATCAAGCTGGCAGCAGGGAGCTTCGTATCGGCGATCAGGTCAGGGGATAATTCGGTGCAGCCTTTTGGAACGCTTTTGAAGGCTATCAGCCCCAATTCGGACGAATCGAGCTCCTACGCTACTTACGTACCGATCTTCAGCGAGCTCGCGAGCATCGAGCCTCAGATCCTGAATTCGGCGAAGCGTTGCACCATGATGTTAGCCAAGAGCGAAGTGATCGATACGCTTGGGTCAGCTTGGACTGAAGTCCAGAGAAAGGCCTCGAAGTTCCCGTTCTCCCAGGCGTCGGTGCAAGACGCTTCGCTGGAGGAAGCCATCGCTTTGAGGACCGCAATAACTTTGTTTGATCAAGCATTCGGCAACACTCCCAAAAACTCACGAGAAAATTGGGCCGCCAGCAATGATCCCAAAGGCGAAAGACGGATAGGATATCTCTCTGCGCTGTCGTTTTTGTTGAAGGGCAATCAAGGTCGCACCATTGAAGGCAGGCTTTGGATCGAGGCGGTTGGAGGTGATGACGATCTGTCCAAGCAAACAACCTATTTCGATTTCAGAAATCTCCCTGAATCTGGCGACTTGCAGTTGACGCGGTACTCGAAGGGCCAAATGACACGAGATTGGGAGGATAAAGGACCAAAGAAGAGAAAGGGAGCAACCATCAAGCTAACCAACTGGAGACAAGCGTCGTTTGAAACCCTAGAATATGATAGCCGGAAAGGGAATTTTCAGCAGCTCAAAGTGCCTGGCGGGCGGCTCGCTCTGTTGCGGTTCATTGAGGGAAGCAAGAGCTTGGGCGGTACGCGATTCAGGAGAACGCTGGCGGGAACATGGACCACAACAGACCCGACAACAAGGAAGAAGACAGTAAAGACCGGGTCAATCACCTTGGTTGTTGGGCTTGGAAAGTTTGCGGCCGAACAAAAGAAGAGTGGGTTTGAGATTCCAAAACTATGGATTCAGGGTTAGTTGAGTCTCTGCCAAGGTTTCGAGTGTGGATTCGTCGCTAAGCGTTTTTGACAAGTTTTTCGTGACCCACGCAAGCTCTTCTGAGGATCTCGAATCCTCTCCTTCGGGGTCGAATGACAGGCAACGCGTTGGGGCTTGATCAAGGAGCGCCAAGTCCGCGGCGACAGGCACCCGAGGAAACAACCAAGCGTGGCCCGGTGCCTTCTGTGGAATCGCCAACGAGTATGTGGGGCTCTTAGAATGCAGCATGGCGTTTTTCTCAAGAAATTTTAGCCAGAAGGCCACTTGCTCGACCGTAGGGAGGAGTGGGCGCAGGGGAATCGCAATGGCTGGCAAGAGCTCGGCATCGATCTTTAGGTTCTGCACAGTCGTTGTGGCGTAACGAAGATCGCATACCAACCGGCCCAAGGCTGCCTGCCAGGATTCGTTTTGTTCCCCATCCGAGAATAGGTCGCGCAGAGTGATTTCAGTCGCCTCAAAGTGCGCAACGGACTCCTCCGGGTCCCACTGGACTTCAGCCATCGAAGCTCGCGTTTCAAAGTCGTGCTGATCTGACGATCCTGTGAGTTCAAGGGTTGTGCTTCGCAACGATTCCCAAACCGAGCTTTGACGTATCACCCCTTCGGACCTTAGCTTCGAGAGCAATTTCTTCGGAAAGGTCGTCCAAGCGGCAAAGGGAAACCTGCGTCCTCGCCGATCCTCGCTTTGTCGAAAGCAGCCACTCACGATCTGTTTGGAATCAAATTGGAGCTGAACGAACCAGGGGACTTCCGCCATCTGACGGCCACGGAGGTGCAGTTCTTTCATGCCAGCGCTGAGCCAAGTGACGAATTCCCGTCCGTCCCTCCGGCCAATCTGCAGGAAGTCCTCGTAACAGGGGAGTTTCCCGTAGGTCGAAACTTCTAGCTGTTTACTGCGCGATGACAACACGTCCATTTCCTTGAGCTTTCCCCGATGCTGCGCTTTTCCCCCTTGATTCTCCGGAGGTTTGCCAAGAACTTGCTTGGTTTTTGTCGAAAAGGACGTTTTCTCACTCAGCCGGTACGTTCGTCGAATGTCAGTCTCCAACGAAACAACTTGCAAAAAAGTAGGCAACTTTGAGGCAAGTTGGGGGAGAATAGAGGTTCCTCAGGCGAGAGAAGCCCATGATCTGTTTTACATCGCCCCTCGGTGACAACTTAGAAATCGTCTCCTTCAAAGGTCGCGAGGCCATCTCTGAACTCTTCGAGTTCGAGCTTGGGCTCATTTCTGAAGATCCTGCAATTGATGCCAGAACGATTCTTGGGCACGGAGTCACCGTTGCTCTGCGGTGTAAAGATGGCAGCGAGCGCGCGTTTCACGGGCATGTCGCGGGATTCGAGTTTCGGGGAACCGGCGATCGGTTCAGCATCTACCACGCCCGAGTGGTTCCTTGGGCTTGGTTTCTCCAAAAAAGTCACGACTGCCGTATTTTCCAAAAAGACACCGTGGTCGATATTGTTCGCAAAGTTTTCGGCGAGCTTCCCTTTGCTCGTTTCGATCTCGCAGGCCTGCAGCAGGCCTATCGCGAGCGCGAGTACTGCGTTCAGTACCGTGAATCCGACTTTGCGTTTGTTTCGCGCTTGTTGGAGGAGGAGGGCATCTTCTACTTCTTCAGGCATGAAGACGGTGCTCACACGATGGTCTTTGCTGACCACGCGGAAGCCTACGAGCGCTGTATTGAGCCGACGGCTTCGAAGCCCGCTCCAGAAGGGCGGCCCGATACCGCAGACGACCTGCGCAAGTGGGTTCATGGCTACGATCTGCAAACAGGTGTCAGCGCGCATGCGGACTACAACTTCAAGCTTGGTGAAGGGGTTCGTAATCTAAGCGCTGATTCCACCTCGATCCTGGATGTGCCCGAAATCAAGAACCTCGAACTGTATGACTACCCAGGCCTCTTCCTCGATGCCGGGGCAGGCGATTCGCTCGCGCGAATCCGCCAAGAGGCTCATGATGCGGCCTACGAAACCGTCAGAGCCTCCGGCTTTTGTCGTTCATGGACTGCCGGGGGCTGGTTTGAACTAACCGAGCACAACTCCGCTGCAGAATCGAATAAATCCTACCTCGTTGTCGAAGTCGAGCATGAAGCGCAACAGCCCGGTCAGTTCGTGGCTGGCGGAGAAACTCCGGATCAGCTTTACATCAACCACGCGGTTTGTATCCCGAAAGAAGTGGTCTACCGGCCTCCGGCAACTCGGACGCCGCGCCCTCGCATTCACGGCGCGCAAACCGCCGAAGTCGTAGGCCCACCGGGCGAAGAGATTCACACGGACACCTACGCGCGCATCAAAGTCAAGTTTCACTGGGATCGGGCCTCTGGCCGCGATCAAGATAGCTCTTGTTTCATTCGCGTAGCTCAGATGACCGCAGGCAAGGGATGGGGCACGGTAGCTCTTCCCCGTATCGGACATGAAGTCCTTGTGCACTTCCTCGAGGGCGATCCCGATCAACCGCTCGTCATGGGCAGTGTCTACAACGAGGTCAATCCACCGCCTACATCCAACGCTGGCCGCCCGCCAGAAGACGGTCCTCCGCCAACGGATAGCGTGCAAGCCGCGATGATGACAACGCTGCGGTCAAACAGCTTGGGCGGCAGTGGCGGCCACAATGAAATCACCATGAACGACGCCGGTGGCGCTGAAGGCCTCTTTATCAAGGCCCAGCACAACGAAATCCACAATGTCGGCAACGACCGCACGGATACCGTGGGGAACGACGAGACCAACAGCGTTGGTAATGACCGCACCGACACGGTCGGCAACGACGAAAAGCGTACGATCGGCAACAACCGGACCGAAGACGTAGGCGTCGACGAAGAGGTGTCGATTGGATCCAACCGCTCACACAAAGTCGGCTCCAACGACTCTCTTTCGGTCGGAAGCAACCTCACGGTCGATGTAGGCTCAAACGCCTCCGAAAGCGTCGGCAGCAACAAAACCGTCACCGTTGGTCTCATGGCGGCTGAGTCCATCGGCGCCGCCAAGGCGCTCAATATCGGCGCCGCCTACAGCGTCAATGTCGGGGCCGCGATGAACACCATCGTCGGCGGCTTGCAGTCCGAGCAGGTGGGCTTTACTAAGAAGGTCGACGTCGGAAGTTCCATCGAGTTCACCTGCGGAAGCAGCAAGTTGACGATGGACAAATCAGGCAAGATCACTATCAAAGGCACCGAGATTTCGATCGACGCCTCGGGTCCCGTGAAGATCAACGGATCAGTAATTGATCTCAATTAGAAGTTTCGAGGCAACTTTTTGCTAAGTGCCCCGAGAATGTATCCGAACTCACAAGGCGAAATCAGTTGCCGACAGGCAACCTAATCAGGAGAAGAATCATGAAGACATTCATGCGCATCGAAGGCATCCCCGGACAAGCCACCGACAAAGACCACAAGGATTGGATTCTTGTCTCCTCAGTGTCGTCGCCCATCCACCGCGTCATCAAAGAAGGTGCCGTCGATGTCGAGCGCACCCAGGGCACCACGACCCTTGGCAACCTCTTCACGACCCGCCGCGTGGACAAGTCAACCGTCAAGCTCGCCGAAGCCTGCGCCAAAGGCAAGTACATCCCGGAAGTCGAAATCCACCTCTGCAACGTGCAGAACGAAAAGGTGATTCCCTTCCTCAAGTACAAGCTCTTCAACGTCATCATCACCGAGCACACAATCGATGGTGAGTCCGAAAGCAACAAGGGCGCCCACGAAGCGGTCGCCTACAACTTCGAAAAGATCGACTGGACCTTCACCGTCATCGACCCGAAAGACGGCTCCGAGCAAGGCGAGATCATCGCTCAGTACAACCCGGGCGAAGGCTAAGACCACACCGCCGGCTCACGCCGCCTTCTGCGTGAACCGGCGGCCGATGTTGCACCGAAGATCACTGGTTTGGCAAGGCGATAAACGACTTCAAGAAGTTGAGATTGCGCGACAGCGTTCACGATCGTCCGATAACGGACTCATGTCATGATCAAAGCAAGATTCGGGCGCGCGGTTCTCAATGCGGTTTTGGTTGCCTACTAGGTGCCTAACATCTTGCCACTTCTTGAGAACCGCGCTGCGCCGGGCTGAAACGGAGCCTATGGTCAAAGAGATGTTGCAACCGAAGACGTAAACAAGTCGTTGCCTACGAAGTGGGCTTCGGCACATGCGATGAAGCGAGCGACGTTTGAGCGCTGGCCGCGATTCCAAGGAAGACTGCGATCAAGCTAGGGTTTAAGCCCTCCATTTTAGGAGTACTCCTGTGAAATCTGTTTCACTTGCGCACGCTGCGAAATACAAAGACAAAGTCCTCGGTTACGCACCCTACAAAGGCGAATGTGCAGCTGGCCTCCAGTTGGTTTTCAGCGAGGCGGGTAAGCCCTTGGGGTTAACGTCGACCTGGAAAAAGGGGAAGCAAGTCAAAGGCAACAGCATTCCGGCGGGCACCGCCATTGCTTCCTTTAAGAACGGAAGATATTGGAAACACGCGGGCGTTCTCATCAGAGAGACTCCCTCGGGATTATTGGTGTGGGATCAGTGGGCAGGACAACCCTGGCACCAGCGCACTTTGCGCTTCAAAGAAGGCAACACGTCTGACGGATCTAACAACGGCAATCTGTTTTTCGTGATTGACTAACTCCTTGGTTTCGCTCTTCGGCTGGCTTGGATCGCCGGTAGTAAGCCGGAGGCGATGGTAGTTCCGATCGGTGGATTTGGTCTTCGGGATTCCAGCTTCGGCCGCTCGTGGTAAGCTGGAATTGATGGGAAATTTAGGTCAGGGAATTTGGTCTTCGGGAACCACAGCATCAAGTCTGTTTCGGCATGACGACGCGTTTCGATTGCGGTCCGATTATAGCTATCTTCCCCAGAATCACCTCAGGCTCGTACCAGCAAAAGGAGAATCAATGATGCAGGACTCACTCGTCGAGTCAGACGTTCGCGCGGCCCCGAGCGACAGTTTGTTCCTTCGACTTGTCCGAGTCGTCGGTCGCACGAGCGGCGGCCAACCACTCCTCGACGGCATCGCCGCCGACGCCGTTCTCGCGCTGGTGCCCTTGCCCGAGACCGAAGATGATTTCACGGCAGTTTGTCGCGCTCTACCAGGTGGGAAAGGACTGGCCATCTTGGGCTATGCGACGGCAACGGATCTCATCCGTGCGACGGCCGCACAGGTTCCAGAAGGCGACGACCTTGTTCTGCGTGCTGGTCGCTCGGAGCTTCATCTTCACGCTGACGGCAGAGTCCGTCTTCGGGCAGATGACGTGCGACTCGAGTCAAATGGTCATTTCGCGCTCGTCGGTGCGTTTATCGACTTGAACTGAACACTATGTGGGACATCGACAACAAGACGCCCTTTCACGTGCGCGGGAGCTTCATCCGCGACCACACGGTGGCTACATTTTGGCTTGTCCACATCAAGGCGTCCTTTGTCATGCGACCAGATCAGAAATGCCTCTTCGCAACGGATCAGGTACCGCTTCACGCGTCGCCAATTTTCTTCAATGACGATCCCCAAAGCGATCTGCTAGCGGACGTCGAGGTCGTCCCGTTGAAGGCGCTCGTAGACGTCGTGGTAGATGCGACCGGCTACCCACCGGCCGGTTGCAGAGACGCGCCCTACATTGCCTCTGTGAGCATCGGAGGTTGGGAAAAAAGACTGCAAGTTAACGCGCCGGTGGTCTACCGACGGTGGGGTGGTGTGGCAAAAGATTCCAGCACTTTCAATGGGTGTCTTCCGCTCAGATACACGCAGAGCTTCGGTGGTCCCGACTCCCGCCTCAATCCTATCGGACACGGTCACGCAAAGCGCCGCACTGACATGATCGGCCAGGCAGTCCCGCGCCTTTCTCCGGCCGATGAGCCCTACAGGAATCCCACCGAAGAGCGTCCTGGCGTGGGGTTCAGTGGCATACCGACCGGCTGGCCGGAGCGAGTCCGTTTCGCTGGCACATATGACGACGAATGGATGCGCCGCCGCGCCCCTCTCTTCCCCGCAGATCTCGATCTTCGCTTCTGGCAGAGCGTCGCAGCAGATCAACAACTTCCCGCAGACGCAGTCATGGGGCAGGAGCTCATGCTGACGAATATGACGTCTTCAGACGGGCTCACTGCAACTCCGCCGATGAAACTCATGGTCCCGTCCCTCGATTTCGAGATTCATACGCGCTTCTCCGGAAATTGGTCGCCCCTCACGGCCTCGGTTCAGGCGATCGAACTTTCAGTCGACTCTCGCCGTCTCTCGTTGACCTTTGCGGCCGCGCTGCCCATCGGCGCGGCTCAACACGACGTCCGCGTCAAAGAGACGGTCGTCTCGATGCGAGGCCATGACGGATTCGTCGTGGCGCCATCGGACATCCGACGTTTTACAGCTAACGACGACGACCCCGAAGTAGAGGCGGTCGCTCCATGACTCAGACCGTATCGGCGAATGGCCTTACAATCTCTCACAAGGGAACCTCCGGATTCGAGATGTGCTCGGCCCCCGACGTGTGCAAGACGCCCGTTGGGAACTCCGTAGTTCCCATTCCCTACACTATTACTTCCTTCTCACGTGACCTTGTTCGCGGAACGTCGACGGTCCTGGCGGACGGCGGCAACTCGATTGACTGCAAGGGTTCGGCTCATTCGAAGTGCATTGGCGACGAAGCTGGAACGCTGAAGGGCGTGGCTTCGAGCACCAATCTGCATGAAAGCACATGGATTACTTGGTCCATGAATGTATACGTTGAAGGCAAGAACGTCGCTCGCCTCTCCGACAAGATGTTCATGAACAACAAGAACACAGTGTCTGGTGCAGGAGGCCACTACGAGGCTCCTCTGAGCGTCGCCGACCCAATCTTGAGGGAACTCTGCAAGATCTTCTGCGAAGCCCGCGAGAAATGGCACAAGTGCAAGAAGGCGGGTGGAAAGTGCAAGCGACCATCCACACTCGCCAGGGACAAGGTTGATTCAAAGCTCGGACGAAAGGGAAGCAAGCTCAACAAGGCCGTAAAGAAGAAGTTCCCCAAAGGTGTTGGAGCCGCCGAACGGAGCTTTTTCAGCTCTGCTGACAAGATTTTCGACGGTGCGCGAAAGATCTACGACAAGAACGGGATGAAGCGAGCAATCGATCGACAGATCAAGAAGCTCATTAAAAAGGGACTCATCAAGAAGGGCGCGAAGATGGCCGCCAAGTCCTGGATGAAATTGGTCCCCGGCCTCAATGTCATTTCGACCATTTACGATGTCGTCGACACCGCAATGATGGTCAATGACATCTATGGGATGGTGAAAAGCTCGGACCTTCTTTTCGAAAAGGCAATCAAAATTCAACCTGATTTCGCCGTGATGGGCGACGATGGTGCCCTCGAGAAGATTTACGACTTCAAGTTCGACGATCCGGATTCAGGCTACGTCGACGGTTGGCAAAAAAAGCCAAAACAGTTCGAAGCCTACAAGAAGGCGACCGGTGGCAAGAAACCGACCAAAGTAGACAACGAAACCTGCAAATGCTCGAAGGGGCCGAAGAAACCCAACTTGAATCTCGGATAACGACATGCCCAAGGTATTGACTCTGGATGACGAGCCTGTCGCAGAGCCAGCGTTCAGAACGCTTGCGTGGATCGACGGCAGCCTCAACGATAGTGAACTGGCGGAGCGACTTGGCCAGGCCTACGACGTCTTCTCGGAGGTATTTGGCGGGGACGTGGGCGTGATTGGCATGCGGGACGGAGATCGTCGCCTCGCTCCGAAGGAGGTCACAACACGCCTCCTGAACGATGGCCGCAAGTGGTTCAGAACGGGTAGAAAGGAGTTCGCCGCAACCCTTCGCCTCTTTCGCTACCCCACGGAAGACTTCAATGCTCCTCGCGTCCCTTCATTCAGGGTCGACGAGCATGATGGTTGCGTCCTTCTCGAGACTAGTATCCCGGACGAAAACGTCGGCACCTTTGCCGACGATCTGGCTCATGTCCTCCAGGAGTTACCACTCTTGTCGGCAGTCCAAGGCATGGGCTTTGCCGTCCCGATCAGCTTCGAAAGCCTGATCACGAGATTCCCTCGCACAACGATGCGCTATCGCACCGCGATCGAGTTTTTCGTCAGCGACGCGATAGATGGAGTTCGTGTCGAACGCTCCCCCTTCCCGTGGTCTCAGTTTCCAGATATCTCTCCGGGCATCCCTGACATCGGGTGGCGAACGTTCGTCGGAGAGTCGTTCCTCGAGCGCACTCCCGGGCTCAATGAGATCGACCATGAGGGAGTCGCTGTCGATGTACGTGAGAAGGTCGTCGTCTTGACGGCGGGCGAGGAACCGATTTGGGGTGACGTCAACGCGGGGGAAGATATCTCCCCGTACCAGGCCGTGGCTGCCGCTCTTCGCCCCATTCGCTATCCGTCAGAAGTCGCATATCGAAGCCTCTTCGGTGACCTCTCAGACGATGCAAGTGGGCGTGATCGCATCGACGCCTACCTTGGGCGCTACGACTGAAAGATAGACCAGATGCCTGCAAACTCGACAATCCTAACGACACTCAGTTGCCCTGACAGACTTCCCCTGATCGTGACAAGGCTCGAGCTTGAAGTCACCTATGCTGCCGCGGGGCATCGCCCGAGCGAGCGTGCCGAAGAACTCAAGGATACTTTCAACAGCCTCGCTGGCCTCATCAACGCGGGTTTTCTCGGTCGTAGCCAGGGGCGCGAAGGGAGCACGACGATCACGGTTTCACGCCTGACGGCTGACACGACCGTCATAGCCCTCGAATCAGTCGGCGTTCATGTCAATTTCCTTCCGGCTGCTATCCGCGTAATATATCACTTGCACCAATTGCCCCCCAACGCCCTCGAGGATTTGGCGCGGACACTCGGGAGCGAGGATGAGGCGCGTGCCATCCTCAACGATCTCGTCTATCAGCGCGACATCTGTAAGCTTGTGGTCACGGCGGAGGGACCGAACGGAGTCGACTTGGTTGACGCGTCTCCTTTGGAGCCCATTGCGGATGGAGTGCCGAGTCTTGGCCATGGCTCACTGATGGGACTCGTTGAGGCCAGATCCGTTTGCGTGTCTGTCCTCGCCAATAACGCCGAATTGTCGGAAGACTTGGAAGACGACTGGCTCTCAACCGCCATGGTCGGTGCGTTTGTTCCGCTCGATACGGTCATAGAAAACGAACCTGGCGAAGAAGAGCTGGATTTTCGTGACGGCGAATTCGTCATCGAAAACATCAGCGTCGAAGGGCCTTACTTGGCTGAGTTACTTTTTGCGCTCGCTTCCGGTCAGCTCGATGACGTTCGTGTGCGGATTACACCATGAACGAGATCGAGATCTTCGAGATGGGCCTTGCGACGGCAATGGGTTCGAGTGTCGAGGCGACTCTTGCAGCACTCAATAAGGCTCGGTCCGCATATTTTTCGAACCCGAGCTTCGTCGGCTCTGACTTCAAAAAGCAGGTATGTGCCTTCCGCCACGCGGAATCCGTGGGAAGCCTGAAAGATCGCGTTAGCGCTCTGGCAGAAGAAGCCATCGACGATCTCTTCGATCGCTTGATGGCAGCCAGGAAGTCTCTAAACGGTCCGATCGACGTTATTATCAATCTACCTGAAGTATCTGCGCGGGACGGAATTTCGCGGACCACGGCTGAGCGTATCGCGACAGAACTCGCAGACTCTGTCGCCCAGAGGCTCGCAATGCACCGCGTTCAAGTGCGGCGATCGAGGTCCGAGTTCGGCGGAGCTGCCTATGCCCTCGGGGCCATGGGCACAATCGAGATCACGACGCTCATGTTGTGCGCGGACAGCTACTCAGACAGAAAGCGCCTGACGGCCTTAAGTGAGCATGACCTGCTCTTTTCGTTTCAGGAAAACCCTTACGGCTTAGTTCCGGGCGAGGCTGCCGCTGCAGTTCTCATCATTCCTGGTACGACGGATGCGCCGTTTGCTCACATCTTCGGGGTCGGCGAAGGAGCCGAGCCTATCGACGAATTCGACCAGCAGGATAGCATCTTTACGGGGACGTCGGATGCAGCTTTTCTGGCTTTTCGTGATGATCCTACACCCGTGAACTGCGTCATCACGGATTGGAACGGCAGTCGTTATCGAGCGGCACAGCTCTCCTACACGCTGCATCGGATCAGTCGTGATCATCTCGTCCCCGGGACGGAGCCCGAATCTCCCGCCCCCGCCTTCGGAGACTGTGGCGCAGCATTTCTCGGGGTCGCAATGTTGGCGGTTCACCGACAAGTCGTAGGTCGGACCGATGGTGTACGAGCGCTCATCCTCGCTGGGTCGCCAGCCTCGCGTCGTCGTGCTGCATTGGTCTTAGAATAAACCGTGCTCAGTGTCAGAACATTTTGCACCTTCTTGGAGAGAACTGGAACGGGCCCGGCATCCACCCCCCCTCCCTCATCGTGCCCCACAAAGTTCCCGCTGGACACTGGAGTAAATCTGCGCTATGAATAGTCCATGCGAATTGGAGGCACGGAGTTAAGCGCTACCGACGTAGCCTGGATAGAGAAGGAAAGCCATCAATGCGGCTCTCGCTCGGAGTTGGCTCGCCGTTTGTGCGACCGATTGAATCTGTTTGATGGCCTTGGTCGTCGTCGCGAGGTGACAGCTCGGATCGATTTGGGTCGGTTAGGGCGAAGCGCGAAGATTAACCTCGCGGATGTCACGAACGCAGCGCCGCCTCGTGGAAAGAGCCAGAAGCGCGGTCCTCATCAAACTAAGATTGCGAACCGTCGCAAAGGGAACTTTGATCTTGGTTCGTTGGCAACGTTCTTAGTTCGAGGGCGATCTGACCCATTGCACGAGATTTGGAATGAGACGTTAGAGACCTGCCATTATCTTGGTTCAGGTCCATTGTGCGGCCGTCAGCTGCGTTACGTAGTGAAAGCTGCTAACGGTGAGGTCGTCGCGTCGGCGAGCTTTTCAGATGCGGCGCTTCATGTAGCGTCGCGAGATTCGCATATCGGCTGGAGCAGAGAAGCGCGTCGACGGAATCGGCCGCTGCTCATCGGGCAGAGTCGTTTTTGCATAGCGGTTTGGCAGAAGAATCTTGCATCACGAGTTCAGTCGCTTCTTCTCAAGCGCATAGCTGATGATTGGCAAGAATTCTACGGCATTCGGCCCGTCGTCGTTGAATCGTTCGTGGACAAGTCTCGTTTTCGCGGCACCAGCTATCAAGCATCCAACTGGGCGCACGTCGGCGATACGGCGGGGCGTGGTCGCCAAGACCGTGCTCACAATTGCAGTGAGTCCAAAAAGAGCATTTGGCTTTTCTATTTGGACAAGGATTGGCGGCGAACCCTGTGCTTGGAACCTATTATCAGATTAGATCCCCACGCTGATTGGGCGACAAGGGAGTGGGGTGCCGTAGACCTTGGCGATCGACGGTTGACGAAGCGGTTGGTTGAATACGGTCGCTCTTGTTTTCAAAATCCAACGGCAAGCCTCCCTGCGGCTTGTGGGAGCCGAGCGGCGACAAAAGGAGCTTATCGCCTCTTGTCTCATCCAAACGCGAGCATTGAAAACTTCCTGAGCGGTCACCGAGAGGCGACACTCGTACGTGCGCAACAAGAGTCCGTCATCTTGGCGATTCAAGACACGACTTCCCTCAATTATTCGAAGCATTTATCCACCAAAGGTCTGGGGCCAATTGGTAGCTTTGGCGCTAACGCGACTTTGGGAATCCACGTGCATGCGCTCATGCTTACGAACTTAGAGAGCACGCCGTTGGGGATGCTGGATATCAATGCTTGGGTGCGCAACAAAGAAGGCTACGGAGACGGCGACGAACGCTATTTTCTTCCAACTGGTGAGAAGGAGAGTCAAAAGTGGCTTCGAGGTTATGCCGAAGCCGACGAAGCAGCTCGCCGACTCAGCGACACAAAAGTCGTGGTGATGGGTGATCGCGAATCGGATATGTTTGAAGTGCTTGAAGCCGCAGAAAAGGGACAGGCCGAGGTGTTGGTGCGTGCCGTACACGAACGGAAGTGCCTTAGGGCGGATATGGAGATTGAGGGCAGCGTTTGGGAACTCGTCGCTGACGAGAAGGTTGCTGGTTGCATGTCAGTCCAAGTGCCGCGCCGAGGCAAACGGCTGGCGAGAGAAGCCGAATTGGAGATTCGATTTCGAAAAGTACGGGTCCGGAGCCCGAACAGGAAAGGCAAGACTCGGGGGACCCAATCCTGGGCGATCACTGCGATAGAAACGGATACGCAAGTTCGTGATCGCATAAACTGGTTGCTCCTAACGAGCATGCCCATCGAGTGTGCTGAGGACGCCGCTGAGAAAGTACGGTGGTACATGAAACGATGGCAAATCGAAGTGTATTTCAAAACACTTAAGAGTGGCTGTCGCATAGAAGATCGACAATCCTCATCTGCGGCCTCCCTCAAAGCAGCACTCGCCATTGATGCTGTCGTAGCCTGGCGGATCATGTACCTTGTCAAGCAAGGCCGAGAGACTCCCGACATACCATGCTCTGTCTTCTTTGAAGAAGACGAGTGGAAGGCACTCGATTGCTACATCCGGAAATCACCAAAGGCAGCCAAGAAACCGCCAACGTTACGCGACGCAACAAGAATGGTTGCCAGCATCGGCGGGTTTCTCGGAAGAAAATGCGATGGCGAGCCTGGTCCCAAGAGTATCTGGAGAGGGCTTGAGAAACTCGCGGTGATCACCGCCGTGGCTCGAATTTTCTTCTCATCTGGATAGCAGTGTTCAGCGGGAACTTTGTGGGGCACGATGAGCGGGGGGAACCGCCTTGCGGGCGGTAAGACCCAGACCCCAGACAGGGCTCCGCCCTGACCGGGACCCCTGGAGGCCCAAAAACGTCGGCCCCCATGGGGAATTCTAATTGTCGCCAGTGGGTAGAGCTACTTGACGCTGAACAGACGCCTACGGCACCGCTGCGACGGACGATATTCTTCGTCGGAACCAAGAGTGCCGGGAGGGAATCACTGGGGTTGAAGAGGCATACAAGAGGGCAGAAGGATTGATCGCGGAGTTCAGTGCAGAAGCGGAAGCGAAATTGAATTCGCTTAATGCGGCGATCGACGAAAAGTACAATCTCAGTGCGCCAGCGAAGTATTGGGCCGACCGTGCCGAGACTCATAGCGCGAGGGCGACTGGTTTTGGCGCATTTTTCGTTATTGCGATGGGCGCGATCTTGATTGTTGACGGTGGCCTAAAAGTGCGGATAAACGGCGCTTTGTACACGGGCCGCCAGGCCTCATCGGTGCCCATGGCTGAGATTCCTTCGGACAGCCGAGTTCGCTCACTCCGTGCGGCGTCCAA